>NZ_JBEPKD010000001.1:0-690621 GCF_040544555.1 Halalkalibacter oceani
CCTTCCTCCAATACCTGAAGCGCTTCTACTTTTACTTCAATGGGAAACCTCTTCTGACCCATAAAAATACTCCCCTTTCGATCAACAGATTTTTTCTTTTTCATCTGTCTACCGAAAGGGGAGCATATCAATGCAAACCTTTTGCTTCAGGCTCTCTTTGTCTTTTTTCTGTACTAAACCCTTCGCTCAAGGCATATCGTGTTACAGATAGGATTTTGTTTTCATGATCTAGTTTCATGCACATTGGTTATTCGCCCTGCATAGGATGACAGTGAAGATTTTGACGAACCGCTTAGGCGTAAGCCGTGCCGTGCGTATGACGATGATATGAGAAAGAGGAGGGTTTAGTTTCATGTCTCAGACAGAAAATGGGTTTAACTATCGTGAGATTATTACAAAAGCGGTATGTGGAAAGGGTCGTAAATTCTCTGAAACGACTCATACGATTACCCCTGCACATAAACCGTCAAGCATTCTTGGCTGCTGGATCATTAACCATAAATACAGTGCTGAGAAAAAAGGTGAAAACGTAGAGGTAAAAGGCAGCTACGATATTAATGTGTGGTTTTCCTACAATAAGAATACAAAGACGGATGTCGCCACACAGACGGTCACGTATACAGATGTCATTGCACTTTCAATGAGAGATGAGAACGTATTATCAGCGGAGATGGACGTGATTGCCCGCGCCGTTCAACAGCCAAATACACTGGAAGCGACGATTTCGAAAAACGGAGCTAACGTTGAAGTACAGGTGGAACGGGAATTTATCGTCGAATGTATCGGAGAAACAAAGGTGGCCGTAGCGGTCAATCCGGACGGCTTACTTGAAGAGTTTACCGAGGATGACTACGTCGACGAAGTAAGCGACGAGGAATACGAGAACCTCGACCCGAACTTTCTCCATAAGGAATTTGAAAATTAATCAAACGGACTGACTCAAAAGTCGACGAACTTGAGTCAGTTCTTTTTTTAAAAGCCGCGAAGAATCCACCGCGGATGTAAGAATCGTTCCAGCTATGTTATAATAAAAATCACTGATCATGGAACGTGGAGGAACGAAGATGGCACAGCTAACCCCAATGATGAAGCAATACTTGGAGATAAAGGCTCAATATAAAGATGCCTTTTTATTTTTTCGCCTTGGTGATTTTTATGAAATGTTCTATGAAGATGCCAAGCTGGCAGCCGAAGAGCTGGAAATTACGTTAACCGGCCGTGGCCAGGGGCAGGGTGAGGAACGAATTCCGATGTGCGGCGTTCCCTATCACTCAGCCGATCAATACATATCCCGCCTGATTGAAAAAGGCTATAAAATCGCGATCTGCGAGCAGGTCGAGGACCCGAAGGAAGCAAAAGGCGTCGTCAAGCGCGAGGTCGTCAAGCTGCTGACGCCGGGCACGGTGATGGACGGCAATCAAATTAAAGAAAAAGAAAACAATTATTTAGTCGCGTTGACTTGCTTTGACGATCAAACATTCGGCCTTTCCCGCGCTGATTTAACGACCGGTGAATGCGCGGTGACGCTGATCGCAGATTTTGAGGAAGTGATCGCCGATATTACCGGCGCCCAGGCGAAGGAGCTCGTCGTTGCTGCCGACTTCTCGCCTGACTTACACAAACGGCTGGAGGAGAAATGGCCGCTTACGATCTCCGTCGAGGAGAAAACCGAGCTTGAGCCGGAGTATGCCGACCTGTGCACGGAGCTGTCTTCGGACAAGCTCGTTCAAAGTGTCGCAAGACTCGTAAACTATTTAATCCGCACGCAAAAGCGCTCCCTTGCTCATTTGCAGCGGGTCCGCTATTATGCGACGAATTCGTTTATGAAAATGGACACCCACACGCGCCGCAATCTCGAATTAACGGAATCGCTGCGGGAGAAAAAGAAGGCCGGTTCGCTGCTCGCCGTGATTGATCAGACAGTGACAGCGATGGGCGGGCGGCTTGTGAAAAGCTGGCTTGAGCGGCCGTTGCTGCAAAAGGAAGCGATTGAAGAACGGCTGGATGTCGTGTCAGCGTTTATTTCTGCCTACTTCGAGCGTGAGGAACTGCGCGAGCAGCTGCGCTATGTTTATGATCTGGAACGACTTTCCGGCCGGATCGCCTACGGAAGCGTCAATGCGAGAGAGCTTGTTCAGCTGAAGCGCTCCTTGCAAAGTATTCCGCTGATCAAGCAGACGATTACAGCGATTGATCCAAAGCTGGCAGCGCGCTGGTTCCGTGAGGATGAATTCATTGAAAAGCTCGTTGATTTACTCGAAACGAGCCTCGTCGATGATCCGCCGATTTCCGTCACCGAAGGCGGGATGATCCGCGACGGCTTTCATCAGGAGCTCGATTCCTATCGCGATGCAAGCAAAAACGGCAAGCAGTGGATCGCCGAGCTGGAGCAGAAAGAAAAGCGCGAGACCGGGGTGAAGTCGCTGAAAATCGGCTTTAACCGCGTCTTCGGCTACTATATTGAAGTGACGAGAGCGAACCTTCACCTGCTTCCGGAAGGGCGCTACGAGCGTAAGCAGACATTGACGAATGCCGAGCGCTTTATTACCCCTGAACTGAAGGAAAAAGAAGCGCTTATTTTAGAAGCGGAAGAAAAAATGGAGCAGCTGGAATATGAACTGTTCGTCGCTGTCCGCGAAGAAGCGAAGCAGTACGTTACCGCGATTCAGGCGCTGGCCCGGGCGATCAGTGAAATCGACGCTCTTGCTGGCTTTGCCGCTGTCAGTGAAACACGGCGCTATACGCGGCCGCAATTTTCACCGGACCGTCGCATTCATATCGTCGCCGGACGGCATCCTGTCGTCGAAACGGTGATTCCGAAAGGGCAGTATGTCGCCAATGATGTCATGATGGAGGAAGGCCGTGAAATGCTGCTCATTACCGGGCCGAACATGGCCGGGAAGAGCACGTATATGCGTCAGCTTGCTCTTTTGAGCATCATGGCGCAAATCGGCTGCTTTGTCCCGGCCGATCAGGCGGAATTGCCGGTTTTTGACCAGATGTTTACGAGAATCGGCGCCGCTGACGATTTAGCGAGCGGGCAAAGCACATTCATGGTTGAAATGCTGGAAACACGGTATGCGCTGACGAAAGCGACGGAAAACAGTCTGCTTCTGCTCGATGAAATCGGGCGCGGCACGTCAACCTATGACGGGATGGCTCTCGCTCAGGCGATCATTGAATACATTCATGATCATCTGCGGGCAAAGACGCTGTTTTCAACGCATTATCATGAACTGACCGCGCTTGAAAGCTCACTTGAGCATTTGACAAATGTCCATGTCTCCGCAGTGGAAGAGGATGGAACGGTCGTATTTTTGCATAAGGTGGTCGATGGACAGGCGGATCGTAGCTACGGGATTTATGTCGCGCAATTGGCCGAGCTGCCGGAAGAGGTCATCTCAAGGGCGGACGACCTGCTGCGGGAGCTGGAAAAGGACGGTGGACAAGCATGGCAGAGGCCGTCGCCTCAGCAAGTTGGTGAACAGCTGTCTTTGTTCGCGGAAGCGGCAATCGAGGAAACAGCGGCGACGACGGAACGAAAGCGCAAGCCGTCACGCCATGCTGAGAAGGAAGAAGCGGTGTTAAAGCAGCTGCGTGAGAAGGATGTTCTTCATATGACGCCAATTGAAGCGATCAGTTTTGTAAACGAGATGCAACGTTTATTAAAGTAATAGAGGGAAAACAAGAGAGGAGAGGGAGAGATGGCGAAAATTATCAAGCTCGATGATGCCCTTGCGAACAAAATCGCCGCCGGGGAAGTTGTCGAGCGACCCGCTTCGATCGTGAAGGAACTCGTTGAAAACTCGCTTGACGCTGGCAGTACACATATTTTGATTGAAATTGAAGAGGGCGGCTTGAGCTCGCTACGCGTTGTCGATAATGGGGAAGGCATACCAGAAGCAGACGTGGAAACAGCGTTTTTGCGTCATGCGACGAGCAAAATCAAAACAGATCGCGATTTGTTTCAGATTAAAAGCCTCGGCTTTCGCGGCGAAGCGCTGCCGAGTATCGCCTCTGTCTCCCATCTGACGTTGCAGACGAGCACGGGCGAAGGCGCGGGCGTGGAGCTGCGGCTTGAGGGCGGCGTGATCAAGCATAAAAAAGCGGCCCCGGCTCGAAAAGGGACCGACATTACGGTGACGAATTTATTTTACAATACACCGGCTCGGCTGAAGTATGTCAAAACCGTTCATACAGAAGCGGGCAACATTAGCGATATCGTCAATCGGCTGGCCCTCGCCCATCCGGATGTCGCCTTTGAATGCTATCACAATCAAAAGGAAATGCTGAAAACAGCAGGGAATGGTGACTTAAAACAAGTAGTGGCGGCGATTTATGGACGGAATGTCGCCCGCAGCATGCGCCCGTTCTCCGGAGAATCACTTGATTACACGATCGAAGGATATGCCGGATTGCCGGAGCTGACAAGGGCTTCACGTCAATATATGTCGATCTTTGTAAACGGCCGTTTTATCCGCAATTATGCACTGGCGCGGGCGATTCAGGACGGCTACCATACGCTTCTGCCAATTGGCCGGTATCCAATTGCCGTTGTCGCGATTTCGATGGATCCGCAGCTGATTGATGTCAACGTCCATCCGGCGAAGCTTGAGGTGCGCTTAAGTAAAGAGGAAGAGCTGGGCGAACTTTTAACAAAAACGATCCGTGCCATCTGGCAAAAGGAGCAGCTGATACCCGCAGCTGATCTGAACAGACGCAGTGAAGTTACTCCGTCGAAGCAAAGTGAGCAGCTCGCGCTTCAGCTTGACTACAAGCAGCCTGAAGCACCAACTCAGGCGCAGCAGGCTCAACTGAACGGCGAAGCCCCGGCGCCGGAACGCCATCAGGCGGAAGCCGTGCGCGAAACGCCTGCTCCCCCGCCAGCGCTTTATTCAGAAGTGGAAGAGCAGCAGACGGAAGCAGCTGTCCACGCAGAGGAGGAAGAATTCGTTGAAGCGCCTTCCGCCCCGCCTCAGCAGGCAATGAGCAGCGAAGAAGAAGCTGTCACGCCGGAAGCACAGGAGCGCGTGCCGGTTTTATATCCGGTTGGACAAATGCATGGGACCTACATCGTCGCGCAAAATGATACAGGGATGTATTTGATCGATCAGCACGCCGCTCAGGAACGGATTAAATATGAATATTATCGCGACAAAGTCGGTGACATTACGCCGCAGGTTCAGGAGCTGCTTTTGCCGATTACGCTCGAATGCACTGCTCAGGAAAAGGAAATTTTAACGGAGCATAAAGAGGCGTTGGCCGAGGTCGGGGTTTTTCTTGAAATATTCGGCACACAGGCGTTTATTATCAGGTCTCATCCGACGTGGCTCCCAAAAGGAGCAGAGGAAGAGACGATCCGGGAAATTATCGATTATTTGCTGACGCATCGCAAGGTCGACATCGCCAAGCTGCGCGAGGAAGCGGCGATTATGATGTCCTGCAAAGCGGCGATTAAAGCGAACCGGCATTTGCGCCAGGATGAAATGTTTGCGTTGCTTGAAGCGCTGAGAGCATGTCAGGATCCATTTACATGCCCGCACGGACGGCCGATCATCGTCCATTTCTCGACCTATGCGTTGGAAAAAATGTTTAAGCGAGTGATGTAAGGAAAGGAATGGAGTCAGGCGATGATTGTCACTACCGTGGAGAGAAATGCGAGACATGTCAGCGAAAAAGCCGAACAGATCGGTCGTAAGCTGAACAGTCCATTTATCGGCCGGGGAAAAAGCTCGGTCGAGGACTTGACGAAGCGCTACCGGACAGATGTGCTCGTCGTCGGAAAGCAAAGGCTGACCCTTTATCCGCAAGAAGGTGGAGAACCGTTTTATTATCATCCTAATTCGGCGATGTTTCGCGTCAAGCAGCTGCTTCGCTCCGGGCATGATCCGCTCGTTGAGGCGGCGGGCCTGCGGCCGGGGATGAGCGTGCTTGATTGTACGCTTGGACTGGCTGCTGACAGTCTTGTCGCCAAGGTCGCCGTTGGACGGGAAGGCTCGGTGACAGGACTTGAAGCGAATCCCGTCCTCGCTTTGATTGTTGCCGAAGGACTGAGACATTGGCAGGAAGGGAGCGGGGAGATGCTCTCGGCGATGAGAGAAGTCGACGTTGTTGCTGTTCATCATCTCGACTATTTACGTACCCTCCCCGATCAATCGGTTGACGTCGTCTATTTCGATCCGATGTTTGAAACGCATTTGCCGGCTTCAAGCGGGATCAGCGCACTGAAGCCCTTTGCCTGTCATGACGAGCTGACAGAGGCTGTGGTCGAAGAGGCCCTTCGGGTGAGCCGCTTTCGCGTTGTACTGAAGGATCATTGGCAGAGCAGCCGGTTCGCCCGCTTTTCTTTCCGTGTATGCAAAAGGCAGCATGCTGCTTTTCATTACGGTTACATTGAAAAAAGAAAAAGTGACACGAAGCACGTTTGAATTTTGACAAACAGGGAGAAGATGATGAAAAAGAAGCTAGTTGTCATAGTAGGTCCGACTGCCGTTGGAAAAACAGCACTCAGCATCAAGCTATGCCATAAATATAACGGCGAAGTGATCAGCGGTGATTCGATGCAGGTGTACAAAGGGCTTGACATCGGCACGGCAAAAGTGTCGACAGCCGAGCAGGAAGGCGTGCCGCACCATCTGATTGATATCAAGGACCCGTCGGAGCCGTTTTCCGTCGCCGAGTTCAAGGAACGCTGCGAGCCGCTGATTGAGCAGATTAATGCCGCGGGCCGCCTGCCGTTTCTCGTCGGTGGCACCGGCTTGTATGTTAATGCCGTCACAAAAGGCTACCAGCTTGAAACGCTGCCGGTCGACGAAGCTTACCGCAAGCAGCTGGAGGCGTTTGCTGAAGCTCACGGTAAAGAAGCGTTGCACGAGCGTTTGCGCAAGGCCGATGCCCGTGCAGCGGAGCTGATTCATCCGAACAACGTCAGACGTGTCATCCGCGCACTCGAAGTAACGAAGGTGACCGGCATACCGTTTTCAGCCCAGCAGCAGGACGAACGGCGTCACGATTCGCCTTATGAGCTGACCTATATCGGGCTGACGATGGAGCGGGAGCTGCTTTACAGGCGGATCAATCTACGGGTTGACCGGATGATCGCGGATGGGCTGGTCGAGGAAGCAAGGCGGCTTTATGATACGGGGCTTAGAACGGGCCAAGCCGTTCAGGCAATCGGCTATAAGGAGCTGTTTGCTTACTTTGACGGAGATTGCCCGTTTGATGAAGCGGTTGAGACGCTGAAGCAAAATTCACGGCGCTATGCCAAGCGGCAGCTGACATGGTTTCGCAACAAATCAGAAGCGAGCTGGTTTGATATGACGGCTGGTTTAACAGATCAAGTTTTTCACGAAATTTGTACATTTGTTGAAGGAAATAATTCTTCGATAGCGAAGTAAAGAGAGAGCCAATTAGAGGAGGACAATCCGATGAAACAACAACCTATCAATATTCAAGACCAGTTTTTAAATCAATTGCGAAAAGATAATATTGCCGTAACCGTGTTTTTATTAAATGGCTTTCAGCTGCGCGGACAGGTCAAAGGATTTGACAACTTTACGGTCATTTTGGAAACGGAAGGAAAGCAACAGCTTGTTTACAAGCATGCGATTTCAACGTTTGCTCCTCAACGCAATGTCCAGTTGAAGTCTGAAGCAGACTCAACTCTTTAACATAAAAGGAGTATGCCAAAAGGCGGCATGCTTCCTTTGAACACCTGCCGGAAGCAAGCTTCTTTTGTAAAGGAAGTTTCGACGCCGGTTAAAAGCTGTCTCAACTGTCTGGCTTCCCTTTTTTCGTTATGTAGTGCTGATTTTGCACGCCTTGCTCATGGCAAGGGCTTTTCAGTGACCGTCTCAAAAGGTAGTATTACCCTTCTGAGACGGTTTCTTTTTTCTTTCTCGACATTTCCTCGACGGTTTGTAAATAACGCTTCAACGAGAGAGGGGACGTATAGCCGATTCGGCTGATCAATTCGTCGCTCGTCATCCCTTGGCGGAGCTGTTCCAATATATAGGTGTTTCGCAATGTTTGGGCACTGATTCCTTTGCGCAGCCCGGCCCGCTTGACTTCCATCCGCAGCATTTTCTGCATGGCGATCACCGTCATCCGCTTCGGCTCGTCATCGTCATAGGACCAGTGAAAGGTCTTTCGTTTGAAATCAAACGCGACAAAGAAAGGATCGGTACTATGGTAGCGTGGCCGCACCGGTTCGGGAATCGTTTGGAAATAGCGGTAAGCGAGCTGTTTATCTCCATCTTCAAGCGTCAGCCGGCGCGACGGCTCCTCGTAACGGACGAGGATGTCGTTCGCTTCAAATTTGACATCACGGATCGAGAGGTGATGAACCTCGCGCAGGGATAAGCCATATTTCAGCATCAGCAGGACGATCAATTGATTGCGTTCGCGATAAAAAGGGAAGGTTTCCAGCTGTTGCTCGGACAGACCGCGCTCGGAGGAGAGGGTGTGTAAGAGCTGGCTTTTTTCTTTCGCTGTCAGCCACTCATCCTCGCCGAGAGGGGTTTCCGCCAGATTCGGCGGTTCCAGCTCAAGCACAGGGCGTAAATGCGAACGGCCGAGACTTGCCTCATAGCGGGCGAGCTGGCGTAAGACGCTGTGAATACGGCGAATCGTCCGGGTGTGATAGCGGCGCTCATACAGAAGCTCATTGAAAAACAGTTCCAGTTCGGCAGCACTGACTTCCTTTTGTTCAAGGGGCAGCTTGTCCGCCCTCGTTGTCCTGATCCAGCTGCAAAAATCGAGCAGATCATAACGGTAACGCTTCAGGGTTGACGGTTTCCTTCCTTGAAACGCAAGATACTGTAAATACTCTTCCATATAGTGGGCGAGCTCTATCGTCACATGCCTCCCTCCTCTCCCTTTTAAGTGTACTATCAGCTCCTCTTTTTGGAAAGAGAAGGTGTCGGCTTTTCTCATTTTCAGAAAAACGTCCACCTTCTTGTAACGGCTGCGCACATTGTTTCTAAGAAAGGGAAAGGGCGGCTTGCCACTTTTCTTAAAAGATAAGAATTTATAAAATTCAAGAGTCCCCTTTTCGTGGTTTCAAGCGAGTTGGAAAGCCTAATCAAAGAAGGGCGTCGGCTCTGCCCGTTACGCGTCTGTCTGAAAAACCCCCACTTTCAGACCTCCTCAAAAGATGGTAACGGCTTCGCGCGCCGCTTCTAAGAAAAACCGTCAGCGCTTTTTCAATCATTACTCACATGTTCGCCCATTTTTGCGTATATTGTAAAAGAAGCTATTTGTCTTACGCTGTAGATGGAGCGAAGGGGTGACAGCATGAATAACCCAGCACAGACAAGAAAACGTGGGCGCATCAATGTTGTGCTCAATCATAGAACGATCGACACGAACGATCAAATTGAGCCGTTTTTTCAATCAAAAGAGGAAAGAGAGCAGCATGAAATTTTACTGAAATTTGAGCAGGAGCTAGGTCAGTATGTCGGGCTTGAGCAAGTAAAGCGGCTGATTAAGGAAATATACGCCTGGCTTTATATTAACCAATGCCGAAAAGAAAAAGGGTTAAAGACAAACAAGCAAGTGCTGCACATGATTTTTAAAGGAAACCCTGGAACGGGTAAGACGACAGTTGCCCGGATTATCGCTTCTTTTCTCTTTGAAATGGAGGTGCTGACGAAAGGCCACTTTATTGAAGTAGAGCGGGCTGATCTTGTCGGGGAATACATCGGTCACACGGCGCAAAAAACCCGGGATGTCCTGAAAAAAGCCAACGGCGGGGTTCTGTTTATTGATGAAGCATATTCTCTCGCCAGGGGGGGCGAGAAGGACTTTGGCAAGGAAGCGATTGATACGTTAGTGAAAGCGATGGAGGATCATCAGCATGATTTCGTCCTGATTCTCGCCGGCTATTCGCGCGAGATGGACTACTTTCTTTCTTTAAATCCCGGACTGCCTTCCCGCTTTCCGATCGCGATTGACTTTCCGAATTATACGACCGACCAGCTGATGGAAATGGTGCACCGCATGCTGGAAGAGCGGGAGTATGAGCTGTCTAAGGACGGCGCTTATCACGTTAAGGAGCATTTGCGCAAAATTAGTCAGGAGCAGGAGCGAACGTTCAGTAACGGCCGCTATATTCGCAATATCATCGAGGAAGCGATACGCCTCCAGGCGGTGCGCTTATTGAGGGAGCAGCGCTATGACCGGGAGGCGCTGACGCAAATTAAACGCGAGGATTTTCAATTTCATTCGTCTCATGTCAAGCTGACGTGAGGGGGCTGTTAAAGCAGGATTGCCGGAGAGCTGGCGGTCCTGTTTTTTTACATGGACAAGCATGACTTCCTGCCTGTTTTTGAATTCTTTCCTGAATGTCTACAGCGGTAAGCCAAGTTTTACATAGAAATAAAATATGGAAGCAAAAAGGGGTGAAAAGAAATGAGCGAGGCACGAAAGGTGAAAATACTCGTCTTAATCAACAAGATTTGGGTTTATATAAAACACCGGCCGAAGATGGATATGATCCGCGCTCTCGAGAAATACGCCGATGTAAAGTACTGGCATGAAGAGGGAGATATCGAGGAAATTTTAGCCCGTTTGGATTTTCAGCCGGATTTTATTTTTCACTACGACATCGCTTGGAATTTCGGTTTAGCGCCAAAGATCACGGGCCTGGGTCAAATCGATATCCCTAAAGGGTGCTATGTGATTGATGTTGATTGGAAACCGGAGGAGCGGCGGAACTATTTCGACGAAAACAAAGTCGATATTATTTTTTCCGCGACGAAGCACCCGTTTTTACACAGGTTTCCCCAATACAGTGAGCGGCTTTGCTGGTGGCCGTGGGCAATCAATCCAGCTGTGATGAAGGATTGGAAAGAAAAGAAAGCTATTGATTCCTTATTAATGGGGCTCGTTTATATTGAAGACAAAAGTCATTTGCCCGCTGACAAAGCTCCAAAAGCAATGCCTGTAAAGGGAAGATATGCGTTTCGTGATGCCGTATTTGAAAGAATGCGAACAGAACCAGGCTTTGTTTATCAGCCTCACCCGGGCCATCGAGTCGTCGCTTTATCAGGCGATGAGGAGATTTTGGTCAATGAACGCTATGCGCGCGAATTAAATCGGGCCAAAATCTTTTATACATGTGGGAGCCGCAGCAGGGCAGGAGGAGTGGCGGTACTGAAGTTTTTTGAAGCGCTTGCCTGCAAAACATTACTATTGGCTGAAACGAATCAGGAAATTGCAGAGCTCGGTTTTGTCGACCAGGTTCATTATGTTGCCTGCACCGTCGATACATTTTATGAAAAAACCGAGTACTATTTAAAAAACGACGCAGAACGAAAGCGGATTAGTCAGGCAGGCTATGAATTTATTCACCGGCACCATACGATTGAGCAAAGAGCGAAACAGATGATTGAAGCGATTAAGGAAAAATGTCAAATCGGTTAATCAACTCGCCACTGCTCTCTCCTTCTGCTGCCGTTTCATGGTAAGATGAACAATGATTGTCCATACTAAATGGAAGACTAGCTGAAGGATGTGGAGTAGTGTGCAGGAAGTCCAGCAAAGGGAAACGGAAAAAGTTATTTTAGTCGGCTGTCAATTTACCGAGGATGATGACAGCTTTGCTCGTTCGTTGGATGAATTAGCAAGCCTCGTGAAAACAGCAAAGGGGACTGTCGTCGCGACCGTGACGCAAAAACGGCAGAAGGTCGAACCCTCCACTTACATTGGCCGGGGAAAGGTCGATGAAATTATCACATTAATTGAAGAAAAGCAGGCTGATACGATCGTCTTTAATGATGAACTGTCACCAAGTCAGGTGCGCAATATGCACGTTCGCACAAAGGTGACGATCATTGATCGCACGCAGTTAATTTTGGATATATTCGCCGCGCGGGCCCAATCGAGAGAAGGGAAGCTGCAGGTTGAGCTGGCACAGTTGTCGTATTTATTGCCACGCTTGGCTGGACAAGGGCTGGCCCTTTCACGGCAAGGTGGGGGGATCGGCTCAAAAGGACCGGGGGAAACCCAATTAGAATCCGATCGCAGACATATCCGTCGCCGGATGGATGAGATCAAGCATCAGCTGGAAGCCGTCGTTGGTCATCGCCAGCGCTACCGCGAACGGCGAAAACAGAATGAGGTATTGCAAATCGCGATTGTCGGCTATACGAATGCCGGAAAGTCGACACTGTTAAACCGCCTGACAGCGGCGGATACACTGGAGGAAAATCAGCTTTTTGCGACGCTTGATCCAACGACAAGACAGTTTGTTTTGCCAAGCGGCCTGCAGGTGCTTTTATCCGATACGGTCGGTTTTATCCAAGATCTTCCTACGACGCTTGTCGCCGCTTTTCGCTCAACATTGGAAGAGCTGCAGCACGCTCATTTGCTTCTGCATGTCGTCGACAGTTCCAATCCGGATTACCTCCAGCATGAGCGCACGGTGAAGACGTTAGTCGAAGAACTGGGGGCGGATAAGATTCCGCAGCTGTTGGTGTATAATAAAGCCGACGAGCAAGTCGCGGATTTCTTTCCGACGCGAACAGAGGATTCGGTTGAGGTCAGCGCATTTGATCAGGAAGATGTGACTGAATTAAAGCACGTCATTGAAGAAAAGCTTGTTGAGCAGCTCATGCCTTATCGAGTCATGCTTTCTCCTGACGAGGGACGTTTACTTGCGCGCTGCAAACAGGAAACATTGCGCAGTGTCCAGCAGTGGGATGAAGCGGAGGAGCGATACGAGGTAAGTGGCTATGTTAGCCAGCATACGGCATTAGGTCAAGAATTACGGAATCGGATGAAAGATGAGGAATAACAGAACATGTATAGTCAATTGCAACATCAAAAGCAGCTGAAAGAACTAACGGAAACGATTGAAAGAAACATTCATGCCCACCATCAGGAAATAGAAGCAATCGCCTGTGAAAATCAGGCAAAAGTGATGCGTTCTTTTCGCGAGCATCAAGTCGCTGATTTTCATTTTACTCCGTCAACCGGATACGGGTATGATGATAGCGGGCGTGATACGCTTGAGGCGATTTATGCAGATGTATTTGGAGGCGAGGCGGCGCTTGTCCGCCCGCAGATTATTTCAGGGACGCATGCGATTGCGACGGCTTTATTTGGACTATTGCGGCCGGGGGACGAGCTTTTGTATATTACAGGAAAGCCGTATGACACGCTGGAGGAAATCGTCGGCATTCGCGGAAACGGAAAAGGCTCGCTCAAGGATTTTCAAATTGAGTATGACGCGATTCCATTACTGGAGTCCGGCTGGATCGACGAACAACGAATTAAAGAAGCACTAAGCAACAAAACGAAGGTCATCGGCATTCAGCGCTCAAAAGGCTACGGCAACCGCCCCTCTTTTACGATCAGCCAAATCGAACAGATGATCAGCTTTATTCGCAGCTTAAAGAAAGACGCGATTATTTTCGTTGATAATTGCTACGGCGAATTTGTTGAAACGAAGGAGCCGTGTGATGTTGGCGCTGACATTATCGCCGGCTCGCTTATTAAAAATCCAGGCGGTGGCATCGTAAAGACAGGAGGCTACCTCGTTGGCAAGCAGGAGCTGATCGAGCTTGCTTCTTATCGACTCGCGGCTCCGGGAATTGGCGCGGAAGGCGGGGCGAGTTTGTACAGTTTGCTTGAGATGTACCAGGGCTTTTTCCTTGCGCCCCATGTCGTCTCGCAAGCGGTAAAAGGCGCTGTTTTCACCGCTGCGGCATTAGAAGCGCTTGGGATGGAAACGACACCGAGCTGGCAAACAAGGCGGACCGACCTGATTCAATCGGTCACCTTTCCAACAGCGGAAAAAATGATTACATTCTGTCAGGCAATCCAGGCCGCTTCGCCCGTAAACGCCCACGTCTCGCCGCAGCCAAGTCCGATGCCGGGTTATCAGGACAAAGTCATTATGGCGGCCGGGACCTTTATTCAAGGAGCGAGCATTGAACTGACTGCGGACGGACCGATCCGCCCTCCATATGTCGCGTACATACAAGGCGGGCTGACGTATGAGCATGTAAAAATTGCCGTACTGCAGGCGATTGATTCGATAATCGAACACAAAATCGACTAGCAGGCGTCGTGTTATGTAAAGAATGGCAATTTGATGTCAACTAACCTGACATCTGTTGACACGGTATTTGACATCTAGTAGAATAAAATAGAGAGCGAAGGAGGTTGCTGACATGAACGATAAAGTTCGTCGAAATATGCCTTTGTTTCCAATTGGAATTGTCATGCAGTTAACGGAATTAACAGCCAGACAGATTCGTTATTATGAACAGCACGGTCTCGTCGCACCGGCAAGAACGAAGGGAAACCAGCGTTTGTTTTCCTTTTACGATGTTGATAGATTGTTAGAAATTAAAGCTTTAATTGAACAAGGTGTCAATATTTCCGGGGTGAAGCAGGTTATCCAGATGAAGCAGCAGGCGCAGAACCATGCTGAATCGGAAAAGAAAACAGATAAAAGCATGAGCGACCGCGAGCTGAGAAAGCATCTGAAGAATGAGCTTGTTATGGCCGGCCGGATGGGACGGGCTTCCATTATCCAAGGTCAGCTGTCGCGTTTCTTTCATTGAAAATTAGATTAAGAAAAAACAACGCCTTTTTAGCGAAGCGCTTGTTTTTCTAAATAAATGATTTTGAAAGGGGATTACATAGGATGGCAAAGTATACGCAAGACGACATTATGCGCATTGCAAATGAAGAAAACGTCCGCTTTATTCGTCTTCAATTTACCGACTTACTAGGAATCATTAAAAACGTAGAGATACCGGTTGATCAATTGCCAAAGGCGCTTGACAACAAAATGATGTTTGACGGTTCTTCGATTGAAGGGTTTGTTCGTATCGAGGAGTCAGATATGTATTTGTACCCGGATTTAGACACATGGGTCATCTTCCCTTGGACACCGGAAAAAGGGAAAGTAGCCCGTCTTATTTGTGACATTTATCAGCCTGGTAAACCGGGTGAAGAGCCAACTCCGTTTGAAGGAGATCCGCGCGGTATTCTTAAGCGGGTGCTGAACGAAGCGAAGCAGCTTGGTTTCACCGCGTTCAACATCGGGCCTGAGCCGGAATTTTTCCTTTTCAAAAATGATGAAAAGGGTGAGCCGACACTTGAACTGAACGACAAGGGTGGTTACTTTGACCTTGCGCCAACTGACTTAGGTGAAAACTGCCGTCGTGATATCGTACTTGAGCTTGAAGACATGGGCTTTGATATCGAAGCTTCCCACCATGAGGTAGCACCTGGCCAGCACGAAATTGACTTTAAATATGCAGATGCGGTTACAGCTTGTGACAACATCCAGACGTTTAAGCTCGTTGTTAAGACGATTGCCCGCAAGCATGGTCTTCACGCGACATTCATGCCAAAGCCATTATTCGGCGTGAACGGATCAGGAATGCATTGTAACATGTCACTGTTCGACAAAGACGGAAATGTGTTCTTTGACGAATCAACAGACAGTCAGCTTAGCGAAACAGCGATGCAATTTCTAGGCGGAATTCTTAAGCACGCAGAAGCTTTCACTGCGCTTACGAATCCAATCGTCAACTCTTACAAGCGTCTTGTACCAGGCTACGAAGCACCTGTCTATGTAGCATGGTCGATGCGCAACCGCAGTCCGCTTGTCCGGATTCCATCTTCACGCGGCGTTAGTACACGTATCGAAGTGCGCAGCCCGGACCCTGCGGCTAACCCTTATCTTGCAATGGCAGCAATGCTTGCAGCCGGTCTTGACGGCATTAAGAAAAAATTAACGCCACCAGCGGCAACAGACCGCAACATCTACGTGATGAGCAAGGAAGAGCGCATCGAAGAAGGAATTAACGATCTTCCAGCTACATTGAAAGAAGCGGTTGACAAGCTGATCAGCGACGAAGTGCTAGTTGAAGCTCTCGGCGAGCACGCAGTTGAGCACTTTGTGGAAGCAAAAGAAATCGAATGGGATATGTTCCGCACCCAGGTTCACCCTTGGGAACGCGACCAATACCTGCAAAACTACTAAGATTGAAACCCTTGACGCTGTTGGCGTTGAGGGTTTTTATATTTTGGCTCTTTACTTGGATGGCGTTAGAGTGATGTCCGTTAAATGTCCGTTTGGCACCTGAAATCGTGCTAATATGGTAGTAAACACATTACTGGTGAGGTTAATTTGCGTATTTCATTGATGAGGACTTGCCTTTACCCTAATAAGTATCCATCCTTCTTTCTCGATCAGTTTTATGAGGTCTGATGACGAGTACGATTTCATTATGTTCTCCTTTCTTACTTCTATTACAGCACGTGTTATTATACGTGTAAAAGCGTACTACAAGCACGAACGAATCTTAAGACGTAAAAAGCACCTATCACATCTTCTGTGCGAGGTGCTTTTAATAATTATATTTATTTTTTTTAGGATGGATTGTTATGAAACCATATGCTAAAAAATTTCGTAGATCAGTTGATGACAAAGTATAAAGTTCAGCCTGCTTTTGGGTCGTTAAACACGGCCTTCATTGAATGGACTGCCACTTTCATTTCTTCGACTCGAAGGCATGCAGCGGATTGGCGGAATATCATATAAGGAGAGAACATGGATGATTGATTTTATTTTGTCGAATATCATCTTTATCATTGTAGGAATACTATTAATAATCGTTGTTTTAAGAAGAAGGAAGTAAATGAGTGTTGAAGGGGAAAGGAACTTAAAATAGAACAGCTTATTATCAGCTACTTGCAAAGCATTAAGGCTGACAAACTGGAAGAAAAAGTGCTCAAAGATGAGCGCTTTTTCTTTACGCCTAATTTCTCCCTTAAACAGAAATACGCCAAGACACTAGATCAAGTTTGGTTAAAAGAGTATATTCCGCAAAATGAGAAATGTTAAATAATAGCCAATAAATCAAGGAAGGTTCCCATGGACAAACAAGAGTCAATTAATAAGAGTAAAGAGAAGATCACTGAGACATTCGCTGACGCCTTTGATGTCGTTTCGCGCAGCATGCAGGCTGGGGATGCGAAAGCGCATTTGCTTTATATAAAAGCTTGTGTGAAGAGTCTGCGCTAAAGCAATTTATCATGATTCCGATGTTTGAAACAAAAACGAAGTCTGACTATGAAACATATCTCCGTTCGTTTCCGGATAGCCTGGAGACAGATGATGTGGAGCTTATGATTCAAAGGGTTGTGGAAGGACATATTATTGTCTTTTTAGACGAGACGATCTTTCTGGTCGACCTGAAAAATGTTGAGGCGAGTCCGAGTTGGAGCCGATTATTCAAGGGCCGCAGGATGCGTTTAATGAAAAGCTGATTACGAACTTGAACTTGATTCGCAACCGCTATCATTCTGTTCATTTGCAGGTTGATGTGCAAAAGATCGGAAAGCGGGCGCCATCTGATATCGCAGTTTTAATTGATCACTAGCTCGTTGATAAAAAACTGCTGGCGCACGTAAAAGAAAAGCTTTCCCGAATGGATGTCGATATGTTGCAATCGATCACCCAATTGCATAAATATTTGATCGATTATAAATGGAGCATCCTGCCGACCTTAGTGATAACCGAGCGGCCTGACCGCGTCGTGAAAAATCTGGCGGAAGGGAAAATCATCCTTCTTGATGAAAACAGTCCGACGGCGATGATTATTCCGTCGATTCTGTTCGATTTTTTGTCATCGATGGATGATCACTACCAGCAGCTGGCAGTTCGCTTGATTTTAACGTCGTTGCGTTATCTTGCTTTTTTGATCAGTACGTTTTTGCCGGGGCTCTACATTTTATTTGTGGCGTATAATCCTGAAATTACCCGCATTCAACTGACGTTGACATCGCCGGAACGAGGCTGCCGGTTCCTGTCGGTTTGCACGGAACCTATAACGTCGCCCATTTTCTTTTCCCGTGGGCTGCGGCTACGGATTCCATGTACATGGAATTTTTCATTATTGAGCGGGTGATTTTTCTTTTTTTGCCGCTTCTTATTATGCTGGCGCTAATGAACGCTGTTTTAGCCGCGTTCGATGCTGATGATGTCGATTGATAAAGCAGCCGCCCGTATTTCTCTTGAAGCTGATGATAGGGCGCTGATAAAAGTGGACGTGAAAGGAAAAGTGGAGGAACAAAGCTCTCCAAAGCTGATTCAAAGTGCCGATTTGTCCAAAATCGCTGAATCGATGGAGGAGAAGATCAAAAACGATCTCACCGATTTAGTCGCAAAACTTCAAGACAATGCTGTAGATCCACTCGGCTTTGGTCTGAAGTACCGGGCGAGACATTGGAACAGCACGAAAACCGAGGAAGAAGAATGGAAGAGGCTCTATCCTGAGCTGAAGTATCAGATCAATGTCGATGTTGATTTAAAAGCTCCGGCGGTTATCAGATAAAGAAAAGCCAATTGCATAAGGGCTGGGCAAAAGGTTATTTGTTCTTTCCCTTTTGCCCAGCCCCTGAAAGCGTTTGTTCTATTGTTGTTCCGTATCGATTGAAGATAAAATTTCGGTAAACAGTTCGATGTCGTTTGTTAGTTTTTCATGGTATTCTTCTGAGCTGAGCCAACCTTCACGAAGATGCAAAAAGGCATTTTTCTCAAATTCTTTATACTCAGGTGAGTCGTAAATATCTTTCACGGTTTCTTCCAACAGCTCAATAATTTCGTCCGGTACTTCATTGCGGATCATTAAACCGCGTTCTACGCCAGTCGTAATATCATAACCAAGTTCCACGCTTGTTGGAACATCCGGGAAATCGTCAATCCGCTCCTCGGCGAAGAACAGAATTGGCTCCATTTCTCCAGCCTCGATAGAAGAGGCGACAGGGCCGACTTCTTCCAGCATCGCGTCGATGTGGCCGCCGAGAAGCGCCGCGTGCATTTGACCGGCACCTTCAAACGGAATGAATTCAATCGCCAATTCCGTTTCTGCGTGAAGCATCGTAAAGACGATGTGATCGGTAGTGCCGATCCCTGTACCGCCGATCTTGATCGTGCTTGATTTCGCTTGCTCGAACAAATCCTCGATCGATTCAAACGTGCCTGGCTTGATCTGCAAAGCAAAGGTATCACTTTGCAGCCGGGCAATCGGGGTAAAGACATTTAATTGATTGTCGGTATTTGTTCCCATCGCCACTTGAATCGGCAGGGCTCCCGTGGCGACAATCGTATAGCCGTCGGCCGGTTCGTTGGCGCCTATTTCCTTGGCGATCACGCCGCCCGCTCCTTCATGATTGATCACATTGACGTTTACCCCGAGTCTGTCTTCGAGACCGGCGGCAACCTGGCGGGAAAATGTATCCATTCCGCCGCCGGCCCCATGTCCGACTAAAATGACAATATCCCTCGTTGGATATTCCAGGCTTGCTGTTTCCTCCTTACTCGTCTCATCTGTCTGCTCGTCTTGATCCGCCGGACCTTCTGTAGCTGTCTGCTCGCTCTGCCCGCAAGCGACCAAACCGAAGAAAATTCCGATTGCGCATAAAAGAATCAATAATGGCTTTGGCTTTCTCATGTGTTCTCGTTCCCCCATCTGTGTTTGCTTATAAATCATACAAAACAACTATGAATGATAAGTATTGTAATAATAGTATCATATTTCTGAAAAATGACAATGAATAATTTGATTTTTCTTTGTTTTACGACAGGCAAATCGGGAATAAGACAGGTAAACATCAAGAAAAGGAGAGAGCGAAATGGAAAAAGACAATCTTGACATGAGCATGAGTAAGCAGGCGGCCGAAAGACGCAAACAGCTGGAGAAGGAATTGCGCAATCAATTTAAAAATCCGATTATTCATAAAGCGATCAAAAGCGACAAAGTATACGTTCCGTTAAAAGTAGAGAAGCTTTGGGGCTGAATATAAAAGAGGCACTAACAAATGAAAAAAACAGAAGTCGACAGCCTTTGTTGACTTCTGTTTGCTATATCACCGGTTTCCTTTGTTTTAAGTATTTGAACAAAGCCGTAAATGCATAAGCAGCATAAGCGACTAAAATGTCAATCAGAAATAAATAAAACAGATTCATTCCCTTGTGCATCGTAAGGAGGCCAATTAGCCTTGAAAATCCTGCAAGCCCAAAAGAAAAAAAGACGGAAACGAAAATGGCATAAAGGAAAAAGCTTTTCTGACGATTGCTGCAATATTGATACAACAACATGAATGTTACCGGAAAGAGCACTGCAGTGATCGTGATTCCGGACGGCAGGACATACGTTAAGCGGTGAGGATGATCAATCAGGTTATACATCGAAAGCATTTGATCAATATTTGACCAGAGAACATGGGCGGTATAGCCATAAAATGATATTTCAAAAAACCTTGTCCGATCAAGCTTTTTATACAAATAAAAGAGAGGTAATAGGATCGTCAGTAAATTAACCCAGAAGTACCAGGTAGAAAAGTCAGAGTATAAGTCCCAGTAATTTGAATTTAACTCGAGAAGTTTTTCTTTTGTCCGGTAAATTTCTGCATAAAGCTGTTGCTGTTCATTCATACTTTGCCCTCCTAAAAGTCAACAAGATGCCGCTGCCTTTATTATTGTTTGACTCAGGCTGTCATCCTATACAAAGCACTGCTTTCATGAGTGGAATTAGGAAAAAATTACGTTTTAAGAATGAAGATAGTGGGTATTTATCAGTAATAAATAAGGGAAGGATGAACGACATGTACATAACGTGCTACAACAAAAGTCTTGAAAAGCTGACTGATGATAAGTTGCAGGAAGCATTAGCCGAAGCGATCAAGTGTGGGTTAGAGCATGATTTCATTGAAACGTTAAAAAATGAACTGAAAGTAAGAGAGCTGAAAAGTGTTTAGTAGCACCAGCCTTATAATAGATAGGATCGCTTCACCTTTTTACATACTGGATACAGGATATGTCAAAGGGAAACCTTGGTCATATCCTCATTTGTTTTAAAGAAAAATCGTTTCAGCGAGCTGAAAAAGTTTAGATGAGAAAAGGAGGAAGGAAGTTGAAGCTGGCCAAAAAAGTAGAAGAAATGGAAAAGATGCTGGAGCAGCAGCTGGGCCGAAAGCTTACCCAAAAGGAAGTCGAATTTTTAAAATGGCTCGTTCATTCGGCAAAGTACAGAGAGGAAGGGTTTCCTTCTTTTTTTCAAAGCGAGAATAAAAAACGCTCGTTCTAATGAGAACAAAGCGCTTCAGCAATATATGGGTTTGCTTAGTGAATCGTCCGAAAAACGCCGATCACTTTTCCCAGAACCGTACAATCCTTTAATAAAATCGGGGCCATTGTTGAGTTTTCCGGCTGAAGGCGAATGTAATCCTTCTCGCGGAAGAAACGCTTCACGGTGGCTTCGTTTTCTTCTGTCATCGCAACGATAATATCCCCGTTGTCAGCCGATTGCTGCTGGCGGACAATGACCATATCTCCATCGAAAATTCCGGCTTCAATCATACTGTCCCCTTGAATCACAAGAACATATGTATTCTCATGTGAACCGAGATGATCAGGCAGAGGCAGGTAATCTTCAATATTTTCAACCGCGGTAATTGGATTCCCCGCAGTGACCTTTCCGATGATCGGAACATACGTCGTCTTTTGCTCCTTAACAGCTTGAACCTCATGATCCAAATGAAGAATCTCAATCGCTCTCGGCTTGGTCGGGTCCCGGCGGATGTAGCCTTTCTTTTCAAGGCGGGACAAGTGACCGTGTACCGTGGAACTGGAAGCGAGACCGACGGCTTCTCCAATTTCTCTTACAGAGGGCGGATATCCCTTTTTCCTTACCTCGTCTTTAATGTATTCCAGTATTTCAAGCTGTCTCTTTGATAGCTTTGACATCATGTCACCCCAATTCGCTTTCCTGTTTAGCTAAATTGTACCATGCGAACATATGTAATGCAAACGTTAGTTCTAAAAAAACTATTGACACAAACGCTTGTTCTTATTATTATAAAAGCGAACAGATATTCTTATTTGAGGTGAAGCGAAATGATTAAACGACTTACTGGACAGGAATTATTTATTGTCATACTGGCGATTGTCGCATTAGTATTTATGTATACAGCTCTTTTAACAAGCGATCGGGGAGACCAACAGGTCGGCTATGACGCCGAACAGCTGGAGGAAGACCTGTTTGCCGGCCCGGCGCATCCACTGCAACTCAATCAAGCGATGGAGAAGGACAATTGGCTGTTTGTTTATTCAAATGAAGAGATGGAGCCGGAGAGTGACGAAAACGAATGGGAGCAGCGATAATTTATTGCCGCGTCAGTACGGAAAAAGCGCAACAGGAATCTTCATTACGGCGTCAGCTGACGGAGCTTTTGCAGTTGGCAGAAAAGAAGCAGCTGAAAGTCGTGGAGCAGATCAGAGAGACGGCAAGCGGCTATGAAGTCGACCGGGAAGGAATGCTCGCTGTCCTTGATCTTTTTCAGGAAGGTAAAGCGGACACGCTGCTGATTCAGGATGATACGAGACTTGGCAGGGGAAATGCGAAGATCGCCCTGCTTCACCAGCTCCGTAAGCTGAACGTGACGGTGTTATCGATCCGCGATCAAGGAGAGCTGTTTCTGTCTGAAGCGGATGAAATGGTATTGGAAATTGTAGCGATCGTGGAGGAATACCAGCGCAAGCTGCAAAATAGCAAAATCAAAAGAGGAATGAAAACAGCGATCAAAAATGGCTATCGGCCGGAACAGAATCTGAAGCGGACGCATGCAGGCGGGCGCCAGAAGAAGGAAGCGCCGATTGAAGAGATTATCCGTCTCAGAAAGCTCGAGCTGACCTTTCATGATATCGCCGCCACATTAAGGGGGCTGGGCTACGACATCTCGAAGGCGACCGTTCATCGCCGCTACCAGGATTATGTGCGGGAACAGCAGCAGTAGGCCGAGCGGCTTCTGTTGAAAGACGGGCTGTCTTCCTGTAAAGTTAGAAGAACATGGAGGTGGCTTTAGCGATGCTATCAAAAGAAAAAATTGCAAGAATTAATGAATTGGCCAAACGGGCGAAAACATCCGGGCTAACGAAATCCGAAGCGCAGGAGCAGCAGACGCTTCGAAATGAATATATCCAGACGTTCAGGCAGTCATTTAAACAGCAGCTTCACAACGTGACGGTTGTGGATGGCAATGGAAATGACGTCACGCCTGATGCCCTTAAATTAAGCAAAGAAAATCAAAATAAGCGACCTCATTAAATGAGCTGTCGCTTTTTTCTTGCAGGTCTTTCTCTCTAAAGAATCGCTGCGCAGTTTTTCTTTTATGAAACAGAGCATTCTAACATAAAGCGAATCTTCAGAGAACACTTGTGAAAACACGGGAGAAAGTATATGATAAAAGGCGAAATGCTCGTTTTCACCTATTGGAAAGGATGGTTGTTAAGATGGGAAATAAAGTTGATGCGTTAGCGATTAATACGATTCGAACACTGTCGATTGATAGTATTGAAAAGGCGAATTCAGGACATCCCGGTATGCCGATGGGAGCGGCGCCGATGGCCTATAGTTTATGGACAAAATGGATGAACCACAATCCGGCGAACCCGAACTGGGCAAACCGTGACCGCTTTGTGTTATCAGCAGGACACGGTTCAATGCTGCTGTACAGCTTGCTTCATCTTGCGGGCTATGATCTTTCGCTTGAGGATTTAAAGCAGTTCCGTCAATGGGGAAGCAAAACTCCTGGACATCCGGAGTATGGTCATACGCCAGGTGTGGAAGCAACGACAGGTCCGCTTGGACAAGGGATCGCGATGGCGGTCGGAATGGCGATGGCTGAACGTCATTTAGCAAGTACATATAATAAAGATGATTTTCAAATCGTTGACCATTATACATATTCAATTTGCGGTGACGGTGATTTAATGGAAGGCGTTTCGGCTGAAGCCGCTTCGCTTGCCGGTCATTTAAAGCTGGGCCGCTTAATTGTTTTGTATGATTCAAACGATATTTCTCTCGATGGAGAGTTGCACATTTCTTTCTCCGAAAACGTAGAAGATCGCTATAAAGCGTATGGCTGGCAAGTGATTCGTGTCGAGGACGGTAATGACCTGGCAGAAATCAATCAGGCGCTTGAGGCGGCGAAACAAGATGAACGTCCGACGCTAATTGAAGTAAAGACGGTGATTGGCTTCGGTTCACCAAATAAATCGGGGAAATCGGCTTCTCACGGGGCACCGCTCGGTAAAGAAGAGGTAGGCTTGACGAAATCAGCCTACAAGTGGGTATTTGAACAGGATTTCCATGTTCCGGATGAAGTACGTGAACATTTTGCTGCTATAAAAGAACAAGGCGGGCAAAAGGAACAAGAGTGGAACGAGCTGTTTGCGAAGTACAAGCAGGCTTATCCTGAGCTCGCTGCCCAATTTGAACTGGCGTTGCAAGGAGAGCTTCCAGAAGGCTGGGATGCGAATGCCCCGGTTTATGAGACTGGCTCCAAAGTAGCGACACGTTCATCTTCCGGCGAAGCGTTGAATGCTTTTGCGGCGACTGTGCCTCAGCTTTTCGGTGGCTCAGCTGACCTTGCTTCTTCCAATAAAACGATGATGAAAGGTCTTGGTGACTTCAGCCGTGATCATTACGAAGGCCGAAACATCTGGTTCGGTGTACGTGAGTTTGCGATGGGGGCAGCGGTAAACGGAATGGCGCTTCATGGCGGGCTGAAAGTATTCGGCGCTACGTTCTTTGTCTTTTCTGATTACTTGCGTCCGGCGATCCGTCTCGCGGCGTTAATGAAGCTTCCGGTCATTTATGTCTTCACGCATGACAGTATTGCGGTCGGAGAGGACGGCCCGACTCACGAGCCGGTTGAACAGCTCGCTTCTCTTCGGGCGATGCCGGGCCTTTCTGTCATCCGCCCTGGTGACAGCAACGAAGCGGTTGCGGCCTGGAAGCTTGCGCTCGAAAGCAAGGATACACCAACGGCTCTCGTCTTGACGCGTCAAAACTTGACGACGATCGAGGGCACTTCCGAGCGTGCGTATGAAGGCGTGAAAAAGGGCGCATATGTCGTCTCGAAGGCAAATGGGCAAGCGGATGTTCTGCTGCTCGCGACTGGTTCCGAAGTGCCGCTTGCTGTTGAAGCACAATCTGCGCTTGAAAAGGAAGGCATTCATGCCAATGTTGTCAGCATGCCGAGCTGGGATCGTTTTGAAGCACAGTCTCAGGAGTATAAGGATGAAGTTCTTCCTCCGAGCATCAGCGTCCGACTTGGACTTGAGATGGGTTCTTCCTTAGGATGGGCCAAATATGTCGGCTCGGCCGGCGATGTACTGGCGATTGATCAATTTGGAGCGTCGGCGCCGGGAGAGAAGATTATTGCAGAGTATGGATTTACTGTCGATAATGTTGTCGCCAAGGTAAAGGCCTTGTTACAAAAGTAACAGCAGGAGTATGTTAGCATCACAGCGTCTGTGATGGAAAATATCGCAGCGGCGAGACTGACTTGCCGCTAGGAGGAGTGTCAAAGGGGAAATCCCCCTTTTGGCACTCTTTTTTCGACAAAACTAGTGGGGAAATTCGCTCTTGATTAGACAAGGAATTTTGTCACCTTTCTGTATACTAATAGAAATCAGTTTGAGGAAAGGGTGTCCATGATGAGACATTATGAATTATTCATATTTGAAGAAAGTGTTGCTCGTCAGTATTACGGACAAGAGGCAAAATTATTTCATTTGTTTAAAGAGCATGAGCAGGCTAGGGGAGAAAAGCGTGAGCTGTTGAGTAAACAAATTGAATATATTACGAAACCCATTCCGGCCTTACTGTTGCAGCAAAAATTAAATGAAGCGTTTAGTTATGAGCGGGGTTACATTCAGCATAAAAACCGCTACTTTCTCGATTTGTTCAGCCGGGGCGCGAAGGCAGAATTGATGATTGAACGACGGGCGCTCTATTTGACCTCGGATGGCGAGGAAAGCACCGAGGCGGAGACGATGTTTTTTGAAGTGCTGCGGAAATGCGAACCGACTTTCTTTGCCCTTTCGCTTAATGAACAGCGCTTTGGCTGGCTGCGGCCAATCAAACAGCAATTTCCATTATCACAGTCTCATGGATAAGCAGACTCGTTAGCGATATTTTCCTTAAGTGCTTTTAAATCGTTTATCATTACGATATAATGGATTAGGTTGATTGGCGGTGTCCAATCGGTTTAATAGCACGAAGGAGGACGTTGGTACTTATGTGGATTCATATTCTTGGTTATACACTGGCTGTCGTGGCTGGAATTGCGCTCGGCTTCTTTATTGCACGTAAGACGATGATGTCTTATTTGAAAAAGAATCCGCCGATTAACGAGCAAATGCTCCGTGTCATGATGATGCAGATGGGTCAGAATCCATCCCAAAAGAAAATCAATCAAATGATGAAAGCGATGCAGAAGCAGCAATCGAAATAAGCTTTATTCGCAACGGCTTCAAACAGGGTCTGTACGAACGGACAAGCTGTTTGCGCCGCTTGCTTACTCTTTCATCAAACCACTTTTTTCTGCTACCTTGAGCAGGGAAAGGTGGTTTTTTTGTTGCTGAAAAGCATGATTTTCCCTTGTTCAGTCGCTCGCCGATCATAGTAGCCTCGCTTCTGATTGCGTTCAATTCCTGTATAAAAAGTCCAAAAAATCTAACACTACAAACAAAATACGGGACAGGAATAGAGTGGATGATGAGAAGGAAAATTACGATTACCCAATTGTTTAGTATTTTTCTCTTAAGTACGGGCTTTAGTAATCATGTTATTTTAACCCCTTTATTAATTGGTTCGGCTGGCCGGGACTCCTGGCTCAGCGTGATTGCGGGTTATTTGTTCATGCTGCTGTTTTCCATTTTACTCGTTTATGTGATCCAGCGTTTTCAGGAAAAATCGTGTTTGGAATGGCTCTCGGCGAACGTGGGCAAAGCGACCAGCCGGCTCATTGCTTTTTTCTTACTCGTTTATTTATTTGTAACAGGCTGGACAAGCATTGAAGAAACGATCAACTGGACATCGGAAACCTATTTATTCAATACGCCCGCGCTCGTTCTTGCGATTGGGTTTCTCTTGCCGTCTTTCTTTATTGCATACAATCACCTGAATGTTCTCGCGATTTGCGCCGGTATGATCCTGCCATTCGTCATTTTATTGGGGGTGTTCGTCTCAATTGGAACGATGACGGATAAGAACTATGATCTGATTACCCCGATCCTTGTTGAGAATAACTGGCAGGATGTGTTTCATGGTGCAGTTTATGTGATCGGCTCTGGCGTGGAAATCTTTTTGTTTATCTTCTTGCAGCACGAAATAAGGCGGAAAATTAAATTTTTGCACCTCGTTTTGATGAATACCTTTCTGGCTGGATTAACAGCCGGTCCACTAATTGGAAGCATCGCGATTTTCGGCGTCCATGAAGCGAAGAATATTCGATATCCTTCATTTTTTCAATGGCGGCTGCTAAGAATCGGCGATTATTTCAACCATGTCGACTTCCTGGCGATTTATCAATGGTCGGCCGGTAATTTACTTCGGGTTGCCCTCGTTCTTTATCTCATAACACAGCTGCTTTCGATTAAAGAGAAAAAAAAACGGATACTCGTCCAGCTCTGCATCTGTCTTATGTTTATTATTCTTATTTTACTGCCTATTTCGAATGAAACGTTTCTCTCATTTCTTCATCTTTATTACTTTATCGGAGCGGCGTTCGGCTGTTTGTTAACAGGATGTATCGCATTATTCATTAAATTCTCAAGAAAAAGGATGAAGGAGAATGAAACATGACCAGGAAATGAAAGACTTTTTAAAAAACCTTTTTCAGCAGTCAGCGGATATTACGATGGAAGAGCATGTTCTCGTTAAAGGGGAAGAGCGTAACAGCGTGCTTGTCTTGTTTTGCAATGGTCTCATTGATAAGAAAATGATTAATGAAAATTTGCAGGAGTTTCAGCACGCTTATGCAGATAATGGAGTCCGCGGAATTGAATCTGTCCGCTGCTCGATACGACTCAATCTTGATGGGAAAAAGCGAAAAAAAGAAGCAGAGGAAACGTTACTGGATAAAGTGTACAGTGGCTATACCGCTTTTTTTATCGGACACAGGTGCTTTTTAAGCGATACGGTCAACCCTCCAGTCAGAACACCGGAAGAATCAACGACCGAAGTCTCTCTCCGTGGCCCAAGGGATGCTTTTGTCGAGGACATCCGTTCTAATGTAGCCTTGATTCGCAAGCGGCTCAAAACGAGAACCCTTGTTGCAAAGCAATTTGAAATCGGCAAAAGAAGTAAAACGAATGTCCAGCTCCTTTATTTGAGCGATGTGGTCAATCAGGAGCTCATTGAAGAAGTAACGAGACGCCTAGAGCAAATTGACATCGATATTTTGGAAACCGATAATCAATTGCTTGCCCTTCTCTCAGACAATCAGCTTGCGCTATTTCCGTTACTGAAAGCGACGTCTCGTCCTGATGGCGTTGTCGCCAGCCTCGCGGTGGGCAGATGTGCGATCATGCTCGATAATGTGCCGAATGTGCTTATTGCGCCGGCGAATTTGATCTTTAACTTAAAAACGCCTGAAGATCAGCACATCCCATATTATTACGGGACATTTGAATTGCTTATCCGTTTTTTAGGCTTGTTCACCTCCTTGTTTTTGCCCGCTTTTTGGGTGGCGTTAACCTCTTTTAATGTCGAGCAGTTGCCTTTTTCACTTGTGGCGACAATCGGATCTTCGAGACTCGGTGTACCTTTTAGCACCTCGGTTGAAATGTTATTGGTCATCGGGCTGTTTGAAATATTTCGTGAAGCAGGGGTGCGCCTTCCGAAAGCGGTCGGACAAACAATTGCTGTCGTCGGCGGGCTCATTGTCGGTGATGCTGCGATCCGGGCGGGGCTCACTTCACCGACGATGTTAGTCGTTTCGGCGATGACCGCTGTTTCAACGTTTACTCTTGGAAATCAGGCTTTATACGGCACGGTGTCCATTTTACGGATTTTGGCGATATTGCTCTCTTCCATACTTGGAATGCTCGGTTTTTTTAGCAGTGTCTTTCTCGTTCTCGGCTATTTAGCGAAATTGGAATCTTTCGGCCTGCCTTATTTAAGCCCGATTTCACCTTTCGATAGGAACGATGTGATGAAGGCGCTGTTTAAGCTTCCTGTTGTTTCCGTCAAAGAGCGGGCACAGACGCTTAATGTCAATGATCCTGATAGAAAGGAATAAGAAGATGAACTTTTCGTATAAAGGTGGACTCGTGCTTTTATTCTTCCTTCTCCTCTCGGGATGTTGGGATGCGAAGGAGCTGGGGGAAGAAAGCTATGTGACGGCGATCGGGATTGATTTTCACGATGGTCGCTATACGATTTATACCCAACTGCTCGATTTCTCAAGTATTGTTACTCAGGAAAATAATAAAGCTGCCGAGCCGATTCCATTATATATTGGGGAAGTAAGCGGCCGGACAATTAATGATGCGATTTTTGATTTGTACCGGACTTCGCAAATTCCGATCAACTGGGCTCATATCGGGACGATTGTTTATTCTGAATCTGTCTTGGAGCATGGGCTGGAGGAAGTCCATGAATCCCTGCAAAAAAACGGGGAATTCCGCTATACCCCTTGGGTGTTTGGCACGAAAAACTCCATACGTGAGATTTTGACGATCACCGGGTTTTTTCAGCTTCCTCCTTTGTATACGATTTTGTACAGTCCGGAAAAAATGTTTGATATGAACTCGTATATTGAGCCGAAACGACTCCACACCTTTATCGCCGAATACAAGGAAGCGGGAAAAATCAGCCTGCTGCCGTCCATTTCAATCAATAAAACGCAATGGTCCCAATCGGCGAAAGCTCTTGAGCCGAAAAGCACGTTAATCATCGATGGAGCCTTTCCAATTGACAGCCAGAAAGGCCTCGCCAAAGAGTGGCTGTCATTCGCCGAATTAGTGGGGAAAAGATGGCTGCTGGATACAGCCGATAACATCCCGCTCGATTTTTATGAAGGGGGAGAAATTAAAGGATCGGTCAATGTGACAGACACAAAAGGCGAAGTGGAAGTGACAACAAACGGGAATAAAGCTGAGGTTACGGTTACCGTAAAAGCATCCGGCTCGCTGACCGATTTGGAAGAAGACTTATCTCTGGACACGATAGAACAACTTATCACAAGACAGATTGAAGAGGAAATCAGACAGACATACAATAAAGCAATTGAAAAAGAAGCTGATGTCTACTACGTGAAAAACAAACTGTTTCATCAAGGGATAAAGCCGGACAAGTTGAACGAATACATGCTAGATAATGATTCTTTAAAACAGATCACGGTCGACTTTCACTTAAGGAGTAAGGGGCCTTATAATTAGAGGTGTTAGATTTGCACCACAATTTTTTGATGGGAGAAAAGTGAACGAAATCATTGCCAGTCCTTCAAACTATATATTTGTCGTCGTAACAGATGATAAGGAGCAGCTCATCAGAATTGATAGAAGCAGTAATTCAGTAGGGATTTTTCCATTAACAAGCACCTATCCCAATTTACAAGAGTGGTACAGAAATTATAAAAAGGAAGCGAATGATTGAGGGGGCTTGCAAGAGTAGTCAGGTAAACCCCTTCTGGACTTAAACGGCGGCGTATGGTATATTTTATTCAGTGAAAAACCTGTACGGAGAATGATGAAAGTCTGATGCATCAACGGTTTGACGTAGATGGGGAATCCTTTCCAGCGGTTTGGAAGAGCAATGGAACTAATCGTTGGATGGACAGGGGGCTGGGACAAAAGGTAGTTTTTTTACCTTTTGCCCAGCCCCTCCGTGTTCCCTCTGAAGAGAAAAGGAGAATGTCGTGTGTCTAATGTTCAAATTGAAACGGTTACCCGTAAGCAGCTCTGTTATGAGAGCGATTTATACATTGATGTCCGTTCGCCGGCTGAATTCGCGGAGTATCGTCTGCCAGGTGCGGTGAATCTTCCTTTGTTTACAAATGAGGAGAGAGCGAAGATCGGGACGATTTATAAGCAGCAAAGCCGGGAAGCGGCAATTGAAGCCGGGGTGGCGATTTACGCGCCGAAATGGCCGGATTTCTTTGCGAAGGCGAAAGAGCTACAGCAGCAGGCTCCCGATAAAAGAATGGTTGTCTATTGCTGGCGCGGTGGAATGCGCAGCAAGACGGTTGCTGCTACATTGGCGTTGCTCGGGATCGAATGTTACCAGCTGGAGGGAGGGATCCGTTCCTTCCGTCAGTATGTTCAGCAATCGCTCGCCGAGCAGGCGGAAAAAAAGCGGGACTATCTCGTGATTGCCGGTCATACGGGGACAAGAAAAACAGAAATCCTTTCACGGCTGGCTGAAAAAGGCTATCCGGTTGTTGATTTGGAAGGACTGGCCGGTCATCGCGGCTCTGTCTTCGGCCATATCGGTCTGGCACAAAAAAGCCAAAAGCAGTTTGAATATGAGCTGATGGCGCGTTTGCAGGAGCTTGATGATTCAAGCTATCTCATCATTGAAGCGGAAAGCAAGCGAATCGGCCATATTGTCCTGCCCGAATTCATCATTGAAGGGAAAAAACGGGGGACGAGAGTCGAGCTTGTGTATCCATTTTGGAAACGGGTTGAGCATATTTACAACACCTACCAGCCGGAACAGTATGCAAGCGAGATTTGGGAAGCGGTCGAGAAAATCAAGAAATATCTTACACCTCAGCTGTATAAAGAGCTTGAAGCGTTGCGGGAGCAAGCTGATTATCAAAAGATGTTTGCCACCTTGCTTGAATTCTATTATGATCCGCGCTATGCGCATGCTGCGAAGCAGTATCCTTCCAAGGCAGAAGTGCTGGAGTACAGCGAAATCGATATTGCGGTTGACAAGCTTATCTCCTTGATTGAACAATGGAAAGAGCAGGAAGTGGCCCGGTAGGATAACGGATTTATTGATGCAAGCCGTGTCTGGATGAGGGGGATGGCGGACGCATTTCAATAAAGCGAATATAGTGGGATGACGGAAAGCGATTGAATCCTTGTCCGCTTTCATGTATCTTTAAATAGGTGGCAAACGCGTTGTTGCCTTAGAAAGGAGTGGGCAGCTTGCAGGACAGTTATATTTGGATCTCGACCATCGGAGCTGCGATAATGGCCATACTCGCGATTTTTATTCGGCTGAAAGCGACAAAAAAACCGGCCAGTGTCAAAAAAATTATTTTACCGCCGGTCTTTATGTCTACTGGTTTTTTTATGTTTTTATATGAGCCGGCACGGCCTGACTTTTTACAAGTAGTCGAGGCGCTTGCCGTTGGGATGTTTTTTTCGATTTTCCTAATTAAAATGTCGAAGTTTGAAATTAGAGCAAACCGGATTTACTTAAAGCGTTCAAAGGCGTTTGCCTTTCTGTTAATCGGCTTGCTGCTTGTGCGGATTTTGTTTAAAGTCATCATTGGTGATGCGATTGACGTGGAAGAGTTGGCCGGAATGTTTTTTCTGCTCGCTTATGGCATGATTTTGCCGTGGCGGATTGCGATGTTTTTTCGCTTTAAAAAAGTGGAAAAACAGCTCGAAACAAAGCCGAAATCAAAGTGGGTTGTGCCTGTTCAAACGTAACGTAAAAATGAAAGGGGCTTGAGACAAAACTAGCTTTGGATCTACTGGCAATGGCTTTACACGCCACAAGCCCGTTGTGAGAAACCCACTCACAACGGGCTTTAAAAGATCGTGGCGGTTCCGCTCATTGCTTAAAGGCTGTGACAAAAAGGTAAAAAAACAACCTTTTGTCACAGCCTCTTCTTTGGTCAGGATGAGCTTTTTTCAAGCAAATGCTGATAAGGACTCAAATCGACTTGCTTTTCGTTCAGCTTCTTGATTAAAAACTTATGGTCGCGCTTTGGTGTCGCCAAAATATAGCCTCTAATAATATACTCCTGCGTTAATTCCTCAATGTTGTCCTCAAGTGCCAGTTCGCCGATTTTGCCGGCGATTTTTCCTTTCGCGACATCGCGGAACAGCTCAGGTACCGGTTCAACAAGCTCATTGAGCAGCTTTTTATCGTCGTCGCTCCACAAATGCAGCGTTTTTTCAATATAATAGTCCTGCCAATCAAGGATGGATTTCCCGTCTTCTTTGGGCAGACGCTTCAGAAATTTGCGGAACATAAAATATCCGCCGATAAACATCACGGTAATTAGAAATATCGTCCAGAAGACAATAAACCACATAAACCAGGTAGGCATCTTTCTTCACCCCATTTTTTTCTCCATTTTATCCTAACACAAAAAAAGATTTGCCGCTATGAATTCAAGATGTATGATGATAGGGGAGGTGAAGCAATATGGGGTATTTAGTGAGCTATGGGATTCATGTGCTTGTGTCTGTTGTGTTTTTCCTGCTGATTCCTTTTTCGTATTTAGTGAAAGGCAGCCTGTTTGATGGGCAGGCACGGCTGTTGCAGGTGCTGCGGATTTATAGATGGATCTTTCGCGCCGGTCATGGAGCGATTGTGATTTCTTTCGTAAGCGGCTTGTTTTTGAATGTCGAATGGACGAGCGTCTGGTTTCTTGTCGTGCTGCTTCTTTGGATCGTTATCGCGACTTATTTAGGGCTGGCTAGTAAGATGACGCGGCAGATTATTGAATCAAATGGAGAAGCGGAAGAGGAGATTGCCAAGCTGAGAGTGTATGGCTTATTTTTAATGCTGAGTGTACTGGCAATGTTCGCGGTGAAGTTTCTGCGCTATTTTGTCTAAGTTAATAATTTCCATTGTTTTTGTGAAAACTAACAAATGAAGGTCTCCAATTTTTAACATGAGCACAATGTCCGGGCAAGGTAGAAAGGCTTATACTGACAATAGGACATGAAGAGAAAAGGAGGAAATGAAGATGCGAGTAGGAGTGCCGAAAGAAATCAAAAACAATGAGAATCGAGTAGCGATGACGCCGGCCAGTGTGATGAGTCTTGTTCAGGCCGGGCATCAGGTGACCGTCGAAACAAATGCTGGACTTGGCAGCGGCTTTGACGATGAGGCGTACCGTCAGGCCGGAGCCGAAATTGAAGAGGACTGTGCGCTCATTTGGGAAAAGGCCGATATGATCATGAAAGTGAAAGAACCGCTTCCTAGTGAGTATCGCTACTTTCGTGAAGGACTCGTGCTGTTCACCTATCTTCATTTAGCAGCGGCACCTGAATTAACGAAGGCGCTTGTCGAAAGCGGCGTGACGGCCATTGCCTATGAGACGGTGCAAGTTGGCCGGACGCTGCCGCTCTTGACGCCGATGAGTGAAGTGGCCGGGCGGATGTCGGCGCAAATCGGTGCACAATTTCTTGAAAAGCAGTACGGCGGCATGGGAATTTTATTATCCGGTGTTCCAGGCGTCTCGCGGGGAAATGTAACCGTGATCGGCGGCGGCGTTGTCGGGACAAATGCTGCTAAAATTGCGATGGGGCTTGGCGCGAATGTGACGATTATTGATTTGAGTCCGGAACGCCTGCGCGAGCTCGATGATTTGTATGGTTCCGATATTCAGACGTTAATGTCGAATCCGCTGACGATCGCTGAAGCAGTGGCGAATTCCGATCTTGTTATTGGAGCGGTGCTGATTCCCGGGGCGAAAGCGCCGAAGCTCGTGACGGAGGAAATGATTAAGCAGATGCGCCCGGGCTCTGTCGTCGTCGATGTGGCGATTGACCAGGGGGGCATTATTGAGACTGTGGACCGGATTACGACTCATGATGAGCCGACGTATACGAAGCATGATGTCGTCCATTATGCGGTTGCCAATATGCCGGGAGCAGTGCCGCGGACGTCGACGATTGCCTTAACAAATGTCACGCTGCCGTACGCCCTGCAAATTGCCAACAAAGGGGCTGAACAGGCTCTGCTTGAAAACAAAGCGCTTCAGCTCGGATTAAATATTGCAAAAGGTCATGTCACCTACGAGGCCGTTGCACGTGACTTAGGCTATTCCTATGTAGCGGCAGAGCAGGTTTTCTCTTAAAAAAACAGTGTAATGATTCTTTCCCACAGCGGGATGTCTTTAGAAGGTCATGGGTCATGACGATTCGAGGCATCCTTTTTTCGTGTGGAGCGAGAAAAAAATCATCATCACTTTTCCTTGGCACCTATGGTAAAATCAAGGGAGAAAGCGGATAAGATTTTTACGGAAAAGGTAGTGAATGCAATGGAAACAAAAGACGCAGAGATGATATTGAACCAGCTTCGTCAAGGAGAGATTGAAGCTTACCGCGTAACGAAAGCGGATTTTCTGTCTTTTCGGGCTGTGTTGACGAATCAGGAAGATTTTTTGCATTTTCGGGGAAATGCCCAGCATGGCGGCGAGACGATCTATACCTATGAGCCTGGCTGGACGAAATAAAAAGCTGGCCGTATTTTAAAAGAGAAAGGTGTTACGACAATGTATGTTAGAGAAGAAGAGCTGAAGACTTAATGTTCATAGAGTTATTATTGCAGATGATTTATATTTTCTTCCCTATATTATTCTATTATTCGTTGTTGCGCCATTATCCGCGACTTAAGCGCTATCATTCTATTTTAATTGGGATTATATGCGGAATTTCCATCTGGCTTTGTATGACATTTCCGATTACATTTCTCACTGGCGGACTGCTCGATGTACGCAGTGTGCCGTGGGTCGCCTCATTCCTATACGGCAATTTCATGGTCGGGACGATCTTAACGGTTCTGATGATCGCCTATCGCCTGACGCTTGGCGGTATGGGATTCTATGTCGTCCTGCTTGCCTATGTGTTATCCTATATTCTTATTTTCGTCTTTTTTAAAAATTATTTGCAATTCAGCTTTCGGAAGAAGATCCAATCGACGTGCTTGTTTATCGTCGTTCATTCGTTTTTAATTGTGCTGTTTATTCAACTCATCTTTCCGGCTTTACTGGATGAAATGATATGGTTTTATCTGTTTAATATCGGCTTGCATCTTGTGATGATGTGGGTTGTCGTATATATGATTGAGACGTTCCGTGAGAATGATTATCTACATATGGAAATGCAAAAGTCAGAAAAGCTGTATATTATCGGACAAATGGCGGCAAGCGTCGCCCATGAAATTCGCAATCCGATGACGGTAGTCAGCGGTTTTATGCAGATTCTCTCCAGGTCGGACGAATTGCCGGCCAAGCATAAAGAGCATATTTCGATTATGACGAATGAATTGGAGCGGGCTCAAATGATTATTAATGATTATTTGACATTGGCCAAGCCTCAAGTCGATAAGGCAGAGAAGATTGATTTATGCAAGGAAATGGAGCTGATCAGCCAAACTTTGTCTTCCTATGCTTTAATGAACGGCGTGGAGCTTCGATTTGAAGGACAGGACGGCCAGAGCTTGACGACTTATGGAAGTCGTGAGAAGCTGCAGCAAGTGCTGATTAATATGATTAAAAATGCAATCGAGGCGAGCCCTGCTCACGGGGAAGTCACGATTTCGCTTTCAAAAGCGAGAGAGTGGGTGTACATTCGGATTATTGATAAAGGAGTCGGTCTGTCGGAGGATCAGCTTGCCCAAATTGGAACGCCTTTTTACTCGACGAAGGAAAAAGGGACAGGGCTTGGCTTAACGGTCTCTTTCAGTATTATTCGCAGCATGAACGGAACGATTGAAGTGACAAGTAAAAAAGGAGCAGGAACGACCTTTACGATCAGGCTCCCCGCTCATAGCTAGAGCTGTCTCCGGATGATGGCGGAGCGCTGTAAGCCTAAAGCAAGCAGGCAAAAAGGCTCCTGCTTGCTTTTTCAGCTAGGCGCTCCTGCTTGCTGCTTGCTAAGTAAAAACGCGGCGGTTTCATCCAGTTGCTGTTCAAGGGCGATCGGATCCTGGAAATAAAAAGAGTCCAAATCATATTTCATGACGCAGCCGACCTGCACGGCAGGAAGGTTCTGCCATAACGGGCTGTTCTGAATGTCTTTCTTGTTCTCCTCTCCCAACTCCCGTACGCCAAGAAGAAGATAATCGGCTTCTGCAAGATACTCTGGTAAAACTTCAAGCGTCATCCCGGCCCAGCCAGCTTCAAAAGCTATCTCCTCAACCTTGACCGGAGCGCGTAAGCCCAGCTCGTTATATATGATTTCGCCACCGCGCCCATAGGAGGTGCCGTACAAGAACATTTCTTTTTCGCTGATTTCTAAAATGACGACTTTTTCATTTTTTTCTATCACGGATGCAAGCTTTTTTTCTTTTTGTCCACTGTTTTGTCGAAAGCAGCGAGCCATTAGTTTGATAATGATAATCGTTATCACGATATTGAATGAAGTATACCGACGGTAAGCTGATCTGGCCAGAGCTATTTGCTTGACTATATATATAAGAAAGTTATTGCGTGAAAGAAACAAGTACGGTACACTTATGATAATGATTTTCATTATCGTATTAGTGTTGCTGCAACTGGAAAAGGATTGAGAACCGAATGAAAAAGAGAAAAGACGGAGCTGCTGGAAATGAACAGCTTACTGATGGAGAAGCAGGCAAGGCAACCGGAAGGCCCGTTGTTTCAGTCGTGGTATTTGTTACTGGGCTGATCCTGCTGCTTGTTTCGTTAGCTGCCTCCATTTCGTTAGGAGCGGCTGAAATTGATTTTATCACTGTTTGGGAAGCGGTCTTTGCTTTTCAGCCTGATGTTACCGCACACCAGATTATTTATGAGCTGCGAATTCCGCGCTCGCTTGCGGCGCTGTTCGTTGGCGCTTTTTTGGCCGTCTCGGGAGCGATCATGCAGGGAATGACGCGAAATCCGCTTGCGTCCCCTTCGATCATGGGGGTGACCGATGGCTCGGCATTTGCGATTGCGCTTGCCTTTGCTTTCTTTCCAGGAACAAGCTATTTGGGGCTCTTGACCTGGTCTTTTGCCGGAGCAGGGCTTGGTGCGCTGATCGTCTTTGTCATTGGCAGCTTTTCGAAAAACGGCTTAACGCCGGTGAAGCTTGCCCTTGCCGGAGCGGCGGTCGGTGCTTTGCTAAGTGCGCTGTCCTCGGCAATTGCCATTCATTTTAACGTTGCGCAGGATATCAGCTTCTGGTATGCCGGGGGTGTGGCCGGTACGAAGTGGATCAGCATCCAGCTTTTAGTCCCGGTCGCGATTATCGGGTTTTGCCTGGCGCTGCTTATCTCACGCTCCGTGACGGTGCTCAGTTTAGGAGAAGATGTAGCGAAGGGACTCGGGCAGCGGACATTTGTTGTGAAAACAATAGGCGTTCTCGTTGTTGTGCTGCTTACCGGAGCAGCTGTTTCGGTCGGAGGAGCGATTGGTTTTGTCGGACTTATCATCCCTCATTTGACCCGTTTTTTAGTTGGGGTTGATTATCGTTATATTATTCCGTGCTCCGCGGTGCTTGGGGGCTTGCTGCTTGTCCTTGCCGATATCGGTGCAAGAATGCTCAATCCTCCCTATGAAACACCTGTAGGCGTTATTACTGCCCTTATCGGCGTTCCTTTTTTCCTTTACCTTGCTCGTAGTGGAAGGAGGGGATTGTAGTGAAAGGAACGGCGAATAAAAAAGCGTTGATCACAGTCGGGGCGATTGTCATCAGCATCATGCTTGTTTTTATCATTAGTCTTAATCTAGGGGTGATCCGGATTTCGCCTGGCGAAGTGTTTCGGACATTGCTCGGGGCAGGAACGGAGCAGCAGGCTCTTGTTCTGTTTGAATTCCGGCTGCCGCGGATGGTGATTGCTCTTTTAATTGGCGCGGGGCTGGCTGTGTCAGGAGCGATTTTGCAAGGCGTGTCACAGAATGGTCTTGCCGATCCGGGTATTTTAGGAATTAATACCGGTGCCGGCTTTGCTGTCGTGATGTTTATCTTTTTCTTCGAAGGAGATATGGGCGGTCTTGGCACGCTGTCTATTTTTATCATGCCGTTGTTTGCGCTTGCCGGCGCTGCGCTTGCCGCCTTCCTCATTTATGTGATTGCTTGGAAGGATGGCGTAACACCGATCCGTCTGATTCTTGTCGGGATCGGGATTAATGCCGCTTTTTCCGCGCTGCTGATTTATTTTCAGCTGAAGATGAATCCGAACGACTTTATGAGAGCGACGATCTGGCTTGCCGGTCAGATTTGGGGGACGGATTGGCGCTATGTGCTGGCACTGCTGCCGTGGATCGCGATTTTGATTCCACTCACCTTTTATAAAGCGCGCTATTTAAACGTGCTGCAGCTTGGTGATACGCTTGCTACCGGACTTGGCGCAAAGGTGGAAAAGGAAAGAAGGCTCCTGCTGTTTATTGCCGTGGCCCTGGCCGGGGCGTGCGTCGCCGTCGGCGGAGGTATTGCTTTTCTCGGCTTAGTCGCTCCTCATTTGGCGAGGAGGCTTGTCGGTCCAAAGCATCAATGGCTCATTCCGACATCTGCCTTACTGGGAGCCTTGCTGCTGCTCGTGGCTGATACGCTCGGGCGCAATTTGCTTGCCCCTTCGGAAGTTCCGGTTGGGATTGTCGTTGCGATTCTTGGGGCGCCGTATTTTATTTACTTATTAATGAAAACGAATGATGCATAAGGAGGATCAGCACAGATGGGAAAGCTAGAAACGAAGGATCTGGGCATTTCATATGGAGAGATTGAGATCGTCAAACAGCTGAATATTACAATACCGGAAGGCCAGGTCACGACGATTATTGGGCCGAATGGCTGCGGGAAGTCGACGATCTTAAAAACGATGTCCCGTTTGCTGAAGGCAAAGGATGGGGCTGTTTATCTTGACGGGAAAGCGATCCACCAGACGCCGACGAAGGAGCTGGCGCAGAAGATGGCGATCCTCCCGCAAACCCCGGAAGCACCGAATGGACTTACGGTTTACGAGCTAGTGTCATACGGCCGCTTTCCTCATCAGAAAGGGTTCGGTAAGCTGAAGGCAGAAGACAGACGCGTGATCGAATGGGCAATTGACGTAACGGGAATGAACGAATTTGCCGACCGGACGATCGATGCCCTGTCCGGGGGGCAGCGTCAGCGCGTATGGATTGCGATGGCGCTCGCTCAGGAGACCGATTTGCTGCTGCTTGATGAGCCGACGACATATCTTGATTTGGCTCACCAGCTGGAGGTTCTTCAATTGCTGGAACGTCTGAACAAAATTGAAGGGCGGACGATCGTGATGGTCATTCATGATTTGAACCATGCGGCCCGCTTCGCTCATTATATGATTGCCTTAAACAAAGGAACGGTCATTAAAGAAGGGACAGCCAATGAAGTGATGACTTCTGATGTGCTGCGAAAGGTATTTCAAATTGATGCGGAAATCGTCACCGATCCCCGGACAAATAAGCCGGTTTGCCTGACCTATGACCTTAGCCACGAGCAGGAAGACGTACGGCTCGCTACGCCTGTTTTGGCGTAATGAAGCATGAAAGGTCCCGGCTTGTGAGGCTGGGGCAACCAATGTGGTTTTGTCCCGGATGCAGCGTTGATATTGGAAAAAGAGGTAGGGATTGGATAGTGAAACGAGGAGGAAATCTCGTTCATGTTTTGGGAGGCTGGGAAAAAGGTTGTTTTTTGACCTTTTTCCCCAGCCTCTCTAAGCAATGAGCGGAACCGCCACGATCTTTTAAAGCCCGTTGTGAGTGGGTTTCTCACAACGGGCTTGTGGCGTGTGAAGCCATTGCCAGTAGGTCCAAAGCTAGTTTTGTCTCAAGCTTTTTTCTTTTACCTTTTTATCCTGTTGTGCTTTATAATGTTAACATACGATAGGCAAAGTAGGGTGGTTACATGAAGGCTGTTGGGATTACGGGGGTAGGCGTTTATCTACCGGAAGAAGTGGTAACGAATAAAGATTTGGAAGAAATGGTTGAAACGAGTGATAAATGGATTCAAACGCGGACAGGAATAAGGGAAAGAAGGGTGGCGAACAGGGAAACCGATACATCCGACATGGCGATTTCAGCGGCAAAACAGGCGCTTAATGATGCCGGGCTGGCGGCTAAGGAGATTGATTTCATTATTGTTGCTACAGCGACACCTGATCATGCTGTTCCGTCCGTTGCTTGTCTCGTGCAGCAGGCACTCGGGATTGAGGATGTGCCGGCAATGGATGTCAGCGCAGCATGCTCGGGCTTTATTTATGCCCTTGTGACGGGCAAGCAGTTTATCGAAACGAATACATATGAGCACGTTCTTATTATCGGAAGTGAAAAATTTTCTAAAATTGTCGACTGGACGGACCGCAATACGTGTGTCTTATTTGGAGACGGGGCCGGGGCTGTGATTTTAAGTGAAGTGTCGGCGGGCAAAGGGATTTTATCATTTGAGCTTGGCGCTGACGGCCGAGGGGCGGAGCATTTGCTCGTGTCTTCGGAAAGCGGCTATGTCGAAATGAAAGGCAGGGAAGTGTTCAAGTTCGCAGTAAGGCAAATGCCTGAATCGAGCCTTGAGGTCGTAAGGCGCGCTGGACTGACGAATGAGGATGTTGATTTTCTCGTGCCGCATCAGGCGAATCTCCGCATTATTGAGGCGGCAAGAGAGCGGCTGAGCCTCGCGCCGGACAAGGTGGCAGCGACCGTGAAATGGCACGGCAATACATCGGCAGCTTCGATTCCGCTCGCTTTGTTCGCAGAGCTGCAGGCTGGCAAGATTAAGGATGAAGATATTGTCGTCATGGTAGGGTTTGGCGGAGGACTTACGTGGGGAGCCGTCTGTTTAAAATGGGGGAAATGAACGAAAGGAGCATAACGATGAAAAAACGAGTAGTTGTAACAGGAATAGGCGCCGTCAGTCCACTCGGACATGATGCGGCTACAACATGGGAACAGATCAAAAACGGAAAATCCGGTGTCGCGCCAATAACGCGAATTGATACGGAACATTTCCAGGTGAAAGTGGCAGGAGAAGTGAAGGATTTTCAACCCGAGCAGTTTATCGACAGCAAGGAAGCAAGACGAATGGGACGCTTCACGCAATTCGCGATCGCCGCCAGTAAAATGGCATTGGAGGATGCGCGCGTTCAAATCGGGAATAATGTCTCGCCGGAGCGGATCGGCGTTTGGATCGGTTCAGGGATTGGCGGGCTTGATGCGTTTGAAGAACAGCATAAGCGCTATTTAAGCAAAGGACCGAAACGGGTAAGTCCATTCATCATTCCGATGCTAATTCCTGATATGGCCTCGGGACGCGTTTCGATTGAAGTCGGAGCGAAGGGCATTAATAATTGCTCGGTCACGGCCTGCGCCTCAGGAGCCAACTCGATTGGCGATGCGTACCGGGCGATACAAAATGGCGAAGCGGATATGATGATCACAGGGGGAACTGAGGCGGCGATCACCGAAATGACGATAGCCGGTTTTTCAAACATGACAGCGCTCTCGACGAACCCTGATCCAGAGCAGGCCAGCCGGCCGTTCGATAAAGAGCGGGATGGCTTTGTCATCGCCGAGGGGGCGGGTGTGCTCATCCTTGAGGAACTGGAGCATGCCAAGGCAAGAGGAGCGAGCATTTACGCTGAACTCGGCGGCTATGGGGCGACCGGTGACGCCTATCATATTACGACCCCTGCCCCGGCCGGGGAAGGCGGTCAGCGCGCCATACGAAAAGCGCTCGCCGATGCCGGCCTTCAGCCTGAAGAGGTTCAGTACGTTAATGCGCACGGAACATCCACTTATTATAATGATCTTTATGAAACGATGGCGATCAAGGAAGTGTTTCAAGATCATGCTTACAAGCTTGCCGTCAGCTCGACCAAATCGATGACCGGGCATCTGCTCGGAGCAGCCGGCGCCCTGGAAGCGATTTTTTCCGTATTGACGATCAGGGATGGGATCATTCCACCAACGATTCATTATCAGACACGAGACCCCGAGCTTGATTTGAATTATGTGCCAAACGAAACGATCAATCAGTCAGTCACTGTCGCCATCTCGAATTCATTTGGCTTTGGCGGCCATAATGTGACGTTACTCTTTAAGCAGTTTCAATAAGTGATTAACGGGGCTGGGACAACTTTTTGTCTCGGCCCCTAAGTCATGTAGTCAGCCGGATAAAACGGTTCGCAGGGGTCATTTTAGGATGTGGACGGGATATTCTGAGCGGAGTCAGCATAGCAATAAGAATGAAAAAAGAAGGGAAACACCGGGTGGAGACCGAAGAGTACGGGGAGAGCTTTAAAAGGGACGGAGACGAACGAGAGAAGAATATTCCAAACTTGCCAATCAATTTTTTTGGGATATTCTCTAAAATAATGGTTTAAATGTGGTTTAATAAGGGTATCGATGTAAGCGTAACATGATACAAGGGAGGGTAGATAGATGAGATTGCGAAGCAGATCAGCAGTGGGCTACGGTAAAAAAACAGGCCTTTTTCTCACATTGTTTGCCGCTCTTGGAATTGCGATGAATGGATCGACGATTTACGGCTTTGATGAAAAGAAGGAAAAAGATGAGGATGCTGTGCTGTATTATTCATCTTCTACGATTCATAAAATAACGGAGGCGCAGACAAGTCATCAGGATGATCCCTCGGCCTTTTTCCCTGTTACAGCAGACGGATACCAGGAAGGAATCGAAACATATTTACAGGCGGCGACTGAAAATATGATGCATAGTCAAAAAAACTTTCTGGTTGAAGATTACTTATTTTTATATACAGAAAGCGAAGCGAGCAAGCGGGAGCTTCTCGACCAATACTTAAAAAGCATTCAAAGCGGTTCAGAAGTGTGGTGTATTTTAACAGCTGCCGACACTTATCTAGGCAAGGAAGTAAGGGAGCTTACGGTGGAAGAAACGGCCATGCTCGTCGGCCATGTTATCGCTGAAGGAGAACAGCCAATGCCAGCAGCGGAAAACAGCTACGCATCGGAACCAACAAATGCAGGCTTTCGCTTTGGAGGCGTGGAGCCGATTTCAAACGTGCAGCAAGTTTCCAGTAAGGCTGAAGCCGAAACAATGAAAAAGCTGACAGCGCCTCTCACCTTTCCACAGACTGATGTTCCTTTTCCAGCAAAACGCTCTACTCTCGATACATTATAAAAAGGGTTGTCGACAGGCTGTCGCTCAACCCTTTATAAATGACTCATCCCCTCACATTCCACAAAAATCCGTTTAACAGCTGAAACTATATACGCTGCTGGAGCTTGTTCCGCCAATGCACTGCCAGTTCAGGCACCGTCAGAAGACGTTCGAGCGCGTCACGGGGAACGTTGCGCTGCAAATAGACTTCGTTCGCTTCAAGCACCGAGACACGATGAGCGTTTTCTTCAAGCAGCTTCAAATCTGAGTCGGCGCGGACGGTTCCTTCTTCCAATACACGGCAAAGATAGCCGGTGTAGCCGGTTTGCACGAGCCGCTTCAGCAACCCGCGCACGGCGGTGTGCTTTTCGATTGTATGGCATGGCTCTCTTCCCTGTGTTACTTGAATGACCGCTTCGCCAAGCTGATAAATATCACCGATATACACATCGCGTTCAAGCCGGTTTTTAACCGTAATATTCTCTCCAAAGGCGGATGGGGGAAGCGAGGTCGAGAATTCCTCATTCCACTTTGCATAATGTTCCCATGGATAGAGACAAACGGCCCGGTCACGGCCGCCATGATGCTTTTTATCAGCGACATCATCTCCGTTGAAGCCGTCTTTTGTTAAAAAAACCTCGGACACAAATTGTTTTTCGATCCCAGTATACAGTTCTTTGTCTTGCCCGTAAACGAGTTGTTTAGGCAGAGCTACGGCGACGTTTGTAATTTCAAAGCTTTTCGACATATGCTTCCCTCTTTCAAATGTTTCGTGACTACAGTCAGTTTACCATAGCTGACTGCCTGAATGGTTGCACATTTAGTAGGAAAAAGCGATAGCCGCTGTACGCGTTCCCGTGTTATCGTAAAAGGAATATCATATTTTTTCGGAAAGAGGGATCAGAATGAAGCAAAAGGTTCTTTCCTATATGAGAGTCGATGAGCGTGTGCGGGCTGAACTGGAAAAGGAATTTGACGTGACATCATTTCAAAACCATGAGTATGTCGGAGATCCGCGCTTTGATCAGGCTTTAAAAGAAGCGGACGGCATTATCGGCCTTGCCCTTAAGGTGACGAAGGAGCTGCTCGAGCTCGCTCCGAATGTGAAAATCGTTTCCAACGTCTCTGTCGGCTATGACAATCTTGATTTAGAAGAGCTGACAAAGCGCCAGATTATGGCGACCAATACGCCGAATATTCTTGATGATACGACAGCCGATGCGATGTTCGGCCTGCTGTTGGCCACTGCCAGACGTATTCCTGAGCTCGATCACTATGTGAAAGCCGGGCAATGGACAGTTTCCTTGCAGCCGGAGCAATACGGGATCGATGTTCATCATAAAACATTAGGGATTATCGGCATGGGCAATATCGGCACGGCGATCGCCAAGCGGGCTCACCTCGGATTTGATATGAAGATTTTATATCATAATCGTTCGCGCCGGCCTGAAGCGGAGGAACGGTTCCAGGCGACCTATTGCGAACTTGATGAACTGCTTGAACGTTCTGACTATGTCTGTCTCATGGTTCCCGCTTCCAAAGCTACGAAGCATTTGATTGGAAAAGCGGAATTTCAGCGGATGAAGCGAACAGCGATTTTTATTAATGGCTCACGCGGACAAAATATCGATGAAGAAGCACTTTATGAGGCACTTGTACAAGGAGAGATTCGCGCCGCCGGAATGGATGTTTTCACCGAAGAGCCGACCCGGCCCGACAATCCGCTCTTGTCGCTTTCAAATGTAGTGACATTGCCGCATATCGGCTCGTCGACGATCGAATGTGAATATCAGATGTCGAAGCTGGCCGCAGACAATTTGCGAAAGGGATTACAAGGACAAAAGCCACCAACCCTGATTAACGAGGAAGTCTGGAACAGGCGGGAACCATAAATCTCCCTGGCAAGGTGCCGACTAGCTCTGCTGAACAGTCACATTCAGAAACGTATTCATACACTCCACCATCGCAACCTTATGAGGCTTTCTCTGAGGTTGCTTTTTGTTTGTTGAAAAAACGATTGAAAAGTCTGATCATTCATTATATAGTAAAAGTAATAAGTTAATTATTAATTGTTAACATTTTAGCAAGGGAGGAGGCAGTCGTGACGGAGCTTCTTTTTGCTGAGCAGATCAAGCAAGCGACACATGTTAAAGTCGCGAATTACATTCGAAAAGGCATACTCACCGGGAAATGGGCTTTTCGCGAGCACTTGAATGAAAAATTGGTCTCGGAGGAGCTCGGCTTAAGCAGGGGACCTGTCCGCGATGCGATTAAACAGCTACATATCGAAGGGTTGATTGAGATTCCGGGCAATGGCAGACCTTATGTCGTCGGTTTTTCAGACAAAAGCTTCGCGGACTGGTGCAGGATGAGAACGTATTTAGAAACACTGGCGATCCAGGAAAGCGTGGAAGCAGGTGACAGCCGGGCTTATCACGAAATGACCGAGATCGTAAAGGCGATGGAATCCGTCGCCGCCGCTGAGCGTGAGCCGTATATTTGGCTGGATCTTTATTTTCACCGCCGGCTCGTGGAAAGCAGTCAAAACCGGGCATTATGCAAGCTGTGGGAAACGTTGTCGCCCTGCTTGTATACGCTGCTGGAGCTAATTGCGGAGCGCTATGATCAGCAAAAACAAATCGGCATGCATCAGGAGATTCTTACTCATCTGCAGCGCGGAGAGAGCCGGCAGGCGATTGACTGTATGACGACGCATATTCAAGCCGGCAAGCAGACGGTGGAACAGGTAGTGCTATTTTCGTCCGGACGGGGATAAAGGGGGAGCAAGATGATTGATATTAATAATAAGGAGAGCCTGCATAGCTATTTGCTGGATCGCCATTTGATTCAAACGGGAGAACATGTTCAGTACACTTCGTTAACGGGTGGTGTTTCCTGCAAGGTTGTCAGGGTCGAGCGAAAGAAAAGAAGCTTCGTTGTTAAGCAGGCATTGTCAAAGCTCAACGTGAAGGATGACTGGTTTTCCGATATTCGCCGCATTTTGATTGAAAAAGACTGTCTGATTGCGCTTAACGAGCTGATTCCCGAAGCGGTGCCTGATTTTGTCCATAGTGACGACGAGCAGTATCTTTATGTGATGGAGGCGGCCCCGCTTGAGGCAGTGGTGTGGAAGCAGCAATTATTAGCAGGGCGGCTTGATTTTCAAGTAACAGAGCAAATTGCAATTGCGCTCGCCACTGTCCATCAGCATGCGGCAAAAAGTAAGCGTTTCCATGAGCGGTTTGCCAATCAGCAGATTTTTAAAGAGCTGCGGATTTCTCCCTACCTGGAGACGGTCAAAGAAAAGCATCCGTCCTTACAAGCGATGATTGACGAGACGATTGCTCTCCTGCTTGAGCAGCGGCTGACGCTTGTCCATGGCGACTTCAGCCCGAAGAATATTCTCGTTACGAAAAAACGGTTGTATCTTCTTGATTATGAGGTCGCTCACATCGGTCATCCAGCATTTGACCTCGCCTTTGTGACGACGCATTTTCTGTTGAAGTCGATCAACGAAAAGAAATGGGCGCCGGCCTATTTGCATCTGATGCAATGCTTTATCGCCAGCTATTTCAAGCATATCGACTTTATCGACCGGCAGCAGCTGGAGCGCGAGACGGTCAGATTGCTCGCCTTTTTGTTTCTCGCCAGAGTCGACGGCAAATCACCTGCCGAGTATATCACGGCAGCTGAAGATAAAGCGCTAATTCGTGAGCTCAGCTACGAGATCATCAGCTCCGCTGTCACGTTTCACGATGTTCAGCACGTCATGTTAAAAAAACGAGGAGGCTCTTATGAATCCATTTGCGATTACTGAAATAAAAGCACGCCAGGTTTTTGATTCCCGCTCTGTTCCGACAGTCGAGGTTGATGTCCATTTAGCCGGAGGAGGCTGGGGACGGGGGACGGTTCCGTCAGGCGCGTCAACCGGAAAATTCGAAGCACTGGAGCTGCGCGACGGAGACGCTGGCTCATTTCAGGGGAAGGCGGTCTATCAGGCGATCGGGCATGTCGAGTCGATTATCGCTCCTGCTTTGCTCGGTTTAGATGCGACCGACCAGGTGGCGATTGATCAATTGTTGTGCCAGCTCGATGGAACGGAAAATAAGTCACGGCTCGGAGCGAACAGCATACTTGCCGTTTCGATGGCGGTCGCCTGGGCCGCAGCGCGCGGAAGCAACGTCCCGCTATACCGCTATTTAGGCGGAGCGAATGCGAAGCAGCTGCCGCTGCCGATGATTCAAATTATCGGCGGCGGCGCCCATGCGAGAGCGACAACCGACCTCCAGGATTATCTCGTCATTCCGGTCGGCTCAACGAGCTTTTCACAGGGCTATGAAATGGTCGTCAATGTGTATCAGGCAACGAAAAAAGTCTTCGAAAGACAAGGGAAGCCTTTAGCGACGGCCGATGAAGGCGGCTTTTGGCCGACGGGCTTCAGCACGAATGAAGAAGGCTTGCAGCTACTAGTGGAAGGAATTGAAGAAGCGGGCTATCAGCCGGGCAAAGAGGTGGCGATTGCGCTCGATATCGCCTCGAGTGAGTTTTACGAGGAGGATGGCAGCTACCGTCTTGCTTTAGAGAATCGTTCCTTTACGCGTGATGAGTTTATTGATTATCTGTGTGATTTGGCTGATCGCTATCCGATTATCTCCATTGAAGACGGGATGGCAGAAACCGACTGGGAAGGCTCGCGCAAGCTGACGGAAAGAATCGGCAAGCGGCTGCAGCTGATCGGTGATGATCTGTTCACGACATCAGTTCCCCGCATTCAAAAAGGAGTCCGGCAAGGTGTCTATAATTCGGTTCTGATTAAAATGAATCAAATCGGCACAATTACGGAAACGTTGGATGCGATTGAGTCGACGAAAAGCGCCGGGTACTTGCCCGTTATTTCTGCCCGTTCAGGGGAGACGGAGGATGCAACAATCGTTCATTTGGCAATTGCGACAAATGCCGGTCAGCTAAAGGTTGGCTCGGTCGCGCGATCTGAAAGAACGGTGAAATGGAATGAAGTGCTGCGGATTGAAGAGGAGCTTGGAGCTGCTGCGCACTATGCCGGGAAGGATATTTTTAAGAGGATTTTAAGCTGACAGTTTGCGAGAATGGCAAAAGAGGCTTTCAGAGAAAGCGAACAGTGCCGAGCGTTTCGCTTTAGAGGACCTTCCTTTTGACAGAACGCTATGTTTTCGGCTCCATTATTGGTATACTTACTGGGAAAACGTCTGGAGAAGGAAGGTCAACGATGTCAGAGGAAACGATTACGAGAATATCTCAAGATGGCAAGGAATTTATTCTAGTTGGAACGGCTCACGTCTCGAAAAAAAGCGCGGAGCAGGTCAAAGAAGTAATTGAAACAGAGCGTCCGGACGCTGTTTGTGTCGAGCTGGATCAGCAGCGGTTTGAAACGATCCAAAACCAGGATCGCTGGAAGGAAATGGACATTTTTAAAATTATGAAGGCGAAGAAAACAACGTTTCTATTAATGAATCTCGTCATCTCTTCCTTTCAAAAGCGGATCGCCAAGCAATTCGGCATTCAGCCGGGGCAGGAAATGATCCAAGGAATCGAGTCGGCCAAAGAAGTAGGCGCCGAACTTGTTCTGGCTGATCGCAACATACAAATCACCTTTGCCCGCATTTGGCGCAACGTCGGCTTCTGGGGCAAGGCGAAGCTGTTGACGCAGATGATTGGCAGCATTTTTACAAATGAAACGATCTCGGAAGAAGAGCTGGAGAAAATGAAATCTCAGGATATGCTTAACGCCACGCTTCAGGATTTTTCTGCTTCCTTTCCGCGTTTAAAGGTTCCGCTCATTGACGAGCGAGATCAATATTTGGCGCAGAAGATCAAAGAAGCACCGGGCAAAAAGGTCGTGGCGGTGCTTGGCGCGGCCCACGTGCCGGGAATTACGGAGGAAATCAAAAAAGAACAGGATTTACAGGCGTTAACGAAACTTCCTCCAAAATCGAAGCTGCCGAAGATCATTGGCTGGGCGATTCCGATTATGATTCTGGCCGTTATCGCCTACACGTTCATCGCCAACCCATCAGCTGGACTCCAGCAGACGATTAGCTGGATACTGTGGAACGGATCATTTGCCGCCCTTGGAGCGGCGATTGCCTTTGGTCATCCGTTAACGATTTTGACCGCCTTTGTCGTCGCGCCGATCAGCTCGCTCAATCCATTAATTGCCGCAGGCTGGTTTGCCGGGTTTGTACAAGCTTATTTCCGCCGGCCGAATGTCGGTGATCTGGAAAGCCTTGCCGATGATGTCGTTTCTGTCAAAGGCTTCTGGCAAAATAAAGTGACGCGCATTTTGCTGATTATTATTTTTACGAACATTGGCAGCACGCTTGGCACGGTCGTCGGCGGTACGGATGTCATTCGTGTCTTTCTTGAAAATTTGTAACGTCTATTGGTTCACGCCGAGGACGGCGACGTATTGATTGCCGAACGCCGGTGTAAACGCTGTGCCGTCCCAACTAAGCGGCGTTTGGACAAGCCCGAGACCATCGGCATTATACTGGCCGATAATGCGCTGCAGCGCATACAGCTCATAGACGCCGTCTCCGTCGAAGTCAATCGGATAAAGCTGGTTCAACCCGGAAACAGACCCCTCCAGAGGGGTCTTTAATGTGCCGTCCGGATGATAAAGATCTGCCAGGTAGTCATGATCACGGTTGCTAATGTCGATGACGAAGGAAAGATGCAGCGTCTTGTTTGTCACCTCGATTCGGTAGTCGTTTTTGTAGATCACCTCATAGTCATATAACCGGTCAAAAGCGTCATAGTCAAATAAAAGCACAGGCTGATTCTCGTAAAACGAATAGAGATAATAATAGCCGTAGCCGCCGCTCCCGCCTGAGTCCATGCTGATCAAAATATCATCGACATTCGCCCGTGAAAACGGGGCAAGGAACAGGCGCGGCTCGTAGCCTTGATCGGTCGAAAGGGCGACGCTGTGAAATTGATTCGTCCTTCCGTCCTGAATCACGAGCGTGACAGACGTGCTGTACGGACTGTCGTCGGACCGCTGCCCGATTAAATAAACATAGTCGACGATAAAGTCTCCATTCACATCCCCTTCCGCATACGAAAAAACAAACGATTCACGCTGTTCGTTAGATTCGGTAGTAAATACCGGAAAATTGATCTTCATGCTTCCATCTCTCCTTACGCATCTTTCCGCTATTCTATGCGTCTGACGAGGAAGAGGGTCGCTTTTTTGTAAAAAAAGAGAGCTGCCGAAAAGCGTCATGACGAAAAAGCTGCTGAAAAAGGATGATTTCCCTTTTCAGCAGCTTCGCCATTTTGACGTGCCGGCAACTCCCATACGTCTAATACTGTCTTTCTTCAATGATTTGATGCTGCTGATCAAGAATCAGAACCCGGCTCGGCTGATTTTCCCGCGCCAGCTCCTCCGCTGCCCGTATCGCTTCATCCTTTGAGGTGAAGCTGTCTTCAGGAGCGACATCCTCCAGCTTGACGAGCCAGCGCGATGCATCGGCATTTGGGGCCACGCTAAATTGCTTCATCTGATCGCCTCCTTTTCTGTTCCGTTTCTGTCACCTTCCCGGTGGCGCTCCTTCATAAACGTAGTCGCCTTACTCGACGATCAGATAGGCGATCATTGGTCCGTTATTTTCGATATTGCTGTGAGCGGTGCAAATAAGGCGGTAGACGCCAGGCTCTGAAAAATGCAAATTAATCAGCGTTTCTTCTCCTTTTTTGACCGTTCCTTTTATGTCGGTTCCTTCCACATAAAAAGGATGCTCCATCCCATTCACCCCGTAAATGCGCAAGGTGATGTCCTTGTCTTTTGGAATATACAATGTGCCAGGGTCCCAGCGGTACGCCTCGAGCTCATGCCCGTCCTCTGTCGTTGACTTAATTTCACTTGTCACCATATGGAGCTCAAAGATTTCACCAGCCCGTCCTGCGGTTTCAACTGAAGAACGGTCCTGCAGCACGTACCATAACACACTTGAGACGACGACCGCGAGCGCAAGCAGCAGCCAGCCTTTCCGTAAACGAATAACCATCTTCATTCTCCTTTCTTAAACAAGCCCTGCTATATACATATGCAAGGAATGAAGGGAAACTTGTCTATTATTTTTGCCGGATTTCCAAAGTGGGGGAGGTGCTCAGTCAAGAACGGACAGCTCTAGCGCCAACCATCTCCGACGACCCTTGCAATCTCGTTTTTTTCTGCTAAGTAAGGTATAATAAAAAAGAATGACGAAACGCTATTTACTTGAAGTGAAAGTGAGTGTTAAGCAATGGGTCGTAAATGGAATAATATCAAGGAAAAGAAGGCATCAAAGGATGCGAATACGAGCCGGATTTATGCGAAGTTCGGCCGTGAAATTTATGTCGCCGCCAAGCAGGGCGAGCCGGATCCGGAGTCGAATCAGGCGTTAAAGGTCGTGCTGGAGCGCGCCAAAACGTATAATGTGCCAAAGGCGATCATTGAACGCGCGTTGGAGAAGGCAAAGGGCGGCTCAGAGGAGAACTACGATGAACTGCGCTATGAAGGCTTCGGCCCGAACGGCTCAATGGTGATCGTCGATGCGCTGACGAATAATGTCAACCGAACGGCAGCAGAGGTTCGGGCGGCGTTCAGTAAAAACGGCGGCAATATGGGTGTGAGTGGCTCGGTCAGCTATATGTTCGATGCGACTGCCGTGTTTGGCATTGAAGGGAAGACGGAGGAAGAGATGCTGGAATTGCTGATGGAAGCCGATGTCGATGTTCGTGATCTATTTGAAGAAGATGATTCGGTTATTATTTATGCGGATCCCGCTCAGTTCCATGCCGTGCAGGAGGCATGCAGGCAGGCCGGCATTACTGATTTTACGGTCGCGGAATTGACGATGCTTGCGCAAAATGATGTGACCCTTGATGCTGATGCGCAGGCCCAATTTGAAAGAATGATTGATGTTCTTGAAGATTTGGAGGACGTCAAGCAGGTTTACCATAATGTCGATCTCGATTAACGAGTCAACTTGGCAGTATAGTCTTTAGCAGGCTGTACTGCTTTTTTGCTATGGTTGAAAAACAGGGGGAATTCGCATCACGCCGGACCTGCCTGAGAAAAATAGGTAATGAGCACAGTGAGAAAAAACAGGGTGTTTGATCAGCCTGATAATTTGGTATGGTTATAGAAGAGGATAACGGTCAAAAGGAAGGACGAAGAGATGTTAAGACGAAAAATGCGCCATTTGTCAAGGTATCAGGAGATAGCTACGGCCTTGTTTCATTACGGCTTCGGCCATATTGTCCGTGATTTGGGCCTGATGGACCAGGTGAGGAGGAAGTCTGGCAGGAAACCGGAGAGCGACGCTTCGATGGCGAAACGAATCCGCCTTTTGCTGGAAGAACTGGGGCCGACTTTTGTTAAACTCGGACAGGTGGCGAGTACGCGATCTGACTTATTTCCGCCGATGATTATTAGTGAACTGGAAACGCTGCAGGATCATGTGCCAAGCTTTCCTTTTCAGGAGGTGAAGGGCATTATTGAAGCCGAACTGCAAGCATCATTGCCGGCTTGCTTTGCCTCTTTCGATGAACAGCCACTTGCCGCGGCGTCGATTGGACAGGTGCATCGGGCGACGCTGATAAGTGGGGAGGAGGTCGTCGTCAAAGTGCGCCGGCCAATGATTGAGCGCCTGATCGAAACGGATCTTGAAATTATCGCTGATTTGCTCGTGATGGCCGAGGACCGCCTCAGCTGGGTCGCGCAGTTTCAGCTTGTCGAGCTGTTTGACGAATTTGCGAAAGTGCTGCGCCAGGAGCTTAATTTCGTGATTGAGGCCGATAATACCGAGCGGATTCGCAAGCAGAGCATGGAAAGCGGTTATATTTCAGCACCGCGGATCTACAGTGATTATTCTACGAAAAAGGTGCTGACGCAGTCGTTTATTGATGGAGTGAAAGTAACAGAGGCGACAAAAGCAGCCGGCTATCAGCCTAAACGGATAGCCGAACAATTCGCCAAAGGGATGTTTGAGCAAATGTTTGTCCACGGCTTTTTTCACGGGGATCCTCATCCAGGGAATGTATTTGTCACGAAAGCGAACAAGGTCGTCTTGATTGACTTTGGCATGGTCGGCCGGCTTTCGCGTCGGATGCGGCAGGAGCTGGCACTGCTGTTGATCGGCCTTTACAAGCGCGATACAAACAAAGTGCACCGCGCCCTGATCGGGATGGAAATTTTACGGGAGGACAGTGACCAGGAGCTGATTTGGGACGACCTCGAGCAGCTGCGGATCAAATATGCGACGATGGAAATAAGCGAGATCAGCCTGGCAAACGCCTTGCAGGAAATCTTCGATATTGCCCACAAGCATCGCTGTCTCGTCCCATCGTCCTTAACGGTGCTGCTGAAATCAATCCTTTCCATTGAGCGCCTGCTGGCAACGTTGGCGCCGCAGCTTCGCATTATTGATATTATCGAGCCGTTTGGCCACGATCTGGTCAGAGAGCGTTATGATCCGATCCGCGCCGCAAAGCAGATGCAGGAAGAGACAATTGATTTACTCAGGACGTTGCGCTACTTGCCGAAGGAGCTGCAACACGTGATCCGTGCCGCGCGGCGCAATGAACTGGAAATGAAAATGTCGATTTCCGAGCTCGATCAGCTGAACCATAAAATTGATCAGATTACGAATAAGCTTTCGTTTTCGATCGTGCTTTTATCGTTCAGCATCATTATGGCGGCGGTGATTGTCGGAGGTTCACTCACGGCGGAGCAGACGATTCTGTCGCGCCTGCCTTCGCTCGAAATCGGGCTTGGGATCGCCTCGTTTCTCTTTCTCTGGATCATTTGGGCGATCGTCCGCTCTGGAAGATTTTAATCACGAAGAAGAAACGTTAACCGACGAACGGGCGTCTCATCACATAAAGGGGGGATCGAGATGAAAAAGGGTATGATTCTGCTTTTATTGGTGGTGGGCGGCTGCTCGTCTCAGGTGCAAAAACTGGAAACCTGCCCGAATGAGATCAATGAATGGGCCGATGTGTTGATGTATAACGATATCGAATATATTGGATTGGGAAAGGAGGGGGGGCAGCGTCAAAAAGGAGAAAAGCTTGGTGAAGTATCCTTTCAACTTGCTGACCAGGCCTGCGCCGATCATCAAATCGAAAATGGCGATGCTGCTTTTCTGCCGGAAGGAACTGAGATTTTTGAAAGCGTCGGCTACCGGCCTGATTTCCGGCTGATCGCCGGGGGACGACTTTTTCAAGTACATAGAAATGAAGCGGCCGAGACAATAAAGGAGCTGTACGACATCGAAGGAAAAGTGACGAAGCTTAGTCGGGAAAGCGGCAATGATGGTAGCCAGATGTACGATTACAGTGAGGAAGAAACAATCGCTTTTATCGAGGATTTTCTTTCTCTGGCTTATGTTGGCTTTGATGGAATCTATTCTGACATTGCATATAGCAATCCGGTTTTTTTGCGGCTTCACCTTGAGGATGGCTCTTCTTTTCGCATTTCCTACTGGCTTGACGCCAATGCGGTCAACCCGGGAGCGTACGCGACAGACAGAATGAAATCGATCATAATAGAAGGAGGATGAGGATAGCCTCCGGCAATCGAGCACGCGCGGCAGACAGAATATGGTATGATGGAGTTGACCTACTAGACTAGAGAAAGAAGGCGAAATGATTGCAGGCCGTATTCAACAAACTGAAGCAGTCCCCCTATCTGCTGCTTGTGCTGGCTACTTTTTTTTGGGGAACGAATTTTGCATTTAGCCGGATGGTGATCGAGGAAATCCCGCCAATTCAGCTTTCTGTAATAAGGTGGCTGATTGTCAGTATTGTCTTTTTGCCATTCGTTATCAATGAGGTGAAGGCGAATAAAGCGATCCTTAAGGCAAATTGGAAGGTACTGATTCTGCTGGCGATTACCGGCGTCGGCGGCTTTAATACGCTATTATATATTGCGATACAATATACGACATCGATTAACGCATCGCTCGTGAATTCGCTCTCACCGTTGCTGATTGTCGTACTATCGGTCATGTTTTTGAAGGAGAGGATTGTCCCCTGGCAGTTCGTCGGGATTGTCGTCTCACTTGCCGGCGTCGTTGTCGTGGTAACTGGCGGCAGCATGGAAGCGATTGTTGCGCTGCGGATCAATCCGGGTGATGTGATCGTTGTCGCTGCGGTGATCTGCTGGTCGATTTATTCGGTGCTGATGAAGCGGTTCGGGGTCGATCTGCCGAAAAAAGCGACTTTTTTGATCACAATCTATATTGCGATTGCTTGTCTGATTCCGTTCGCGCTTTTCGAGCGGACCTATGAGCCGCTCGAGCTGACGTCGCTATCACCTTCGCTTATGCTGACAGTCGTCTATCTCGCCTTGTTTCCGGGGTTTCTCTCTTTTATTTGCTGGAACGAGGGCGTGATGCAGGTCGGACCGGGCAGAGCGTCCAACTATTTGCATATGATCGTCCTGTTCACGACGGTGCTCGCCGTGCTGTTTACCGGAGAAAGCCTGGCGAAAGCACAGCTGATCGGCGGCATCCTGATTTTAACCGGGGTCATTCTAGCCTCCAATCCGCAATTTCTCTCGCGGAAAGGGAAGGCGGAGAGAAGAGCGGTATCCTAGAAGCTAAAGTGGCTGGACAAAAGGATGTTTTTCCTTTCGCCCAGCCACTAACGTATATAGTTTTCGGGTTGAATTGAAGAAGAGCGACGGCTTCGCGCGTTGCATTGTAACGGCTCCGCACACCGCTTTTAAGAAAAGCCGCTGTACGGTTTTCTTATTTACTTCCCTCAAACTCAGGATCAGCAAAAGGATGAGCAACCCAGCCTTCCGGATCAATGAACAAGCGGACGGCGACGACCTGGCGCTCTTCCGAGAGGGTGAAGAAGTGCGGGATGTTGACCGGAACGGAAATGACGTCTCCTGGTGTGAGGTTGACATCGAAATAGCCGGTTTCTGCCCCTTTAATGACAAAAGTCCCTGATCCGGCTGTAATCGCCCGTACTTCGTCTTCGGTATGAGTGTGGACCTGCTCGAACTTTTTCAACAGCTTGTCGAGGTCGGGCGTGTCATTATTTAACGAGATGACATCCCATTTTTGATAGCCGCGGCGTTCGGCAAGGGAACGAATGTCTTCGTCAAATGTCGCCAGCACCTCTTCCTTATCGCCATCTGTCAGATGGCAAACCCCTTGCAAACGCTCAGGCAGCTTGCTCGTATCCCAGTGCTCATAAAGAACGTCCTGACTTGCTAAAAAGCTGCGCACCTCTTCTTCTCCGTGAATGACTTCTCCTGTGTTACGAATTTGAATTTCAGCCATTTGATTTTCCTCCTTCAATATGGTTATTTTCTTAAAGCCAGCATCTTAAGATGATAGCTGAATAAAAACTCAAAAGCTTCCAAATGTTTTTTCGCTTCAAAGCCATTTCGTCCCCAGGCGGTGATACCGTGGTTGCGAATGAGCACTCCGTAGATGCCTGGAGCGATCCGTTCGGCGACCGCGTCTCCCAAGCGGGGGAGATCGGCGTAATTTTTAACAATCGGCACGGTGATCTCGCCATCCTCATCCCAAATGTTAAACGCTTTGATCAGCTCCTGACGACGGAAGGTGATTTCACCTTGTTCGCCGTACAGCTCTGAGATGACATTGTTGTCAATCGTATGAACATGAAGCGAGCAGCCGGCATCGGTTTTTTCGTAAATTCGTTGATGAAGCACCGTTTCTGCTGATGGCTTGAGATGAGTTTCCTCAAGCGGTTGGCCGTTGCCGCCGACTAGTAAAAAATCCTCGGCTGTCCGTTTTCGTTTGTCTTTGCCACTTGCGGTGACAAGGAAAGAGAGCGGCGAGTCGCTGACCTTGATCGACAAATTTCCGCTTGTGCCCGGGAACCAGTCGCGGGCGGCCAGTTCATCTTTAATGTCAGCAAGCTCATTCCATTTTTCCTGTACTGCTTCACTCATTGATGCTCACTCCTTTTTTCGCTTTCAGCCCGGCTATCACTTCATGGAAGGACGAGAAAGCCGTATGACGGAGGCCAAGCTCCTGACATTTCTCAAGCAGAAAGTCATCACAGGCGAACACTTCATCGGCGAGCTTGGCTGCCTCCAGGTCGGTAATTGAATCGCCGATAACGATTCTATAATAATCCTCGGCGGAATACTGCCGCAAAATCGACGGCTTGCAGCAGCCGCAATCATTTGTGCAGTCAGCGTCGCAGGCGTGAGGCCAGAGAATCTCGATCGTCTCGCCGCTGAAGTCGCTGCCGTTGCAATAAAGGTTATCAGTCAGCTTGTAGGGAGCGAGCATCGGTTCGACGAAAAAGTCAATTCCGCCGCTGACGACGTTAAAGTCGAAGCCGTACTCCTTCGTAAAGTCCAGCAGCTGCTGAAAGCCTTCGCGTATCGTCGCCTGCCGCTGCACAAAGGCAATGATCTCCGCTTTTCGTTCCACCGGAATGAGAGAAAACAGCGCGCCGACTCCTTCGCGTATCGAAATCCGCTGGGCGAGGATTTCGTCCTTAATCTGCTCCCAGCCGGGCGGGGCGAATTCCTTCATAATCGCGATAATATTGTCCTTAGTGGTGATCGTGCCGTCAAAATCACAGAAAATGATCGGCTTTCGTCCGTCAATTGAACTCATCATCGCTGCCCCCACAGCTCAAGCGCGGTGCGCAGCTCGGGTTGCTGTCCGGCGGCTTCATCAAGAGTCTGTCCGGCGAGCACAGCATCGATCGCCGCTCTAAAGGCACGGGCCCCGGCATCAGCGCCGGCCGGATGGCCGTGAATGCCGCCGCCGGCGTTAATGACCGCGTCGTGGCCGAAGTCATTGATTAAAAGCGGTGTCAGCCCCGGATGAATCCCGGCCGATGGAACCGGGAAGGCCGGCTTGAGCTGGCTTTGCGTGGTCAATGCTGTCGCAATGTCCTGCGTTTCCTGCTTTTCCAAAGCGACGCTGCCATAAGGAGAAGGGAAGAGGACAAGGTCGGCGCCAGCAAGGCGCAACAGCTTGCCGAGCAGCACTTTGTTGGAGAAGCCATAATAAGGCGAGCCGGTCATCGCCCCGGAAACAGCCGGGTGGGCCATTAGCGGTACGGCAATATCCGGATCTTCGGCTAGACTTTGCAGCACATCAAGGCCGTAAGCAAACACATTAAACAATAATGCGCTTGCACCGAGATCGACTGCGCGCTTCGCCTTTTCTTTTAAGTCGAACGTCCGTCCGGTCAAGTTGACAGCGTACAGCGTTCTTTTTCCGGTTTCTTCATAGGCCTCAGCCAGCGTCTGGACGCCGGTCGTAATCCGCTGTTCAAATGGGGTCAGCTCATTATCAAACAGAATCTCATCGTCTTTGACAAGGTCAACACCGCCAATGGCCTGCTGCTTGAGCTGCTGCTGAAATTCACCAATGTCCTTGCCGATCATCCCTTTAAAAATACTCATTAACAGTGGGCGGTCAAACACATCGAGTCGTTCCCGGACGCCACTGATGCCGAATTGCGGACCAGGAAATTGGGCTTCAAGCTGGGGCGACAGCTCAATGTCGACAAGCTTGATTTCTCCATCGAGGGATAGCTTGCCGAACATCGTCGTCAAAATCGCTGCCAGATCCGCGCTGAAGTTGGCGGCAGGGTAGGCGATTTTAATCAGGCCGACCGTCCGTTTGCTGGAGAAATAACGGTTGTCATCCGCCGTTGGCACAAGCTCTTCGACAGAGATGACTTCTCCTTTGTGCTTTTCAAGCTGCTTCTTTTCCAGTGCGGGAAGGTTTGTCCAGGAGCCGATTGTCAGGCCGAGCGCGATGCCTTCCGCTTTTTTAGCGAGGTCGCCTTTTTGGTCAAACACCTTGTAGGTTGCCGTAATATGACTCATCGTAGCGGAGTCCTCCTTTCGTTACCATCACAAAAAAATCCTCATCTTTTTTGAAAAAGAAGAGGACCCATTCTATGATTCTATGTCCTCTTATCTGTCAGCTTTGCGCTTGAGAGAATTAGCACCTTGAATCAACCGCTCGGTTGAAACAGGTTGCCGGGCTTCATCGGGCTCGTCCCTCCACCTGCTCTTAATAAGAGTATTCGTATTGGTATTGTCGTTAGAAAATGATGTAATGAATTATGCCAGAGGAAGAGTCGTCTGTCAATTATGAATTATTTTTGCGAAAATCTATTGACAAAACGAATGTCTGACTCGTATGATTACTCTCAGAATTCAAAATGTAAAACATAAAATTACATGATTCACTCTTATCGAGAGCTGGCAGAGGGAATTGGCCCAATGAAGCCCGGCAACCGGTCTGTTCATCAAGGAGATTGATGGAAGCCTAAAAGGTGTAAAGACACGGTGCTACATCCAACAGCTCGTTTTACATGTGAAACGAGCTGAAAGATAAGAGGACGGAGCCAGTCCATTCCGCCTCTTTCTCGATCGTGAGTGAAAGAGGCTTTTTTATGTTTTGCCGACAAAAAAGGGGAGAGAGACAAATGAAGAAAAATAAGTGGTGGAAATCAGTAGTGGCAGCGGCGCTTGCCGTAACGCTTGTCGGCTGCGGAGCTGGAGAAGAGTCAACAGGAGAGCAGGGCGGTGGAGCGGAAAGCGACACGATCGAAGGTGTGCCGGAACGATTTGCCGGCGGTGAAGAAACGAAAATCAGAGTGATCCGCAAAATCGGCGGCGATGATCATACAGCGCAATATTTGGCCGGAGTAAAGGAAGAAGGAGAGGCACTCGGCTTTGATGTCGACGTATTTACAGCAAACGGCGATACGGCCCGTTATCATGATGCAATTTCTCAAGCGATTGATGCTGGCGTTGATGGGCTGATTTTATCGCATGGCGACGATGCGGCGACCTATGATGCGGTTGAGCGCGCCCGTGAGGCGGGAATTGAAGTGGTTACGTTCGATTCGATTGCTGAATTGGAAGAGATTGAAGGCGTAACGCTGACTTCTCAGGATGACGAAGCATTGGCGACGCTGGCGCTTGACCAGCTCGTTGAGGATTTCAACGGAGAAGCGAACATGATTTATCTTTGGGTTGACGGCTTTCCACCAATGGTACGCCGCAACAACGTCTATCAGGAAGTGCTTGCGGCAAATCCGGGGCTGAACGAGCTTGAACGGTTTGGGGTCGCCTCTGAGGATACGTCGACACAGACACAAAATGCGGTCGCGGCGATGCTGAACAAATACCCTGAAGGGGAGATTGATGCGATTTTTGCGACATGGGACGCCTTTGCGATCGGGGCCGCTCGTGCGCTGGAGGAAGCGGGCCGTGATGAAATCGCGATTTACGGAATTGACGTATCAAATGCCGATCTTCAAGTGATGCAGCAGGAAAACAGCACGTGGAGCTACACGGCTGCTGTCGATCCGAAGCTGATCGGCTCGATCAATCTGCGGATTTTAGCGAAGAAGCTTGCCGGAGAGGAAACCCCGCAAACCTATGATTTGGAAGCATCGTTGATTTCAAGAGAGAGCCTCATCGGCGGGTCAGAACCGGTCAATATGGTTAACCTTGCTGACGTGATTGAAGGCTGGGGCATATCTGATGCGTTTGAAGAAGAGTGGATGACGATACTGAAAGAACATCATAACCAATAGGTGATGGCATGAACCTGAAAATGAGCAATATTTCAATCGAATTTCCCGGTGTGCGCGCATTGGACGAGGCTTCCTTTGAAATGGAGACCGGACAGGCCCACGCGCTGATCGGCGCCAATGGCGCCGGGAAGTCGACGTTAATGAAGGTGCTGTCCGGCGTGTACAATCACTACAGCGGGGAGATTTACCTTGATGGGGAGCTCATTGACATCCGCTCCCCAAAGGATGCCCGGCGGCACGGCATTCAAATCGTTTACCAGGAAGTTGATACAGCGCTTGTTTCAAGCTTAACAGTCGCGGAAAACATTATGCTGAATGCTCTTGTGGCCAATAAAGAGAAGAAACTGATGATTGACTGGAAAAGGCTTCATCAGCAGGCAGCGGTGATCCTCGAGACGCTTCAAGTCAAGCTGCCGACGCGAAAGCTGGTCAGTGAGCTTTCGCTTGCTGAAAAGCAGATGGTGCTGATTGCCCGCGCCGTGTCGACGGAATGCAAATTTCTCATTTTAGATGAGCCGACGGCACCGCTCAGTATGACAGAGACGAAGCAGCTTTTTCGCGTTGTAAATGAGCTGAAGCAAAAGGATGTCGGAGTCATTTTCATTTCTCATCGCCTGCCAGAACTGTTTGAGATTTGCGAGGAAATCACAGTGATGAGAAATGGCTGCTATATTTCCCGTGAACGTACAAGTGAAACGAGCGCGACGAGGGTGATTGAGCATATGCTTGGTAAGTCGCTCGAAGCCCAGTTTCCGGAGCGCAGGCAAACGGCGGGGGAGGTGGTGCTGGAAGCTGCCCATATTTCTGACGGCGACAAGGTTGATGATGTCAGCCTGACAGTGAGAGCCGGGGAAATTATCGGCGTAGCGGGACTTGTCGGTGCCGGGAAAACCGAGCTGTGCAAGCTGCTTTTTGGAGCAGAGAAGCTAAAAGCCGGCACGATCTCGCTCAGAGGGAAGAATGTCACCATTGCCAGTCCGACCGAGGCGGTGCGCCAGCGGATCGCGCTTGTGCCGGAGGAGCGCCGCAAGGAAGGGGTGCTCGTCGAAGAATCGGTCGTTACGAACTTGACCGCATCAAGCCTTGGAAACTTTCTCAAACGATTCAGCTTCGTTGATGTGAAAAAGGAACGAACGAAGGCCGAGGAAATGATTGAAGCGCTTGCGATCAAAACACCTAGTCCGGCGGCAACCGTCAAGCATCTCTCCGGCGGCAACCAGCAAAAAGTGGCGATCGGAAAATGGCTGATTGCCGACAGTGACCTTTATATTTTCGATGAGCCGACAAAAGGCGTCGATGTCGGCGCGAAAAAAGATATTTTTGAATTGATCGCCGGCCTTGCCGACCGTGGGAAAGCAATCATTTACGCATCATGCGAGCTGGCGGAAGTGCTCGGGATTACCGACCGGGTGTATGTGCTGTACGATGGGCGAATGACTAAGGAACTCGTCACATCAACTACGAACGAAGAGGAATTGTTATACCTCTCAACTGGAGGAAAGTAATATGGCGGAACAAAAAAGGGGCGACCATAAAGCGTCCTTTGACTTGTTTAATTTTTTATATAAATATGGGACGATGATTTTAATTGTCGTGCTGATTATTGTCTTTGCCAGCGTGAATCCGTCCTTTATTAAGGCGGATAATATCATTACGATTTTGCGCTCGATCTCGATCGTGACAATTATCGCGATCGGCATTACGATTTCCCTGGCGGTCGACGGCTTTGATTTATCAGTCGGCTCAGTCGCCTCGCTTGCCAGCGCCGTCGTGATTTCGATGTTTGTCTGGTATTCCCAGCCGACTGCGGTTGCAATCGTGACAGCCATTGCCGTTGCTTTGCTTGTCGGTGCGTTTAACGCCTTTATGATCGTCAAAGTCCGAATTCCGGATTTGCTGTTAACGCTGGCGACGATGTTCATTATTCAAGGAGTGGCGCTGACCTATACAAAAGGGGCGACCGTCTCTGAAAATATGATTATGCCCGATGGCAGCTATGCGGAGGGCACGATCAGCAGCGGATTCGCCAAGCTCGGCCAGGTGCCTTATATTATTATCATCATGCTTGTCGTTGTTTTCATTGTTCATATTTTCCTTACGCATACAAAGCATGGCCGTTACATGTATGTCATCGGCGGCAACGAGGAAGCGGCTCGGCTCTCCGGCATTCCCGTCAACAAATACAAGGTCGTTGCCTACCTGCTTTCCGCCTTATTCGCTTCATTGGGAGGAATCGTCCTCGCCTCGCGGGTGATGACGGCGGAAATTAATGCCGGCGGACCTTATTTGATGGATGCGGTCGCCGCGGCCTTCATCGGCTTTGCCGTCCTTGGCGCCGGAAAGCCGAACGCGCTCGGAACGTTTGTCGGGGCTGTTTTAATCGGAATATTGGCCAATGGACTTGTGATGATGAGTGTACCGTATTACGCGATGGACATTGTAAAAGGAACGGTGCTCGCTTTGGCACTGGCCCTGACTTATTATAAAAGCAGACAGAAGTAAACGATGAACGGGGAGGGGAAGGAAGATGACGACATTTACTGAGAAATATTTTACGATGACGGAAGCTGAAGCGGTCGATTATACGAAGACGAGACTGTCGATTTTTCCAGCTGATGCTGAATTGACATGTGAGGAAATTGGCGATGGAAACTTGAATTATGTGTTTCGGATCCGCGATCAGAAAGGCGGCCAGTCAATTATTATTAAGCAGGCCGGGCCGGTGGCGCGCATTTCGGACGAGTTTAAAGTGTCTCCGGACCGCAACCGGATTGAAAGTGATATTTTACGGCTGCAAGGGAAGCTGGCAGAAGGCTTCGTGCCAAAGGTGTATCACTATGATCCGATCATGAACTGCTGCGTGATGGAGGATCTATCTGACTTTGACATTTTGAGAACTGCATTCTTAAAAAAGAGAACGTTTCCGAAATTCGCTGATCATATTTCCACGTTTTTAGTCAACACTCTCCTGGCGACATCGGATCTTGTGCTGAATCATAAAGAGAAAAAGGAACTCGTTAAATCGTTCATCAATCCTGAGCTATGTGAAATCACGGAGGACCTCGTTTACACAGAGCCTTTCTATCCATGCCCGCGCAACGAAGTGTTTGACGGCACACGGGCATTTGTCGAAGAGGAAATTTGGAACGACAAGGCGCTGGCGCTGGAAACAGCAAAGCTTAAGTTCGACTTTATGACAAATGCCCAGTCGCTTTTACACGGTGATTTGCATACCGGGTCAATCTTCGTCACAGAAACGGAAACGAAAGTGATTGATCCGGAATTCGCCTTTTACGGCCCGGCTGGTTACGATATCGGCAATGTAATCGCCAATTTGCTGTTTGCCTATGTCAATGGCCGTCACACGCTGATAGATGAAGCGGAGCGCGAGCAGTTTTGCGGATATATCCTCGAGACGATTGAGCAGACGATAGACTTGTTTAAAGAAAAATTTATCAGCGCCTACAAGCGCGAAGTAACAGAACAGGTCGCGTCATACGAAGGGTTTCTTGACTACTATCTTCAAAGAATTATCGAGGATACGGCGGCGGTATGCGGACTTGAGCTTTGCCGGCGCGTTATCGGACTGGCTAAAGTAAAGGATGTAACGGAAATCAAGGAACCGGGGAGCCGGGCGGAAGCAGAAATCTTCTGTTTAAAAGTTGGAAAGACGCTGATTCTTAACCGGCAACAGTACAGCAACGGCCAGGATTTCATCAAGACAATTGTTGAGAGCTGAAGAAAAGAGGGAAGGCCATGAAGAACATGATCGATATTGTCCAATCCGTCATCTTAAATGAGACGGGCGAGGCTGTCGTCATTTTAGATCAGACATTGCTGCCGACACAGAAGGTCTATCAAACATTGAAAACGCCTGAAGATGTGTGGGAGGCGATCTACCATTTGAAAGTGAGAGGAGCGCCGGCTATCGGAATCGCGGCGGCGTACGGCGCTTATTTAGGCGCAAAGCAAAGCGGCGCGTCAACGTCCGCCGAGCTTTATGCCGCTTTTGGCAGAGTGAAAGATTACCTAGGCTCCTCGCGTCCGACGGCGGTTAATTTGTTTTGGGCGCTTGAACGGCTTGAGAAGCGGCTCGTGACCGAGATGAAAGCAACGGCGGATGTCAGCCAGCTTGTCGCCGAGCTGAAGGAAGAGGCGGAAGCGATTCGCCTGGAAGATGAGCAGGTCTGTGAGACGATTGGGACGTATGCGTTATCGTTGCTGAAGCCGGGAGACGGCATTTTGACGCATTGTAATGCCGGCACGATTGCGACGGCGAAATACGGAACGGCGCTCGCGCCAATTTATTTGGGACAGCAGCAGGGGTATCAATTTAAGGTGTACGCCGATGAAACACGACCCTTGCTTCAAGGGGCGCGGCTGACGGCCTGGGAACTATCAGAAGCCGGGATTGATGTCACCTTAATCTGTGACAATATGGCGTCAATCGTGATGAGCGAGGGAAAGGTGCAGGCGGTGCTAGTCGGCTGTGACCGCGTCGCGGCTAACGGCGATACGGCTAACAAAATCGGTACATCGGGTGTGGCGATTCTCGCGCAGCATTACGGCATTCCTTTCTATGTCTGTGCGCCGACCTCAACGATTGATCTCTCGTGCCAAACAGGAAAGGACATTGTGATTGAAGAACGCGATGCAACGGAGATTACGACAAAGTGGTACGAAGAACCGATGGCGCCGGCTAATGTCAAGACATACAACCCGGCCTTCGATGTTACCGATCACCGTTTAATAACGGCGATTATTACGGAAAAAGGGATTTTACGACCAGACTTTGCCGAAGGTTTACAGTCAGTTATGAACCAGTCTGAAGCAAAATTGTGAAAGAAATAGGAAAAGCAGTGAACAAGTTGTATCACATCACCAATTCGGGTATGATTATGACTATAATCGAAGGGGAGTAGCTGTACAATAAAGTCGTCATGACGGGAGCAAATCCCCGGCTTTGTTGGCAACCGGATCAAGTTGTTAGCCAGACCTTTACCAGTAGCTCCGTCTTTCATTTCATGAAAAGACGTCTGCTTTGATGGAAAGCTGCTGAAAAAGTGCGATTTTTACTTTTTCAGCAGCTTTTTCGTAATGAGCGTAGCCGTTGCCTGATTTTGAAAGCCTTGCTACGAGTGGGTTTCTCGAAGCAAGGCGCGCAACGTGCGGCGCCATTACTCTTCTTCGAGTTACGAAAAAGGAAGTTTTTCAGTGGTCTGCTTTGATGGTAAAGGTCTTTTTTACGAGGCGACAAAAGAAGACATGCTTATCATGGCGCGAAATGGTAGAATAATGATGGAAATGCATGACCCTCATCAATTTGATTACAACAGTTTGCTTCCCTGTCATGTTTACATAGGAACCGACCTGTTTAGAAAAGGAGAAAGATGTGTTGTTTGAATGGCGTAACATTTTTAAAGGTATGACAATGGGAATCTCCGACCTGATTCCAGGAGTAAGTGGCGGAACGATTGCGTTAGTGCTAGGTATTTATCAGAATCTATTAGCGGCCATTAACGGGCTTTTCACGAGACAATGGAAAAAGCATCTCATGTTTTTGCTTCCGCTCGGGATCGGCATTGTCGCAGCGCTCCTTGCCGTCAGTCATCTCGTAGAGTGGCTGTTGGCGGAATACCCGCAGCCGACCTTTTTCTTTTTTCTCGGCTTGATTATTGGCATCATCCCTAAGCTGATGCACGATATTGAGTTTACCCGTACCTTTACGGCGGCTCATTATGTCCTGCTGCTAATCGGAGCGCTGATCGTCGGCTTAACGGTTTTTGTCAAAGAAGACGAGCTTGCGCCGGTGATGACGGCTTTAAGCACAGGTGATTATGCCCTTTTATTTTTTGCCGGCTGGCTGGCAAGCTCGGCGATGATTTTACCGGGGATTAGCGGCTCGTTTATTTTCCTGCTTTTCGGTGTTTATCCGACGGTCGTCAATGCTTTATCGACGATTAATATCCCCGTTATTATGACCGTCGGGGCGGGGATCGCGATCGGCTTAATCGTCACAAGCCGGTTCATCGCCTGGCTTTTGCGACAATTCAAGGTCGGAACCTATGCGGTTATTATCGGCTTTATTGTCGGCTCGATAATTGTAATTTACCCGGGCATCGGCACGGATCGCTTTTTGCTGCTGGTCAGCGTGCTGACCTTCCTGTTCGGGGCGGGCTGCGCTTTCCTTTTGAGCCGGTTTGAACAGAAAAACCAGTTGTGAATCGAAGCGGTCGGCTGATAGCGACTGACCGATCTTAGTTGGAGGTGTCAAGTGGGGAACAATAAAGTGCTTCAAGTTATTGCGCGAATGCTCGTTGTTGCTTTGCTGATCGTTCTTGGCTGGCTCGCTCTCTACTATTTTGTCTGGCTGACTTTTCCGTTTCTGATTGCTGCCGTCTTCGCTTTTTTGATGAACCCGCTCGTCAACATTCTTGAGAAAAAAGCAAGGTTCCCGCGGCCGCTCGCTGTTCTGACCGGGATTCTCGTCCTGTTCGGCTTAGTTGGCGGCTTGTTGACCTTGATCATTATCAAGCTAATTGACGGCTTTCAATATCTCTCACAGTTTGTCCCGACGCAGATCGAAATGATTTCCCGCAATTTGCAAACATATTTTAATGAGCATTTCGTTCCTTTGTGGATCAAGGGGCTCGGGATGATCGATGAGCTTGATCCGGCTCAGCAGAACGCGATTGAAACGAGCATTCAGCAGATCGGTGGTCAATTTGCCTCGATTCTCGGGAATGCCGGCCAGGCGGTAGCCAATAGTCTTTCTCATTTTGTCGGTGCGCTGCCGCTGACATTGACGGTGTTTTTATTCGTGTTGCTCGGCTTATATTTTATTAGCAAGGATTGGAACCGGTTGAAGGTGTGGCTCAAAGAAAAGCTGCCGATTCGTGTTTCCGGACAGGTTGCAAGCGTCTACCGTGATTTGAAAACAAAGCTTGTCGGCTTTCTAACGGCGCAGTTTATATTAATTAGCATGACAGCCGTCGTCAATTTCATCGGTCTGCTTATTTTAAACGTCGAGCAGCCGTTGACGATCGCTCTCATTCTTGGCCTCGTCGACTTGCTGCCATATTTGGGTACTGGGCTTATTTTAATTCCGTGGGGGATTTACTGTTTGGTGACGGGGGACTTGTTTTTAGGCTTTGGCCTGCTTATTTTGTATACGATTACGATCGTGCTGCGCCAGCTGGCCGAACCGAAAGTACTCTCCTCAAGCCTCGGGTTGAACCCGCTGGCGACGCTCGTATCCTTGTTTGCCGGCTTACAGCTCTTCGGCTTTATCGGCTTATTTATCGGGCCTGTCCTGCTCGTCCTGCTCGTTTCCTTATACGAGGCCAAGGTCTTTTCGGGCTTATGGCGCTTTATTATCGGAAATCAGAGCTAAAGACAAAGGGTAGCTTTTTTTAGCCTGTCGACAAAGTCTCGCAAAAGTGAGACGGCCGACAGGCTTTTTTGGTAGAAGGATTTGTCCCGATCCAGAGCTTCGTCTAGTAGATATGCCCGGAAGATCAGCTTCTTTCCTATCGGACAACAAATCGAGAATACCGATCTGATTCATCTATTTGCCAGGATGCCTTGAATGAAGCCGGACAAAGCTGAAAGGGCTTCGATGCCGGTGATGCTTGTTTTTGCTGCAATGAACCTAAAAATTAGCCATCTGGCACTGGAGAAACACCCATCCTCCTTGTCACCAACCCGAGACAACTAACGTAAAAGTGAGGGTGGGACAAAAGGTTGTTTTGCCCAGTCTCTAAGCAATGAGCGGAACCGCCACGATCTTTAAAAGCCCGTTGTGAGTGGGTTTCTCACAACGGGCTTTTGGCGTGTGAAGCCATTGCCAGTAGGTCCAAAGCTAGTTTTGTCAACGGTCTGGCTTTTTGTCTTCAGCTGCGATGTTTTTTCTCTCTACTTAGCCTTCTATCCGGGCCTTTTATGCTTCGACAAAAGCCGGGAGCGGGTCGGAAAGGCTTGTCCAGTCTACTGTCATTTCCTCAACACGGAGGAGGCAGTGGTCCAGCGAACGGCTGACAGCTTCCTCGTCCATGTCAATGCCAATGAAAACAAGCTCGGTCATCCGGTCACCGAAATCCTGATCCCACTTCTGTAAAAGCTCGGGTTCCTCACGCAGAACCTCTTGCTGCTCGTCCTCGTCATAAGCGGCAACCCATTTACCGGCTCCCTGAATGGTAATCGTCGAGCCAGCCTGTGACAGCAAGCCGGCGATCTCATTTCGGCTGGCAAGCCAGAAAAAGCCCTTTGCCCTTACAACTGCATCAGGCCAATGTTCGAGCCAGTCCATCAGCCGCTGAGGGTGAAAGGGTCTGCGTCTGCGATACACGAAGGAAGAAACACCGTATTCTTCTGTTTCCGGCGTGTGTTCCTCGTTTAATTCCTTGATCCAGCCCGCGGACTGACTCGCTTTTTCAAAATCAAATTTCCGAGTATGGAGGATCGAGGAAAGCTCAACGTTTCCATAAGAGGTCGGGATGATGACGGCATCGCTATTGCTCTTGCGGATAAAACCGCTTAGCTCACGCAAGTCAGCCTCTTCAATGAGATCGGCATTATTAAGCAGGATCACGTCGGCGAATTCGATTTGATCGATAAGCAGGTCGGAAATTTCACGCGTGTCGGTTTCGTCGACTCCTTGCCGTCGCTCATGCAGCGTTTCCCCTGAAAGATAATCCTCCCAGAAATGATGGGCGTCAACGACGGTTACCATCGTATCGAGCGTGCAATTCTTCGTTAAATCAATTCCAAGCTCTTCATCAATGTATGTGAATGTTTGCGCGACAGGAATCGGCTCACTTATGCCTGATGACTCGATTACGATATAATCGATGCCGCCCGCTTGGACGAGCCGTTCAACCTCCTGCATCAAGTCTTCCCGCAATGTACAGCAAATACAGCCGTTTTGCAGTTCAACAAGCTTTTCCTCCGTTCTGGAAAAGTGATTCTTTTTGACCAGCATCGCATCAATGTTGATTTCACTCATGTCATTTACAATCACGGCGACCTTTAACCCCTCACAATTGGTTAAAATATGTTGCAAAAGCGTTGTTTTTCCGGCTCCTAAATAACCGCTCAAAACCGTGACAGGCACTTTGTTCATCTCGTGTATTCCTCCTTTAAGGGAAGAGGTCGGGAAAAAGTATCTAAACTACATGGATATCCGAACAAAGGACAGCGAGACTACCTGCACCGCTCCTGAAATAGACTTCGCTTTCCGCAGGAAGCTGGTGAGCCTCCTCGTGCTATGCACTGCGGGGTCTCACCGTTGCTTTTGTTCCCGCTGGAGTCTACGTCTATTTCATCCGCTAATTTGGTGCTTTGTTCGATATTGCAGTTGCAAACTTTCGTTATATTCCATCCTCTAAGTCATTTCTCTTTTTGCACATGGATTTTTACCAGCTCGATTTCTTCACACCGGGAACCTGACCTTTATGAGCGAGCTCGCGAAAGGCGATCCGGGAGAGCTTGAATTTACGAAGCACGCCACGAGGTCTGCCGGTTAATTCGCATCTTCGCGTTAAACGGCTTGGCGCTGAATCACGTGGCAGTTTGCTAAGCGCCACATAATCTCCTTTTTCCTTTAATTCTCTTCGCTTTTCTGCATAGCGGGCCACGAGTTCTTGGCGCTTTTTTTCTTTTGCAATCTTTGATTTCTTTGCCATTCTTATCACCTTCCTGTTTTAAAACGAAATTATTACGATTTATATAATAGTCGATTCACGAATGAAAGTAAAGGAATTGTATTTTCTGACCGTTTGGCAGTCGTAAAAAAAGGATGAGAAATTTGACAGCGTCGTTCGACTAACGATATTATAGACTCATTGAATCTATAATGAGGTGGTGAGAAGATGAAGTATTCAAAGGCGACGAATTATGCGCTCCACACCATTGTTTATTTGGCGCTGTTGCCTGCCGGAAAAACGATCGGTGTCAAGCCACTGGCCGAGGTGCAGCGGGTATCGCCAAGCTATCTGTCAAAAGTGCTAACGACATTAGTGAAAGGCGGCTTTATCGAGTCGGTAACAGGGGTGAACGGTGGCTATCGCTTAATTAAGGATAGTAAACAGGTTACGTTTTTAGACATCATTCATGCGATTGAGGGAAGTAATTCGATGTTCAATTGCCATGTCGAGCATCGGCCCGAGGAACAGAAAGGCTGCCTGATCGAGGCGGTTATGAATGAAGCCGAACAGAAAATGGAACAGCATTTAAGTAGCCGGACGATTGAAGATATTGTGAAAAAGGTCGATCAAAGCATGGTTGACTCGCTGCATGCGGTTGTTCTGTAATTTTTTTTAACTTAATTATAGACTTTAACAATCTTTAATCTCTATAAATGAATGGAGTGGATTCTATGATTGATTGTGCGATTATCGGTGGCGGTCCTGCCGGATTAAATGCGGCGCTTGTATTGGGGAGGGCAAAGCGACGTGTCCTGGTCTTTGATAACGGTCAGCCGCGGAACAGGGTTACCCGGCATTCACACGGCTTTCTCACGAGGGATGGGGTGTCACCAAATGAATTGCGCGAGCTGGCTTGGAAGGACATTCGTCATTATCCGTCTGTCCGCTTTGAGCAAGTAAAGATTGCCAAAGTGAAAAAGGAAGCGGAAGACCGCTTTTTGCTGATGACAGAGCAGGGGGAGCGCTTTATCAGCCGCACATTGCTTATCGCTACGGGTCTCAAAGAAAGCCTGCCAAAGATCAAGGGAATCGAGACCTTTTATGGAACGAGCGTTTTCAGCTGCCCATATTGCGATGGCTGGGAATTACGGGATCAGCCCTTGATGCTGATTGCTGAAACAGAGCATGCCGCCCATATGGTGAAGCTGATCTATCAGTGGAGCAATGACCTCGTCGTTTGTACGAATGGGCATTCTGTGTTATCGCCGGAAGACAAGCAGTTGTTTCAGAGGAAAGGAATCAGGGTGAAGGAGGAGCAAATTATCGGTCTGGAGGGAGAGGAAGGGAAGCTGGAAAACGTGTTGTTTAGCGACGGAACAGAAATTAAGCGAACTGGAGGCTTCGTGCCAACCAAGCTCGCGCAGCCGACCGATTTTGCTGAAGCACTCGGATGTAAGCTGAATGAAACCGGCGGGATTGTTGTTGACGGGTTAGGAAGAACGAATGTCGCCGGAGTCTATGCTGCGGGAGACACGTCGCAGTCCGGGCCTTCACAATTGATAATCGCTGCCGGTCAAGGGGTATGTGCCGCCGCCGGGGTGAATACTGATTTGGCTATGGAGGTGTTTGAGGAAGGGGAGTGAGTCACACTTCCTCTTTAAATCCTTCATTTATGCTCGCTAAAGGCGATTCTCAAGCCGATGAAAGCAAAAAGACTTCCTTCGATCAAATTGATCTTCCTGGCGAGCGCCGGACTTTTCCGCAAAAAAGTACCAATCTTTCCGGCGAACACGCTGATGAGCGAGAAAAGAATGAGCGCCTGCAGCAAAAAGATCAATCCAAAGACAAGCATTTGCCCGGCAACGGGCCCTGCTTCATAATGAATAAACTGCGGCAGGAACGCTAAGAAAAAAAGGGAAACTTTCGGATTGAGCAAATTCATAATCACGCCTTTTTTATAAAGCGCACGATAATCCAGTGGATCGGCGCTCAGCGACCCAAAGCCCGTTTCCTTGGCACGAAATGCTTTGTAGGCTAAAAACAGCAAATAGGCGGCACCGGCGTATTTGACAATCGTAAAAGCGAATGCCGATTGATAAATAACCGCCGAAAGCCCGATCACCGCTGCGCTAATATGACCGAGCAGACCGGTGCAAAGCCCAAGCGCCGTGGCGATCCCCGCTTGTTTGCCTTTCGCGATGCTCTGGGCCAAAACAAATAAATTATCCGGCCCCGGCATTAATGTCAAAACAATGGCAGCGCCTAAAAAAGAAACAACCGCAATACTATCCAACGATGTCCACCTCATTTACAGCGCGTACGTCCAGTCCGCGCTTTTCCTAGTAGTATTATAGTCTTTGCCTTCCAACGAAGCAAATAAATGATCGCCGGGGCGGGCAGGATTCTGCCAGCTGCCGCTAGAATGATAGGGGTACTGGGAAGGAGGCAAGGAGTTATGAAAGCATTGATTGCGATTGACTATACAAATGACTTTGTCGCCACGGACGGAGCGTTGACATGTGGGGCGCCTGGCCAGGCGATCGAAGAGGAGATTGTCAGACTGACACGACAATTTGTGGAGGCGGGAGATTTTGTTGTCTTTGCCGTTGATGTACACGAGCTGGAGGATGACCATCATCCGGAGACGAGGCTGTATCCGCCGCATAATATTCGCGGAACCGCGGGTCGGCAGCTTTACGGAAAGCTGGGGGAGCTGTATAAGGAAATTAAGGATCGGCCCAATGTCTATTTCATGGACAAAACAAGGTATTCAGCGTTCAGCGGAACAGATCTTGATCTGAAATTGCGCGCCAAAGGGATCACGGAGCTTCATTTCGTTGGAGTGGCGACCGATATTTGCGTCCTTCACAGTCTCTATGGCGCCTACGAGCGTGGCTATGACCTCGTCGTGCACAAAAAAGGGGTCGCCAGCTTTAATCCGGCCGGGCATGAGTTTGCCTTGCAGCATTTTCAAAACAGTCTCGGCGCTGAAGTACGTTAAAAAAGAAAGGCTGACTGCCAGATTTTCTCCGTTAGTCAGCCTTTTCGTCCTGTTTTCCTATGAGCGGTTTTGTAGCAGCTGCTTAATTTCAGCAAGCTCTTTCTTCACCTCTCTGTTCTCCTCAAGCACCTGCTCCAGCTTTTCGTCGCGGTGCGCATCCTCGTCAGCGTTCAAATAGCTTAAAATGACAGCAACCACAAGGTTCAAAATCACCAGGGCGCCAATGATGATGAACGACACGAAATAAATCCACGCCGCGGGAATTTCCTGAATCACCGGTCTTGCCACTTGACTGGCCCACGATTCAAATGTCACGACTTGCAGTAATGTAAACAAAGAAGAATGAAAGCTGCCAAAAAATTCGTAAGGCAGAACATCATGATAGAATGTCGTGCCGATAATCGCGTAAATCGAAAAGATGAGAAAGGTAAGCCCTAAGATTCCCGTCAGGGCCGGCACGGCCTTTAAAAGCGAGTCAATAATTTTCCGGAGCGCCGGAATCGCCGGGATCATCCGGATCAATCTCATTACCCGTACCAATCTGAGAATACTGACAAAAGGAGTCGAGTAAAACAATATACTTGCTACGACAATGGAAAAGTCAAATAGATTCCAGCCGCTTGAAAAATACCTTTTCACGCCGAGTCCGACCAATTTCAAAATCATCTCCACGATAAAAATCCAGACAATGATTTTATCCAGCGTCAGCAAGAGGGCATTGCCCTTCAAATACGTTTCCGCTACAATAATCAGTCCATTAAGAAAAATGATCGCGATAATGGCAAACTGAAAATACTGGTGCGTCACCAGCGCGGCCAGTTGTGTTCTAAATGAGTTGTTTTGATGAGGATTGTCTTTTTCGTTTTTGTCCATGTTCCGTCTCCTGCCTGGTTGAGTCTCTGTTTTAAATTTCTGTTGAAATTATACCAAATTACGACGTGCCTCCGAAAGGCATAACCTTTCAAACATCTATAGTATCATAGCCGGATGATCAATTTCGTTATGTTCCGTGACAGGAAAACAACATTTTTCCCGATACGTTTTAGCACAAATTTGCTTTTTTCTGAAAAACGAGACTAACATCTTGGCGCAAGTTGTTTTACAATGGGAGAAGTAAAGAAAATTATAGGAACAAAGGAGCTCGAATGACGTTGACTCAGTTACAAGATCAATCAGAAGAAGCGTTAAAAGACCGTTTGGCCGCATTGAAGGCCGACTATGAGCAATATCGCACGAAAAAGTTGAAGTTGGATATGTCCCGCGGCAAACCGAGTCCGGAGCAATTGGAATTGTCGATGCCAATGTTGGATGTCCTTTCTTCAAAATCAGACATGAAGGCAGAAAATGGTGTTGATACACGAAATTACGGACAGCTTGACGGAATTCCGGAGGCAAAGCGTTTTTTTGCTGATTTGCTTGAGGTGGAGACCGATGAAGTGGTTGTTGGCGGAAATTCCAGCCTCAATTTAATGCATGATACAATCATGCGCGGGATGGTGTTTGGGTTCCCAGAAAGCAGCGCCCCGTGGTCGAAGCAGGGGAAGATCAAGTTTATTTGTCCGGTGCCGGGCTATGACCGCCACTTTGCGATATGTGAACTGTTTGGCATTGAAATGATCCAAGTAGCGATAAATGAAGAAGGACCGGATATGGAGGAAGTCGAGCGTCTTGTTCGCGAAGATGATTCGATTAAAGGGATGTGGTGCGTGCCGAAATACAGCAACCCGTCCGGCGCAACATACAGTGACGAAACGGTGGAGCGTCTCGTTTCGATGGAAACGAAAGCGAATGATTTTCGCCTGTTTTGGGACGACGCCTATACCGTCCATCATTTGACAGATGAGCATGATCCGTTAAAAAATGTTTTGGCAGCCGCCAAAGAAGCTGGTCAGCCGAACCGGCCGATCATCTTCGCTTCTACTTCAAAGGTGACGTTCCCAGGTTCAGGTGTCTCTGTCATAGCGGCTAGCCGTGACAATATCAACCATTTTCTCAAACTGATGTCGTCACAGACAATCGGCTTCGATAAAATCAACCAGCTCCAGCATGTCCGCTTTTTCACAGAGGTGGAACCGTTGGACGCCCATATGAAAAAGCACGCGAAGCTGATTAAGCCGAAATTTGAGCTTGTCCTCTCGACGCTTGAAGAAAAGCTGGGCGGCAAAGGAATCGCCACATGGTCAAAGCCAAACGGCGGCTATTTCATCAGCCTCGATATTGTTGACGGTGCAGCCCGCAAAACGGTAGCACTGGCAAAGGAAGTTGGCGTGACCTTGACGGGAGCCGGAGCGGCTTTCCCGTATGGCATTGATCCATGTGACCGGAATATTCGGATTGCGCCGACATTCCCATCAGTAGACGAATTGAAAGAGGCGTTGAACGTTCTCTGCACATGCGTCGAAATCGCCAGCATTGAACAACTTCTAGCTACTAAATAAAAAGCGAAGAGGCTGGGACAGAAGGTTGTTTTTTTTACCTTTTGACCAGCCTTTAAAATTGCTTCATGAGCGAATAATGCTCGATCTCCTCTAAGCTGACTTCTCCATCCCCTCTTCGGTAAGCTGGATGATTTTCGCGCCCGGATAAGCCATTAAAATCGAAAGAAAAGTTCAACGAGCCGCCTTCCGGGTTAAATCCCAAGGCGATCGCAATTCCTTCAAGCAACGTTGACTTTCCCATCCCATTCTCCCCAATGATACACGTCTAGGATGAAAGGATACCGTCCCGAAATGCTGCATAAACGGGAGGGTAAGCGGGAAAGTGTCATAAGACAAAATCAGCTCCTCCTTCAAACGGACCTCGCGAATAAATTGTGAATCCCGGTTTACCTTCATCTCGATCCTTCCTGTTATTGAATATAGCTCGTCCGCTTTGTTCTGTCGTTTCTATCACAATAGCATGAAAGCACGGCTATCCTCTACCCGTCAAGGAGGGAAACAATGAGAAAATGCTTGAAAAAAACAGGCGGTTTTCCTCAGAACCGCGCCTGTTTCACATCGATTTTGAATAGTTGCTGAACATCGCTTCGATTTTTGCTACTACCGGGATTCCGAGCTCTTTTTCAATCATTTGCTGATAAAGCTTTGATACCCTGTTGGCGTGAAGAAGCATCTTCGCTGTCAGCAGCTTCTCGATATAATCGAGGTAAAGACTCTCTTGATAAGGTTCTTTGTTTAATAATTTGTCATAATAATGTTGTCCGGTTGAATAGTCCCCGGTATTCCAATAATATTCGGCCAGTTCCTGTAGGAGGTTGATATAAAGGACGCGATATCTTTCCCGATCAAGCTCTAAAAAGATATTGTAAGGATAGCCCTCGAAGTAGTCACCTTTGTATAAAGCTTCAGCCTGTTTCAAATCTTGAATTCTTTCTAACGGACTGAGGGAGTTTTTTTGTTCTGCTAATCGGGTGAATTCATTAATGTCCAGGTGAATGTACTCTGTATCTAAATAATAATGTTCACCATCACGCTTAATGAAAGAGGATGAGGGGCCTTTTTTTAAATCGGGCTCCAACGATTTACGCAAATTGGATAAGGCGACGTAGAACTGGTTGTTCGCCGATTCCATCAGCCCGCCAGGAAAAAGTTCGTCAAGGATGCTGTCTTTGTTTATTTTACTCCCTTGATGTGTAATCAAATATTGCAGCAAGTGCAAACTGGCCTTTCGTTTAATAGGAACGAGCTTATGATTGGCAAGGATTTCAAAGTTTCCCAACGTTGTGATGGAAAGAGCGCTGCGGTCAGCATGCCGCTTCTCCTTGATGAGAACCGGCCTCCGCTCCACTTCAACCGGAGCTGAGGAGAGTAACCAGTGATAGTTTTTGCCGGTGCAGATGTCCTGAAATTCTTTTAACGTATCGGCCGCGGCTTCATTTTTTCCCCGCTTTGTGTAAAGGCTGGTTTGTAACTGTAGAATGGTGCATTTTAAATAGGCGGAGTCCGTGACATATGAGTACGCTTTAGATAAGTAAAGCTCTGCCAAATCCCAATTTTCGAGCTCCATGTAAGTCGTGGAAAGTTCTTTATACACCCAGGCCATCGCATATTCAATTTGAAACTCCTCAGCCGTAGCTTTCGCTTTATTAATCCATTCGAGCGCGTGGTGGTGATCGCCAATTAAGCGAAAGTATTTCCCCATTGAACAGTAAGGATAAACGATAGAAGCGTTATGGCGTTGCTTTGATATTTTCAATGTTTCTTCTAACAGAAGTTTCGCCTTATCTAATTTCTTGTTCATGAGATGAACTTCCGCTAATATCCACGATGAAATATGAGTAGGGTGAAAAAAATTGTTCAGATTTGGGTATGACAACGATTTCTGAGCAGCTTCAAGCGCTTTATCAGCGCTGCCCTTATAGAAATAAATGACAGATTGGAGTGAAAGGTTAATCGCGATCATCTGATTATCTTTGTTTTGATGGGACTCCTGCAAGGATTCGGCGCAAAGCTGTTCAGCCTTACCGATTTCCCCGCTGTAAAAATAAGCGGCGGCGAGCTGATGCTTGTAATGCGAAACCGATAATGGATTCAGGTGGTTACCATATTGTTTTAAATTGTTTTCCATCGCCGGTATCACTTTTTGCAAAGCGCTTAACGGCAGGCATTTTACAAGGAATAATCCAATACTGGCTGTATGTAACCGGGGAGAAACTTCCTGGAAAAACCAATCAACAAATTCGACAAACCTGGAGGGCGGATAAAATTCTTTCATCTTTGCCATGATTTGCGTCGCTATAAAAAAATTGTTACTGGAGATAGCATGGGCAAATGCATGAAAGAAATCTTTCTTTTCTTCATAGATTGTCGAAAGTTGACTATGCAGCTTTTGAATCGTGTCGGTTTCGGATTGTGTTGTCAGTTGTTTCGTCAGAAAGGCTTGAAATAAAGGGTGGTAGCGCACTTCGCCATAATCATTTTGATAAATAAAGAGATGATTTGTCAGCAGGTGGTCAATAATTTGTTCTGAGTGATGAATGTTTAAATATTTGTCAATGACTTCCGGACTAAGCTCGTAAAGGATCGATGTCCGCCGAAGAAAATAGTTAATTTCATCACTTTGTTTGGCAAGAATTTCTTCACCTAAATAATTGTAAATATCTTCAGTTCCTTTGAAGTTTATCCAAAACGGCAACCGCTCCGTTACATTAATATCTTTGATCAAGTCCTGCAATAGTTGCAAGCAGGCAGCCCAGCCTTCTGTTTTTGAATAAATGAAATGAACTTCCTGGTTCCGTAAGTCGATTTTGTGTAAATGGGAAAAGTATTGCTTGATTTCATCTGGAGTAAATCTCAGCTCTTTTGTACTCAAGCGAGCCAGTTTATTTTTCAACTTTAAATTTACGAGATTTAAATTAGGGCGTATGCGACTCGTAATGATAAAGGTAACGTGTGGGGAGACATGCGATAGAATATTGATCAACATCCGTTCGATCTCCGGGCTTTGGTCAATCGTCTGATAATCATCCAAAACGATTATGAGCCGTTCCGGCCAGGTTGATAAAATGCTCATAATCTTATCCAGCTCACGGGAAAGGTCAGTGTCCGACACATCATAGATCACATTCTCGCCGGATATTTTTCTCATAATCGCGGTTTTTAAATAAGAGAGAAAAACAGCTGGATTGCTGTCGATTTGTGATAGCTTATACCAGACTGTAGGTATATTCCTTTCCTTCGTAAAGCTCGAAACGAGCGTTGTTTTTCCGTAGCCGCCGTCACTTATCAAACAGATGAGGGAACAGTCTAAATGTTTTTCCAGGTAAGTAAATAGACGCTTTCTAACTAAATAAGGAGTATAATGCGGCACACTTAACTTTGATTCAAAAAATAGCATGTAGACCCTCCTTCAAAATGTAAGCGCATTCATAAAGTTGCCCAACATACCTAGGATATCCCCAACTTCTCATATTTTTGCTATTAATACTATTTATAAGTTACTTAATTGTCAAGGGAGTGTAAGTCAATCGTAAGAAAAATATTTATCACTTGTTAGTATTTATTTATCTTACAGTAAGAAGGGCTGTAGTGGCATACAGTTTTTTTCTATTTTGCTGGCGTTAAAATTGTAAGAAAATTCAGAACTACTTGTAAGGGTGTGGTTAGGTGGCTCCTTTATAGTGCGATTAGATCGACTGGAACAGAAAGGAGGCAGCAAGGACGCGGCAAGTGTGGTGGACCGCACAAACAATTCAGATTAGAAGAGATAACGGAGGGGAAAGTATGAAATTTGTATTCATGAACTTAATGTCGTATCGTGATTTACCGGAAGATTTCACGGAAACGTATAAAAGCGTCTATATTTCACTCCCGAACAAACTGTATGATCCTGAAAAAGGGCATCAAATGTACAACGACTTTATCGATCAATACGAGCTGGCGATTGATTTAGGCTTTGATGGTGTAGGGGTAAACGAGCACCATGCGAATGCGTACGGAATGATGCCTTCACCGAACTTGATCGCCGCCACACTGGCGCGAAAAGTGAAGGATTCGGAGCGAACGGTTCTGATCGTCTTGGGCAACAGTCTGGCCCTTTATAATCCGCCGATTCGCGTCGCCGAGGAATTGGCGATGCTGGATAATATTTCAGGCGGGCGCCTGATTGCCGGTTTTCCGGTTGGTACCTCGATGGATACGAACTATGCGTATGGCATTAATCCGGCTGAGCTGAGGCCTCGTTATTATGAAGCCCATGATTTAATTATGAAGGCGTGGAAGGAACGGGAAGTCTTCCATTTTAACGGGAAATTTAACCAATTAAGATATGTCAATGTCTGGACCCGGCCTTATCAGGAGCCTCATCCGCCCGTTTGGATTCCGGGCGGCGCAGCTAGCCAGGAGACGTTTGACTGGGTAGCAGAAAACGACTATCAATATAGCTATCTCAGCTTTTATGGGCATGAATTTGCGAAAGATAAGTTTGATAAGTTCTGGGAGCGCCGGAAGCAATTAGGCCTCGATATGAACCCGTATAAAGTCGGTTTTGTTCAAATGATCTGTATTTCAGAAACCGATGAAAAAGCGAAGGAAGAATATGAAGAGCATATTAACTATTTCTTTGAAAAAAGCTTTCATGTATCGCCGGAATTCCTCGAGGCTCCGGGCTACCGGACAGAAAAAAGTGTCAGGGCGGGGATGCAAAGCCAGTATGGAACCGAAAGCGCTGGGGCGAAGCTGAGAGCAGGCTTGAACTGGGAACAGATGGTGGAAGGAGGCTATATTATTGCGGGTTCTCCTGAAAGCGTTATCAAGCAAATGAGAAAGGCGATTAAGAAGCTGCATGTCGGTCATTTTATCGCGCTCTTAAATCATGGATCGATGCCGCATGAGCTGGCATTGAAAAACATCCGTCTAATGGGAGAAGAAGTGATTCCGCATGTGCGCGACATTTGGGGCGATCAATATGAGGTGCAGAACTGGCCGGAAGTCACAGAAAAAGCAGCGGTAAAAAAAGGGTAGAGGGAGGAATCAATCATGGCTGTACCAGCAGTAGAAACGGTGAACGTAAGAGATAACATCAGCGCGAAGGTTTTAATTGCCGGCGAAGGGAAGCCTTTAGTTTATCTTCACGGCGCGGGCGGGCTGCAATGGGATGGTTATTTAGATCGGCTTGCCGAGCATTACAAAGTGTACGCGCCTTACCATATTGGAACAGGCGGCTCGCTCGGCAAAGATGAAATACGCGACTGGTGGGACTTAGTTCTGTATTATTATGAATTGTTTGATGCGCTCGGATTGGAACAAGTTGATATTATCGGTCATTCGTTCGGGGGGATGGTTGCGGCAGAGCTGGCTGCGACCAATCCGGAGCGCGTGACGAACCTTGTACTAGTGTGCGCGGCAGGATTATGGCTTGATGAAGCGCCGGTCAAGGATGTTTTTACGATGCTTAACACGCCGGATGTCTTGTTCCAGCATCTGTTTGCCGATCTCCATTCACCGGCAGCCCAGGCATTTGCCAATGCGGCGCCGGAGGATGAGCGAGAGCGGATTGACTTTATGGTCGCGCAAAATACAGCCGCCGCAGAAGCCGCAAAATTTATGTGGGGCATCCCGGACAAGGGGTTAAGCCGGCGGATTCACCGGGTGAAAGCGAACAGCTGCATCATTTGGGGCGCAAAGGATGCACTCGTCCCGGTTGATTATGCTTATGAATACCACAAAAAATTGCCGGGCTCCCAAGTCGTGATTATGGAAAATTCCGGCCACTATCCTCAGGCTGAGGAGCTTGACGCAGTTGTCGACGCGACACTTCAATTTTTACAGGCGGCTCATGTGACAAAGTAGACAGCTGACTTGAGACTGGGAAAGTAGACAAAGTGAGCAGGAAACCTGTTTTCTGCTCACTTTTATCAGGACTGGCTGCTGCCTGCCAGTTCGATAAAACCGAAAACAGCAGGCCGTCTTTCCAGGCAGAGCAGAAGCACGGAAACGCAATGACATATGTTCGTAATAATGAATGAAGGGAAGAGTGAAATGAAAAAAATTGTAGCTGGCATGCTTTTATTGATGCTTTCCCTAATGATGGCGTGCAGCGGCCAGTCTTCTGAATCGGTCTCAACGAAGGATAATGGGAATAGCCGTGCAAGCGATTCCTCCTCGCAGGAGGGGCAGCAGGCAGCGGAGGCAATCGAATTGACGATCGCGAGTGTTTGGCCGGGCCCGCACGGTCAGCATGTTCAGGTCGTTGAACCACTAATGGAGGAAATTGAAAAAGTGACAGAAGGACGGATTACGGCAACGCTCTATCCGGCAGGGGGACTGGGTGCACCAAGTGAAACATATGACATGACCGTTACCGGGATTGCGGATATCGGATATGGACTGCACAATACGACGCCGGGGGTTTTTCACTTAGTCTCGGTTAACAGCCTTCCGTTCATTGGGGATAGCGCAATCAATGGAACCGAGATATCGAATGCCCTGCTGAAAACATTCTCAGAAGAATTTGAAGCAGAGCACGACGGAACGAAGATTGCTTATTTATGGATTGGCGATGGGGAGAACGTATTTACGGTTGATAAACCGATTCATAAGCCGGAGGATTTGCAAGGGCTGCGAATCAGTTTAACACCATCGCCGACTGGAAATGCATTTTTGGAAGCATTCGGAGCGATTCCGGTCACGCTGCCGATGGGCGAGGTATATGAAGCCATGCAGCGCGGAATTGTCGACGGGGCGCTTGCCAATGGATCGACGATTCCAAATTTTCAATTGGGTGACGTCGCCGGTCATATCACGAGGTTAAATCTCGTATTGCCGACATTCTTCTGCGTCATCAATGAGGATACGTGGAGTCAGATTTCCACGGACGATCAGGCGGCTCTTGAAGAATTATTTGCAGCATATGGCCTGAAGCATGCCGAAGCGTATGACTCGCTTGCTGAAGAAGGCTGGAGGATGGCAGAAGAAAAAGGCGTCGAAATTTTTGATATTCCAGAAGAAGAAAAGCATTTATGGGAAAATCCGCTTCAGCCTGTCGCAGATGAGTGGATTGAAAGCATTGAAGCAATGGGCCTGCCCGGGCGTGAGGTATATGAAGAAGTGCTCAGACTGAAGGAAACGCTTGATTAATCTGGAAAGCCGGGGTGAGCGGAATGAGGAAATTTGTTACTTCCTTAGAAAAAGGAATGAGCAAAATCAATGAAATCGCCGGGTTCATAGCGGCAACTCTAATTGTTCTGCTGATGATCCTGACATTCGCCAATGTCACAGGCCGGTATTTTATCAGGCCGATCGTAGGAACACACGAGTTAACCTATTTGTCGCTGGCGCTAATCGTCTTTCTGAGCCTCGGCTACGTTCAAAGCAAGAAGGAGCATATTGCGATTGGAATATTCGTTGATAGATGTTCGAAGCGGACTCAGGCGGTCCTCGATGCGATCAGCTATTTCGTCACCTTCTCATTGCTTTTTTTAATGGGCTGGCAAATGGTTGTCTTCGCCGGCCGGACGAGTACGACGTTAACGGGGGATTTGCATCTGCCGGTTTCCGCCTTCGTCTATCTTTGCGCGCTTGGTGCTTTCCTATATGCCATGACCGCCGTCGTTGATTTTTTGAAGTCATTGCTGAAGGTGGTGAATCCGGAACATGAGTCCTGAAATGCTGGGCGGGTTGAGTATCCTGTTGTTAATCACACTAATTCTGCTTCGCGTTCAAGTCGCTGTAGCTTTACTATTAATCGGCTTTGTCGGCTACTCGTTACTCGTGAATGTCGACGCCGCTTTGGTTCAGCTTGGCAGTACCGCTTTTCAAACGGCGAGTAATTATAGTTTAAGTGTCATGCCTTTGTTTATTTTAATGGGGATGTTTTTATCCTACAGTGGTTTAGCGCGAGATCTGTTCCATTCAGTCGACCGCTGGATCGGCCATCTTCGCGGAGGAATGGGGATGGCGACGATTGGTGCCTGTGCGCTTTTTTCTTCAATTTCGGGCTCTGTCTCGGCGACTACGGCAACCATTGGCAAAGTCGCCTTACCAGAGATGGAACGCTATCATTATGATCAAAAAGTATCGACGGCCTGTGTCGCCGCCGGTGGGACGTTGGGGATTCTCATTCCACCAAGTGTGACGCTAATTTTATACGGTGTTTTGACAATGGAGCCGATTGGGCAATTGCTGATTGCCGGTATTGTCCCCGGCATTGCCATGGCGCTTTTATTTATGGTCACCGTCTATGTGCAGATTCGCAGAAATCCTGCCTTGGCTCCATTGAAAGCAGAGTCGGCCCCTTTCCGTGAGAAAATTGGCTCTTTAAAAAAGGTCTGGCCGTTTTTACTCGTCTTTCTCGTCAGCATCGGTGGAATCTATTTTGGCTTTTTTACCCCTTCAGAGGCTGGTGGTGTCGGGGCAATTGGGGCGCTTCTGATCGCTCTTGCGACGAAAACGTTGAACTGGACGAATTTTTTAAAGTCAATCATGGATACGGTGCGGATTACGGGGATGCTGTTTATGATTTTAATTGGCGCGGGTGTGTTCGGGAAATTTTTGGCGATTTCAAAGCTGCCGATGCAATTATCAGCGTCAGTTGCCAATACTACCATTTCACCTTATTTAATTTTACTAATCATTTTGCTCGTTTATCTCATTCTTGGACTGTTTATGGAAGGCTTCGCGATCCTCGTCCTGACATTGCCAATTGTCTATCCGCTGATCATTGATTTAGGGTTTAATGGCGTCTGGTTTGGGATCATTATGATTTTGGTGCTGAACATGGGTCTTTTGACACCTCCTTTAGGGCTAAGTGTGTATGTCATCAGCGGAGTGGCGAAAAATATCCCGATTCAAACGATCTTTCGCGGCGTCGTTCCTATGCTTGTCACGATCATTATTTTCACGGCGATTTTGGTTGTTTTCCCGAGTATCGTTACATTTCTTCCCGACATGATGTACGAGTAACAAGCCTGAAAAGGGCGAAAGGAGGACTTACATGAAAGTCGTTGGCATCTCCGGCACGATCATTGGAACGAAAACGAGTGCCGTCGTCAGTCTCGTCTTGGACGAAATCAAAAAAGTCGACTCCACTGTCGAGACAGAGCTGCTTGATTTGAAAAACTATCAGCTCCAATTTTGTGATGGGCGGGATCCGGCTGCCTATGAGGGGGATACGAAAAAAGTAATCGACATTATGAATGCTGCTGATGTCTTTTTATTCGGCACGCCGATTTTTAACGGATCCTTGTCCGGTCCGTTAAAAAATCTAATTGATGTAACGCCGGTAGCTGCGTTAAGGAACAAAGTGATCGGATTTATCGCAACAGGAGCAATTCCCCAGCATTATCTCGTTATCGAAAATCAGCTGAAACCGATAGCCGGCTATTTTCGCGCCTTTGTAGCGCCAAGCTCTGTCTACGTGACGCGCGACCATTTCAATGAACGGCAAGAACTGATCGATGAGGAAGTCATCAGGCGAATGGAGCATTTGGCAAAAGAGCTGGTTCATATGGGCAAGGCGTTGAAGTTTTAAAGAAAGAGAGGCTGCAAGATAAAGCCTCTTTTTTAATGATATCTCTAAGCTGTTCAGCAAAACGTTATGATAAACTGGCTATAGAGCTGGGAGGTAGAAACGGGTGAAATTGAACAGAAAAATAGGGATGGCGCTATGTGCGCTGGTCTTGCTTGCAGCCGTGTTTTTAGTCGGCACTCAATCCTATTTCAACAATAAGGAAATCAGTTTGGCAAGTGACCGCTGCTCTGAATTAGGCGGAGCTCCGAAGGTAGAAAGAAATCTTCTCTCCTTAAGCTATACTTTTTCGTGCGAGTAAACGAAAGGATGGCTTGTGGCGTGTGAAGCCATTGCCAGTAGGCCCAAAGATAGTTTTGTCTCAAGCTCAAATCGAGGGCTGGGCTAAAAGAAAAAACGTTTGGCCCAGCTCTTTTCTGCATTATGCAAGAGTGATCCCGCTCCATGCAAGTCTGGGAAAAGGGGAAAGACGTCCTTTTTTCCAGGCTCTTTTTTTATGCTTGGCGGTTCTTTCTCCGTCCGTTTGTAAGATTAAAGCGCTTTCCAGTAAGAAGTCAGTTAGAAATATATTTTATAGTTTTTCTATTCTACATGAATTGAATGGGGAGGCTGTCGCGATGGAATTAGAAACAAGAATTGGCAAGTCAACGAAAGAATCGATCGAAGTACATGGTTACGACCTGGCCGAGCAGTTAATCGGAAACATTACCCTTGCTGATATGGCGTTTTTAGGGGCGAAGCATCGAAAGCCGTCGGAGGAGGAATCACAAATGCTCAACGCATTGTTGATCGCGATTTGTGAGCACGGCTTTACCCCGAGTTCCATTTCGGCCCGACTTACGTATCTCGGCGCGCCCGAGGCTGTTCAGGCTGCCGTGGCGGCCGGCTTGCTTGGGGCCGGCACTGTTTATTTCGGGGCGATGGAATATGTCTCTGAAATGCTGCAAAACACTTTCCGGCAGCATGGAGAGGAGAAGAGCATTGAAGAGCTTGCGGCGACGGTCATTAAGGAACGGAAGGAGCAGGGTTTGCAACTGCCGGGGTTTGGTCACCACATCCATAAACCGGTCGATCCGCGTACACCAAAGCTGTTCGCGTTAGCGGAAGATCTCGGCTTCCTCCGTAAGCATTCAAAGCTATTGCTGGAGATGCACAAGCAGTTTTGTGAGGAGAAAGGGAAGCAAATTACGTTAAATGTCACCGGAGCGATCGGGGCGATCATGTCGGATATGGAGATTGATTACAGACTTGTGAAGTCATTTGCTGTCGCGGCGAGGGCTGTCGGGCTCGTCGGTCATATTGCCGAGGAGATTGAAAAAGGAAGGCAGGAATCCGTCGCTCAGCAGCTGTTTGAATATGTGGAGAACCATACCGATTACAGAAGTTGATAAGCAGGTTATTTTTGATGAACGGAGGGTGTGACAGATGATTAACAAAGTAATCGCTTCTGCTTCTGAGGCAGTTGCTGACGTAGATAACGCGAGCACGGTCTTGTTCGGCGGCTTCGGCGGCGCGGGGGTGCCGTATGAATTAATTTATGCGTTATACGACCAGGAGGCGAAAAACCTGACAGCCGTCAGCAACAATCCAGGCTATCACGAGGAAGGAATTGCGAAATTAATCGCTCATGACCGGATTGCGAAATTGCTCTGCTCTTTTCCGGTGCAAAAAGACAGCTATGTGTTTAAGGAAAAATATAAGCAGGGAAAAATTGATTTGGAGCTGATTCCCCAAGGGACGATGGCCGAACGGATCCGGGCCGGGGGAGCGGGCATTGAAGCCTTTTATACACCAACAGGTGTCGGGACGGAAGTGGCAAAAGGCAAGGACGAGAAGGAATTCAACGGGATCACTTGTATTCTAGAAAAAGCAATCAAAGGGGATTTTGCTTTTATTCGCGCGAAAAAGGCGGATCGCTGGGGCAATCTCGTTTACAACAAATCAGGGCGTAACTTTAATCCGGTGATGGCGATGGCGGCCAAGGTCACGATTGCTGAAGTTGATGAAATAGTCGAGGTCGGTGAATTGGACCCGGAGGCAATCGTCACACCGGGGATTTTCGTCCAACGTGTCGTAAAAAGGAGCTGAGAAAAAATGGATCAACGACTGCTATCGAGAGAGCAAATTGCCAAACGGATCGCCCAAGAGCTGCGTAATGGCGATGTGATTAATTTAGGAATCGGCATTCCTGTCCTGGTCAGCAATTTCGTTTCCCCGGAAGCGGAATTTATCTATCACAGCGAACAAGGTGTACTGGGGATGGGATCGCTTGCTGACCCGGATGAAGCTGATCCCGATCTCGTCAATGCCGCAAAGGAGCCTGTCACACTTGTTCCGGGAGGGAGCTTCTCTCATTCGGCCGACTCTTTTGCGATGGTCAGAGGTCAGCACATTGATGTGGCGGTGCTCGGCGCGATGCAAGTGTCAGAACGAGGCGACCTTGCCAATTGGAAAGTAAAAGGCGTGCAATTAGGCGGGATAGGCGGAGCCATGGATATTGCGATCGGAGCGAAGGCACTTTATATCGCGATGACGCATACGAGCAAGGATGGTCAGGCGAAAATCGTCAAGGAACTTGATTATCCGGTGACCGCTTTACAATGTGTAAGCTGTATTTTTACAGATATGGCTGTGATTGAAGTGACGAAGGAAGGGCTGCTTTTAAAAGAAATCGCCCCGGGACTGACGGTCGAGGAAGTCCAGCAGGCCACCGGGCCGGCATTAATTGTCCCGAATGATATAAAGGAGATTCACGTGTGAGGCAGGCCGGGTTAAAGGGTTTTTTACCTTTTTCCCGGCCTTTTTGCTAATTTTTCTCCGTTCCTCTTTTTGTCAGAAAAAAAACGCTGTGAGTAAGAAAAAGAGCCTGCCTGTGTAAGTAACTGGTTAGAGCAGCGTTTTAAAGTGAAGACAGTGGTTCACCACATCAAATTAACAATGAACAAGGAGGAGAATTCTATGCTGCAAAATCTTATTAACGGGATTCACCATGTAACGGCCGGGGTGGCAGGCGCCCAGGAAGATGTCGACTTCTTTACGACGATTGTCGGGCAACGTTTGGCTAAGCAGACGGTCTTAATGGACGGTCCATTGCCTATTTATCATCTTTATTATACAAATGCTGATGCTGATATCGGCTCGGCGATGACGACTTTTCCGTATGGAAAGGCTGGAATTAAAGCAAGAAGAGGCTCAGGGCAGGTTAAGATCACATCGTATACCGTGCCTTCCAATTCACTCGAATTTTGGGTGGCGCATTTTCAAAAGCATCATGTCCGGCACGGTACCATTGAAGAACGCTTTGGCCAAAGACGCCTAACTTTTATGCATCCATGCGGGCTTGAGTTTGAATTTGTCGAAGATGATACGGATACAAGGAGAGGATATGTCACCGATGACGTATCGATTAACGAAGCGGTCAAAGGATTCCATAGTGTGACGATGTCGGTGCGGGAAGTAGAAGAACAGAACCGTTTTATTACTGAAGTGCTCGGCTTTCAATTTATCGGCCAGGAAAGGAATTATTATCAGTATGAATTAAAGGAGGGGGGAGCGAATAAAACGATTTATGTTGTGCACGAGCCGGATCTTCCTCAAGGAAGCTGGGGTCTCGGTGCCGGTACGATTCATCATGTTGCCTTTGCCGTTGATACGGACGATGAGCTAAATCAGGTGCGGGAAATTGTGACGGGCTTGGGCTTTACCGACATGTCCGAAATTAAAGACCGTTATTACTTCCATTCCGCATACGTCAGATCGCCTGGTGGCATTCTTTGTGAGTTCACGACAAGTGATATCGGCTTTACGATCGATGAACCGTTTGAAGAGCTTGGACAAAAGCTTCATCTTCCGCCGTGGAAGCTTAAGGATAGTGAAGAAATTATGAGCCAGCTTGAACCGATCACCAATCCGCAAAAGCCACTGGTGAAATAAGGCGCGTTAATGAATATTCATTTACAGCAGCCGGTCGTCAGGCGGGGGCCGGCGGTTTCTGAAGCACAAGCCGTTGTCTTCATGGTGCACGGGCGTGACCAAACGACTGAGTACGTCTTGAATCTAGTGGATCGCATCCAGCTTCCTGATGTTCATTATGTCGCCCCGCAAGCGGCTCAGAACAGCTGGTACCCGGTCGGCTTCATGAAAGAGATCGCTGAAAATGAGCCTTATTTAAGCTATGCTCTCGATTGCTATGAGCAGCGGATTTCAGAGCTGGTCGCCGAGGGCATACCGAAATCGAAGATCGTCCTGCTCGGGTTTTCGCAGGGAGCTTGTTTAACAGCTGAATTTGCGGTACGCCGTCCTGAACGGTATGGCGGGATTATCGTCTATACGGGTGGGGTGATCGGGCCTGATGGCACGAAATGGAATAGCCAAGGCTCCTTTCAGAATACTCCGGTTTTTCTGGGGTCAAGCGATGTCGATGAATGGGTGCCGGAACAACGGATTCATGATACCGCGGCGATTTTTAACAAGCTCGGCGCTCAAACGAAAACGGTTATATATAAAGGGATGGGGCATGAGATCAATGACGACGAAATCGATTTTGCAAGAGAGATGATTCGCAATGTGAAAGAATGAAGTGCGGGAGGTTCTGCCGAAAATCGTAATCAAAAAATAGAAAGCGCTTTCGGTTTTGCCGGAACTTCTCATTGCCCTTCCAGAAGAAACGCACATTGTGCCCATGCTTATTTTGGAAGGGTCTTTTGCATTTAATAGAAGGGGGGAGTCGGATGGCAGCTCGTGCGTATATTGTACGTGCACAGCGCACTGCGGTCGGCAAGCTAGGGGGTACCCTGAAAAGGATCGAACCCGATGACTTGCTTTTACCTTTGCTTCAGGATATCAAAAAGCAGAAATCGCTACCCGAGAGCCTGATCAATGAGGTCATTGTCGGTCAGGCGAAACAAAGTCAGGATCAGGCAAACATAGCGAGAAAAGCGCTGTTAAAAGCTGATTTTCCAGAGTCGCTGCCGGGCTATACGGTTCATCGCCAATGTGGAAGCGGGATGCAGGCGATTCATAACGCCTTTTTTCAAATGAAAGCCGGCCTGGGGGAGGCCTTTATTGTGGCAGGGGTCGAAAGCATGAGTACAGCGCCTTATTATTTGCGCAATGCCCGGTTCGGGTTTTTCTCAGGAAATGCCGAGATTCTCGATCCGAATAAAGAGAGTCAGCCGGGGTCACAGCCGGAAGAAACCTATGGACGATTGACGATGGGGATGACCGCTGAGAATCTCGCAGAAGAATACTCGATCTCGAGAGCAGAGCAGGATGCCTTTGCCCATGCCAGTCAAACGAAAGCAAATGCGGCAATCATAAGCGGAAGGTTCAAAGACGAAATCATCCCGATTTCGGTCCCGCAACGAAAAGGGGAGCCGCTGCTTTTCGCCACGGATGAGCACCCTAGAAAAACCACGATCGAAAAACTGGCTTCTCTCAAACCGGTGTTTAAACAAAATGGAACGGTGACAGCTGGAAATTCGTCAGGATTTAACGACGGTGCCTCGCTGCTGCTCGTCGTCTCTGAAAACATCATCAAGCACTATCAACTGAAGCCGCTCGTTGAGATCGTCGGTGTCGGGGTAGCGGGAGTGCAGCCTGAGCGGATGGGAATCGGTCCGGTACAGGCAACGGAAAAAGCATTACAAATGGCGAAGCTGAGACGTGAGGATCTTGGTTTAGTAGAGGTGAATGAAGCCTTTGCTGCACAAGCGCTTGCCGTCATGAAAGAACTTGATCTTCCTGAGGAAATTGTCAATGTCAATGGCGGGGCAATCGCGCTCGGACATCCGATTGGGAACAGCGGGGCGAGAATTTGTGTGACGCTGATTCATGAAATGATGAGGCGAGGAGTTGAATGGGGGCTAGCGACTTTATGTATTGCCGGTGGTCAGGGAATTGCCACGATTTTCAGACATGCCGCTCGATGAGCTCGCGTTGACCTTGATAAAGGAGAATCGGAATGGAAGCATTTTTATATGAAAGTCATGAATCCCGTGTCAAATTCGGTAGAGGGCTGATAAGAGAAGCTGGATTTGAGCTGGAGAAACTAGGCGGCAAAAGAGCACTGGTGATCACGACAGCGGGGCGCCGGGAACTCGCCAATAGCATGGCCGCATTACTTGGAGAACGGTGCGCCGCTATGTTTACGGAAGCGGTTCAGCATGTACCCGTAAAAACGGTCGATAATGCGATGAAAGTCGTGCGTCAATTTGATGTTGATAGCTTTGTGCCTGTTGGCGGAGGTTCCTCAATTGGCCTGGCGAAAGCGCTCGCTTTGAAAACTGGCTACCCGATCTTGGCGATCCCGACAACCTATGCCGGTTCAGAGATGACACCGATTTGGGGAATCACGGAAAACGGGCAGAAAAAAACGGGGAAAAGTTTGCTTGTCAGGCCGAAAACAGTCATTTATGACCCCGAATTAACAGTGACCTTGCCGTCACGCCTGACAGCGACAAGTGGCATAAATGCTGTAGCCCATTGTGTAGAAGGGCTATATGCTGAAAATGCCAATCCGGTCATTTCCCTGTTGGCGGAGGAAGGAATTCGCGTCCTCTGTTCAACGTTGCAGGCGCTTATCGAGAGCCCGAAAGATGTCACCCTGCGTACGGAAGCTTTGTACGGGACATGGCTCGGCAGCTTCGTGCTAGGTTCGGTAGGGATGGCGCTCCATCATAAGCTGTGCCATGTGCTTGGGGGGAGCTATAATCTTCAGCACGCGGAGACGCATGCTGTCATCCTGCCCTATGCGCTCTGGTACAACTCAGCTGCTATCCGGCCGGCGCTGGAAGCGATCGCCCGGGCGCTCAACTGCGAGCCTGATGATGTCGCCGGCTCTTTATACGATCTGACAAATGCCTTGGGTGTTCCTGTTTCATTAAAGGAAATCGGGATGAAGAAGGAGCAGCTTGACGAAGCTGCGGACATTGCTGTGAAACATCCATACTACAACCCCCGGCCTCTTGAGGCAACCTCAATTCGTCATTTATTAGAGTACGCCTTTTATGGAGAAAGACCAAAACGGAGCAAGCTGCTTTAACAAGCAATTTGGAAGGAGGGAAGCCGGGTGAGTGGACCTTTGAACGATCCATCTGGGCTTGTCCTGTTATATGATGATCTTGCCAGTCAGCTTGGCTATTTGATGGGAGCGGCGACGGAAGTAAATAAGGAAAAGGTGAATTTTATGGCTCACCATGGAAAAGGGCTTGTCTATGTCTGCATTACAGAAAGTCATGCAAAGCGACTCGCCTTGCCCCTGATCGGCGGAGCGGGTTCGTTACAGTCCGCTAAAGCCTTCGCTGTTTCGGTAGACTATACAACATCAACGACAGGGATTTCCACGTTTGAACGTGCGGAGACGATTCGCGCATTTGCCAGGGCAGGGACGAAAGCAGAAGACTTTAAAAGACCGGGTCACATCTTTCCATTAATCAGCAGCGATAAAGGCATCATAACAAAGCGGAACATTTGCGAAGCGGCAGTCTCTCTGGCGGATATGCTCACAAAGGAACCTGTTGCCTACCTTTGCGAAATTCTTGATGAAAAAGGAAAGATAGCCTCATTAGACAGGTTACGTGAAATGGCTGAACTCCATCGCCTTCCCTTCGTCACGATCAGTGAGGTGACTACATGGCAGCTTGAAAAAACAAATTGGCTCGATATAGGGGAAAGAAAAGTGATGAAAGCGGCCAATCAGGAGATCGACGTTTATCAAATGACAAACCGCCTGAATGAAAGCAGCTTCACGGTCTATTTGCGGAAAACACGAGACAAACTGAAGCGGATTCATGTGTACGAACAATGCATATGGGGTGACTTGTTGAATGAAAACCAAAATTGCTCGTGTGAAAAACACTTTCCGTACTATTTTGATCAATTATTATACGGTACCTACAGCTGTCTCATTTATCAACGGGCAGATGAACGTCAACCGCTTAGCGCCGAAGAAAAGAGAGTGGTCATTAAGCAACTGCGTGAATGGATACAGCAAACAGACATGACGCAAAAGTCCGATCAGAAAATAAAAGAATTGACGTGACTACACTCGGGCAAACAAACTGGGGGAACGGGGAATGAAAGAAAACGACGATCTCATCATTCATTTACCTGACTTGTCCTTCGTACAGTGGTGTGAGAAAAGATATGGCCTCAATCGAGGCGTTTACAATACGATCGACGAATGGTTTTTTCTGAACGGAACAAAAGACATCCTGAAACGAAGGAAAAAGATTTTGCACTTTTTAGCCAATCACTCCAAAGAATGCCGGAATGGCAGGCGGATGAAGTTTGGTCATGGCCGGCTGACGGCATTGTTAACGGAATTCCTGGAAGTGAATCAGAGGAGTGGCAGACAAGAGGATATAAAGGAAAACGCGATTTCTTAGCCATCAAAAAATGGGTGTGGAAACGATTAGAACAGCATGGGTGAAAGATGAAGATGGCTCCTCTTACTATATTTTAGAAACATTAAAGAAGGCTTTTGATCCAAACGGGATCATGAAGAAAGGGACGATTTTCCCGATTGAATAAAATGGTTAAAACAAGGATCGAGCTATGAAAATAGTAGCTCGATCCTTGTTTTAGATTCGCATATTTACCGAAGCTGCTGAAAAAGTGAAAATCGTACTTTTTCAACAGCTTTTTCGTAATGAGCGTAGCCGTTGCCTGATTTTGAAAGCCTTACTACGAGTGGGTTTCTCGTAGTAAGGCGCGCAACGCGCGGAGCCATTACTCTTCTTCGAGTTACGGAAAAAGAGGTTTTTCAGTGGCCTCTATTTACCTGCATTTCTTACTTCCGTCCGCAGCATTTTTTGTATTTTTTTCCGCTTCCGCATGGGCAGGGGGCGTTTCTCCGTACTTTTCGGTAGCTTTGCATGTCGATGACATTGTGCTCTTCCGGGGTGGAGAGGCGGTTCACTTCATTCTGGGTGTAGCCTTTGAATTTCCACTGGCGGGTATTCATAAACACGTCCATCAGATGATTCGTAAACAGCTCGCCAATCGGGGCGGTAGGGAGTTCGAATTCCTCTTTGGCAGATGTAATTAATTCATCCCAACTTATATCGTTTTTGATTCTCGTGTCAAAATCAAGCGCTTCCTCATGAAGATCTTCGTTTGAGAGATGGTAGCCCTCTTGCAGAAATGCGAGAAGCTTTTTCATCGCTGGTGTATATTCGACAAATTGATCGTCGGCTGCCTGCAAAAATTGTTCCTTCGTAAATGGATAATAGTCGACCTCCGGATACATCGCCTGTTCCTCTTTTAGATGCTCAGAACCAAATACTCTACAGTGGAGCCAACCATCGTCGGCCGGGATGAAGGGCATGTCCATTTCAGCGATATTGAAAAAGAGAATATCCATGTACTCTATCATATCGAAGGTCTCCCCATACATCCCTGTCATCATGTCGTAAAGGGTATCATTGGGTAAATAACCGTAATAGTAAAGCATCCCGGCAGTTACATTCAAATAGTCGGTATTCCTTTTCACTGTTGCTTGCAGATTGTTTTTCTCTGCTTGCTGAAACACATGTCGGACTTCCTCCGGCATCGTTATAACGAGCTCAGCTTTCGCTTTTCTGAAAGCTGGAAACGCGATACTAAAGTCGCTCAAAAATGCGAGCTTCTCCAGTGACAATTCAGCAGCGGCGATAAACTCATTCCTGCTTAACTTGCGTAACAGCTTGTAGTTCTCTTCATTTAACAGAAAGAATCGGTCGATTAGCTCTGAAGGGATTCGTTTGCTCAGTTCATCTGCAAGCTCTGCTTTTTTTAATTGACTCAAGCCTGAAATGTTGAATAGCCGCCGCATCAAGTCCAGCTGTGTTTTTGGTACAGCGCGCAGAGCTTCCTGAAGGGAACAGGGAGCGGAGATGTTTCTCGCTATTTTTAGTTGACGCCGTTTTTCAAGCTTAATCTGCTGTCTTTCTTCCTCTATCAACGCTTCCATAAATTCATCTAATACGTCTTTATCGGACTGATCAAAAAAATCACTGATAAAGCATACCTCCTGTCTGATCTTTTTACCCTATTCCTCTTTGAAACTAGTATAGAAAAAATAGAGGAATTTATCTAGGTTTAGACAGCATTCAATGTAATCAAAATGAGCGCAGGGCCAAAGAAAAAGTGGGGAAGGGAAAACAAAGATAGCGCAAGGGGCTGCCCTATCTTTGTAATGTGAGGGAATGGCGAGTGTTTACTTTTTCATATAAATACTGAACGCCATATAATACATACGCTTTGTAATGCAGGTAGATAAAGAATTGAGATCGGTTTAGCTTGTGTAAGCGGACAATTTTTAATTTTTCAAGGATGTCGAAAAAGACAAAGGCAAAAAGGCCATTCGCGATTGCGTTGAGCAGGATAAATTTTTTGAAGTTCCCGTATGAAAGCTTGAGCATCCACATCGAAAGAGGCATATAGGGACCAATATCAAAAGGAAGTTCATCTCTGAGAAAGGAATTTGGTTTGTCGTAAAACTTCCACCATTTCCGTTTATTTCCGTACAAGTGATTTAAAATCTCGAAAATGACGATAACGATACCCGAAAAAGAGTATTGTTTAAAAGTACGCTTTCCAATGAACAGCATCGACAGCCACGGCACAATGAGTAGCGCCAGGTTAACAAACAGATGCTTCCTTGATATCACTTTCCATTCCTCCTTCACTTCCTTCGCTGTTTTTTATGTCTGTTTTAACGTAACCATTATTACAAAAAAAAAATCATCGATTGGACGATTGGCTGACTTCAATATGGACAAAGCTTGTAAAGAGGGAAGATCAATAAAGTTTACATAAGATTTTTATGGGAAAGAAATTCTTTACCTAGGCATAAAGGGGTGTTTTGTTCCGGTTGATGGGCCGAACAGAGGGGGCGCGGGTTGCAGTGTATTTCATCGTGAATGTAACATGTCAATAGTATGGATCATTTGTGGCGGGACTGTCTAGGAATCGAACCTAGCGGAGACGGCACGCGCCTCCCAGGCGGTTTTGAAGACCGTGGCGAACACCAGTGTCGCAGCCAGCCCCAAGGGACAGCCTCCATTATACAAGCAAAGGAAGGAGCTTGCAAACCAAAAATCGCTGTGCATTTTCTTTAAAGTCATTGTCTGTTTACAGACAAGCTCTTCGATACGAAGTATAATAAAGCTATTATGACAGATTTAGGAGCAGTGAATGATGGTTCGTACTCTTGAAGAAAGTATAAAAGACCTTGAAAAAAACGGTCAGTTGATGCGAGTGACAGAAGAGATTGATCCCTATCTTGAGATGGCGGCATTGCATTTGAAGGTATTTGAGGCCGGGGGTCCGGCGCTGCTATTTGAGAAAGTGAAGGGCTCGAAGTACAGGGCGGCGTCAAATATATTCGGCGATTTGGCGCGAAGCAAGTTTCTTTTCCGTGAGACATTGCAGAAGACGCAGGAGGTTATCGCCCTGCGCAATGATCCGATGAGCGTGCTCAAGCAGCCGTTCAAGCATATGAAAACCGGGCTCGCCGCGAGCAAGGCGCTGCCGCAGAAAAAAAGCTTTGAGTCAGCCGGCTTTGAGGAGATCAGCATTTCCGATTTGCCGATGATTCATCATTGGCCTAACGATGGCGGGGCATTTGTCACGCTGCCGCAAGTGTACAGTGAAGATCCGGAGAAGCCGGGAATCATGAATGCGAATCTCGGCATGTACCGGGTGCAATTAAGCGGCAATGACTATGAGCTTAACAAGGAAGTCGGACTTCATTATCAGATCCATCGCGGAATTGGTGTCCACCATGAGAAAGCGGCTCGTCTTGGCAAGCCGTTGAAGGTCAGTATTTTTGTCGGCGGCCCACCGGCGCATACGCTGGCGGCGGTGATGCCATTGCCGGAAGGGCTGAGCGAGCTGACCTTTGCTGGACTGCTGGCGGGGCGCCGCTTTCAATACAGCTATGTCGACGGCTATTGCATTAGCCACGACGCTGATTTTGTCATTACGGGGGAAGTTCATCCGGGCGAAACGAAGCCGGAGGGTCCTTTTGGCGATCATTTAGGCTATTACAGTCTGACTCACCCGTTTCCTGTCATGAGAGTGCATAAAGTGTTTGCCAAGCCGAAGGCGATTTGGCCGTTTACTGTCGTTGGCCGCCCGCCGCAGGAGGATACCGCTTTTGGCGAGTTGATTCATGAGCTGACGGGAAGCGCGATCAAGCAGGAAATCCCGGGAGTGAAGGAAGTTCACGCTGTCGATGCCGCGGGGGTGCACCCGTTGCTGTTTGCGATTGGCAGCGAGCGCTACACGCCTTATGCGCAGGTGAAGCAGCCGGCCGAGCTTTTAACGATCGCCAACCGTATTTTAGGAACAGGGCAGGTCAGTCTGGCAAAATATTTGTTCATTACAGCGGAGGATGACAAGCCGCTTGACACCCATCAGGAAATTGAATTTCTGACGTATATATTGGAACGGGTGGATTTGCGACGCGATTTGCATTTTCAAACGAATACGACGATTGATACGCTTGATTATACAGGGACCGGACTTAATCAAGGCAGCAAGGTGGTTATAGCGGCATATGGCGAGAAGAAGCGTGAGCTGTGTCAGGAGGTGCCGGCCGGGCTTGAAGGGCTTGCCGACTTTGGGCGGCCGCAGTTTGTGATGCCGGGAGTCGTCGCGCTTCAGGGGCCAGCTTTTGTCAGCTATGACGAGGCAGAAGAGGAAGTGAAGAAGCTCACTTCCGAGCTTGCCGAAAAAGCCGGGCTTGACTCCTGCCCATTGCTCATTCTATGTGATGACAGTGCGTTTGTCAGTGACACGCTGGCCAATTTCCTGTGGGTTACTTTTACGCGCAGCAATCCGTCGCATGATCTGTACGGGGTGAACAGCCGTTATGAATACAAGCACTGGGGCTGTGATCAGCTAATCATCGATGCGCGCATCAAGCCGCACCATGCCCCGCCGCTTATTTCCGATCCCGAGGTGGAAAAAAGTGTCGCTCCTCTCGTGTAACGGATCGTATGAATAAAGAAGGGCAGGCAGCAATGAAGACAGCAGAAAAAAATTATATGTACCTCTATGCCTATCATGACGATGACGAGGCGTTAGCGAAGCTGGAAATGCGCAGCCTCTTTGGGGCAGATACGGGTATGAAGGTGCTGCAAAGCAGGAAGAAGATTGATCCGAGCAGAAGTCCGTTTATACGTGGGCGAATCGAGATCATCGTTCAGGCTGAGTCGTTGGAAGAGCTACTCACGAAAGCGGATGGTCGGGTCATTGAAGCGGAGTCCTTTAAAGTGACGATGATCAAAAATGACAGTCTGGCAAAGGGAAAATCGCTTGCTTTTCACGAGCGTCGCCGGCTGGAACGAGAGATTGGCTCGTTGCTGCGGGGAACGGTGGATCTCAACAAGCCTGAACGGATCGTCGCTCTGCTTACATGGACGGAAGGCTGGCTCCTCGGCTATTACGAGGAAAGTCAGTCGATCTGGCTCGAGCATCAGCACAAGCCGGAGGCGTATTCAACAGCCTTAAGCACAAGGGTCGCGCGAGCGGTTGTCAATATCGCCGTGCCTGAGCCGCAAGGAGCGAAGGTGATTGATCCGTGCTGCGGTGCAGGGACGGTTTTGATTGAGGCCTTGTCAATGGGCATTGAGATTGCCGGTGGTGAGGTCAATCCGCTCGTCGCCCAGAAGGCGCGCAAAAACGTTGCTCACTTCGGCTACGAGTGTCCGGTCAACCTTCGCGATATGCGGGAAGTCCGGGAGCGTTATGATGTCGCGATTATGGATATGCCCTACAATCTTTGTTCGGTGCTCAGTCCTGACGTGAAGCGGGAGATGCTTGAGGCGGCGCGGGCGTTTGCCGGTAAGCTTGTCGTCGTGACCGTGGAAGAACTCGATTCGTTTTTACAGGGGGCTGGCTTTCATGTCATCGACCGGGCGCTTGCGAAAAAAGGCCGCTTTGTCCGTGAAATCATCGTTTGCCGATGATTTTCGTTCAACCGCGCTGCAAGCTATGTTACACTTAAACAAAGAGAATATGGAGGGGAACAAATGGGGAAACGATTTTTGCTTTTTTTAGTGACGAATATTATGGTCATGACGACGATTGTCATTGTCTGGTCGCTGATTACCCGTTTTACAAGTGTCAATGGCACGTTTGAAACAGGTGGTCCTGGTTTGGGCATTGATTATGCTTCGTTAATGATCTTTAGCTTGCTTGTCGGCTTCACCGGCTCGTTTATTTCCTTGGCGATGTCGCGCTGGGTCGCGAAGAAAATGATGAAGGTCAAGGTGCTTGATCCAAATGGTTCTTTATCGGCTCAGGAACGGGCTGTCGTGGAAAAGGTACATCGCTTTTCACGCGCGGCCGGGCTTACACATATGCCGGAGGTCGGGATTTACCCGTCTGCTGAGGTAAATGCTTTTGCGACAGGGCCGTCGAAGAAACGCTCGCTCGTCGCTGTTTCGGCCGGTCTGTTAAACACGATGGACGAGGATGCGGTGGAAGGTGTCATCGCCCATGAGGTGGCGCATGTCGCCAATGGCGATATGGTGACGATGACCTTGCTGCAGGGGATCGTCAATACATTTGTCGTCTTCTTCTCACGGATTGCGGCAATTATCGTCTCGCGCTTTGTCAGAGCAGAGCTGCAATGGATTGTCCAGTTTGCGGCGATCATTATTTTCCAAATTTTATTTTCGATTCTCGGGAGCATTGTCGTCAACGCGTATTCGCGCCATCGTGAGTTCCACGCTGACCGTGGCGGTGGCGATTTAGCCGGAAACGATAAAATGGCCCATGCGCTTCGTTCGTTGAAGGCGTATGTCGACCGGGCGAAGGTCAATGACCGGACGGACGATACGGCAATTCAGACGATGAAAATAAACGGAAAAGGCGGAGTGATGAGACTGTTTTCAAGTCACCCCGATTTAGATGAACGCATTGCCCGCTTGGAACAACGCTAATGAGAGAGCAGTGGCGGTGCTGATTAATCACGATGTACGCAAGGCTGAGTCAAAAACGGGAATTCCGTTTGACTCAGCCTTTTTTAGTGTTGATCATGGCCGGGCGCTGAGCCACTATTCTTTTGTTTTGCGACTGGCGTGTAGTATGATGTAGCGTGAGACAGTTGACGCTTTGGAAAGAGGGATTTTGACATTATGAAGCATTACACGGTTGGAATGGCGGGCCATATTGATCATGGCAAAACGACGCTGACGAAGGCATTGACCGAGGTTGATACGGATCGTCTTAAAGAAGAAAAAGAACGGAATATTTCGATTGAGCTCGGCTATGCGCCGCTTACATTGACGGCTCAAATGGAAGTGTCTTTAATTGACGTCCCGGGGCATGAACGGTTTATTCGGCAGATGATCGCCGGGGTGGCCGGTATTGATCTTGTCATCCTTGTTGTCGCCGCGGATGAAGGGGTGATGCCGCAAACGCGGGAACATCTCGATATTCTCCGCCTTCTTGGTATTGAAAAAGGAATCATTGTCATGACGAAAATCGATCGCGTCGATGAAGAGGGGCGTGAACTGGCAGAGCTTGATATTCGCGACGCTGTCGAAGGGACGTTTCTCGAAAAAGCCGAGCTGTTTTATGTTGACAGCGTAACGGCGTCCGGAATCACTGAATTGAAGGAAGGGCTGATCAGACAGCTGCAAGAGACAGAAAGCCGTGAGTCCGGCGGCGCTTTTCGTTTGCCGATTGATCAGGTTTTTACTGTGCATGGACAGGGAACAATTGTACGAGGGACGGTATATGAAGGTGCTGTTTCGGAAGGAGATATGCTCGAACTGTTGCCGCAAAACAAGCTCGTGCGCGCCCGCCAGCTCCAAGTCCATCATCAGGCTCGCAAGCAAGGGCAAGCGGGTCAGCGCGTCGCCATTAACCTTGGCGGAATTAGCAAAGAGGAGATCAGGCGCGGCGATGTTCTGGCGAGCAGCGGGCAGTTTGAAACGACGACAACGATTGATATTGCGTTAACGACGGTTGCGTCGCTTAAGCTGCCAGTCAAGCAACGGAGCGCGGTGAAGCTTCATCTCGGCACGGCTGAAGTTTTCGGAAAGATTGTCTTTTTTGACCGTAATGAGCTGACGGAAGGGAACAGCGAGCTTGTTTGCCAGCTGCGACTTGACCGTCCACTCGTGACGAAAAGAGGGGACCGTTTTATTTTACGGCGGCCGACACCGATGGAAACGATCGGTGGCGGTGTCGTGATCGATCCCGAAGCGGGCAGCTATCGATTCGGACAGGAAACGGTGAACATGCTCGAACAAAAAAAGACAGCGACACCGGAGGAGCGGCTTGATCAGCTTCTATTAGACAAGAAACTCGTCGACGTTTCTGAAGCTGGTGCCGTTTTGCAGCTGACGGAGCCGGCTTTATACGAATGGGCAGACGAGCATCAAGCGTTTGTTGTAGTAGCCGGAGCGGTGACGAGCAAAAGCGTACTTGCTGCGCTGCGGCAGGAGCTGCTTGCTGAGCTGACGGAGTATCACCGCGCGCATCCGTTGCGGACCGGCGTAAAAAAAGCCGAGCTGCTGCAAAGCTATCAAAGGCGTTATCCGGCCCGTTTACTGGAGTGGCTGCTTGAACATTCGCGAGAAGAAGCATTTGAACGGCGAGGTCCATATGTCGCCCTCATGACCCATACCGCTCATCCGCCGGCGCAGTGGCAAAAGCGGGTCGAGCAGGCGCTTGCGGCGGTCAAAGAGGAAGGGATGAACGTCACGCCATTAACGGATCATTTTGAGCGCCAGCAGCTGCCAGCTTCCTTAATCGACGAGCTGACCCACTATGTGCATGAGACAGCGCGATTGTATCAGCTTGATGACAAGCATTCGGTTGATGTAGAAGTCTTCAATGACTATGTGAATCGCTTGAAAGCAGGGACGGGTGCCGAGTTCACCTTGCAGGAGGCGAAGGAAATCAGCGGTCTGTCGCGCAAATATCTCGTTCCTTTTTTAGAAAAAATGGATCAGATAGGACTGACGTCGCGGCAGGAGCAGCTGCGCAGATGGCGTGATAAAGGAGAGTCAAAAGAAAATGAAGCTTAAGCATCTCTTCTTTTTTACACCTTATTACGAACAAAATCGCGGGAACTCGACGACAGCGAAGCGAATTGTCGCCGGGCTCGTGGCAAGAGGCATCAAGGTTACGGTCTTTCCCTATGAAGAAGCAAGCTGGGACGAGGAGTGGGACGAGCGCTTTGCCGAGGCTGATCTGTATCATATTCTTCATTTAAGACGTTTTGCCGAATGGCGTAAGCAAAGGGACGGGCTTGAATTTTTAAAGCCTTATGTCCTGACATCAGGAGGCACTGACGTCAATGAAGATTTGAAAAACAGAGAGGCGGCGAAGCTGATTCAGTCTGTCACGACCCAATCGTGCGCGATTACCGTTTTTAGTGAGGATGGGCGAAGCAAGCTGCTTCATGCCTATCCTGAATTAACTGAACGAATTTATGTCATTCCGCAGAGCGCGTGGCTACCGGACCCGGATTATGAAATGCAGATACCGATACATCCGGGTTGGCCGAAGCTGCTACTGCCGGCCGGCTTGCGTCCCGTAAAGGATGTCTTTTACATATGGGAAGAATTAAAGCGCATGCGGGAAAAATGGCCGGAGCTGACGTTTACGATCATCGGCGCGGCGTTGGATGAAAAGCTGTTCGCAGAGGTGGAGCGGCGCCGGCAAAAATATGACTGGTTTCACTATATTCAGGAAGTGCCGCTTGCCTGTATGCGCTCTGTGTACGAGCAGTTCGATCTTGTATTGAATTTGTCAAAGTCTGAAGGGCAGCCGATGGCGTTGCTGGAAGCGATGGCGTTCGGTAAACCGGTTGTGGCCCGGCGGAACCCGGGAAACGAAAGCATTATTGTAGATGGTGAGACAGGGGTGCTGTTTGATCAGCCGGGACAGTTTCCCGCCCTCATCGAACAAGTGCTGGAGCGTGATGAGTGGCGCCGGCAGCTGACCGAACGGGCCCGGCTGTTTGTTGAAGCGAAGCATTCCGTCGAGCAGGAAATCGCGGCGTTGCTTGCTGTGTATGATCACTGCCTGCAGTAGGTAAGCAGAAAGTGAAAGACAAGGATAAATACTTTACAAACGTTTATCATGGTGGTATTTTTTACAAGGCAACACGTGAGAATGATAAGAAGGTGGAGAACAAATGAAAAAATGGTTAGTAGCAGTAGGAGTTGTGCTTGCATTGGCAGGCTGTGGCGGAGGAGAAACGGAGCAGCCGACGGAAGGAACGGAGCAACCGGAATCAGAGGGGACTTCAGAGCCGTTTGAAGTCGCTGTGATTCCGTCGCAAACGGTTGGTGAGATGCAGACTGGACTGGATTTGCTTGAAGAAAGGCTCGCTGATGGACTTGGCAGAGAGGTGAAAGTGGAGTCGTATCCGAATTATAATGCTGTCGTCGAAGCGCTCAATTTTAATCATATTGATTTAGCATTCCTCGGCCCTCTAACGTACGTCATCGCTCATGAACAGAGCGGGGCAAAAGCGATTGTTACACAGGAAGTGGAGGGCAGTCCATATTATTATTCCTATATTATTACGCATGCCGATGCGCAGTGGGAATCACTCGATGAGCTGTTAGAGGATGCGGCTGAAGTTGATTTAGCTTTTGCCAGCATTTCCTCGACGTCAGGTCATTTAATGCCGGGGCTTGAGCTGCGTCAGCGCGGTTACTATGAGAGCGAGGATCAGCATCAATTTAATCAGGTTCAATTTGCCGGTTCACATGATATTGTCGCTTCGCTCGTTCAGGAGCAAACGGTCGATGCCGGCGCGATTGACAGCGCGATTTTGGAAGCGTTGATGAAGGAAGCGGATGCCAACGGCGGTTCCTTGCGCGATGATGTGAAGGTCATTTGGCAGTCGGAGCAGCTTTATCAATATCCATGGGTCGTTCCGTCTGAAATGGATGACGAGACGATTGCTGCTATTCAAGAGACGTTTTATCAAATTGATGATCCGGAAATCCTGCAAATTTTCGGTGGAGCCTCTGCTTTTGTCGAAGCCGATCACAGCAAGTATGCTGACGTGCTAGAAGCCGCCCGGGAATTTGATATGCTGACATTGGAATAGATCGCCATGGTATGGTTTCGGAAACGGTATATCGTTTATGTGATTCTGCTCATTGTCGCCTGCTGGTGGAGCATGCGGATAACGGGATTTGACTTTCGCCAGCTTACCGAGCTCGGCAACATGTTTGAGATGCTGGCGACCCGCTTTTTTCCAATCGAATGGTCACTTTTGCCGAGAATGGCCTATCATAGCATTGTCACATTGGCCGTCGCTTTTTTAGGCTCGCTGTTCGCTCTTATGATTGCGCTGCCTGTCAGCTTTCTCGCCGCGCAAAATACGAGCGGTTCAATTGGAGTGTACGGAACGAGCCGCTTTCTGTTAAGCGGCTTGCGTTCGATTCCTGAAATTGTCTTCGGGCTGCTTTTTGTTACGGTTTTAGGCCTTGGCCCATTTGCAGCGGTGCTGGCAATCATCCTTCATAATATCGGCGTGCTCGGCAAGCTGATCGCCGAGCTGATCGAATCAGCCGACCCCGGTCCGCAGGAAGCGATGAAGTCCATTGGCGCGACGAAATGGGTCGCCAACTTATTTTCGATTTTGCCGCAAATATGGCCTAATGTTCTTTCGCATTATTTCTACCGGTTTGAAGTGGCGATCAGAACGTCGTTGATTCTCGGTTTTATTGGCGGCGGAGGAATCGGCCAGCAATTATTTAATCATTTTCAGAGCTTTTATTACACGGCGGTTGCCCTTGATATTATTTGTATCATGGCGCTTGTGCTTCTCGTTGATTTTATTGGCGGGCGGATCCGGGCGCGGGTCATTTAGCCGTAGACGATCAGGAAGGAGAGGGTGTCGATGTTGAAGCTGACCGATGTCGTAGTCCGCTATCCGAAGGTGGCGGAGCCGGCGCTCGACCGGCTCTCGTTATCATTTGAACAGGGAGAGTTTGTTTGTGTGCTCGGAAAAAGCGGAGCTGGAAAATCAACCTTCGTCCGGACGATTAACCGTCTTCAGCCCGTCTCCTCCGGTTCGGTTCACTTTGAAGGACAGGAGCTGACGACGTTGTCTGAAGCGCAGATGAGAGCGGTCAGACAGGAAATGGTGATGATTTTTCAGCATTTTCACTTAATCCCGCGAATGACGGCTTTTCAAAATACGCTGACCGGCTTATTTGGCCGGCGGCCGGCGTTGAAAAATCTGCTCGGTTTGTTTTCAAAAGAAGAAAAACAGCGCGGGCGGCTGGCGCTGGAGCAGGTCGGCCTCGAACGCCACGGTGACAGGCGGGTTGAAGCGCTCAGCGGCGGACAGAAGCAACGGGTTGGCATCGCGCGCGCCCTGCTTCAGGAGCCGAAGCTGCTGCTTGGAGATGAGCCGGTGGCGAGCCTTGATCCAGTGACGTCGCGTCATATTTTCACGCTTTTACGCGATATTCATCAGAAAAAAGAGCTGCTATCGATTGTCAATGTTCATGATGTCAGCCTGGCGAAGGAATTTGCGACGCGGATCATCGCCTTAAAAGACGGGCAGCTGCTTTTTGACGGCAAGCCTGAAGAGCTTGATGAGGCGACGTTTTCCGCGATTTATCAGTAAGAAAAAAATGAAGCAGGGCGTCATCCAATCTTTTCAATAAAAAGATGAATTTTACTCATGTTTTCCTTTTTGTCGGGCACACTTGTATTGTACAAAAAGGAGGGATTTGAGTGAAAAAGAAGGACGAAGAGCATCAAACGGAACCGCTTGGCACCGGGGAGTCGGCCGAATCGCTAACGAATCGGCAGGGACATCCGGTAACTGACAATCAAAACGTAAGAACGGTCGGCAACAGAGGTCCGACGACGCTGGAAAACTACGATTTTCTCGAAAAAATTTCGCATTTTGACCGAGAGCGGATTCCGGAGCGTGTCGTCCATGCCCGCGGAGCCGGGGCGCATGGCTATTTTGAAGCGTACGGAAAAGTCGGTGACGAGTCGCCCGCGCTTTATACACGGGCGAAGCTGTTTCAGGAAAAAGGGAAAAGAACGCCGGTATTTGTCCGCTTTTCAACGGTCGTCGGTGCACGTGAATCAACAGAAACAGCACGGGATCCTCGTGGGTTCGCCGTGAAATTTTACACGGAAGACGGCAACTGGGATCTTGTCGGTAACAATTTAAAGATTTTCTTTATTCGTGATCCGCTTAAGTTTCCTGATATGATTCATGCTTTTAAGCCCGATCCGGTGACGAATATTCAGGATCCTGAGCGGATGTTTGATTTCGTATCGCAGTCTCCGGAAGCGACACACATGATCACCTTCGTATTCTCGCCGTGGGGCATACCGGCCAATTACCGGCAAATGCAAGGCTCTGGCGTCAACACCTACAAATGGGTGAATGAAAAGGGTGAAGCGGTGCTGATCAAGTATCATTGGGAACCGTTAAAGCAAGGTATTAAAAACTTAACGCAAAAGGAAGCGGAGCACATTCAGGCGACGAACACGAACCATGCGACACAGGATTTGTTCGAAGCGATTGAGAATGGCGACTATCCTGAATGGGAGCTCTGTGTGCAAATGATGAGCGACGAGGAGCACCCGGAGCTTGATTTTGATCCGCTCGATCCGACAAAGCTCTGGCCGGCGGAGCAGTTTCCTTTCCTTCCTGTCGGCAAGATGGTGCTAAATAAAAACCCTGAAAATTACTTCAATGAAGTTGAGCAGGCGGCGTTTGGCACCGGGGTGCTCGTCGACGGGCTTGATTTTTCAGATGATAAGCTTCTTCAAGGTCGCACTTTTTCCTATTCCGATACCCAGCGTTACCGTGTCGGCTCAAATTATTTACAGCTGCCGATTAACTCGCCGGAAAAACGCGTGGCGACAAACCAGCAGGGCGGTCAAATGGAATACCATGTTGATACCGCTCCAGGTCAAAATCCGCATACGAATTACGAGCCGTCGTCATTAGGCGGGCTGAAGGAAGCGGAGCAGATCGGCGACGTCCATAAACCGCACTACGACGATAAGCTCGTCCGCGAGCCGATTGACCGGCAGAATAACTTCGGGCAGGCCGGCGATACGTACCGCAGCTTTGAGCCGTGGGAGCAGGACGAGCTGATTTCGAACCTCGTTGATGCGCTTTCTGTCTGTCAGCCGCATATTCAGGAGAAAATGATTGAGCATTTTACAAAAGCTGACGAGGATTACGGCCGTCGCGTCGCCGAAGGACTGAAGGCGGCAGGAACAATGAGTAAGGAACATACCAGTTCCAAGCAGGCCGACGAAGCCGTCGACGAGGCGCAGAAGCTCGGCCACAAAGCCGACCGCTACTAGCTCACAAAGCGATCTTCTTTGTGAGCGAAGCAGAGGAGGAGCCATCGCCAGCAGTTAAAAGGAGAAGGGAAGCGGTTTTATTCCCTGCTCCGGGCGAGGAGCGAAGCCCTCTGCAAAAAAAAGAACAAGGCGATCTTCCTTGTGAGCGATGAAGACGTCCGGACCGCTTCGGGGATGAAACAAAAGGTAGCATGGAGGAGGCTGGGACAAAAGGTTGTTTTTTTACCTTTTTCCCAGCCTCTCTAAGCAATGAGCGGAACCGCCACGATCTTTTAAAGCCCGTTGTGAGTGGGTTTCTCACAACGGGCTTGTGGCGTGTGAAGCCATTGCCAGTTGGTCCAAAGCTAGTTTTGTCTCAAGCCCTTTTTTTTCATTCGAAATGATAAGATAAGCTGTAATTTGAAAAAAAGTGTAGGGGTTAGGTCAACCGCTGTCGTCTATTATATGTGCGGCGTAAAAAGGGGGGAGAGAGATTAGCGATCGGATTTTACTAGAGAAAATGAGAAGCGGCGATGATCATGCCTTCAGGCTCATTGTGGAGAAATATCGCACAGAGCTTTTCCGCGTCATCTACGCGATTTTGCGTGATCAGAAGGATGCTGAAGATGCGACGCAAGAAGTGTTTATTAAAATCTATCATTCTCTCTCCACCTTTGAGAATCAAGGGTTGAAAACATGGATGACGCGCATCGCCGTCAATCATGCGATTGATAGTAGAAGGAAACGGGAGCGCAGGCGTGAGGAGATGACCGAGCAGCTGGCGTTTCAATCGGCGGTTTCAGCCAAGGATCACGTTGAAGCTGAAGTGATGCTGACAGAAAAGCAGCGCCTCGTGCGGGAAAAGCTCGATCAATTGCCGGGCAGCTACCGGGAAGTCGTCTATGATTTTTATATTGCGGAGAAAAGCTACCAGCAAATGGCTGATGAACAGCAGGTCCAGGTGAAAACGATTGAAACAAAGCTTTACCGGGCGCGTCAGTGGATGAAAAAGCATTGGAAGGAGGAGGAGTTTTGATGAATCATATCAGTGAAGAACAATGGAAAAAGTATGTGCAGGACGAGGTCGATCTTTCCACCCGTCGGCAGTACGAGGAGCATTTGTATCGCTGTGATCAGTGCCTTGAGCTTTATCTGCACGCTGTGGCTGCTTATGAGGAGAAGCTACCGGATGTGACCGATCCAGCTGCCTTTACCGGTCAGATTCTTGAAAAGGTGGCGGAACAGCCGAAAGAGATGCAGGCTGAAGCGGCACGTCCATTTTATCAAAGGACGATCGTTCATTATACGGTCGCCGCAGCGATAACCGTCATGTTCATGACCTCCGGTGTTTTTCATTCCATTACCACTGTCCAAAGTCCGGCGCTCGCGGAAAGCTCGCCTTCGGTAACGGAGCAGCTTGTTAATAAAACCGTTGCCTGGCTCAATGTCATTGAACAAAAAAATAGGGAGGAGACCGATCAATGAAAAACCCGATATTAGCTTTTTTGCTGGCATTCTTCCCTGGCGGGGGCTTGCTTTATTTACGAAAGCCGCTTCGCGGGCTCGCGTATATGTTTGGAGAGTTCGGCTTGATTGTGATTTTTACGTTTCTGTACGCCCATTGGGAATACGGGCTGGCGTTCTTTGTCGTGATAGCAGGCGTTATTCTTTACGTCGTCAACCTTGTTGACACGGCGATTACCGCTTCAAAAACGGCTTATCCGACGGCTGCCAATCAAGCGGAGGCAATGAAAAACCCGACCGAAGAGCAGGAACGTTTTTTTACGATTTTGCTATCATTTATACCGGGTCTGGGCCATTTTCAGCTAGGTTTGATGAATCGCGGTTTGACGCTGTTTATGGCGTTTGTCGGTACGATTATGATGGTTTTCTTCGTGACTGTCCTTACATCAAGAGAAGAGTTTTTGCTGTTTCTCGCCATTTTACCGGTGATCTGGGTGTATGGTTTTTTTGATGCGATCCATCAGCTGAATAAAAAGCACAAAGGGGAGGAGCTTATTGATCGCTCGATTCTCGAAGACATCGAATTAAATCGGGTGAATGGGAAGAAAAGCAAATCGATTGCCGTCGCTCTGTCGTTTTTTCCCGGCGCGGGGCACCTCTATCTTGGACTCCAGCGACGTGGAATTCAATTAATGGCCGCCTTTTTATTTTCGATCTATATTTTAGACGTACTTAGACTCGGCATATTTTTGTTCCTTATTCCGATTATTTGGTTTTACAGCTTTTTTGACGGGCTGCAAAAAGCTTCCGCTTACGGGAAAGAGGAACTGGATGATACACCGATTATTTCTTACTTTCTTAATCAGCAGAAATGGGTCGGCATCGGGCTCATTTTACTCGGGCTTTATTATTTAACAAGTCATATGGCACTGCCGGCGGTAGCACCGCTGCTCGATGATTGGCTCAACGTCGATTTCAAGTACTGGTTTGATCATTATTTTCAAACGACGATCGTCTGCCTGTTGCTCATTGGTGGAGGGATCAAACTGCTGGTCGGCAGCAAGCGAAAGAATAAGGAGGACGTATCATGAGAGTTTGGCGTGTCGGTACGATTTCAATGGGAGCGTCTCTGCTCCTGTTAGGAATCATTCTTTTCATTGCTCAATTTAGCGAGATTAGCGTCTCGCAAATTATGCTGGCGTGGTGGCCGGTCATTATGATTATTTTAGGGCTGGAAATGCTCGTCTATCTTTTTTTATCAAAGCAGGAAAAACCGCTGCTGCATTATGATTTTTTAAGTATATTCTTCGTCGCGCTGATCGGCACGGCCGGAATTGCCTTTGCGCTTGCCAGCTCCACCGGGTTGCTTGATTTGGTGGAAAATGAGCTTGCGCGGGAAGAGCGGACGCTTGATCTGCCGCCGGTCTCTCATCCGATTGAGCCCGAAGTTAATCGTGTCGTTGTCCAGACCGGTCCATATCCGCTTACGGTTGAAGCGACAACCGGCGCTGAATTGTCGCTCTTTGGAACATACCGGGCTTCCTTAGGGAAGGAGGACACGCTAGTCTCCAGGCCGGAAGAATACGCCTCAATATACCAGCGCGGCGATACGCTTTATCTTATCATTAAGCAGCTGCCGCGGGAAATAGCAGGGTTTTCACAAATGACGCCTCAAGTAGAAGCGACCGTCTTTGTCCCGGGTGATGTTGAAGTGGAAGTCGTCGGGCAGCAGTACCCGGTTAGCCTCAAGCCCCGCGATGCCGAAAGCAGCTGGATAGTCGAAAGCGCCTCGACTGTGTCGCTCTATTTGCAAAATGAAAATGATGTCGAAGTATCGGCAACCAGAGTTGAAGAAACGGTGGGAGCGGATGAAAGCATCAATCGCCTCCTTGCAGAAGAAGGCAGCGTTACGTTCGGAGAAGGGACGCATCAAATTACGGTTATTGAAGCGTTTCAGCTTACATTAATGATGGGATAGGAGCCGAAACCCCGGCTTATTCGAGGTCGTAGTAGCTGCGAGCTGATGAATGGGTTTAGCACATAGCGGCAATGGCTTCGCACGCTGCTCGTCAACTAGAAGAAAGTCACTCCTAGTTGACTTAAAATCTTGCAGCGGCTTCGCGCATTGCTTCAACAACAAGTCCCAAAAGCATTTGCTTTTGGGACTTGTTGTTTTAGTCAATTACCCGTTGCATAAAGACGGCGAATTGCCCTCTTGTTACTTCCATCGTCGGGCGATAGGCAGTCGCGGTAATACCGGCGACAATTTCGTTGGCGTACAGGGTCTGGACAGCTTGCTCATACCAGATGCCGGCGGGAACGTCGGTAAATGGATGGGACGTGCCGCCTGATTCAAACGAATACAGTCTCGTAAGCAGGACGGCCATTTGCCCCCGGGTTAATGGCGCGCTTGGCTGAAAGCTCGTCGCTGTTATGCCGGAGAAGATTCCTTCATCCACGGCAGCGGCGATCGCCGCGTAATAAGGATGGTCGCGCGGTACGTCCCGGAAATTCGGATTCGGGCGATTGTCAAAGGAAATTCCTTCAGCCCGCGCTAAAAGCGTCGCCGCCTGTGCCCGCGTGATCGAGTCATTCAATCCGAAAGCTCCGTTTGGATAGCCCTGAATGACACCGCGTTCACTCAGCTGATAGATGGCTGTTGCCGCCCAGTGTCCGGCCGGTACATCCGAGAATTCACTTGGCGCAGCCGGTGGCTCTGGCAGTGCTGGTGGCGGCTCCACCGGATCAGGACGCTCTGTTCCTTGTGCGGTTAAATAGCTCGAAGCGACAAACCCTTTCGTGCCGTCACTTCTTTGAACAGGGTACCAGACAAAATGGTTGGTCCGCACCGGGTTTGATTCATCGTAAACAAACGAGCCGGTGATCGTCAACGCTTCCCCCTCGGCAATCGTTCCAAGGCTGCTGCTTTCCCGAGTCGGTCTCTCGCGGAACTGGAGACCTCCTGTCGTGGAATAAACCGTATCGCCATTCAGGAAGTGATAGGTTGTTTCCGTTAAAGGAAGCTCTGTTTCATAGTGAGTCGTTACAAATTCAATCGGCGCCCGCACCTCTGGATCGTAGCGAAAGTCGCCTGGTTCAAACGGAATTCTTGCCAGCGGAAGGAGGTGGTACTCCTCGATAATATCCCAAACCTTCTCCTGATAGGCATCGTCGTTTCGCTCTCCCGTTGCCTGGACGACCGGACTGTTGACCGGCATCGTTCCATTATAAGCAAGCACGGCAAAATACCAGTGTTCAATCACATCGCGATCGCCATCGTTAATCGTTGGCAGATCACGGCGGGCAAACATTTGATCAAGAATTTCAGCACCAGCCTGAATATTGTAAATAAGATCTGATTTCAATCTGTCGACATCATATTGCTGGTAGTTCGTAATTTGCATCAGGCCGATTCCACCATCTGCGGTTTCAATCGCTTCGCCGTTTGCCTGGAAATGAGACCAATCGCCATTTTCCTTGTGGGCGACCGCTTTAACGATTTCCGGCGGAATATCATAAGCGAGCGCCGTCTCCGTCAGCAGACAGTTGGTCACTTGATAATGCGGATTTTCTCCCGAGATTGGTTCATAGCCGCAAGCATCAGCGACATCCTCTGCTGCAAAAGCAGGAGGAGACAGGAAGAGCATCATAGCAAGCAAGCTCCCAGTCAGGCCGGCTGCTCCTTTTCTTTTTTTACGCGTAGTCAAAAAGCATTGCCTCCTTTATCATTCATTCACTCTTATTTATTTTGCTAGTTTAGAAGAGGATTTGCAAGAAAAGAAGGCAACAAAAACTTAAATAACGAAAAATAGATCAATAGACTTAGTGAAAGTATGATATGATGTTGTGCAGTTCAAGGTAAAGGAGTAAGCAAATGAACGAACAGTTGAAGAAAGTAAATCACCAATCCCCTAAGCGGGAGCAGAAGCGTGCCGGCTGGGGAAAAAGAATTTCCGGATTGATCCTGGCTGCTGTTCTTCTCTACTTTGTTGTTCAATATGAAGTGCTTTTCCGCTTGTTCGTCGTTCTTTTTCTAGCTGGGCTTGCTTATGTCGTCCTGCGGAGAGGAAAAGAACAAAAAACGGAATTTCAGGATGAACCGATAAAATCGACTCCAGAGCCTGTAATTGAGAATCAGGAGACGATTATTTTTGAAAAAGAAGTGCAGAAAAAAGAAGAAGAGCTGACGCTCGTTGATTTTGACCGCACCCAACTGCTCGAGGAGCTTTTTGCCAAAGCGCAGCTCGAGGAAGCGGAAAAGCAGACGTATCGGGAGAAAATCAGACAAAAGGATGCGGAGCGTTCGAGTTTACTTGAAGAGCTGTTGAAGGTAAAAGGCCGATTCAGCACAGCGGTTATCGAGACAAAGAAATATTTTGTTAAAGCAGATCCGCTTAAAGAGGTGGCTGCGGCAATTGAGCAGGATAAAATAGCGGAAGGCTCCATCACGAATTTAAATGAAATCAGTAAGGAACTGAGCAGTTCTTTGCCGCCGGAAACAATCGAAGCGTTAAAAAAGCAAGGCTATGTAGATGAAGAGGTAAAGCTGACAAGAACAGGCTATAAAGCGTTGCGAAAAACGATGGAGAAAGAGCGGAAAGAGGGATAGGCGCTTTTTAGATCGTAGGAAAAACGAGGGCGGGTCAAACGTATTTTCTATATGACTATCCGAACAAATGAAAAGAAGGAATCCGTCGCTCCTGAAATAGACCTCGCTTTCCGCGGGAAGCTGGTGAGCCTCCTCGGGGTGGGAGGGCCGACTCCTGCAGAAAGCGTGCCCGAAACTCTGGATCGTGACAAATCCTTCTACCAAAAAAGCCTGTCGACCGTCTCGCTTTTGCGAGACTTTGTCGACAGGCTGAAAAACGCCTTAGGCGTTTTTTTATTTTACGATGAGCGGCTTGTCCTGTTTAGCTGTAACTGTACCGATGACGTAAGCCTGTGCATTGTCGCGCTCCATCCGTTCAAGATAGAGGCGGGCATCGTCGGGTGGAAGGCTGATCAGCAGTCCGCCTGATGTCACCGCGTCGCATAAAATGCTTTTCTCAACGGCGGTAATATGATCAGCATAGATGACCTGCTCTTCAAGCCAGCGCTCGTTCGCTTTTGAACCGCCAGGGATAATGCCTTGTTCTGCAAGCTCGCGTGTTCCGGCAAGCAGAGGGACGTTGGCAAACTCCAGCTCGAAGCTGACGTCGCTTCCTTTCGCCATTTCAAAGCTGTGGCCAAGCAGGCCGAAGCCTGTCACGTCGGTGACTGCGTTTGGATGAAGCCCTTCAAGCTGCTCGGCGGCGCGTTTATTCAGCGCGGCCATCGTTTCCGTGACGGCGAGCTCCTGCTCCGGCGTTACCGCGCCACGCTTGATGCCCGTCGTCAAAATGCCGACACCGATCGGCTTCGTAAGAATCAGCCAGTCCCCCGGCCGCGCGCCGACATTGGTAAAGATCCGGTCAGGATGAGCGAGCCCTGTTACGGCCATCCCGAATTTCGGTTCCTGGTCATCAATGGAATGCCCGCCGACAATGGTCGCCCCGGCTTCCCTCGTTTTATCAGCAGCCCCTTTAAGAATCTCTGCCAAAATGTCAGGCGCCAACGTCTTGATTGGAAAGCCGACGATGTTTAAGACCGTCGTCGGTTTTCCGCCCATCGCGTAAACATCGCTTAAGGCATTGGCGGCGGCAATTTGGCCGAACATATAAGGATCATCAACGACAGGAGTAAAATAATCAACCGTCTGGATCATCGCCAGGTCGTCCGTTAAGCGGTAAGCCCCGGCATCATCGGATGTATCCAATCCAACGAGCACATTTTCATCATGATCTTGCTTCGGCAAATGACGCAAAACTTGCGCCAGGTCCTCTGGACCAATTTTGCAGCCTCAACCAGCTTTTGTTGAAAAAGCAGTCAGGCGGATTTTGTGCTTCTCGTCCAAGTGAGCCACCTCCTATCATTTATATGAATAGTTTTTGCATCCTTCAATGTCTTATCCTACAATAGAAAAGAAAACAAAGTAAAGCAAAACGAAAGGAGCGACAGGTGATCGGCTTGACCATTGATATGAGACAGAAAGAGGGGGAAGGGTCGTGAAGCATTTAGCAAGGCAGCTGCCTGCGATCCATGAGCTGCAAAAGCATCAACGCTTCGAGGAGATAATGGGCGCCTATCATCTAACGTCGCAGCAGCTGACAGCGATGCTGAAGCACGTCGTCGCCTCCGTGCGGGAACAGCTTCTTGCCGGTGATGATGAAATAAGCCTCGCTCCTGGGAACATAGATGGAGAGCTGTTTCATCAGCTTGAGGCTTACGCCCGCAAAGAAGCGAGCGTAAAGTTGCAGCATGTCATAAATGGAACGGGTACTGTACTACATACGAATTTAGGACGGGCACGCCTAAGCGGGCAGGCGCAAAAGAAGGTGATCGAAGCGGCTTCCTCGTACACGAACCTCGAATATCAGCTGCATAGCGGTAAGCGCGGTTCCCGTCATGATTTGATTGAGGCGGCGTTGAGAGAGGTGACCGGGGCGGAGGCGGCGATCGTCGTCAACAACAACGCGGCAGCTGTTTATTTCGTCCTCTCAGCATTGGCGAGAGGGAAAGAGGTGATCGTCTCGCGCGGAGAGCTGGTGGAAATCGGCGGTTCCTTCCGCGTTTCATCGATTATGGAGGAAAGCGGGGCGGTGCTGAAAGAAGTCGGAACGACAAACAAAACGCATCTTTATGATTATGAGCAGGCGATTACAGCCGAGACAGCACTGCTGATGAAGGTTCATACGAGCAATTTTAAAATGATCGGCTTCACGGAAGCCGTGCCGGCAAAAGAACTAAAGCCGCTCGCCGACGCCAATAATCTGCCATTGTTTGAGGATCTTGGAAGCGGAGTGCTCTATGATTTCAAGCAAAAAGGAATCGGTTCCGAGCCGACCGTGCGCGAGGCAATTGCCCAGGGAGCTGATCTCGTTTCCTTTAGCGGCGATAAGCTTTTAGGCGGACCGCAGGCCGGCATTATCGCCGGGAAAAAGAAATGGATTGACCGCTTAAAAAAACATCAGCTCGCCCGCGTGCTGCGCGTCGATAAAATGACATTGGCCGCGCTGGAAGCGACGCTTGCCCATTACCGTGATGAGGAAGAAGCGTTAACGGAAATCCCGACGATTCGCGCTGTCCTGTTGACGCAGGAGGAGGTTTTCGAGCGGATCGAACGGTTTCAGATAGCGCTCGATCCGGCATGGAAGACGGATGTCACCGAGTCTTTTTCCCAGGTTGGGGGCGGGACGATGCCCGAAGTCCAGCTGCCGACGTATGTGCTGTTGCTGACGCATCCAATCTGGAGCGCCAATGAGCTTCAGCGGGAGCTGCGCAACGGCTCGCCGGCTGTCATCAGCCGGATTGTGAACGAACAAGTTGCTTTAGATTTTCGCACGATTGAAGAAAACGAGCAATCAGCTTTGCATCAACGCTTGCAGGAGTGCATAAAGGAGAGATCTGTAAAATGAAGGAAAAGAAAGCATCAGAATCACGCACGGTGTTAACCGACATCGTCCTACCACCTGATACGAACTATTACGGTACGATTTTTGGTGGAAATGTGATGGCCTATATTGACAAGGTGGCGAGCATCGCCGCGATGCGCCACGCAAGAAGCATGGTCGTCACCGCTTCAAGCGACAGCCTTGATTTTATTTCACCGATTCAGACCGGGGAAGCGATCTGTCTGGAAGGCTATGTCAGTTATACGAGCCATACGTCGATGGAAGTCTATGTGAAGGTGGAAGCGGAAAATTTATTGACCGGGGAGCGCCGGCTGACGGCGACATCCTATTTAACCTTCGTCGCCCTTGATGAAAACCGCAAGCCGACGCCGGTGCCTCCTGTCGTGCCTGAAACGGAGGAAGAGAAATACCAATATGCAGGAGCACAGGAGCGGCACGAGCAGCGGCAAAAGCGGAGGCAGGAGCGCAAAGAGCGGCAAAAGCTCGAAGCACTTATGAAGGATCAATAGAGACTCGCGTGAAGTAGTCGATTGGGGGAGAAGATGGAAAAAGTCGTGCTTGCCGGAGGAACCGGCTTTGTCGGACGTTATTTTGAGAAACGATTTGAACAGCTTGGCTATAAGGTGGAAATCATCTCAAGGCAAAGCGTGCATATCAGCTGGGATGATCGCGCCAGAATTATCGAGGCGTTGGAAGGCGCGGCGCTGTTAATCAATCTTGCTGGAAAATCAGTAAATTGCCGCTATCATGAGCGGAATAAGCGCGAGATTTTGCATTCTAGGCTTGAGACAACGAACATTCTTGGGGAAGCAGTTGACCTCTGCCAAACACCACCTGAGCTGTGGATCAATGCCAGTACGGCGACGATTTACCGCCATGCTGAAGATAAGCCGATGACCGAGGAAGCAGGTGAGATTGGCGCTGGATTTTCGGTTGATGTCGCCAAAGCGTGGGAGAAGGCCTTCTTTTCTTTTTCGCCAGCGGCAACGCGTCAGGTCGCGCTGCGGATTGCGATTGTGTTAGGGAAAGAAGGAGGCGTGATGACTCCGTATCGGAATTTAGTGCGCTTTGGTCTCGGAGGGGTACAGGGAACAGGTAAGCAAATGTTTAGCTGGATTCATATTGAAGATCTGTTTCAAATCATCCTCTTTTTGAAAGAAAGACAGGAGCTGAGTGGCGTGTTTAACTGCGCCGCGCCGGCTCCTATCACGAATCGCGAGTTTATGCGCAAGCTGCGGAAAAGCCATCATGCGCCGTTTGGCCTCCCGGCGCCAAAATGGCTGCTTGAGCTGGGAGCACGGATCATCAGAACGGAAACGGAGCTCGTCTTAAAAAGCCGCTGGGTCATTCCGGAGCGGCTTGAGCAGGAAGGCTTCTCGTTCAAGTTCAGGACAATGGATGAGGCGCTAACGGAACTGTAGGATGCTCCAAGAGGCGGGACAAAACGAGCTGGTCCAGCCTCTGCTTCCTATAAATTTTTCAGCTCGCCATTTAATGTTTTGGCGACATGACGAAAGTAAAGGTAGAAGGCGCTCCAAATCACGGCGTAGAAGACGAGAAACAGGGCGATAAAAAAGAGAATGCTATTTAGCTGAACGGGAATCCAGCCGATGCCGAAGGCGAGTACGAAGTATAGGAGCGCGACTGTGCAAAAATGAAGCAGCGTCTGCTGGGAGAGCTTTAACGATTTGACTTCAAAATAGAGCGGGCTAACGGTGAAAAACCAGCCGCAAAACAAGGTGCCAAGCGCGTTTTTAACAAATACCTCACCATCGAGCACAGGCTGCTGGCCAAGATAGACAAAGCAGATCGCCGCCAGGACGGTCAGAAACGCCCCGAAAAAGATCCCCATTATACTTCTGAATAAAAAGGTTTTTACCATCATGATTTCCTCCTGTTCAATTTCAATGCTTCTTTAATGCCGTTGACGTAATGTCTGGAAACGTATTCGGTTTCGCCTGAATGAAAGTAGACGCGCAGCGTTCCGTGAAACGATGCTTCAAAATGGCTCAGTTCGTAAAGGTTGGCAATTACCGATTTTGACAAACGGACAAATTTGCCGGATGGCAGCTGTTCCTCCAGTTCATAGAGTTTTTCTTTTACTTTGAACGCCCCTTCGGCGGTAATCGCGTGGACGCTCTCATGTTGAACGCGGAACAGGTGAATGCTTTCCGGTTTTAACAAATGCTGCATCTCGCCCTGCTGGCCGACAATAAATGGCGCTTCTCTGCGTTTGATATCGTGCAAGAGATCCAAAATCATTTGATCCGCTTCCTTGCATTGAATCGTGATTACCGTTTCCTGATAGCTGTCATTAATATCCAAATGGACTTTCAACTCCTCACCCGCTTTCTGAAAAAAGAAAATCAATATGTTCTTTGTTTTGTTACTACCAGTGTAGTCATAAAAGGCTGTGCTGTCTCCCTTTATCAAGTAAGTCGCAAATCGTGGCAGGTAAGTGGCGGCCCTGAGGAGGTGAGTTGCAAAACAGCAGCAGGGCACGCGAAAAAGGCGGAGCCAAAGGTTGTTTTTATACCTTTTGCTCTGCCTCGTCCTTACTTTATGTTCGTTCAATGATTCACGGGGGTCAGCCTTCGCCGTTTGTTTGATTGACGTGATTGGCCTGTTTTACCTTCTTTGAGCCACTTAACGGTTCAGGCTGGCCGGAGTCCGCTCCTCTTGGCGCGTTGCGGCGCTGATCCTTATATGTGTTTTTCTCCGTCATTGTCATCCCTCCTTCTTCCTAGTAGTATGTCAACCGCTTGTTTCCTATCCGCATATCACCCGGCTTTTTGTACATCCTAGAGGGGACAGCAAAACAAAGGAGGAGTAAACAATGCCTTATCAAAAGGATAAGCAGCAAGCATTTCAAGCAGCACAGCAGGCTGTGGAACAGGCTAAGGAAGCCTTTTCGGCGATTGAACGCCACCAGCCCGATGAAGGAACACGGATGAAGCAGGCCCGGCAGGAAATTGAGGAAGCCGAGCTTCAAATCGAAAAAGCGCTAACCGTTTCGACACAGCATCAGCACGAGCAGCTCGCGCACTTCCAGCAAACAATCGATGAACTGAAGCAACAGATTTGAAAAGGAACTGGAGAGACTGGGACAGAAGGCGAAGTGGAGAAGAAATAACATGGAAGTAGCTCCGTTCTGGGCAAATCCCCTACCAAGCATGTTTCTTCGGTAGGGGATTTTAAAAGCAGCCTGGTCAACGCCCTCTATCAGTTGTTCGGACATTCATCCGGTCAGAGCCCTTTCGTCCCAATCGCTCATCTACTGTCTTTTTTTCGTTTTCTTATTGTTTTGACGCTGCATTTCCGTTAATGGCTCGTTGGCCGCTTCGGTTTCAAACGCGCCGTTGTAGCCGGTGTCCTTCCCTTGAGCCGGGGCATCATTCATCCCGGTCATCTGGTGGTTTGCTTTTTTCTTCGCCATTTCCTTCACCTCCATGTATTACCTTCTGTTTTGCAGATCGATCTTATTCATTAAACCGATATTTTGCTGAGAGGAAGACGAAAACATACGAAATTTAGAAAAACTCATTTATTCTTTAGACAAGTTTTGCTATGCTAAAGAAGGACTGTTTGGGAAGCGAAAAATTACCTCTAGACTATGGTAGGCGGGGGGACTAGAGACATGATTTTAGACAATCCCGGCAGTTTACGTTATGATAGTCATGTGAAGGAGGGGTATACATATGTCAAAAAGTAATGATGTATTCAACGCGCGATCATCCTTTTCTTTGGATGGAAAAACAATCAACTATTACTCGTTAAAAGCCCTGGAGGATGCGGGTTTAGGAAACGTTTCGAATCTACCATACTCAGTAAAAGTGTTATTGGAATCAGTATTGCGTCAATATGACGGCTATGTTATCAAAAAAGAACATGTGGAAAATTTAGCCAAATGGGGCACGAGTGAATTGAAGGATATTGACGTTCCTTTCAAACCATCTCGTGTTATTTTGCAGGACTTCACCGGGGTGCCGGCTGTTGTTGACTTGGCTTCATTGCGTAAGGCGATGGCCGATATGGGCGGGAATCCTGATCAAATTAACCCTGAAATCCCTGTTGATCTTGTTATCGATCACTCCGTACAGGTTGATAAAGCAGGGACAAATGACTCCCTTGTGTACAATATGAATTTGGAGTTTCAACGGAACGAGGAGCGTTACCAATTTTTAAGCTGGGCGAAGAAAGCGTTTGACAACTATCGCGCAGTGCCGCCGGCAACAGGTATCGTTCACCAGGTAAACCTCGAATACATTGCCAATGTCGTTCATGCTGTTGAACAGGATGGCGAAACAGTCGCATTCCCTGATACGTTAGTAGGTACGGACTCCCATACGACGATGATCAACGGAATCGGCGTTCTTGGCTGGGGTGTCGGTGGTATTGAAGCCGAAGCGGGTATGCTTGGCCAGCCTTCTTACTTCCCTGTGCCAGAAGTGATCGGGGTTAAGCTTATTGGTGAGCTTCCAAGCGGTACGACTGCGACGGATATCGCCTTAAAAGTAACGCAAGTGTTAAGAGAGAAGAAGGTTGTCGGCAAGTTCGTTGAATTCTTCGGTCCGGGCCTTGCTGAAATGCCATTGGCCGACCGCGCGACAATCTCGAATATGGCCCCTGAATACGGTGCAACTTGTGGTTTCTTCCCGGTGGATGTAGAAGCTCTTAATTACATGCGCTTAACGGGTCGTTCAGAAGAGCAGATCAAGCTTGTTGAAGCATACTGCCGGGCAAACGGACTGTTCTATGTTGCCGGTGAAACAGCGGATCCAACGTACACAGATGTCGTGGAAGTGGATCTTAGCAAAATCGAAGCAAACCTTTCAGGTCCTAAGCGTCCGCAGGATCTTGTTCCGCTTACTGATATGCAAAAATCGTTCCGCAGTGCGGTTGTCGCTCCTCAGGGAACGCAGGGACTCGGACTTACAGAAGATGAGTTCAACAAGACAGTTACGGTTAACTTTAAGGATGGCCGTCACACAACTATGAAGACCGGTTCGATTGCGATCGCCGCGATCACGAGCTGTACGAATACGTCTAACCCGTATGTTTTAGTTGGTGCGGGGCTAGTTGCGAAAAAAGCGGTAGAGCTTGGACTGAAAGTACCTGAATTTGTCAAAACGTCCCTTGCTCCTGGTTCAAAGGTGGTAACAGGTTATTTAACAGATTCCGGCTTGCTTCCGTATATGGAGAAGCTCGGCTTTAACATTGTCGGTTACGGCTGTACGACATGTATCGGTAACTCGGGACCTTTAGAGGAAGAAATTGAAAAAGCAATTGCCGAAAGCGATTTAACGGTAACGTCTGTGTTATCAGGGAACCGTAACTTTGAAGGACGGATTCATCCGCTTGTCAAGGCGAACTATCTTGCTTCTCCACCGCTTGTTGTCGCATACGCACTTGCGGGAACTGTCGATATCGACTTGAGAAACGATTCGCTCGGCAAGGATAAGGATGGCAACGATGTTTATTTCGCTGATATTTGGCCTACTGCTGACGAAGTGAAAGAAGTCGTTAATAAGACGGTTACGCCGGAATTGTTCCGTCGTGAGTACGAGGAAGTCTTCAGCAGCAATCCGCGCTGGAATCAGATTGAAACAACTGATGATGCGCTGTATAAGTGGGATGAGGATTCAACGTACATCGCGAATCCGCCATTCTTTGAAGGGCTCTCTCCAGATCCGGAAGACATTAAGCCGCTTGGCGGACTGCGTGTAATCGGGAAGTTTGGCGATTCTGTTACGACAGACCATATTTCACCGGCCGGGGCGATCGGTAAGGATACTCCAGCAGGGAAGTATCTCATCTCTAAAGGAGTCGAGCCGAAAGACTTTAACTCCTACGGATCTCGCCGTGGTAATCATGAAGTGATGATGCGAGGAACATTTGCGAACATCCGGATTCGTAACCAGGTAGCTCCTGGTACAGAGGGCGGTTATACAACATACTGGCCAACTGGAGAAGTAATGTCTATCTATGATGCAGCGATGAAATATAAAGAAGACAATACAGGTCTGGCGATTCTTGCCGGTAAAGATTACGGTATGGGAAGCTCACGTGACTGGGCAGCGAAAGGAACAAACCTACTCGGGATTAAAACCGTTATCGCTGAAAGTTATGAGCGGATCCACCGCAGTAACCTTGTATTGATGGGTGTTCTTCCGCTTCAATTCAAGGAGGGGGACAGTGCTGAAACGCTTGGTTTAACAGGCGAGGAAACATTCGATGTTCAAATTACAAATGATGTCAAGCCGCGCGACATTGTGAAAGTCGTCGCGACAGCAGCAGATGGCACAAAAACAGAATTTGACGTCGTTGTCCGCTTCGACAGTGAAGTTGAAATGGATTACTACCGTCACGGTGGTATTCTACAAATGGTACTCCGCAATAAAATTGCAAACGTCTAATTGAAATGGGGCTGGGAAAAAGGTGGAAATAACCTTTTTCCCAGCCCTTAAGTAATGAGGGAAGCCATTGCCTGATTAGATAATAATTTCACGTACCGTAATGGATAAAGATGGCTGAGTGAAGAAAACCACACTAGGATAACCTAAAACGTGATTGAACAAAAAATTCCTGTAAGAAGGAGGCCAAAAGCATATGGGTAGACAGAAAAAAGGAAATGCCAATGCACAGCGCAATAACAATGCGAAAAAGCAGGGGAAGCGCAACGAAGCAGACACTGAATTTGCTTCTTACTCAGAAGTGGAAGCAGAGAAAATGAGTCGGGATCAAAAGTAAATCGTTCATTAGGAGGTTTTGACGGAAAAAACGCCACAGACGTCTCATCCGTTGGAAACCAGGTCCCCGGAGGTAAGCAGATGTTCGACTTTTGGATGGGTTCTGAGACATTACCGATGTATGGCTTTATGATTCGGGCCGGCATCGTCTATGTATATATTTTTCTAATAGTAAAAATTCTCGGACAGCGGTCGATGGGTTCGATTGATGCACTCGATTTTATTTTTGGCGTCGTCATCGGCGATATTCTCGGAGAGCCGTTAACGGACGGAGAGCTTCCTTTAAGCGGTCCGGTTGCCGCAGCGGCATTGACTGCCGGTTTGCATTTAACATTATCGATTGTGGCTCTCCATACCCCGCGCTTTCGCCGGATTATTGAAGACGAACCGATTATTTTAATGAAGCATGGAGAAATTTTGCACGATGAGTTGCGCAAAGCGAAAATTACGCTTGAATCGTTTTTAATGGACTTACGATTGCGCAGCGCGAGTGACTTATCCGAGATCGATTATGCGATTTTGGAAATGAACGGGACGATCAGTGTCATCAAAAAATCAAAATATGACGCGGCGACCCCGAATGACTTGCAGCAGAGTCCGCGGTCGAAAGGATATTCGAGCGTGCTGATCGAAGATGGTCATATTATTGAAGCAAATGTGCGAAAGGTTGGAACGCTCGACTGGCTGAGGGGAACCATTCAGCAGTACGGCTATTCAAATGCTGAAGATATCTTTTTATTGACGTTGGATGAAGCCGGAAATGTCTTTATTAGCCCAAAAAAGAAATAACAGGTATAAAAACACTCCTTTTTTTCCACAATAGATGTAAAAGAAAAAGGAGTGTTTATGTTGAGAAGAGTCAGAAAAGTAACATTTGAGGAATTAGTGCAAGAAAACAAAGAACAGTTGATGAATGATCAGGATGCACTGGACCGCTTAGAGGAAAAATGGGAATTGAAGCGGGCCATTCCGGCTGAGCGGATAGAACTGTAGCAGCTGTCTGTATAATTGTCTTCTCGCGAGGAAAGATAGTAAAAAGGGAGGGGATTAATATGAAAAGTGCCAAATCAACTTCAGCTCAATTTCGGCCCGATCACCTTGGGACACAGCCGGTAGAAAGCCGTTCTAATAAAGGGAAACAAATGAATACGAAAAGCAATGAACAGCCGGATTATATCCCGCCAAAAGGATAGGGAGAAAAAGGAGCATCTCAATGACCGCACGTGCGGCGTTGAGATGCTTTTTCAATGGGGGAATTTCACAGTTTGTGCCAGCCTCGACCTTTTTGGACATTCCTCTTCGCCTTTGTCGAGCAAAATGACTTGTCAAACCTCTTGATCGACGAAATAATAGAAGAGGATGAAGTAGCAGCAGGAGGCTAAGATGATGAAGCAGCAAACGCTGATTTTACGAACATTGCTTTTCCTATATATTGTCGTTGTCCTTTATATTACGCTGTTGGCCTGGAATTACGGGGCTTCCCTTGGACCGGCCGGGCCAGGCGGACGAAATTACAATCTCATTCCTTTCCGGAGCATTTACCGCATCGGCGTTTTTAGCCCGACGATTCTTGATCCTCTGCGAATTTTAGTCGGTAATATTCTTCTCTTTGTTCCATTTGGCTTTTTATTGCCGGCAGTTTGGAGACATCTTCGCCACGCGCTTGTCGTCGTCCTGATCGGCATGGGCTTTTCCCTCATGATAGAAACGAGTCAATTTCTGTTTACGCACCGTGTCGCAAATGTTGATGATGTAATTCTGAATTCCTTAGGAGTGTGGATCGGTTACGGCTTCTTTTATGTGACGCTCTGGCTGAAACGCCGTATTGTTCTCTTTCATGCCTAAAGCTGCTACAGGGGTTTGCGGCCAAAAGACGGCGCCTGCCGATTGAAAAAGCGGTAAAGCAAATAAACGATGAGTAAGAACCCCGCATACACGAAGCAAATAAAAACAAGATTTCCCGGACTGGTCACGAGGGAATTTCCGACAATGGCGAACAAAAACATCGACGGGATTTTCCCGAGAGACGAAGCGCAAGCATAGGGCCAGAACGGGACCCGGCTTAAAGCAGAATAAATATTAACAACGATTGAAGGAATAATCGGAATCAACCGTGAGAGAAAGATGGTCATAAAGGCGTTTCGTTCAAATAAATGAGTGAGCTTTGCGGCGTGCTTATAACGGTAAAGCAAGGAGCTGCCCCAATCTTGAAAGCCGTAGCGTACGGCAGCAAACATCACGATCGACGCCAGTGATGACCCGAGCCACGTCAGACCGCTCCCGAGCCAGGGACCATAGGCCGCACCGAGAATCCCGCCAATGACCGGATAAGGAATCACCGGAAAAAGGGCAAACAATGTCGCCGCCACGGATGTTAAAATGAGCGAGCGGGTTCCGCCCGTTTGCAGCCAGTGAAGCAGTTGTTCACCATATAAAGAAAGCAGAACAGCGACGATTACATAGCTCAAAACAATAAAACTCTTCTTAATAATGTTCATTCCTTTCACGCTGAATTTCTGGTTAGCAGCCTCGTTATCAACAGTTTCTCACACCGCTCCCGGTTTGTCTCCATCCGGTTCCTGACATGTTCGTGAATTTTTGTGATAGGACAATCCTTTCGCGCGTACAATGAAGCAAATGTATTGGGGAGAGGGGAACGTGCTGTGCAAATTCATGTCGTGAGGCCAGGGCAAACGCTGACCGGGATTGCCAATGCCTATGATTCAACAACTGAAGCGATTATTCAGGCAAATGCTCTGCCAAACCCGAACAACCTCGTCATTGGTCAAACGTTGATTATTCCGATAAGCGGGCGCCTCTATTACGTTCAGCCCGGCGACAGCTTATATGAAATTAGCCGCCGCTTTCAAGTGTCGATTGATGAGATCGTTTCGTTAAATCAGTTAAACCCAAGTCAGCCGCTGGCGATTGATCAAAGGCTTGCTCTACCACCCCGCAGCCGGATTGCGATTGATGTCAACGGCTATATTGAGCCCCGCCCGCCATTGGAGACCGAGCCTCAAGTCATTCAGGAAGTCGGCAACGAATTGACATACTTATCGATTTTCAGCTACCATGTGACGCCCGAAGGAGGGCTCATCCCAGTCGAAGACACCCCGTCGATTCAAGCCGCTTACCCATTTCACATTGTCCCTGTGCTTGTCATTACCAATATGGTCGAAAATCAATTCGATGCTGATTTGGGAGAAGCCATTTTGAATGATATCAACCTGCAAAATCAAGTGCTCGATCAAGCCTTTGCGATTATGGCGGAAAAAGGCTACCTCGGCTTAAATATCGACTTTGAGCATTTACGTCCAGAAGATCGCGAGCCGTATAATCAATTTTTGCGACTCACGGTACAGCGTGCGCGAGAACATGGGTATACAGTGTCGACTGCATTGGCGCCAAAAGTCAGCGGCGAACAGGCCGGAGCATGGTACGAAGCGCATGATTATCCGGCCCATGGTGAAATAGTCGATTATACCGTACTGATGACATACGAATGGGGCTGGAGCGGTGGCCCGCCAATGGCCGTTGCCCCGCTTGATCAGGTAAGAAGAGTGGTGGAATATGCAGCATCTGTTATGCCAGTCGAAAAAATCATGATGGGCATTCCGCTTTACGGCTACGACTGGACACTGCCATTTGAGCCGGGAGGAGAGTTTGCAAGAGCGATCAGCCCGCAGCAGGCGATTGAACTGGCCGCACAGTATGGCGCGACAATTCAATATGATGAACAAGCGCAGTCGCCGTTTTTCCTCTACCAGGAAGAAGACGGCACGGAGCATGAAGTCTGGTTTGAAGATGCGCGCAGCATTCAGGCGAAGTTTGATCTGGTCAAGGAGCTAGGGCTGCGCGGGGTCAGCTATTGGGTTTTAAGAATCGAATTTCCGCAAAACTGGCTGTTAATTCAAGATAACTTTGACGTGAATAAACGGGTGTAGCTAACCGAAACGAAGCAGGAAAGCGGCGTTCCTTTCCTGCTTTGTTGTTATGATGGGAAGACTCGCCCTCTCTTCTATGTTCTCTTCGCCAATCTTCTGTTAAAATTAAAGCAAAGTGATTTTGTAGGAAATGTACGAATGACATCACCCCGCCGAAAGCTTGGAGGCTCACATTTAATATGGAAATTATCGGTAATCTCTTACTCTATGCCAGCTTCATTTTATTAATAGGCTATTTCACCTTGTCTTTTTTTATGCTTAAGGAACAGGGTACAGTCACGCTGCCGCTTTGGTTATTGAAAGCAGCTGTCGTTGCGATCCCGCTGTCGCTTTTGCTGACGGTGATCCGCCTTGTCTATATGCTGTACAGTCAGTTTCAGGTGGAATTTTTTGAAGCGGTATTTACGGTGCTGTTGCAATACGCTGCTGGACAGGCTTTCCTGTTTGCGAGCGTGTTCGCCTGGATGCTGCTGAGCATGATACCATTGTCACGCTCAAGAAAAACGTCGGCTTTTGCCCTTTTGCTGCTGTTCGTTTTAATCATTACAGTAAGCTGGGCCGGCCATGGGGCTGCCGTAGCCGGTATAACAGGATTGATCGGCAACAGTCTTCATCTCGCCGGAGTGGCAGTCTGGATTGGGCCGCTCACTATACTAGCCTGGGCGGCAAAAGATGGACTGCCGGGAGAGTTCTTTCGCTGGTTTTCCCCGCTTGCCGTTTTCGCAGTCGTGATTGTTACCTTGTCCGGTTTTTTGCTGATGAATGACATTGTTCCGCAATACGTTCAAGCCTGGCAAATCACCTATGGACAGCTTCTCCTGCTTAAGCATTTGATTTATGCGCCGCTGCTTCTGTTCGGTCTTCACCATTTTTGGCTTGGCAGGCGGAAGCCGGCACAGCTTGACGGAAGCGGCGTGATAGGAAGCTTTCGCCTTGAATCTTTGCTCGCTTATTTCATATTGGCGATTTCGGCGTTTATGACGGAGCAGACACCTCCTCATGAAGTTGCCCAGACGTTGCAGACAGAATCAATTGTCTCGGTGATGTTCCTCTATCTTTCTGAACAGCAGCTTCAAACCGGCATGATCGGCTTTGCCCCTTCTGTTACGGCGATCCTGATTTTAGCTGGAGCGACAGCCATTGCTGCGACTGCTTTTCTTCTTTTGCGCCGGAACAAATTTCAGCTTGCGTTTTCGCTGTTCCTGCTTAGTATTCTCGTCGGATATCATGGCGTCATGTCGAGCTTGACTGTGCAGGAGGAGCTGCTCATGGATCAGACGGTTTATCCGACGATTGAAAGCGCGATTTCGCAAACGTATGAAAACGATGATGTGATTGAAGTCGCAGTGGCGCAGCAAGTAGAGGATGAATGGCATGTCGTCTACACGGTCAATGGCGAGCAGCTCGTTGCTGAAAAGCTACAGCAAGCAGAAGGCGGCTTTAAACGGCTTCCTGCGGCGATGCTGACAGTCGGAGGGACAGCTGTCGTGGAGGAAGAGCAAAAAATCCGCACCTTCCGCGTCGAGAGCGGCAATTGGCATGATGAGGAGTACGCGGCGACATATGTCACCTTCGGCATGATTCAACAGCCGGAGAACGTCGCCAGAGTGCAAATTCACTATGAGGGAGGCTCCTTTATCGCTCCGCTTGAAAATCAAGTGTTTCTCCATGTGACCTCAAGCAATGAGACCTGGCAGGAGGAACATCCGATTGACTTTCTCGCGGACGACGGCACGGTGATGGAAACCTATGCCCGCAATGTGATGGAAAGAGGGATCTACTGCCATTAACTTTGTGAACATGGTAAAATGGGGCAGACGAGTCAAGAGGACGTGATAAAGATGTTGCAGCGTAAATGGTCACTGGCGGATATAAAGCAGTGGCTTGAAAATAGAAGCGAAGAAGAACAGCCTTTGCAGGAAGCAACAGCATGGGAAATTCTCGAAGCGCTTGAAGGCAGGGAGGAAGAGCTGGCGCCGGTTTACCGGGCCCAATTGTATGCCCTGCTGGCGTCAGCCCGGCTTGAGCGAACGGGACAGCTTGACCCGGTGATTGAACGGTGGCAAGAAAGAGCGGCGACACTGTCTCCGGAAAGCGGGTTCGTCCAGAGAATCACCTGCCAAATCATGCTGAAAAAAATCGGAAATCAACTGCGGCTACCTGAATTTCCTGTTATTCGCGAGACCGATCATAGCTCGGCCAAGAAGAAAGCAGCGAACGATTATCGCCGGATCGCCCAACGGTTTTTCTCTTTTGAGAAGGAATTGACGGCAGAGTGGGAACGGGGTCGGGAGTTGCTTCTCCAGCAGAAAGAGGGGGAAAGACTCGAGCGTTTGTATCAGCTGATGACAGAGCTGAAGCAGCCTTTTTCCCGCATTCTCGAGGCGACGGGGGAGTACGCCGACTCAGTCCAGGGCATTTATTATTCGGCAGCTCAGTTTAAGCAAATAAAACAGGCGGAAGCAGACATAAAGCTGCTGTTTTCGCGTCTGGATGAGCTGCTGCCGCAGTCGGCGGAGGAGCAAGAGCCTGAGGCTCTTGTCGAATTGCAATCGCTCATCGGTCTGAACGAGGTAAAAGAACGGATCGCCAAGCTTCATCGTTTTCTCCATTATCAAAAAGAAAGACAGGAGCAGGGCTTTCAAATAAAAGACGGCATGGCGATGCATATGATTTTAACCGGGAATCCCGGAACGGGGAAAACTCATCTAGCCCGTGTGATCGCGAAAATTTATTATGAGCTTGGCCTTTTGACACGAGATGAAGTGTACGAGGTTGACCGTGCCGCTCTCGTCGGCGCGTATGTCGGTCAGACAGAAGAGCAAACCCAAAAGGCGATTGAACGGGCGCTTGGAGGCGTTCTGTTTATCGATGAAGCATACAGCCTGCGCCGGGCGGATGCTTCGGGAAATGATTATGGACAAGCGGTGATTGATACGCTTGTTTCGGCGATGACGAGCGGAAAATACGCTGGACAATTTGCCGTTATTTTAGCTGGTTATCCCGCGGAAATGCGCACGTTTCTCCGCTCCAATCCCGGTTTACGCAGCCGCTTTCCCGAGCAGAACCATATTCATTTACCGGATTATACGATTGACGAGCTGCTGCAGATCGGGGCGAAGATGGCGCTGGAAAACGATTATATGCTAACGCAGGGAGCGAAAAGAGAGCTTCAGCGTAGAATTGAACGGGCGGCTGTCGATGAGTCGTTCGGCAATGCCCGTACGGTAAAAAATCTTGTCCTGGAAGCGATTTTTGAAAAGGGAGCCGAGCTGACGCTGACGGAAGCAAAAGCCGATGACTTCGTGTTTCTTGATGCCGAGCATTTTCAGGCAAACGAAGAAACAGAGCAGGCTGCGATACAGTCGCTTGAAGCGCTAGTCGGCTTACAAGCGGTTAAGCGGGAAATCAAGCAGCTCACGTCATTTGCAGATGTTCAGCAAAAACGGCGGGAGCAGGGGTTGCAGGCGCTTCCACTGCAACTTCACGCCGTCTTTACCGGCAATCCGGGGACAGGAAAGACGACCGTTGCCGAGCTGTTTGCAAAAGCATTGCACGAAATCGGCCTGTTAAAGAGAGGGCATCTGGTCGTTGCCGGCCGCGCCGATCTTGTCGCCGGCTATGTCGGGCAGACTGCACAAAAAACGAAGGAGCTCATCCGCGACGCGTTAGGCGGGGTGTTGTTTATTGATGAGGCATACGCCTTGCTTTCAGCGGGAAAAGGCGACTTTGGCATGGAGGCAATCCATACGCTCGTTCAGGAAATGACGGTTCATCAGGAAAATCTCGTCGTCATTCTCGCCGGCTACGAGCAGGAGATGGAAAGACTGCTTGCGAGCAATCCCGGCTTGCGCTCGCGCTTTAAAAAACAGCTCTCTTTTGATGATTACACGAAGGAAGAGCTTGTCGAGATCGTGCTTGAACGCGCTGAGCAGGCTGACTACCGCTTTAGCGGCCGGGCGAAGAGCATTTTGGAAACAGAGGTGATGCTTAAGAAGCATCCGGCTAACGCCCGTTATGCGGTAGATGTGTTTGAACGGCTTGTGCAGCTTCAGGCTCTGCGCCTGCAGGAGCAGCAGGCGCATGACGCTGAGCAGTTAATGACAATTACAGAAGAAGATCTGCGTTTGCTCGTTACAGAAGGGGGACATAAGTGATGCATGTGACAGAAACACCAGTCGTCGTACGCTATGCTGAAACGGATCAAATGGGAGTGGTTCATCATTCCAATTATCTTGTCTGGTTTGAGTTAGGCCGGACGGAGCTGGTGAAAGAGCTCGGTTTTCATTATGCCGAAATGGAAAAGGAAGGGATCCTCTCCCCAGTGACGGATATCCAAGTCTCATACAAAAACCCGACGACATACGGCGATATCGTCACGGTAAAGACGTGGGTCGCAGGCTATGACGGACTGCGGGTGACCTATCATTATGAAGTTGTCAATGAAGCCGGGATGATCTGCGTCGTCGGAAGCAGTACCCACGTCTGCGTCAAAAAAGATACGTTCCGTCCTGTCTCAATCCGCAAGCATTTGCCTGAGTGGGATGAGGCGTATAAACGAATCGTGCATGTATAAATACCCGGCAGCTCTCCATACTAATAAACGCAACACCTAATTATTTTTTGGGGGGATTATGATGGCAAAGCCGGATAATCGTGCTGATAATGCAGAAAAGCTGAAGAAAATGAAGGAAAACACGAAGCATAATATGGAAGCTGCGAAAGAGGCAGTCGCCCATACGGACATGTCACGCGAACAGAAGAAAGCGGTAAAAGCCAAAAATAAAAGACGGAAAGAAAGCATGAAGGCGTTCGACGAGGAAATCGCCGATGAAATCGACGCTCGTGAGCAAGGCTATAACAAACAAAAATAGAAGCGGCGCCGGTAAGATAAATGCCACCGGCTGCTTCGGGGGTGTGCCAGAGGGAATTCTTCCTTTTGGCACACTTTTTTCGGCTTATCTCCAGCTTTTGATATGCGGCGAGCTGATAATCAATCAGCTCCTAACAGCTTTCCGCAAGGCGGCAAACAAAAGAACAGTAAATCGTCATTTCCTATGCTATAATGACAAGCATATTTAGATGGAGGGGTCAAGATGGCATTTGGAATCAAGAGGGCTGAATTACTTGCCTGGAAGAGGCAGGCCGAAGCGGGCGAGATTGCTTTTCTCACCCATTACTGGCTGGACGAGCGTTTTCCGGGTTGCACAACTGTTACAAAAGTCGCTTGTGCTGACCGGAAGAAGCTTGTAAAGTGGGGAAGGCAATATGGTTTAAAGGAAGAGTGGCTTCATCAGCGAGAGCCTTTTCCTCATTTTGACTTGCTCGGCGAGAAACAACGTTTTATCCTGAATAAAGAGGGAAAAGAAGAACAGTTAGTGAAGTTGGGGATACCTACCATTCAGCATGAAACTTGATATAATAGGAGACAAGAAAAGATAGGAGGATGAATGATGGTAGTCACACAGAAATCGATTATTGCTGATTTGCAATCCCAAAGGGAAATCGATCCAAAGATCGAAATCCGCAACCGCATTAACTTTTTAAAGGAATATCTTGTCCAGAGCGGGGCAAACGGCTTTGTGCTCGGAATCTCAGGAGGACAGGACTCAACGCTGGCTGGTAAATTGGCGCAGCTGGCAGTGGATGAATTAAATCAGGAAGCGACGACCAAATCGGTTAGTTTCTACGCGATTCGTCTGCCGTATGGCGAGCAGTTTGATGAAGAGGATGCGAAGGCGGCGGTGGAATTTATCGCACCGACAAAGACGCTGACGATTAATATTAAAGAAGCGGTCGATGCGTCGGTTCGCGCGTTTGAGGCGGCGACGGGTGAAACGCTATCGCATTTCGCAAAAGGGAACACGAAGGCGCGTGAACGGATGAAAGCTCAATATGATGTCGCCGCTCATTACGGCTGTCTTGTCATCGGCACTGATCACTCCGCTGAAGCAATCACCGGCTTTTTTACAAAGCATGGCGATGGCGCCTGCGATATTGTGCCGTTATTCGGTTTATCGAAGCGGCAAGGGAAAGCTTTGCTGAAAGAGCTTGGGGCTCCTGGGCACTTATATACAAAAGCTCCGACGGCCGATCTGGAAGACGACAAGCCGGGGTTGCCGGATGAAGTGGCGCTCGGGATGACCTATGAGCAGCTTGACGATTATTTGGAAGGCAGAAGCGTTCAAGCGGAAGTAAAAGAAAAAATTGAAGCCCGTTATATACAGACGGAACATAAACGCCAGCTTCCTGTTACCATTTTCGATACATGGTGGAGGTAAAAGTTCTGGTATAACCTCTCTCCATAAATCATAACGTACAAGGAAGACAAGGTGAAGGAGAGACAGAAATGATGAAGGGGAAAGTATTACTGTTTTTAAGCTTATGTTTAGGATTGATTGTATTGATTGGCTACAGCGGCCTGAACCAGTCAGAGGGACGGACAACCTCTGCCGTGGCCGATGATGGGCAGGGCCGCGAGGTGAACGGTCTGGAAATCACATTGAATTCCGTCAGAACGGAGCCGTCAGAAGAGGCTGGCTCGCATTATGTGATTGCTGATCTGACGTTGGAAAACGTTCGTGACACCGTTTATGAATTTTCGATGTATAAAATGACACTGGTCGACGAGGAGGGGTATGCGTATAATCATGTCTCTTCGATCGAAACAAAAGGCATTCTCGGCGGACAGCTTCATCCTGGTCGCACGAACCGCGGTGAGATCGCGTTTCTTGTGCCAGAAGGAAGCCGGTATGAGCTTGTGTATACCGACCATTTGCGAACCGGCCAGCTTGTTTGGGATATTTCCCTGAGTGAGGAATAACATAATGAGAAAAACTGCGAAAAACGCTGATTTGCATTTGCATTCAACGGCCTCAGACGGAGGGTACTCTCCGTCTGAACTAATGAAAAAATGCAGCCGGGCGGGGCTTGACATCGTCGCTTTGACGGATCATGATACCGTCGGCGGGATCGATGAAGCGCGTCAAGCAGGACAGGAGCTTGGCATCACCGTCATCCCCGGTATTGAATTTTCAACTACATATCAAGGAAAAAGCATTCATATTCTCGGCTATGCCTTCGATTGGAAGGATGAGGCGCTGCAGCTGATGCTCGCTGAGCAAAAGGAACTGCGGCAAGAACGGCTGCACACGATGCTGTCGAAGCTTGCTGCTCTCGGCCTTTCTCTTACACCGGAGCAGGTGTTGCGCTATGTCGATGGCGGAAGCGTCGGACGGCCTCATCTCGCTAAGGCGTTAATTGATGCCGGCTATGTAGGCACGGTGGCCGAAGCATTTGACCGTTATTTAGCCGAAGGAAAGCCGGCCTATGTCGAGAAATCAAAGGAATTGTCGGTGAAAGAGGCGATCGACCGAATCCATCAGACGGACGGGATCGCTGTTGTCGCCCATCCGCTTTACTATGATAAAGACGAGGACATTAAGATGTGGGTGTCGGAGTGGGGGCTTGATGGAATCGAAGTATACCACCGCGATCATGACGAAGAGGCGGTCACCCGCTACCTTGCGCTTGTGAACGAGATTGAACGGGAGCAAAAGAAGACGCTCTACGTGACCGGGGGCTCGGACTTTCATCACGAAGAATATGGCCGTGTACTTGAGCCGCTCGGGGTTACCCGGCTCGATACCGGACTTGCCGAAAAAGTGGTCGCTCTTCAGCGATAAAACGGGGGCGTGGCAAAGCCGAGATCGCGCTGAAAAATATTGCAGGGGCTGGGACAAAAGGCTGTTTTTTACCTTTTTCCCAGCCCCTAAGCAATGGGCGGAACGACGCCGGCAAGTGTGGCGACTTCACTGGTTTAGGGCTTGAAGTTATGCCTTTGGCGGCCGGCTGCTGCGTTCAATTGTGCTTTCAATCTGAATGCCGGTCAGCGCCTGACTCGCGAGGCTGTCCGCTTCTTTATTTTGATTGCGGTCAATCTGCTGGTAATGTAAAATAAGGCCAAGCTTTTTAGCCAGCTGTTCAATCCGGTCGAGCCAGGCTGAATAGTTCTCTTCATAGCACGGCCATTCTCCGGATGCCTGATTGGCGACAATCATCGAATCGAGGTGAATCGTTACCTCCTGCTGGGTAACATTCATGCTCTCCAGCTCCTGGATACAGCGGTACAGCGCTGCATATTCGGCTTCATTGTTATCCTGCAGCAGTTCAAGGCAGTCGTTGAAGCGGCGCCTCCATTGGGAATGATGCTGCTCATAATAAATCGCAACGCCAATCCCGGCTTTTTTCGTTGAACGGTCATAGCCGCCGTCGATGTAGGCGATAACATGCTGCGGTTCGGTTTCCAGTTGTTTAAGAAAACGGAGGATTTCTTTTTTCGTCCAGCTTGACTCCTGCTGATCGTAAAAAACAGCCAGCTTGAGGCGACCTGTTTTTTCAAGGTCTTCCACGAGAAGAAGGGCGTCTTCAAGACGCAGCCACTCCGATTGTAGCTCGAACGTTTTCTTTCCTTTCGCTGGCTGATAATGGCATTCTATACGGACTTTCATTGTCATCACCCTTTTTAAAAGAAAAACGACGCAGCCGATTTTCTTCATAATAATTGCGAAATCATCCTATTCATGATAAGTTAAATTATCGAAATGTTACGTTTTTTTCGTAGTATGGATGGAGTGAAAAGAGAACATACAAAAAACAGATTGATTAGTAAAGGAGTTTGTACTGCAATGCCGATTAAAATTCCCGATCATTTACCTGCTAAAGAGATATTAAATGCAGAAAATATTTTCGTCATGGACGAGAGCCGCGCTTACACTCAGGACATTCGTCCACTAAAGATTGTGATCTTAAATTTGATGCCTGTCAAGGAGACAACGGAAACCCAATTGCTGCGCTTGCTCGGTAACTCGCCATTGCAGGTGGAAGTTTCCCTGCTTCACCCAGATACCCATGTTTCAAAAAACACGTCACATGAGCATTTGGCCTCCTTCTACAAAACGATTGATGAGATTAAGACGGAGCGCTTTGACGGCATGATCATCACCGGAGCGCCGATCGAGAAGCTGGCGTTTGAAGATGTGGATTACTGGGATGAATTGACCTCGATTATGGATTGGAGCGTCAACAACGTCACCTCAACGATGCATATTTGCTGGGGAGCACAGGCCGGACTTTATCACCATTATGGCATTAAGAAGTACCCGTTAGCAGAGAAGAAGTTCGGGGTGTACACGCATACAATTGAAAAGCCGAATGTCAAGCTGCTGCGCGGGTTTGATGATGAGTTTCTTGCGCCGCATTCCCGTTATACAGAAGTGAGACGCGAGGATATCGAGAAGGTGAATGATCTCGAGTTGCTCAGCATGTCAGAAGAGGCCGGTGTCTACATAGTGGCCTCAAAAAATGGCAAGCAAATTTTTGTGACAGGACATTCCGAGTATGATGCCTGTACATTGCAGGAGGAATACGAGCGCGATGTGACGAAAGGGATGGAAATCGACGTGCCGGAAAATTACTTTCCTGAAAACAATGCTGAAAAACTGCCTAAATTGAGATGGAGAGCTCATTCCAATCTGCTTTTTTCAAACTGGCTCAATTATTATGTGTATCAGGAAACACCGTATCATTTGGAATAAGAAACAAAAACAGGGGTGCCAAAAGATTGTATGTCCTTTTGACACCCCGCGATCATTTTAGCGAGAGCGCAGACGCTTCCTCGTTTGCCGGTTGAGCGGCTTTCTTACGGTTTTCTTCCGGGTGGAGCTGCTTCTGTTCCCGTAACCAATCAATAAAATAATCGACGTAACGCTCATCCCACTGTGTTCCTTTTCCCGCTTCCAAAATCGCAATCGCTTTCTCCACGTCCATCCCTTTCCGGTACGGGCGGTCGGAAGTCATCGCATCATACGCGTCGGCGACAGCGAGGATTCTTCCCATTACCGGAATCTCTTTGCCGCGGAGCTGATCGGGATAGCCGCGGCCGTCCATTCGTTCATGATGGGAGCGGACCCCGGGGAGATAGGCAGCCATCAGCTCGGGCGGCTGAATTTGCTTCAGGATCTCTTCTCCGCGCACGGGATGCTCTTGAATGATCGTGAACTCCTCATCGGTCAGATGGCCTTCCTTTAACAGGACGGCATCGGGAATGGCGATTTTCCCAATATCATGGAGCAGGCCGGTTTTCTTTATTAGCGCTATTTTTTCGGCTGAAAAGCCCGCTTTGCGGCCGATTTCGACGGCGTACCGGGCGACGCGCTCGGAATGACCAGCCGTATAGGCATCACGGGCATCAAGGGCGGCAGCCAATGTCGTGAAAAAGCTTTCGTTCATTTTCCGATTCATTACTTCCCGCTGTTCCAGCCCTTCGACCATATGATTAAAGCCGTCGGTAACCATCGCGAATTCATCCGAATAAAATTCCTCAAGCCGCACGTCAAACTTGCCCTGCTCCACCTCGTTCATCGTTTTCGTCAGTCGGGTCAAAGGCGTCATGATGGTTGTATAGAGCAACCATGCGCCATACATTGACAAACAGATGCCGATAGCGAGCACAATGAGGGACCAGCTAATAAATTGCTCCATTTGCAATGATGGGCTCTGTGAAAGCCTGAACTGAGTGGCGACGCTGAAAAGAAGCAGTGGAAATGCACCGATCAAAAGAGCACTCAGTTGAAATTTCGTCCGAATCGACACGAGTACCTTTCCATGAAAGGATAATTTTTCCTGGTAGAGCTCACGTGAAAGCTGCTGCAATTTGAGCAGGACGGGTTCCACGGCCTGCGACGCTTTAAAATATTCAATCATGGCGTGCATTGCTGAAATAAGCCCGGCACAGAGGAGAGCATAAAACAAATAATCATAAGAAAAGGAAAGCTGACCGTTACGAATCGCCTGCCAGGTTAGGAGAAGAGCGGGAAGACTTAACCCGAACAAATGGGGCCCCATTACTCTAAGCCCGGTCAGCATCGGGAAGCGGTGTGCTTGATCAAATGCGGTTCGAAGCTGTTCTTTTGAGGGGGCGGGACTGCTGAAAGTCTGTTGAATCGGCTTGCAGTCGCGGCGGTAAACGAGCCATTCGACGACAATCATGATCAAAAAGGAAAGGACCACAATCCGCAGCAGCACCGGAATATCTCCTTGTTCAACCTGAAGAGTTGTCGCGAAAAGAACGCCACCCACTCCGATGACCGAGATGAGGGAGCTGATAAAATAATATTTAAATAATTGCGTCACAAATGTCTGGTACGTACCCATGTGTGGCTCGGCCTCTTTCTTGAAAGTCATTGATAGTTTCTATTGTAAAGCGCCGGGCGGGATCGAACAATCCTTTTTCTGAAACGTTCTAATTTTGTCACGTCGTTCACCGTTTTTTCAAAGCTATGCTATAATAAGAAGTGAGTGTTTTTGGAAGGGTTGTTAGGGAGGTGGATGAATGGATCCATTAGATGTCATGATGAACAAACAGATGATCCGGCCATATTTCCAGCCGATTATCAGTGCAGATAAGCAGCTGGTCGTTGGCTATGACGTATTGGCAAGGCTGGAAACCGACGAGGGGATAAAAGGCTTTGACGGGCTTCTGGAGGATAAAAGCATTCCCGATGAATATAGATTGGAACTGAACGAATACTTACAGCGAAGCGCGCTGGACGCTTTTGTGAAAACAGATCAAACGTCGACTTTGTTTTTTGCCTATGACATTGAGCTGCTGTACAAGGATAATGCTGAGACATTTATCCGTTGTCTCGAATCCTTTAACGAGTATGACCTGAATCCCCACCAGATCGTTCTGAAGCTAAAGGAAAATGAAATTGTCGAACGGATCAGTGAATACAAGCATTTTTTCGCCTATATTCAAAGCACGGGCATCAGAATAGCGATTGACGAAGTGGGGAAAACAGGCAGCTACCTCGACCGGATTGCGGTGCTAAAGCCGAATATCGTGAAGGTGAACGTCGCTTTTTTGGATGAGGATGCGCTTCCTCACCTGTATCGTGAAGTTCATCATTCCTTATCGATGCTCTCCCGTAAAATCGGCGCGACGCTGCTGTTTGACGGGATTACAAATTTTAATCAGCTCAACTATGCCTGGAGAAATGGCGGTCGCTATTACCAAGGCTCATATTTGCAAGGAGAAAAGGCTGACTTTGTCGAGGCGGATTGCTGCAAGGATAAAATGCAAAAGGAATTTCAGCATTTTATCGTTTATGAGCGCAAAAAGATGGAAGCTCAACTGACGTTAACGAATGAATTAAACCAGCAGCTGAAGCAGGTCATGAAAATGATAAATCCCGAAGATACATATGACGAAATGATTATGAAAGTGGCAAAAGAATGTGACGGGTACGCGTTTCGCGTGTATCTTTGCAATGCGGAGGGCTTCCAGCAATCGTCGAATGCCGAAAAAAATGCAGAGGAAAGCTGGGTGCTTCGTGAGGAAGGACGCTTTAAAAACTGGAGCTGGCGGCCGTATTTTTTAGAAAATATTGTGCGGATGAATATCGAAAAGAGGGGCTTTCTTTCGGATTTGTACACGGATATTGACCGGGATGAACGGATCCGGACTTATTCCTATCCGATTTCAGAGGATCTTTATTTATTTCTTGATATCCCATACGACTATTTATTTGAACAGGAAGGCTTGCTGTAAAGCAAGTCTTTCGGCTATGCACTAAAACGGATCAGCGTGCTGGAAAAGGAAAGAGATCGAAAGCCTTGCAAGCTTACTGCAATGATTTTTCTTACAAGGCTCACTCGGCAAGAAAGAGGGCAGCTTTATTTTTTCAAAAAGAAGCTGCCTATCTGTTTGACGATCGGGCTGACCTGGCTTACAGTTTTCACCACTTGATCAACGGTTTGGACGGTCCGGCCGACATCAAAGCTGCCATTTTCGCCGATGAAGGCTGATTTTAAAAATGATGTCTTCTTAGGCTTATAGCCAAACGCTTGAGATGACGGGTCCATTTGCTGCATATATTGTTGATAAGGGCGACCGGGCCGTTGATGCGGCGGAAACGGATATGGATGGCTGCCGTGCTGATAGGGTGGCATTTGCCGGTTACGCTGCCGTGGGAACATGCTTTTTCCTCCTTACGAATCAATTGAGATCGGCTTGCGCTTTGTTGGAATTTTGATGCGCAGCAGGCCGTTTTTATAGCTTGCCTTGACGCTTTTTTCATCAATATAGAACGGAACTGGAATCGTGCGTTGGCGAATTTGTGTTTGTGACTGGCGCTTCCTTATTCCTTTGGTGTCATCAGCGTACTCGGTATGCTCTTCATTATTAATTTGAATCCGGATTGATTGTCTGTAGATGTCAAGCTGAATTTGCCGTTTGTCAATCCCGGGCAATTCAGCCTCAGCGATCCAATGCTCCTGATCCTCGCTGATGCGAACCGGAATAGGAGCAAGGAACAACGGATGATCGTGTAATTGCTGATATGTGTTAGTAAAGAAATCATCAATCGATCTTAAAATATCATGATAGCCATGGCTTTTTTTGGACTCACGCTGCTCAGACATGTCCGTCCCTCCTCCTCTATGCTAGTTGTCACTATATCCATATGTGCAGAGGCGGTAAATGTGCATGCCAACAGCGGATTCAGCGGCCTAATTCAGCAGGAGAAGCTGTGAGTTTTTCTTAATGAAAGGAGAGTAGCCCGTGATTATTGATACACATTGTGATGCGTTATTAAAGCTGTGGGAGCAGCCGAACCGCTCCTTTTTCGATGCTGCTGAAATCGATACGAACGCCAGCCGGCTGAAAGAGGGGAATGTCAAGGTTCAGCTATTTGCGATCTTTGTCGAGCCATGGATCAAGCAGGAGCAAAAATTTCAGGTTGTGCTTGAGCAAATTTCGCTTTTTCATGAGAAGATCATTTCCCCTTATCCGTTCATGCGCCATTTGACAACATGGAGTGAGCTGGATGACCTGCAGGAGGGCGAAATAGGGGCGGTATTGACGCTGGAAGGACTCGATCCGATCGGCGATGATTTGACGAAGCTGTCGATTCTGCTGCAGCTTGGCGTACTGTCTGTCGGCTTAACCTGGAATCAGGCCAATCTCTGTGCGGACGGCGTCGGCGAGCCACGCGGGGCCGGACTCTCCCTGCTCGGCAAAGAGGTGGTCGAGCTTCATAATAAGAGACGAATATTGACGGATGTCTCGCATTTAAGCATCCAGGGATTTTGGGATGTGATCGAGTTGGCTGATTATCCAATTGCCAGTCATTCCAATGCCTATAAGCTGTGCGCACATCGCCGAAACCTGCTGGACGAACAAATTAGCGCTCTTGTTAAGCGTAACGGCTTTATCGGACTTGTCTTCCACCCGCTCTTTCTGACAGAGAAGGAGCAGGCGACGATTGACGATGTCCTGCGTCATGTTGAGCATATGTGTGAGCTCGGGGCAAGCCGTCATATCGGCTTCGGCTCGGATTTTGACGGGATTGATGTCTATGTCGATCAATTGAAGCATAGCGGGCACTATGGTAAACTGGTCAATGAATTGGAAAAGCACTATTCTGCGACAGTTGTCAAAGGGTTTCTCGGGGATAACTTCAGAAGAACGGTTCCAAAATAAAACGAGCATAAAGTGAGGTGGAACAGCGTTGAATATTACAGATAAAGCGCGCGACTTTGTGAAAAGCACGATGGAAGAGCACGGAATCTCTACAATCCGGGTCGTTTTCGCAGGCATGGGCTGAGGAGGCCCGAAGCTTGGACTGGCTCTGGATGAGCCGGCAGAAACCGATGTAAGGGAAACGATTAACGGGATTGAAGTGGCGATAGAAGCAGGAGTGGTGGAGAGTGTCCGGACAGTTACTCTTGACTACCAGGAAACAGACGGTGGTGGCGGTCTTGTCATTGTCGGACAAGATCAATGCTAACAGATAACCCGCGCAACTGAATGAGAGCAGTGAGATGAAACGATCGCTCTTGCGCAATCTCTGTACCGAAGGCGGCTGCTTCCTATAGATTCTGATCAGCAGGTTGCAGCCTCAGAGTTCTTTCACTGCCTTAAGCCCGGGGAAAAGGTGCAAGTCAACCTTTATCCCGGGTTTTTTCTTCTTTTCGGTCAGTGGAATCAGCTGGCGGTTGAAAATTTACACAGTTTTTGAAAGTGTTATACACCCCTTTCTACCCGCAGTGGAATAACAAGGTTTTTCGCGTCTTCTTTCTTTCATATATTTTCATAATAATGGTGATCAAGTCTGCAGACGTTGGAGGAAGCCATTGTTCGCGGTGTAAGGAGATGTCATTTGTGTTACAATAACTAAAGGTTTTTGATAAGGAAGGGGATTGAGAAAAATATGAAAAAGATGTTTATGATTTTTGGGACTGGCCTACTGGCTCTCAGTCTTGCAGCATGCGGGGGAGAGTCAGATCAGCAAGCTGATACCCCGGAAGGAGAAGCAACCGAGACCGATCAACAGGCTCCAGACAGTGAGGAAGTTGCACAGGATCCTCAGTCAGTCCTTGATACGGAGAACATACCCGACGTCATTGCAACAGTAAATGGCGAGGATATCAATAAGGATATTTATGTCGCTTCCTTGGAGCAGCAGGCCAACCTGCTATTAGCACAAGGAATTGAGCTTGAAAGCGAAGAAGCGGCCGGCTATCTTGAAATGCTGGAAGAACAGCTGCTGCAGCAAATTATTAATGAACGCATGATTATTCAGGCAGCTGATAATGAAGGAATCGAAGCAACGGATGAAGAAATTGATGCCGAGCTTGATTTGATTACGTCACAATTTGAATCTGAGGAGCAGCTTCAAGAGACTCTTGATGAGCAAGGTGTCACGATGGAAGAACTGCGGGCGGACATTTCCGATTTTGTGAAGCGTGATAAGTATGTTGAAGCCCACACAACGGCCGAGGAAGTATCGGATGAAGAGCTTCAGGCTGCTTACGATGAAATGGTGGAAATGGCCGGTGAAGGCAGCAGCGAGCTACCAGCGTTCGAAGATTACCGCGAAGAGCTTCAGGCTCAGCTGCAAAGCGAAAAGCAGCAGGAACAGCTTTCGCAAATCATTGAAGATTTACGGGAAGAAAGCGACATTACGATTCATATTTAATACAAAGGGCTGGGATGAGAGGGGTTTTCCCTTTTGCCCAGCCCCTAAGCAATGAGCATGAGCGGAACCTCCACTCTCTTTTAAAGCCCGTTATGAAAAAGCTGCTGAAAATGTACGAGTTTCACTTTTTCAGCAGCTTTTTCAATAGAAGTTAAAATGATTGACAAAAAAATATATTTGTGCTATAATTTACAAATTTTAATTTATCTTATATAATGAGATTCTCTTGGCCGAGGGGAATCTTATTTTTTGTGGGGAGGAAGTTGGTATGAAAGAGAATGAGTCCAGTTTAACTTCTTTAGTGGCAGCTTTTGGACGAGCCTACCATAGTAAATATGACTCGCCAAAAATTTTCAATGATTTTATGGCCATAAAATTAATTTCACCAAAAGAGTATCAAAACATAAAAGAGAATATGGTTAAAGGCATTCCGTTCTTTAACAGAGAAATTGCGGAAAAGTTTAAGGATAATCCAGATGAAATAATAAAATGGATAACGCAAGTACAGTTATCACCAACGCCTTTGGCGCGTGCAGCGTATTGTGAAAATGTTCTCCTAAATGAATTTAGTTTAGGGGTTAAGCAATATGTCATACTTGGGGCAGGATTAGATACGTTCTCTTTACGGTATCATGAATTGGAAAACACTGTTGAAATTTTTGAAATTGATTATCCAACAACACAGTCGTTTAAAATCCAAAGGTTGGATGAAGTTAGGTTGAAAATACCGAGTAATCTTCATTTTATTCCAATGGATCTCACAAAAATGTTTTCGTATGAAAAACTATTTGAAAAGAGCTTTACGTATAAAAAAACATTTTTTAGTTTACTGGGAGTCTCATATTATTTAACGAAAGATGAACTTTCCAACTTACTAGAGTATTTATTTGATAAAGTTCCACCTGGTAGCTCTATTGTTTTTGACTATGCCGATGAAAGACTTTTTAAGGAAAAAGGGCTTTCCAACAGAGTTGAAAACATGGTGAAAATGGCTGCAGCTGGAGGAGAGCCGATGAAAGCTTGTTTCTCATTTTCAGAAATGGAGAAAATGTTAGAGAAAGCAGGGTTGCTAATTTATGAGCATTTATCTCCTACAAAAATTAAAGAGCGTTTTTTTAACAATCGAAATGATTATTTAACTGCGTTTGAAACAATTCATTACATTCATGCGGTAAAAAAACAATGATCTAAAATCAAGAAAAAACGGGACAGAAGTAAAATTTATGAAGCAGAGTATGGCAACGGCTTTGAGCTTAGATAAAAGGTAAAAGCTGATATGTTTACCTTTTGTTTCAAGTTTTTTTATTTCAAGTAGTTCGTGCAGAACCAGAGCCTCTTTTATTTTTTTATTTAAATTATTTTATGTTACAAGAGCTGTTATGGAAGAACACATCAGGGCAGTTAAAAAAACAGCTCCATCACGTCGCGCTTATAAAGCGATTTTGTAATAGGTCGATTCCCGCCACTTTTTTCCTCTATTTTCGAAAAATTAAACTTGCCCGATGTTACTAGCTCTTATACACTAGAGGTATCAATACTATTCGTTTCGTCTTAGGAATAAAGGCGCAATCGCCGAGGCGGACATGAGTGATGGAGGAGTAGCCGAATGCAGTTGAACAATAACGGGATTTTGCTGGAAAGCGGTACGAATGAACTGGAAATCGTAATGTTTAAAGTCGCTCAAGGCACATTTGGAATTAATGTATTAAAGGTGAGAGAAATTATTAATCCTTTGCCGATTACCGACACTCCAAATGGACATGAGCATGTGGAAGGCGTCATCCGTTTGCGGCAGGAGGTTATTCCGGTCGTTGATTTGGCAAAAGTGCTTAACTTACCCGCATCGGAGGAACCGGATCAGGATAAATTTATCATTTCCGAGCTAAATAAGATGAAAGTCGCGTTTCACGTTCATAGCGTATCAAGAATCCACCGGATTTCCTGGGAACAGATCGATAAGCCGAGCGAGCTCGCCCAGGGACACTTAAGCCATACGATCGGCATCGTGAAACTGGAGGATGAGATGTCCCTTTTGCTTGATTTCGAAAAAATTGTCGTCGATATTAACCCTGATACAGGATTGAGTGTTGATCGTGTAAAAGCGATGGGGGTACGGGAACGGTCAGCGAAACTGATTTGCATTGCCGAGGATTCTGCTGTGCTGAGAAAGCTGCTTTCTGATACGTTGTCCGAGGCGGGTTACACGAATTTGATGTTTTTTGAAAACGGAAAAATGGCCTGGGAGTTCCTTGAAGAGCAGGCGCTCGCGGGAAAGGACGCTGTTGCCGGCGCAATTGATCTCCTTATTACGGATATTGAAATGCCACAGATGGACGGACATCACCTAACATTGCGTTGCAAAGCCAATCCGCAGCTCCAGCACGTTCCCATTGTCATTTTTTCTTCTTTGATTACAGACGACTTGTTTCATAAAGGAGAGAAAGTGGGCGCGGATGCGCAGATCAGCAAGCCGGAAATTGTTCAGCTTGTGGAGAAAATCGATGAACTTCTCGCTGAAAGTCACGCACAGCCTACAGCCTGATTGGCAGTGGTTCAACGAAAAAGGAACCGGGTTAAAAGGAGCAATTTCCATTTAAACCGGCTTCTTTTTTTGCATTTGCTTCAAGCTCTCGTGCTGTTCTTTTGTCAGCAGTCCCAGCTTAAGAAGCAGCAATCCGTAAAAGTTTGTTTTATTCATCGCGATTCTCCTTCTCTTGTGTAGAGGATTACGATATTTTATTCACTAAGGCCATAAAAGTTTCCAAGGGGAAACTTTTATGGCCTTATGCCTGTTTGTGTTTTTTTAGACAGTCTGGTGATAAATTGATATGATAATTATGAAGGAAGTGAGTGAAATGAACATTACGATTACAAAGCCGGCATTGCAATGGTTTAAAGATGAATTTTCCTTTGCAGACGAAGGAAAACATTATATTCGCTTATTTGCCCGTTATGGCGGATGCGGTTCGATCCAAAGCGGTTTTTCGTTAGGAATTACACAGGAGCCTCCAGCTCAAATAGGGGCCGAGACTACTGTAGATGGGATTATATTCTATATAGAAGAAGCCGATATTTGGTATTTTAACGACCACGATGTAACGATAAAATATAGCCGCAAGCTCGATGAAATTGAATTTGTCCATCAAAAGTCAGAAGGCTAAGCGGTGAAAAGATGAAAAACATGGCGCAGCACGGCCGGAGCATTGACGTCCAAGGCGATGCGTGGATAAGGCCCCGGCGGCTGCTCTGAAAGTGGACGCATATCAGCCACCGTCATTCCTCTGCTTAATCCTTCCGCTGTAATAATGGCGACGCGATAATGGCTGTACGTGAACAAGGAAGGTTCAGCGAGCGCGACGAGGGTTAGTAAATCATGAACCGGAATTGTCATCGAGCCATTTTCCTGACTGTTGAAGCGCTGATAAAACTCGGCGAGCCGCCGTATGAGCGGATTGGCTCCTGCTGCTTCCATCTCAAAGAAAAATTCGGGCGGATAAAGAACCTCATTCGTGACATTTAACGGAATCATTGTGAGATTGGCAGCCTGCTGGACGACAATTTTGGCGGCGGCCGGATCGTCGTAAATATTTGCCTCGGCGAAGGGAGTAATATTTCCCGGCACAGAAAAAGCTCCTCCCATGAGATGAAATTCCTTTATCCGCTTCATCAAAGCAGGATAAAGTAAAAAAAGTGCAGCTAATGTGGTCAGGCGCCCGAGTGTGACAATGGTAAGCTCTTCGGCGTGCTGATCAAGCAGTGGAATGAGCTGGTCAATGTTTTCGGCCGGTTGTTCCGTGATTAAAAAAGGGTGTAAATCGCCCAATCCGTAAGGGCCGTGGATCGTCGGCTGAACATCCGGCGCTTCGCCGGTAATTGGACGCTCCGCCCCGGTAAATACCGGTATGTCGCTCCTTCCACCTTCATGTAATAAATAGATGCTGTTGCTGACGGCGTACCGGCGAAACGTGTTGCCGTATTCGGCGACAACAGCGAGAATATCGAAGGATGGCTGGCGCAACGCATAGAGCAGGGCAATAGCGTCATCAATGCCGGGATCGGCGAAAAGAATGATTTTTTTCATGCGATCACCTTATGTTTTTTCTTTTTTAGTGTATGTGATTGCCGTGCTATTTAGTCGGTTGAAAAGAGGAAGGAGGGAACGGAATGAACGAAATGAACGAAGAAAAAGATAAGGACCGCTACGAGAAAGCGACCTTTGCCGGAGGCTGCTTCTGGTGCATGGTCAGTCCGTTTGAAGAGCAGCCGGGAATTATCGCAGTTGAATCGGGCTATATGGGCGGTCATATTGAACAGCCAAGCTATGAACAAGTAAAAGCAGGGAACAGCGGTCATTATGAAGTCGTGCAAATTACCTTTGATCCGAAGCTGTTTTCTTATCAAAAGCTGCTTTCCCTCTATTGGCCACAAATTGATCCGACCGATCCGGACGGTCAGTTTGCTGATCGCGGGCCGCAATACCGCACCGCGATTTTTTACCATACAGCCGAGCAAAAACGGTTGGCGCAAGCTTCAAAGGAAGACATCGCGGCGAGCGGACGTTTTAAAAAACCGATCGTGACGCAAATAAAAGAAGCGGCCCCCTTTTACCGGGCAGAGGACTATCACCAGCAATTCCATAAGAAAAAACCGGCCGAATATAAACAGGACCGTGCGCAGTCCGGGAGAGATGAATTTATTAAGGAAAACTGGCGCTAGGCGGACGGCAGTCGCTGCTATTGGGATGTGTCAAAAGAAAACGCCGTTTTCTTTTGACACATTTCCTCTTTATTCTCACACTTGGACAAGTTATTCAGTATATAATATTGTAAGCGCATACAAAACAAAGTTCGACATATTTCATCATTGTGTAAAAATCTATTAAAATATCGTAAAAACTCTTACAAATCTATTTAAAATTTGGTATGATAGAAATAATAGAATTATCAGACATCTAAGGAGGGGAGCACAGTGAAGAAATTGGTAAAGAAATTTACACTTTGGGCAAGCATTGTTTCCTTAACCGGGATCGTTTGCGCCTTAATTGTTATTATTTCCGTTCATTTCTGGATGCATACGGAAGCGGGGAAGGTTCCACCTAAAACAGCTGTGCTCCTCCATGCCGTTCATCATAATCTTGTCACCCCGGATATGAAAGCCCCGAGCTTCTTTTCCCAAGGCGGCAAGCCCAGCTATACAAGTCAAATGATTGACATTCCTGTATCTGATGGCAGTAAAATCGAAGCAAAGATGTACCAGCCCCTGCAGGAAGGACCTCATCCGATTATTCTCTACTATCATGGCGGGGCCTTTATGGAAGGCTATGGCAGCATTCATACACACGATAACATCGTCCGCTCTTTAGCAGCGCGAACAAACAGTATTGTTATTGCCGTCGGCTACCGCGTGGCACCGAAACATCCGTTCCCGACAGCGATTGAAGACAGCTATGACGCGCTCGTATGGGCGGAGTCCCACGCGGATGAAATCAATGGAGATCCAACGAAAATAGCAGTTGTTGGTGACAGTGCCGGTGGCAATATTGCGACAGTTGTCTCTCTGATGGCCCGCGATCGGCAGGGACCTGCTATAACGGCGCAGGCTTTGCTTTATCCGCTGACAACTTTTCAGGATATCGAATTCGATTCACGTCTGAAGTATGATAGTGGCTACTATCTCTTGTCGCGAAATGTCATGCTTAGAGCGCGGGATACGTATACGCCGGACCAGGCAATGTGGAAGCTGGCATACACGTCGCCACTTGAAGCGGAGGATTTGTACCAGCTGCCGCCGGCGTTAGTCATTACGGCTGAGTTTGATCCGCTCCGGGACGAGGGAGAAGCATATGCCGAGCGATTAGCTGAGCATGGCGTGCCCGTCGAGGCGATTCGCTATAATGGTGTGATGCATGGCTTCATTTCCTTTTATGAGGTGATGTACCGCGGCAACCACGGATTAAGTGAAACGGCAAAGTTTTTACACAACTCTTTTGAAGCGGAGCCGCAATATGAGCCATATAAGCTCCAAGTGTTTAACGGGACGAAAGGGACCCCGCAGTTGCGGGATCAGGTGGAAGCCTATGCGATCGGCAGCTTTTTGCTTGGCAAGCAGGCGCTGTCCTTCTTAAGTCCCGAGTATGCTTCAGGCGAAAACCGGGTTCCGTAAATGTCCCGGAATGCATCAAAAGGGAATCGCAGCCCCTTTGATGCATTTTTTGCGTAACATGTGTCCGGGAATTCAAGCAGAAGAAACGCCACGCGGTTTTCTTACTGCTGAGCCCGTTTTATGAACATTTGCTCGTCCTCGATCAGTCCGCAGGTCGCACATTGCACTTTAAGCTGCGGCCCCCGGTAAGGAAGATGAAAAGGACCGGCCTCGCCCGCGTCATAAGACTCCAAAATGTCACCGCTTTGCGCATCAATTTTGACCGGTGTTGCGACCTGCTCAATTAAGTTGAAGCGTGAGCGGTTTGTTTTGCAGTTTGGACAAAGATATGGATGTGTCATAAAATCCCTCCTTATGATGAAGCTGCTGAAAAAGGATGATTTTCACTTTTTTAGCAGCTTTTTAGTCATGAGCGTAGCCGTTGCCTGGTTTTGAAAGCCTTGCTACGAGCGGGTTTGTCGAAGCAAGGCGCGCAACGTGCGGAGCCATTACTCTTCTTCGAGTTAGGAAAAAGGATGATTTTCAGTGGCCTCCTTACGATTAGTATTTCCTGTTTTTTTTTCTTCATCGGCAGATTACTCGACAAATCACTATTTCTCACATAAAATGACGACATATCATTCAGGACGATGAGAGGGAGGAGTGAAGAAGATGAAAGAGTTTCATCATGCGCACAACATTCATGTTGGGCAGGTAGTTTTGAAAATTAGCGATTTACAGCACTCCTTAAAATTTTATCAAGAGGTGATCGGCCTCCGCGTCTTACACGAAGAAGCAGACCGGGCGACGCTTACCGCTGACGGACTGTCGCCATTGCTTATCCTTGAACAGCCGGAACATGTCACGAAAAAGCATGGACGGACGACAGGCTTGTATCATTTTGCTCTGCTCGTGCCATCACGTCGCGATTTAGCGGATCTGTTTCGCCATTTACTGGAGGTGAAATGGCCCTTACAGGGAGCGGCCGATCATTTCGTAAGCGAAGCGATTTATCTGGCTGATCCGGATGGCAATGGAATTGAAATTTACAGCGACCGCCCGTCTGAGACATGGAAGTGGGAGAAGGACCAAGTGCAGATGGCGACGGAGCCGCTTGATTATCAACATCTTTTGTCAGAAGAAGCAAAGGAATGGAGCGGAATTAGCGAACAGACAATCATCGGCCATATTCATCTTCATGTGGCGGAATGGCAGGAGACGGAAAAGTTTTATTGTGAGGGGCTCGGGTTCGAAGTGGTTTGTCGTTACGGAACGCAGGCACTTTTTGTTTCAACCGCCCGCTATCACCATCATATCGGCTTAAATACATGGAACGGGCTCGGCGCGCCTGCTCCCGCGCCGGAAAGCACCGGCCTCCGCTATTTCACGCTCATTCTGCCGAGCGCGGAAGAGAGAACGGCGGTCGTCCAGCGCCTTCAGTCACTCGGTTTCCCGGTTACGGAGCTTGATGATCGCGTTGCTGTGGAGGATCCTTCAGGGACGGCAATCCACCTTCTTACATACGGAGAGAAAGTCGTTTAATCGAATACAGTCAAGGGTAAAAAGAGGTATGCGACTCAAGTAAGAAAGGAGTGGTCACATGCCTCTGACTGCCGAGCAGGAGAAACGGAAGCTTCCACCAAAGCATCGGAAGGATGAGAAGCGGGCCGAGGAAAATGAGCGCTTTGAAAAGCTGTTAAATAAGCTGGAAGAGATGACCACAAACGGCCGCCTGAAGGACATGGCCTATCACTTTACGAACAAAAAAGAGGTGATTAAGGTCAATTTGCTCGCCGGCATTTCGCGCGGAGTCGGACTGACGATCGGCACAGCTCTGTTTATTGCCCTGCTCGTTTTTCTGTTAAGCCAGATGATTTCTTTGCCGGTTATCGGGGAATCAATCGCTAATTTACTTGAAATTGTGGAACAATATCGAGAATGATAACGACAAACATTGAGGTGATTGGATGGATTGGTTAGGGATTGGAGTATTTATTATCGCGCTTGGATTTGCTGTATTGGTCGGATTTCTCATCCCGGTTTTACGCAAGCTGACAAACACGCTTGACAAGACGGCGACGACTGTCGCCCAAGCCGAGAAAACATTGCAGGATGTCACAAGCGAAACGAAGCTTGTCTTATATAATACAAATGAGACATTGATCGACATCAACCATAAAGTCGCGAAGCTCGACCCGGTATTCGACATCGTCGAAGAAGCGGGAAAAGCCGCCCATCATCTGACGTCGACTGTTTCGGCTTACACGTTTGAGCGCAGTGAGCAGGCGAAAGCGGGAATCGACGCAGCTGAACGGAAAAATGTTAAAGGGTTGATGAAGTCGATCGCCTTCCTCTACTATTTACGCAAAGCAAATAAAGCGAGAACAGAGAAAAAAACCGCCGCGCTCTCCTAAACGGAAATAAGAAGAGGTCACCCCGCAAGCGTAAAATTATCTTGCGGGGTGGCCTTTTTGAACGCCATCGTTTACTAAAAGGATCCGCTTTGCAAGAAGGAGGGCTCCTTCTTGCAAAGACTGTGCCGAAGACATGTAAACGCAAAGCGCAGATGTTGCTCTCCACTGCGGGATTACGGCAAAATTTAAAACGCCCAGTTTCCGTTACGGAAAATTGGCTCGCGCTTGCCGTCCTCGTAGACGCCGTCAATGTTCATATCGGCTTCTCCGATCATGAAATCGACATGAGTCAGGCTTGTATTCAAGCCGCTTTTCTCCAGCTCTTCTTTGCTCATTTCCTTCCCGCCTTCAATGCAGAACGCATAGGCGCTGCCCAGCGCGAGATGGTTCGAAGCATTTTCGTCAAAGAGCGTGTTGTAAAAAATAATATTCGTGTCAGAAATCGGCGAGCGATGCGGGACAAGCGCGACCTCACCGATGTAACGGGCCCCTTCGTCCGTGTCGAGCAGCCGCTTCAACGTTTCATAGCCTTCCTCGGCTTTAAAGTCGATTACTTTGCCGTCTTTAAACGTTAACGAAAAATTATTAATCAGCGTGCCGCCGTAATTCAACGGTTTTGTACTTGACACCGTGCCGTTGACGCCGGTCTTTTTCGCCGAGGTAAACACTTCCTCTGTCGGCATGTTGGCGACGAACGGAATCCCTTCCTTGTTGACGCTGCCGCCGCTGACCCAAATATGAGTTTCCGGCAGCTCAATCACGAGATCCGTTCCTTCCGCCATGTAATGCAAGGCATGATAGTGCTTGTCATTTAAGGCATGCATTTTCTCATCCAATGTGGCGAGGTGCGTTTGCCATGCCTCGACCGGGTCAGCCTCGTTAATCCGCGTTGCTGCAAAAATGGCATCCCACAGCTTATTGACCGCTTCTTCCGTCGTGGCGTCCGGGAAAACCTTTTTCGCCCAGCCTTCAGACGGAACACCGACAATCGACCAGCTGATTTTGTCGGACGTAATGTAGGAACGGAAGCCCTCCATTGCTTTTCCGCTCGCTTTATTGGCGTTGGCGACACGCTCCGGATCGACATCCTTTAACAGGTCGGGATCGGAGCCGGTAATGCTTAAAAAAGCTGCCCCGTTCGCCGCAAGCTCTTCATACCCTTTCGCGATCCATTCCGGATATTCATGAAAGGCATCGTCAGGAGCAAGCTCATATTTTGTCTTAATCAGTGCTTCGTCGCTCCAGTCGACATGCACATGTTTTGCTCCGGCCTGATAGGCCTTTTTGGCGACGGCGCGGACAAGCTCGACGGCTGTCAGCGGCGTGCGGACGACCAATGTTTGACCTGGCTGAATATTAACGCCGACTTTAACAGCGAGCTCGGCGTACTTTTCAATCTTTTCCTGAAAGCTGCTCATATTCATTCCTCATTTCTGTATCATATCTGTCATGATGATTTTACCAAAAATTTCACGAAAGGCAAAAGGATAGCCGCGGGCGGGTCATCTATGCTATGATTAAGGCTGAATGAAATCAAGAGGTTCGCAAACTCCCTCTATAAAAAACTATGCTGAAACTGTGCCTTGTACAGTTTTCTTGTTATGTCCGGATTTGTTCCTGATTGATCGTGAAAAACGGAACTGATCCGATGACTGGAGTTTATCGGATGCTCTTTCTCAAAGGAGAAATGAGAGATGAAAGATGAAAAAGCAGTCGTCGTGTTCAGCGGCGGCCAGGATAGCACGACCTGTTTACTATGGGCGTTAAAACAATTTAAAGAAGTGGCGACCGTCACATTTGACTATGGTCAGCGCCATGCTGATGAGATCAATTGCGCACGGGAAATTGCCGAGGAGCTCGGTGTGTCGTTCCATGTGCTCGATATGAAGCTGATTAATCAGCTGTCGGCCAATGCCCTTACCCGCAGCAATATTGAGGTGAAGGAAGGGAAAAATGGCGGTCTGCCATCAACCTTTGTCCCGGGGAGAAACCATCTCTTCTTATCGTTCGCTGCGGTGTATGCCGATGCGATCGGCGCGCGCCATCTGATCACCGGCGTCTGTGAAACCGATTTTAGCGGCTACCCCGACTGTCGTGACAGTTTTATTAAATCATTGAACGTCACCTTAAATTTGGCGATGGATGCTCAGTTTGTCATCCATACCCCGTTAATGTGGCTGAATAAAAAGGAAACGTGGGCGCTCGCCGATGAGCTTGGCGCGCTCGACTTTGTTAGAGAAAAGACGCTCACTTGCTATGAAGGAATCCGCGGTGACGGCTGCGGCGAATGTCCGGCCTGCAAGCTGCGTCGCCAGGGACTGGAAAGCTATCTCGCTGACAAGAGCGGAGGTGAAAGCGCATGATCCAGCAATTTTATCCGCAGGTTCCTCACTCGTACCGTTATGAGCTGAATAAAGATATGCACCTTGCCGCTGCGCACTTCATTCCCGATGAACGGGCCGGACAGTGCCAGGAGATGCACGGGCACACATATTTTATCAATCTTACCATTGCCGGGGATTCGTTGGACGAGCTTGGCTTTCTCGTCAATTTTAAACGGCTGAAGGAAATTGTCCATAAACGCTATGACCATACGCTCCTGAACGATCATGCAGAATATGAAGCGGTCGCGCCAACGACCGAACGGGTTGCCGAGCAAATTTGGAAGGCGGTCCAGCAGGAGCTTGTGACTCTGCCGAACAAGCCGAACTGCCTCCAAGTCGTCGTGCGGGAAACACCGACGAGCTATGTCGTCTACCGGCCGAAAGCGGAGGAATTGCAATGAAAATTCCGGTAATGGAACTATTCGGTCCGACGATTCAAGGGGAAGGCATGGTCATCGGCCAAAAAACGATGTTTGTCAGAACAGGCGGCTGTGATTATTCCTGCTCGTGGTGTGATTCGAGCTTTACATGGGATGGCAGCGCGCGCAGCACGCTGATGGAGACGGAAGCGATTGTCAGTGAATTGGAGAAGATCGGGGGAGAGCGCTTTTCCCATGTGACGATCTCCGGCGGAAACCCTGCGCTCCATAAAGGAATCGGCGAGCTGATTGAGCTTTGTCATCAACGCGGCTGGAAGGTCGCCGTTGAAACCCAGGGCTCCCTTTGGCAGGACTGGATGCTGGCGATTGATGATGTCACGATCTCGCCGAAGCCGCCGAGCTCCGGTATGGAAACGGATTTTGCCAAGCTTGATCATTATATCGAACAGCTGACAGCCGCCAGCTCAAACGCCAGCCTAAAGGTCGTCATCTTTGATGAAGCTGACTTCACTTATGCCGAACACGTCCACAAACGTTACCCGGCGGTTCCGTTCTTTCTTCAGATCGGCAATGATGATAGTACGACAACCGATGACGAGGCGCTGGTCGCCAAGCTGCTCTCAAGATTTGAATGGCTGATTGAGCGCACGATTGAATCGAAGGAAATGAATGACGTCAAAGTACTGCCGCAGCTTCATACCCTGCTTTGGGGCAACAAACGCGGCGTTTAATCAAGGAGGAACGACAGATGAGTGGTCGAAGTGAACAAGAGTTAGAAGGAGTCAATCTATTAGGCAACCAGGGAACAAGCTATGAATTCTCATATAATCCAAAGCTGCTCGAAGCGTTTGAAAATAAGCACGCCTACCGCGATTATTTTGTGAAATTCAACTGCCCTGAGTTCACATCGCTTTGTCCGAAAACAAATCAACCGGACTTCGCGACGATTTACATCAGCTACATTCCCGATAAAAAAATGGTCGAAAGCAAGTCGCTGAAGCTTTATTTGTTCAGCTTCCGCAACCACGGCGATTTCCACGAGGACTGCATGAACATCATCCTCAACGACCTCGTCGAGCTAATGGATCCGCGCTATATCGAAGTATGGGGCAAATTCACGCCACGCGGCGGGATTTCAATTGACCCGTACACCAACTACGGCAAGCCCGGCACAAAATACGAAAAAATCGCCGAGCACCGGTTGATGAACCATGATATGTATCCGGAGACGGTTGATAATCGGTAAAAGGAAGAAAGAGTTCCTTGTAAATGAAAAAATGACCAAAAATGAGAGCATCCCAAAAGGCAGAGTCAAATCTACCTTTTGGGGTGTTTTCTTATGGTTAAATATAGCTCTACTTTTAAGCTACGCGTTGTACGAGAGTACCTAGGGCTTTCTGTGGCTTGATTAGTGGTATAAGAGGCTGAGGAAAGGTTTTTTACCTTTTTTCCAGCCTCTAAGTAATCATTTCCTATTTTAAAACCGGCTAAAGAATGGGTTATTCTGAAGCAGAACCATAAAAATCACCACGATAAAAATCGTTTGGGCTGTTTTATTTTCATTCTCTTTCTTATTAGTGGCAACGCGATATGTATGAATGATCATGAGGATCACGGTTGTAAACCATAAGAGATAAGAAAACATGGCTATAGCCTCTGAATGACTCCGTACGCACCGCGTACATATGCCCCATCGTTCCATATTTTAGTTGCAGTATATGCTGTCACACTCATGAAAACCCTCCTTTGTTCTCTACAGTTATTCGTAATGATAATTGAAAATCTATATAAAATGCATGGATAAAGCGGTTATAAGGTATCGATTATTAGATTTGTTTTACTGAGTGCAAAAAATTATGCCTGACAGTATCGTTAGCAAAAAGCTGATATGTAACATCTAAAGTAAGTCATAAGTTTTACCGAAATACGCTAATTCTTACGGTATAATAAGATGACGAAGATGTCTGAAATTTTAGGATGGTGGTGTTGGAAAGATGCTTGATAAACTTATGAATGATCTTGAAGGATTGTCTGCTGAACAAGTAAAAGAAATTGAGAGAGTCGTCCAGCTCTACAAGCTTCCTTTTGAAGCAAAAGACGATAAAAGAGCCAGACTTCATTATTTTGCGAGATTTTTAGGAATTGATTGGGGAGATGACGGGGAGTTAGTCATGGAACTGGGGCAGTTTAATGAAAATACATATGGTGTAGCTCAAGGCGGAGCGCTTTATACGTTAGCGGATATAAGTATCGGAATGAACATCGTGAATGAATTGAAGAAAGACCAAGAAGTATACACACTTGAAATGAAAATGAATTTTATCAAAAAAGGTGTAGGCAGTAAAGTATATGCGAAAACGAAATTTTTACACCGAGGACAAACAACGGTTGTCGCAGAATGTCAAATCACTGATGATAATGAAAGCCTTGTCGCCCATAGTCTTGGAACATTCTATATTGTGAATAAGAAAAAGTAACAAAGAGGAAAGGTCGAAGATTACCGTGTGAAGGAGGGGGAATGTGAAGAAAAACGTTTGGCTTTCCGTTCTGTTTTTCGCGATCATGGCAGCCAGTGTTTATTGCGTCTTGAAGCTAAATCCTCCAATAGAGATTGGAACCCTTGGGGCAAGCGAGGACAATAAATCAGTAGTTGTTGGTATTAGCAATCAAGGCTATCGTGACGTGGACATCGTAGAGGTATGGATAAATCATGATCAGAAGCCTTTAAAGACAGGATTACAAGTCAGCAATGCCTCACAAGGTTTCATCATAACCGATGATTTTACAGGTGAAGAAGCGGAAAAATACCGTTTTACCGAGATGAAGGAAGCAGCCATAAAAAGAGCAGCTTCCCCTTATTCTGAAAAAGATGAAATCTATGGCGTTAGTGTGATTCATAACGAAGAAGTAAAGACGGTTCATATTAGATACCGCTATTTTGGAATGATCTTTACGGATACTGTAGATTTTGCAGCATTCTAATGAGTTTACTTCCCGGATGGAAAATTGAATGTATAATAAAGAATGTAGCTTCTTAGAAAAACGATAACGATTAATTGAATGATGAATAAGGAGAGTGATGAACATGTATGGAACGGTCGAAGAATTTCTGAACGATTGGAAAGAGGAAGCTGATCTCACACGACAGGTGCTTGACAAGCTGACAGACGCCTCATTAAGCCAGGCAGTGTCAGAGGCACAGCCGCGTACGCTCGGTGAAATCGCCTGGCATATTGTCCAGAGCGTTAGCGTATTTCTTAATCATCTTGGTCTGGAACAGGAAATTCCGGCAGTTGAAGAAAGCTCTGCAGCGGCTATCGTCAAAGCTTATAGCAGTACGAGCGAATCAGCGATTGCCGAATTTACTAGAAAATGGGCGGGGCAGGACAATAAGCTCGTTGAGGAAGTGAAGCTGTTTGGTTTCATTGATACTACGTATGCTGGTGTGCTTGACAAACTTGTCCGTCACCAGATTCATCATCGCGGTCAGCTCACCATTCTGATGAGGCAGGCGGGACTGGTAGCGCCAGGTGTGTATGGGCCGAATGAAGAAGAAACAGCCGCAATGAAAGCGGCAAGAGAGCAGTCTTAGAGGTTAAGCGCTGTCACTTGATAACTACATGCCGATTAATTTGATTGGAAAACAGGTGAGTTGTCAGGGAGGAAAGCGGATGAAAAAGGAGCGGTCTCAAGCTATGTTGAGAGCGCTCCTGCTGTTTTACTATCCTCTTAACAGCCGTAATCCGTTTACTATCACAAGAATCGTGCTGCCTTCATGGCCGATTACACCGAGGGGCAAATCTACTATTTGCATGAAATTCGAGGCGATTAACAGCGCGACAACACTCAATGAAAAGACAATGTTTTGTTTAATGATCCGGTTCATTTTCTTCGAGCGCTTCACCGCTTCGGCTAAGCGCGGCAAATCATTTTTCATTAAAACGACATCGGCGGTTTCAAGGGCGACATCGGTGCCGTCTCCCATCGCGACACCGACATTGGCTGTCGCCAGAGCGGGGGCGTCATTAATCCCGTCTCCGACCATCGCCACCGTACCGAATTGCCGTTGCAGCTCTTTAATATGGCTTACTTTCTTTTCCGGCAGACAGGCCGCTTCATAATGAGTCAATCCGCTTTCAGCGGCGATCGCTTTTGCGGTCTGTTCGCTGTCTCCCGTCAACATCACCGGCGTAATCCCTTCTTTTCGCAGTGCCTCAATGGCCGCGACGGCTTCAGGACGAATGGAATCCTTTAAAGCGATCACGCCGGCAATTCCCTTGTCATCCTTAATAAAGACGACGGTCTTCCCCTCGGCCGCGAGGCGCTCTGCCACATTATTATGAAATGCAGCTGCTTCCTGTTCGCCGACAAAGGCGGCGCTTCCGGCTTTCCACTGCCCGTCAGCGAACAGTCCCTGAACCCCGTAGCCCGAAATGTCTTCCATCTGTTCCGGCTTCGTAATGCCATCCGTTAACTGTGGCTCGCTGTAGGCGACAATCGCTTGCGCCAGTGGATGGTTTGAATATGTTTCAAGAGAGGCGACGTGAAAGAAAAAGGAATGCTGCTTCAGTCCATCACGGATAACGACATCGGTTACTTCCGGACTGCCGTTCGTCAGCGTTCCGGTTTTATCGAAGGCAATTGCTTTAAGGTGGCCGAGGTTCTCGATATGAACCCCGCCTTTAAACAAAATTCCCCGTTTGGCGCTGCTTGAAATGGCTGACAATGTCGCCGGCATAATGGAAGCGACGAGGGCGCACGGCGAGGCGACAACCAACAAAATCATCGCCCGGTAAAAGGTTTCCGTCCAGCTCCAGCCAAGCACGTAATGCGGCAAAACCATCATGACCGCGACGACAAGCAAGACAACTTTGACGTAAGTGCCTTCCATCCGCTCAATAAAAAGCTGGGAGGGCGATTTCTCGCTCTGTGCGGTTTGCACCATATGAATAATGCGCTGAAACAGCGTTTCGCTCAGGGGCTTCGTCACTTTGACGAGAATCGTTCCTCTTACATTGACCGTTCCTGCGAATACTTCATCACCTTTCGCTTTTACTACCGGAATCGCTTCTCCAGTGATCGCAGCTTCATCAAAGGTTGTCTCCCCGTCAATCAGTTCACCGTCAGCCGGCACTCGTTCACCGGCTCTAATAATAATGACATCATTGACCCGCAACGACTCGATGGGAATACTCGTTTCCACTCCGTCCTCGAAGCGGACCGCTTTCTCCGGCTGTAAGCTCATTAAAGCCGATATTTCTTTCTTGCTTTTGTTCATCGTGTACGTTTCTAACGCTCCGCTTAAGGAAAAAATTAAAATTAAAATCGCGCCCTCTACCCAATAGCCGATCAATGCTGAGCCGACCGCGGCCAGCACCATTAACATTTCAACATTTAATTTTCGGTGTTCGAGCGTGTCAATAATGCCTTCCTTTGCTTTCGCGAATCCGCCAATTCCAAAGGCGAGCACATAAGCAAGCACAGAAAGTCCGGCATAGCCATATTGTGAAAGAAGCCATCCGATTAAAATGAAAAGCCCGGCGAGAAGAGCAAAAATCAGCTCCCAATGGGTTTGGAATTGACTCCATAATTTGAATGGTCTTGCTGGATGTTGTGTGTCTGCAATCATCGTATTCTCTCCTCCTGCAATTCTCAACTAGGTGAATTAATACCTTTTAATTGAGAATAAAAATCATTACTTGTGAGCTTTTTACGTCTGTTTAAAAGCTTATAAAGCATTATAACATAAATTTTATTTATTTTAATATGATAATTAATATCATTAGATAATTGGTTGTTAAGCCTGGCGATAATTATTATTAATAAGAGTTAGAATGACGGTAATGAGTACATAAGAGGAAAAAATGAAAAAATGGGTAAGAATTTATGGAGACAAGCAGGTACAACTGTAACGGTAAGTACCATCTTGATGGGATGTTCTTCAGAGATTTCCGGTAATCAAGTGGACCAGCTACAAAATGAAGATGATTCAGACCATGGCTGGGAACTCGATTTACTTTTGGGCATGTTCAGAAGGAGCAATTGCTGATGAGAAAGAATTAGGGGTATTAGAAGTTGAAGAAGAAGGTACACTTGGCTCAACCTCCTTACATATTGCTTTCCAATTTTAATTTGGCGCTTGACTTAGAAATTAATTGACTTAATAAACATTAACAAGCTCAAAAAGACTTAATCTGAGGGGCTCACAGGAGTACAAAAACAATTGAATGAGAGAAGAAATTGTGTAAATATAGAATAAAGCGAAGTCTGATGAGGGAGGTGGAAAGCCGATCTTCTTTAAGGTCAACGCTATTATTATTGGCGTTTATGGAGCGAAACTGCTTTAGTGCGAACCCCAAGCTCACATAAAATCCCGGGGGAGGTTCGCACCAAAAACAAAGGGTAATATGGAATAGTGTGTGATAAATTGGGTAGAAATATTAAAAAACAGCCCAAAAAGAGCGAAAACTTCCCACTCTGCGACTAGACATGCCCCAAAACCGGGAATTTTCGCTGTCGCACTCTTTGTGAGTGCGTGGATTGAAATATAACATCGCCATCAAATGTAAATAGCATGTAGTCGTCGCACTCTTTGTGAGTGCGTGGATTGAAATACGAGTCGGGGTTAGACTTTATGAAGCAATTCCTTGCACTCTATATGAGTGCAAGGATTGAAACCTCCTCTTCGCATGTCGTCACTATTGGACAATTGCGTTACCTCTACGTAATTCAAGCTCTCTTTAGGTTAAATACCTCTACTAAGCCAATCCTTGTCCTTCTCTGTTTTTCTTCCATAAAACCAGCATCTTCTACCAAGCCCATAGTCTGATTTGCGATCACATGCCGGCTTCACCAATTCAATCGTTCTCTTCCAGTTAGCAGGGGATTTGAAGGGCCATGCCGAAAATAGTAGAGGAAAAATTAATGGTGAAGGCAGGCGAAAAAGATGAGTCTTAAAGGGAAAACGGCAATTATTACAGGTGGAGGTACGGGGATTGGCCGGGCGACGGCTCTTCGTTTAGCGGAGAAAGGGGTCAATATCGTCGTTAATTATTCACGCTCTGAACAGGAAGCGCAGGCGACGCTGGAGGAAATAAAAGCGCTTGGAGTGAATGGTTTTGTGTTTCGCGCCAACGTGGCGGAGGAAGGCGAAATTGAAGCAATGGTCGAAGAAACGATAAAGACCTTTGGCCAAATTGATATTCTAGTCAACAATGCCGGGACGACTGATTTTGTCGAGCTTGATGATCTGGCCGGGCTTCGCAGCGAGCATTGGGACCGCGCTTTTTCCGTCAATACAAAAGGAGTCTTTATGGTCAGTCGGGCTTGTGCCGACCATCTGAAGAAAAGCAAAGGAGCGATTGTTAATATTACCTCAATAGCGGGCTTAACAGGGGCCGGCAGCTCGATTGCCTATGCCGCTTCAAAGGCGGCGGCGATTAGCGTGACGAAATCTTTAGCCCGTGTACTGGCACCGGATGTCAGAGTTAACGCCATTGCGCCGGGCATCGTGATGACACGCTGGGTTGAAGGAAAAGAGGATCACGTTGAACGCTTATCAGCCGGTACACCACTAGGCAGAGCTTCAACGCCGGAAGATATTGCGGAAGTTGCACTCGGGCTAGTTGAAAATGCTGGATTCGTAACAGGGCAGACGATCGTTGTTGATGGGGGATTCACATTATAGTCGTCTGAAGCTTAAGCGGTTTCATTATTGTCCGAGGAGGATTATCAGGTTCGCCCGCCTGATGATGCTTCCTCTTTTTTCTTTTTGTTTCTGCTAACCTATAAAAAATGATATGAATTTTTAGAATATAATATTGAAAGCGGTTACTTTATGTGCTATATTAATGTTGCCATATAAAACAAGGTTTATTATACAAAACCTTAACGATGGCGTTTTGGAGGTTTTAAGCTAATGACAAGAAAATACTGGGTTCCTGCGATTGAGCGGGCTGATAAAATAATCGCCCTTCTCGCACAGGAGCCTTCAAGCCTCAGATTAATGGATCTCGCTAATCGGCTTGATATTCATAAAAGCTCAATGTACTCTCTGTTGTCGACGTTAGAATCTTTAGGCTGGGTCACAAAGGAAAAAGGGGATACATACGCTCTCGGACCGACTTTGGGAGTGATCAGCGCTTCGTACTTTCGTCAATTCAACCTGATGCAATCATTTCATCAGGAAGCGAGAATGACTGTTCGTCATGTCGGAGAAGCCGTGCAATTAGCAATGCTTGATCGCCGGGATGTCGTATATCTCGCCAAAGAAGAAAGCGCTTCACCGATGCGGCTCGTCTCTGATCCGGGTATGCGCTTTGCTGCTTATGCAACAGCGCTTGGCAAAATTCAGCTGTCTCATTTACCGGCAGAAGAGCTGGACGATCTCTTTCCTGAAGAGGAGCTGGAGCCGAAAACAAAGTATACGGTGGCAACGCGAACAGAGCTGTATGAACAGCTTGGGCGTATCAGGCAGCAGCAAATAGCGGTCGATCGCGATGAAGCGGTGGAAGGATTTTGTTGCGTGGCTGCCCCAATTTACAACCATACCAACAAAATGATCGCCGCGGTAAGTATATCGATGAGTTCCACAGTCTGGAAAGAAAAAGAAGAGCTGGCGAGGGAAGAGATCATCCGCCTGGGACAGCGCATCTCCCAACATGCCGGCTATCAAAAGGAAGAGAGAGGATGAGACGATGAGACTCGAAAAAAAAGTTGTTTTGATTACCGGCTCAGGCTCAGGGATTGGAAGAAGCACAGCCAAGTTATTCGCGGCTGAAGGAGCCAAATTGATTATTAACGATTTATCGAAAGAGGATGGCGAAGCAACGGTTCAGGCGATTCGCGAAGAGGGCGGAGAGGCGATTTTCATTCAAGCCGATGTCACGAAAGCCGATGAAGTAGAGGCGATGATCAATGAAGCGACTGACAAGCTCGGCGCGATTGACGTTCTGTTTAATAATGCCGGCATCTCCGGAGTCGGCCCGCTGCACGAGCTTAGTGAGGAGCTGTGGGACAGGGTCGTCAGCGTCAATATGAAAGGCGTGTTTTTACCGTCCAAATATGTCCTGCCGCAAATGATCGAGCGCAAGCAAGGAAATATCATTAATATGTCCTCGACAATCGCGGAAATCGGCTTGATGAACCGCGCTGTCTATGCGGCGACAAAAGGAGCGGTGCTCGCGCTGACAAAATCGATGCAGGTTGATTATGCTCCTTACAATATCCGCGTAAATGCACTTCTTCCGGGGACGATATTAACGCCATTCGTGGAGAACTATTTAAAGAATTCCTATGATGATCCGGAAGAAGGGCTTGCCACGATCCGGAAACGTCAGCTTAGCGGCGATCTCGGCCGTCCGGAAGATGTGGCTCGCGCCGCCTTATTCCTTGCTTCAGATGAATCGAAATTTATGATGGGCTCGCCTCTCTACATTGATGGTGGAGTTACCTTCGGGAAGATGGCGTAAGCCCTGTAAAAAATCAGGAAAAGAGGGTCAATGATGAAAGCAGTTGTCAAAACAGAACGCACGCATGGTGGTGTACAGGTTCTTGATGTTCCTACTCCAACAATAGGAGAAAATGAAGTACTCGTCAAAATTAAAAATGCCTCGATTTGTGGCTCGGATGTCCACGCGTATCATTTTGCGCCTACTCACCATTTCATCCAGCCTCCCGTTATCATGGGACACGAGTGCTCGGGTGAGGTTGCCGAGGTTGGAGCGCAAGTAAAGGACTTTAAACCGGGAGACCGTGTCGTGATTGAAGCGATTAATTATTGCGGAAAATGTGAAAGCTGCCTTCGTGGCAACCGTCATATTTGCAATGAATTTCAAATTCGCGGAATGCATCGTGACGGAATTTTTGCCGAGTATGTCGCAGTTCCGCCAGCAGATTTACATAAAATCCCCGACTCATTATCGTTTGAAAAAGCATGTCTCGTCGAACCGACTTCCGTGCTGACGCATGCTGTTTTGGACCGAAGCAATATTAGAGCCGGCGACCTTGTCCTCGTCACTGGACCTGGCCCGATCGGAATTTTGGCGGCGCAAATGGTTAAAGCGGTTGGCGCAGAACCGGTCGTTGTTGGAATTGATTCCGACGAAGAAATCCGTCTTCCGATTGCGAGAGAGCTCGGCTGCCAAACAATCAATGTCAGCCAGCAATCGATCACTGACGCCTTGCAGGAGCTGTATGGACGTCAAACCGTGCACGCGGTGCTTGAGTGTTCAGGGGCATCACCGATTTTCCAGACGACTCTCGATGTCGTTGCAAAGGGAGGAAGCATTACGTTAATCGGCTTATTTGCCAAGCCGGTCGAAGCGAATCTTTCCATTGCCGTGCGTAAGGAAATTACGATTTATACGAGCTTCGCGTCAACTTGGTTTGATTTTGAACGGGCGATCAAAATGCTCGATCAAGGCTTAATCCAAACCGATAAACTCGTCGCTTATTATGATCCTGAGGATGCGGTTCAGGCGTTTGAAGATGCTATCGCCAAAAAAGTACCGAAGCCCGTTTTCCGCTTTTAATCAATGACTATATGAATCTAGGAGGAAGAGACAATGAAATTAGCAACGTTTACGACAAATGGAATTACGAGACTTGGAGCATTAGTAAATGAGCAGATGATCGATTTAAATTATGGCTATACTCTTTTGCTGTCTGATCAAGGTGTGACAAGTCCATACGCGCTTGCCGATGCGATCGTCCCATCTGACATGAACCGTTTTCTTGAAAAAGGGGACGAAGCATTAAAAGCGGCTGAAGAAGTCATTGCGCTAGTTGCAGATGGTGATAAGGAAGGGCCAAATGGCGAGAAAATCGTTTACACTGAGAAAGAAGTGACGCTTCAGGCGCCAGTTCCGAAAGCCGGAAAGCTCGTCTGTGTCGGACTCAACTATCTCGACCACTGTGAAGAAACGGGAATGGACGTGCCGAAATCACCTGTCATCTTCTCAAAGTACAGCAATGCGATCATCGGACCGGATGAAGAAATCCTCTTACCAGTAAATTCAAGCGAAATCGATTATGAAGCCGAATTCGCCTTCGTCATCGGCAAAAAGGCGAAAAAAGTCAGCAAAGAAGAAGCAATGGACTATGTCGCCGGCTACACGATTATCAATGACGTCAGCGCGCGCGATATTCAGCTTGGAGACGGCCAGTGGGTACGAGGCAAATCGCCGGATACCTTTGCTCCAATGGGGCCGGTCCTCGTCACAAAAGATGAAATCGAGGATCCGCACAAGCTCGACATCAAGCTGACACTCAATGGGGAAACATTGCAGGATTCCAACACAAAAAATCTCATTTTTGACATCCCGTACATCCTGTCCTATCTATCACAATCAATGACCTTCGAACCAGGCGATGTCATCGCCACAGGAACACCTCCTGGCGTCGGTATGTCCCGTACCCCGCAAGTGTGGCTCAAGCCAGGTGATGAAGTCATCGTCGAAGTAGAAAAAGTCGGCAAGCTCCGCAACACCGTCGCAGCCGATAAATAAGACGACTAAAGGATCGGATCAAGTGCTAGTTAACACTCGATCCGATCCTTTTCATGTACAAATATTCAGAATAAGGTAAAATAAAGACAGAGCATCGCTCACCAAAACCTTTCCAGTGCGAACCCGAAGCGCCCATAAAATCCCTGGGAGGATCGCACCAAAAAACGACCGAATTGTGTGCTATTATGTAATAAATGATGAGGGAATTAAGTGAATTCCAACTCAAACAAGCAACATCGCCTCATTTAGTGAAAATAACTTCAAAAAACTAGGCGATTTTGGCTATCGCACTCTTTGTGAGTGTGTGGATTGAAATTCACCCCCTTATGCCAATTTGGAATATAGTCTAAAATCGCACTCTATTGTGAGTGCGTGGATTGAAATTTAATCGTGCAATGGGAGAAGCTTATAACGCAAATCGCACTCTTTGTGGGTGCGTGGATTGAAATTCGGTGACGTGTGCTATATTATTCGGCCCCTTTCATCGCACTCTTTGTGAGTGCGTGGATTGAAATGGTGATTAAATGATATATACCAAGTGTTAAATAAAATAGTTGTTGTCCTCTCTATAAGAGCAGGAATTTTAAAAATTGAATAGTTGGGAACTATAAATATATCTACTACCGCACTTTTTGTGAGTGCGTGGATTGAAGGTGAGAAATAACTGATGTCCCTATTTAGTGAAATTGATCGATTAAAGGAAGAATTGGATACTTATCGACCTTTGCCAACAGAGACAATCCAGTCTCTCAAAAAGGATTTTTTAGTGAAAAATACATACCACTCAAATGCGATTGAAGGAAATACATTAACGATCTATGAAACGAAAGCGATTTTAGAAGACGGGGTAACCGTTGGGGGGAAATCGTTAAGAGAGCATTTAGAAATTATTAATCATAGGGAAGCGAGTTTGTATATGGAAGAGCATCTCCATCAACCGCTATCTGAAAAGTTCATCAAGGACACTCACGCAATTGTGCTAGCTGGAATTGATCGGGAAGCAGCCGGAACATATCGAAAAGAAGAGGTGCAAATTTCAGGTGCATCACACAAGGTTACACCAAGCTATCACATTCCAGCGGAAATGAACAACTTGATGAAATGGTATGAAGAAAGTGAGAAACTTCATCCGGTAGAGCGGGCTAGTCTGCTTCACAGTCAATTTGTAAACATTCATCCGTTCAGAGATGGGAATGGGCGCACGGCACGGTTGCTACTGAATTTTGTATTACTATCTTCTGGTTACCTGCCTATTATGTTCAAAGTGGAAAATCGAATCAAATACTATGAAGCCTTAGATATAGCTGGCTTCAAAGGGAATTATCAACCATTTATCAGTATGGTAACTGAATTGGAAAGAGAAAGCTTAAATCAATATTTAGAACTAATTTCAAAAAAATGAACTGGTGCGAACCCTAAGCACACATAAAATCCCTAGGGGGTTCGCACCAAAATTCTTTTGAAATATGGATAAATTTGTGACAAAATGTAATAAAAAAATATTGAGAAGCAGAACTAAAACAGCCGGAAATTACCAATCCTAAAAAATAAATGTTATAAATTAGGGGATTTTCGCTATCGCACTCTATATGGGTGCGTGGATTGAAATTCTTTTTTCTTGTCCTTGATATTTGTCACGGTTCCAGATCGCACTCTATTGTGAGTGCATGGACTGAAATCGCTGCCGTGTTACTTGGTCGAACTACGCAGTAACGCTTTTGTTGAAAAAACAAAAGCGCCCGATTAAATGAGATATTTAACACATATCTCATTTATCTAAAGGTGGGTGAGAATATTAACGAGTTTACCGAATGGATCTTTTACATAAAAGCGCCGAACCCCCCATGGCTCCACAACTGGTCCATATTCAATTGGAATCTCTGCTTCTTTTATGCGAGTTAGTGCATTGTCGAGATCATCAACCTCAATTGACAAGTCAGGCACAGGTGTTCCTGAACCACCCTCTGCGAGAAAGCTAATTTGAATGTCCATTTTCTCAAGCGAACCGTAAGTTGTAATAAACCCCATATCCATCAGTTGATCAAGTCCGAGCACTTCTCCGTAAAAGTACTTTGCTTTAGAAATGTCCTGTGTCTCAACATTGGCAACAATTCGTTTGACCTTCATTACTACATCCTCCTAAATTTTCACTGTGTAATTTTTTACCTATAATCTGTCCCGATAGTTCAATAATACAGTAAATATTATTTATTACACATCATCACTCTGTCACGCACCATCGCACTCTATATGAGTTCTATGAGTGTGATTATCAAAATGATCAATATCATGGTACGTTTATCGAATATCCGTTCAACCATAATAATGAAATCCCGAAGAAGTAACTCCAATACAATAGATGGAGTTATTTTTTTATATCTTTTTTCGTGCGTCAAAATGAGTGGTATTAGAAGGGATTTTGTATAGGGATGTTGAATTATATCAAAAATCTGTTTATTTTGGAGTTTATTAGTTGGAGGGATGAAGGATGACTGATGAAATGCGTAAACAGAAACTGATTACTAATATTAAAGTAAACTATCGGCAAGTTGAGCAATCGATTGTAAGCCAGCTCTATATGAAACATGATTTACATGGAACAAGCATTGGTTCTGCCCGTGAGGATATTTGGGGGCAGTTGTTTGACATGATTATCCCAAAGAAATTCGTCATAGAGCATTCTGTCTTTATTATTGACTCGGAAGGGAACATCTCCAGCGAGGTCGATTTAGCTATACTTGATGGAACATATACGCCTTATATTTTCCGTTACGGACGTTTGAAATTTATCCCAATCGAAGCCGTAGCTGTTGTGGTGGAATGCAAGAGTCAAAGTCTAAATAATGACGGGATCACAAAATGGTGCGATAACTTAACTGAGCTAAAAACCGCAGAAAATTCAATCGCAAGAATAGCTGATCGCATTGCTATTGGCTCTGTTCCTACACAGAAGTCGACATGTCCTATTCAGATTTTATGTGCATTGAAACCTGAAGTAGATGAGAAGATCAAGCACAAATTTGATTTTGTACTCCTTGCTGTAAACGATGATGTTGATAAGGGAGGGCGTATTGATATTGAGGATAATACAGGGGGGAACCTGCAAGACTGGTTTAGGAAGCTTAATTTTCATGAAACGAGCCCTGCTAAAAAAATCTGCAACGAGGAACTCTTAACGGATGTCGAGCTGAAAGATTACGAGGTGAAAGATCAAGATGATACACTTGTATCTTTGCTCACGTTTAATTTCCAATTGAATCAACTGTTAATGCTAATTAATAACCCTTTGCTGTTCCCGCACCGCGCCTACGCCAAATTATTTAATGCGGAAAGGAAGGATTCGTGATGGGCGACTATGTTGTTGCTGTATCGATTGATAAAGTACAGACATTCCTTTACTATGTGCTGCAGGCATATATCCAGGAAAATCAGGCCAACAGCGGTACACTTCGGGAGATTGTGAATTCATCTCAGTTGATTTCCGAGACGTTTTTTAGGGACATTGGGATCGAGGGAGAAGAGGGTGAGTTTAGTGACCAGATTGAAGATCGACTGCTAACATGCTCAGGCATGTGTATATTCACCACCTCGCTAGATCGAGAACAGATTACAGAGAAGCTGGGTCGATTGTTTCGAAAGTACTATCAATCATTTAAAGGCCAGCTGTTAGTTAAATACGCTGTCTTAGAGAAGAAACTTTCGACAGATGAGGATAAGTTAGGGGCGATTACAGAGAGTAAAAACCGCCTTAAACAGCGGGATTGCCTGAACGAGATCATATCGAGCCATAGAGATTTGTTATTTCAATTTTGCAGCGTCCCTGAAGGGAATAAACTTCCATTATCAAGTGAACCAGATAAAAAATATCCGGCGTTTTCTCGCGATATTAATGCGCTCTATTCCCAACAAGAGTCGGATAACGATAACCATTTTCGTATCGCTGTTATTAAAGCTGATTTAGATGGTATGGGAGATTTGTTTCAACAACTTGGAGATTACGCGATATATAATGCGATCAGCCAAGTACTGTCCAAATTCATAAGTCTGGATTATTTACATATGAAGGCGGGGGAATATCAGAAGAAGTATACCGGCTTTAAGCTGTATCCATTATATATGGCCGGGGATGACATCTTCTTCGCAGTGACTGCGGCTCATTTATTGGAGGGTGTTAGTTTATGTAAAGAGATTTTGGTGCAGCTGAATAAAGAGATAGCCAAACTAAAAACAAACACCAAACTACCGCAGCTTTCCATGAGCGTAGGAATTGATTTCACATTCAACCGTGAACCGATTCGGTATTATTATGAGCGAGTGCAGCGTCAATTGGATGAGGCCAAGACTTGTTCACGAAACGACAAGGATAAGGTTGAAAAGTCTTCTTATATGAAGATTAGTATTAATGATTATATATTAAAGGATTATGATGCAAAGAAGAAATCACCATGGGCTTATTTTATAGATGATATAGCTCTATTGAAAGGAGCCATGAAAAAAGGGTTCGCCGCGCATCATTTTTTATACGGGCTGCTAAGCAAGATTAGTGACAAGACGATTGGTAGCAGTGAGGTTAAATTCAGCAACGCCGTTCTGTATCATCTATTGCCGGAGCATTTGGATAGCGGCAATAAAGAGCTGAGAGAGTATGAATTGTTACTGATTGAAAAACTTCTGAGACAGTTGCTTGCCCCAAAAGAAGAACATAGCTATGACAGAAGAGATAATTCGAACCAACAGAAGAAGTCAGAAAAGGTGTTGAAGTTTGGATTTCGTGAACGTAAACGGTTAGAAAGATATGTGCGTATGCTACTACTATTTTCTGATCAACGTTTTGCTATGGATGGAGATAAAGTTCTGCTTACGAGATTTGATTTTGATAAAAAAAGGATAAGAAGCACATTGTTCAATAAACCGTTGAGGTATTTGTATCATCAGAGCTTGTATGGTTCCTTGAATAAAAATACTACTATCAAAAAGCATGATGTGCTTCAATTCCGTAATATTTTTACGGTGTCAACAAAGTATAATGCTCCTAATAGACCTAGGGTTCAAGCATACCGGGACTTACAAATCTCCAGCTCCATGTTTCACCGCTTCAAAAAAATGGACAAGGGTCAAATCGGGACAGTGGCTGAGATGCTTCAATCCGTGAATGATCGGTCGAAAGAAGATATTAAAAAGCTAGAGGCCCAAAGGAAATCAGATAAGAAAGCACCACCGGGTTTATTCTTTGATGAAAAAGCTTTTCGCGAAGTCGGAGCTAAAACAAACCTTTGGACGGATGACTATATTGATTCCTTGCTTATTTTCTATCGATTGAATGAGCTATCTATACAGTACAAAACTTTGTACAGAGATAATAACAACAAAAATAAAAAAGCGAATAAACAACATAGACCATCGAAAGGAGATAAAAGATGAGCGTGAATACGATCCGACTAAAAGTGACTACACTTTCTAATCTGTTTATAGGTGGTTCTCCGGGAACATTTGAGATTGGTGGTATTGACCTGTTCACCGTGACTGATCATAATGGCAAGCCTTATATTCCGGCATCTTCCTTCAAAGGAAGCTTGAGAAGAATTGTGCGGGATCTGAGTAAAAGTTCCGAAGAAGCGAAGTTGATAACGGAAGCCTACCAAGAGTATTTGCGCACCAAGAAGGAAGAAAGCTCAACCTGGATTGAAGAAATGAAAGAGAAGGATGAGCGATTCCAAAGAGAAAGAGTTGAAAAACGTTTTGAAGAAGCAATCCATAAAGCATCGGCGGAGTACCTGTTTGGAATGGAAGGATTTAATCATACGCCGAAATTGATCTTTAATGATTTGCAACTAATAGAAACAGGCGATGCTGAGGCATTCTCTATTGACTCGAAAAACTCGATAGAGGCCAATGAACCTCATGAAGAACCAAAAGTAGTCGCAAATCCACGAACCTATAAAACGGTTCGTCCAGGTGTGGTGTTTTCAGGGGAGATTCATTTTTATATGCTTGATCAGTTAACAGTGCCAAAAGAAGTTACATCGAGATTTATAGAAAATGCTATCTATCAGTTTAATACCGGGATGTACCGTTTGGGTAATTCCGGAAGTCGCGGATACGGCCGAATACAGGTGGAAGTGAGTCGGGAGGGAGATTGATTTGACTGAAACTGTGACCTATAAAGTAGAGATGTCGCTAACGGGACGGCTTACGCAGCTGCCAGATTCTCAGAGAATATTTGGCGCTTTAATTTATATGTATGCGGAGCAATATTCTTCGGAGCGGGCAACGTTGCTGGTTTCTAAGATTAGGGAGGGAGAGTTCTACTTCTCTTTGTCCAATATGCTGCCTCGCGATTATTTTCCTTCTCCCCAAACTTACTTGCTGGATCCACCGACTGGACAGCCATCTGATCGGTCTGATAGCAAGAAGGACAAAAAGACCTATAAAGCAATAAAGGATCGCACCTTCATGAAATTGGCGGAGATTTATAAGGCAATGGACAACCCGAACCATGCAGACCAACTATATCCCTTTGCGTGCATAGAGTCCTCCCAACAGATTCACGCGGCGATTGACAGTCTCAGGTATGACATACCAGGACTAGATCCCAATGTGTACTCCGTACCAGAAGTCAACGTCGTCGAAGTATTAGAGGAAGGAAAAAAGGAGATCGTTTCTGAATTTTCGTTTTATCTATGCGCCGATAAATGTGACGAGAGTGCTGAATTGTTAGATGTTCTACAACTTGCAAAAGAGAGTAAAAGACGTTTTTTCCTGGGGGCAAGAGCATCCCAAGGCTTTAATACATTTATAGTGAATCGCATACAATCTTTGGAGGGGGAGAATTCAGCTGATCAGCCAAATACCTATTTGAATCTGGGGATGCTATTACCCCAGAGAATTGATTTCGAAGAATCGTCACTAAAGCTTTTTACTTCGGAAAGGCGCACCTACCATTCAGCAGGAGGATGGGATAAGGAGTTCTCTGGTCAGTTTATCAGCTTTATTGATGCGGGAAGCATAATTTTGGTGACGAAAGATCGGAAAAAAGCTGGCAGCTCAATCCTATCACCATTTAATCCAAAGGATAAACCGCGGGATATCGTGTTTGGTAATGCCTTTTTACTCCCACTCCACAGCGAAAGGAGGAAACATTATGACACCCCAGCTACTTCGTAAATATAAATATCGATTGAAAACTTACTCAACACTGATTCTATCTCCAAGGGATCACCAGGGCTTCTATAAAGCGGCAGGCGATTTCGTACCGGAAGATATGCAGGTTTCCGAGCATGTGAACAAGAAAACAGTTAATATCATTTATCCGTTCTACCAGTACGGGACTTATCCACGATACTCGCCTGCAGCGACGCAATATTATATTCCTGGTTCCTCTATTAAAGGAGCTTTGCCACGTATTGGAGCAGAGGAAGGCAAACCTTCATTGATGATAGATGATATTAGAGTGAAGAGCGAGGATATTCAGCTATATCAACTGCAAAAAGTACAGAACATATCCAAAGAGGATACACCAACTGAAATTGCCGAGTTCTTTCCCAATGTTGCTGTAGAGATGCTTAGAGCGGACGCGGAATATGCCGGGGAACTTTTTTATAATATGTCAAAATCAAAAAACAAGCCAGAATGTTATTTTAGAGAGACAGATCAAGCTACAAAGACCAAGCTTAAGCAGTTGGTTCAGAGAATCAATGGGATATATAATCAGGTAAAAAAAGAAGAGGACATGCACATCTTGAATGAACTGCGGACAAACATCCAAGCGATTTTGAATGATTCGAAAACTGACAGCAACAATCAATTTTTATTCTTACTTGGCGGTTACAAAGGACTCATGCTTTCGGCAATATCAACCAAAGATGACTACAACAGTGCGATTTATTTGGACAAGCCAAAGAGACTGCCTCATGGACTGGTTCAAGTAACATTGGAGCAGAGTAGTGAGTAATTCAACGGTATTCCATTTGTGATTCGATTAGAATATTGTGAATTCATACAATTGCCGAATTATCTTGATTGGATTCCAATGGATTAATAGAAGAATCACAAGGAGAGTAGTAGATTTAACGAACTCTACTCCATGCTTTATGCGGCACGACGTGTTAAAAAGGTCGAAACTAACCTCACTTTTATCTGGAGACAAGTGTGTGGATGTTTGTAAGGAAAATGGTGCGGACCCAAAGCAAACATAAAATCCCTGGCAGGTTCGCACCAAAAAATAATTGAACTGTGTAAATATGTAAAATAACAGCGGAAGAATTTTAATAAATGAATAAAACTGATGGATATTTTCTAGGGCAATACATTTTTTTCGTTATTGGTATAATATTTCGCTGTTGCACTTTATATGAGTGCATGGATTGAAATTGAAGTCATAACCATAACACAGGAATCGGAGAATTATGTTGCACTCTCTATGAGTGCATGGATTGAAATTTTTACAAGTTAATCCTTATACACCACGCTTCAGTTGCACTCTATATGATCATTGCAGCTGTTCGAGAATGAGATACCAAACAGTTGTAGTTCAAAATGGTTATATATTAATTGAGTTTTTTCTCTTTCTAATTCAGAACAGGAAGAGGATAAAGTTTAATTTTCACTATGAATATTTTTCTTAACACCGGGGGTGGATACTTTGTTTGAGCATTTAAAAGTCACTACATTACGAGCTTCCTTTGAAGCGGAAAAAAGCGGACGGTTGCCTCAATTTTTAGGTTCGGCAATTCGTGGGGTGCTTGGTCACTCCATTCGAAGTTTTGTGTGTCCAACTCCCAAGCTGAAATGTTTTCTCTGCTCGGTTTCTAATGAGTGCGGCTATGCCACCCATTTTAATTCTGTTGGGAATGAAGGCGGTGCAGTAAATCCGTTTGTTCTTAGGGTGATAACCCCTCAAAAGACTATTTGGAATAAAGGGGACAGACTTACATTTGATATTACATTGATTGGACAGGCAAGTAGCAATCCAAGCTTGTTTCTTGATGCTTTTCAAGATATGGAGCAACGAGGGTTAGGGAAACAGCGCCTTCCTTTTCGTTTGAGAGAAATCTCTGATCCCGTTGAGAAGAAAATTATTTGGAAGGATGGCAAGTGGTCACTTAGACATATTCAGCAAAGTGCACTAATGTGCAAAGAAAGAGAGACACACTCAGTCTATATTCGGTTTCAAAGTCCAGTAAGAATACAAGTTAGCAAAAGAACTCTTTATTCACTTAGTTTTGTTGATATTATTCGCTCTCTTAGCCGAAGATTAACGCTTTTAACACAGGCGTATTCTGATTATGAACTCAATTGGAACGAAGAGGTCATGCTGGCTGCTGCAGCTGATATTCAAACTGAGTCGCAAAGCTGGAAATTGAATGATTTCAAGCGCTATTCTATGAATCATAAAGACAAGCTGCACCTGCCAGGAATTGAAGGGTGGGCCCATTTTAAAGGAAACATTACGCCATTTACTCCACTACTTGAGGCAGGTACCCAAATACATCTTGGTAAGAATACCACTCATGGTTTTGGACACTATTCTATCGACTTTAATGAGAAACGCGGAGATAAAAATGAGTTAGTTGAAAAACGGTTAAAAATGGGATAAGAAGAGTGAAACTGATTTACCTTTTTACGAGACTGAAGCAGCGCATTGACTTTTAAAAAAAGTGTTAGGTTAATCAAAGTACCGTTCTGTATGCCACTTGCACTTTATGACCACACTGCCTGCTTGAGAGGAGAAATCTCTATTAACAGACAAGAGAAATTTACTCCTTTAATCAAAAATTGAGCTTAACGACAAAAAAATGAATTGGTGCGAACCCTAAGCACACATAAAATCTCTAGGGGGTTCGCACCAAAAATCTAATGAAATACGGAAAAATTTGTGACAAGATGTAATAAAATAGGTTGAAATATTGAGCAGTTAAACTAAAACAGCGGGAAACTACTAATTTCTAAATAAGAAATGTTATAAATTAGGGTATTTTCGCGATCGCATTCTATATGAATGCGTGGATTGAAATCAAAGTCAGTTTCAATAGAATGGATCGCAGCTAATGTCGCACTCTATATGAGTGCGTCGATTTGCAATACTTTAGAATGTAAGAACAGGATAGAGGTAAGGAGCATCATCAGGGCCTTTCTAGTTTAGCTATCCAAGATTAAGAAAAAGTCATGCAAGATTCATAGTCATACATGACTTTTCTCTCATTTATGAGATCGCTTTTCCCTTGAGTACTAATAATCCGTCTTAATAAGTAGTTTCATCACTTCCTCAGTCGCTCTGGCGATTAACTCGTCATCGTATGCCGCGTCTTGTTCGTCTTTACTGGAAAGTATCGCAAGGATGATTGGCTCTTGGCCGGGTGGCCAGATGATGGCGATGTCATTTCGGGTGCCGTAAGCGCCCGCTCCGGTTTTGTCGCCGACTTCCCAGCCCTCTGGCACGCCTGCGCGGATGAGGGCATCGCCGGTTGTGTTTCGCTTGAGCCAGTCGATGAGCAGATCTTGTTTCTCGGCGGGGAGGGCATCGCCGAGGGCGAATTCCTGTAAGCTTGTCGCTAATGCTTCTGGTGTGCTTGTATCTCGTGTTTCACCTGGTTCTACATGATTTAGTTCTGGCTCAATATTTTCCGGCTCGGTTACATGATCCCCGACCGCGCGAAGTCCTTCCTTAAAGCCTTCTGGTCCGCCGATTTCATGAAAAATTAAATTGGCGGCGGTGTTATCGCTGTAGCGGATGGAGGCGTCGCTCAGCTCTTTTAAGGTCATGCCCGATTCCACATGATTTTCAGTGATTGGATTGTAGTTTACTAAATCATCAGGTGAGTATGTAATCAGTTCATCCAATTCCTCAATTGATTTTTGCTGGAGGAGGACGCCGACTGCAAGCGGTTTATGGGCAGAAGCGTAAATAAAACGTTCCTCCGACCGATAGGCCACGGTCTCTCCTGTAGCCGTATCTAATGCATAGATGCCAAGGCGGGCCTCATACTCTTCTTCGAGCTGAGTAAAAATATCTTCCATCGAACTTTCGGATTTCTCAGGCTTCGGCTGGCTCGGAGCTGCTTGCTCATTATTCTGCGAACATCCAAACAAGCATAAAGCTCCTATCCCGATCACCGTTGCTATTTTTGTCATTTTCATTTTCAGCTCTCCTTTTTCGAATGGTTTGTAGCTCTGAAAAGCAGGTACGCCATTAAATATTACATTTGTAATCTTATTTGTCAACCTAATTTATTCATTGCGCTCGGTATGCTGTTTTTACCTTGAAATAAGGGATTTTAGTAAGCTTTTTCTATATCTGGACTCAGGTGTTAATGAAATTAGGTTCTTTGGATATAGGTAGCAAGTTAGAGGCTTATAATGATTACATTAAAAAAATAATAGTATACTTGATCTAATTGTAAAGGAAGTAAAGGTAGTTACATTGAAAGGACAGATGGCGAATGAAAATTATTATAGCGGAACGTGATCCGAACGAAAGTGTTGTGATTGGATGGTTGATTTCGACGTATTCGATTCCAGTTAATGAAGTTTTTTCTGCGAAAACTGTTGAAGACACAATGGCATTACTGGAGAAAGAGGTGCCAGAAATTCTTTACTTGGAATTAGATATGATTCCAGCTGAAAGCTGGGGCCTAGTGAGAAAATATGTTCAACTGTATTCGCCACAAATTGTCGCTGTTACAGCGGAAGCAACATTTGAACGGGCGAAGCAGGCAATTGAAATAAAAAGTGTTGATTTGCTTGTAAAACCGTTGGATCCTGCGCGAATTAGACAATGTTTGAAAGAAGCTTTGTCCCTTGTGACAGGAAGGGGGGAGGCGTCTGTTTTATCGACTTATCAGGAGGAAGAATATTCATATCGCAGCTTGTTCGTTCAAGAGGAGCGGAATGCTCATGGGACGGCTTTAATGCTTCTGCATCCGGAGCGTCCGCAGAAGCTTGCAGATTTGCTGCAGTTTTTGACTTATTTTCCATTTCGTGTGCAACCGGTGCTTTTGCCGTTAACTGATGTTGTGATTTGTCTCGTTAAAAATTCAGCTGAAGATTTAAAGGAAGAGGCCTGGAAAGTTTTAAGAGAGTGGGAAGCGTTTAGTACAGAGCCACTTGCAGCCGTCATTATTCCATCTGCTGATGAGAAGAAATCCATTCACGAAATGTATCAAGCCGCTAAAAGACTATTGGATGTCACTTTTTTTATCGGCTATCGTCAAGTGATTTTACCGAAAAAGGAATATGAGGTGTGGATGGATATGGATCCATTTTTGACTTCCTCCGAGCAAAGGGAATGGGTGGATATGCTGAACCGCTTCGATAAGCAGCAAGTTAAACAGTGGATGCAGCGCGAGTTTTTGCATATGGAGACGCCATTTCCAAATCCGGAAACATTAAGGACGAGACTGACGAGTATTCTGGCCCAGGTGAGAAGGTTTATGAAAACATACAAGCTCGATCATGGAGAGATGGAAGAGTACTATATGAACATTTTCGCCGAGATTTTATACAATCGCGTTCTATATCGAATTGTGCAGGAGATGCTGCTGTTTCTCTATGAATTACTTGATCGTTCGTTGGAGGGGGAAGCACTGTCAAAAAAAGATGTCGTGGAACGGGGGCTGCTTTATATTGAAGAGCATTATAGTGATCCGGATTTGTCACTGGATGTTGTCGCCCAGGCTGTCGGTCGGAGCACGGCGTACTATAGCCATTTGCTTATGAAGCGGCAAGGCAATTCATTCCGGCAGCTTCTGGCGAATAAACGGATGAATGAAGCGAAGCGCCTGTTGCATTCAGATGAACTGTCCATAAAAGAGATTGCTTATGAAGTCGGTTTTCGCAACCCGAGCTATTTTACAAGGCAGTTTAAAGAAATGACAGGAGTGTCGCCAAGAGAATATAGGTTATCGATGAGAAAAGGAAAACGCAAATAAAAAAATCGAAAATAAGTGCAATAATCGAAAATAAATGAAAGTATTTTAATGAAGTTAGCAAGGTTGTATGGCTTCTCTCGAAAAAAAGTATCCCATTTCGAAAGTACAGTATCTATTTTTTGAAAGCGCTGATCTTTATAATTTTCAGTAAATTAAGATAAATGAAAGGCGTTTTTGAGAGCAAAATGTTCTTATTGATTCCACTTCTTTATCTTATTTCAAATTATTATTTCGAAGGGGGAATCTACGATGTCAATGGCGACCGAGAAAGAGCACACACCTGAAATCGGGGGAAGCCAGAAGCAACAAACGCGTTTATCGGTTTTTTTGCCGGCTTTTCTTGTAGTCGGTGGAGGCGCTCTTTTAGGTATTGTTAATAATCAACTTTTAACAAACATCACAATGAACGGTTTTGTTGGATCGTTACGTGGTCTTGGTTGGCTTTATCAAATTATTTCAATTGTAACCTTGCTTATCGTGATAATCGTTACGTTTTCAAAGCTGGGGAACGTCCGTTTTGGCGGAGCAGAAGCAAAGCCGAAATATTCGTTTCTTACTTGGTTTGCCATGGCCTTAACGGGAGGGATCGCCACCGGTGTGATTACATATGGCGTCAATGAGCCGATCATTTACTTCGGGAACATTTATGGAGAAATGGAGAATACCGGTGTGGAACCGGGAACGATGACAGCGGCGATTTACGCGATGGGTCGTTCGTTTTACAATTGGACATTCATTCCATATGCGATGTATTCGCTTAGTGGTCTCGTAGTCGCTTATATGTATTTTAACCGGAAGCAGCCATTGTCCGTAACGGGGACGCTTACTCCGCTGTTTGGCAGTAAAATCACTCGAGGGATCTGGCCGGGAATCATTGATACATTGGCAGTTTTGGCCATCGCTCTCGGTTTGGCGTCCTCACTTGGGGCGGGTTTAGCGTTAGTCGGTTCAGGTATCGAGACAACTTACGGTATCGAGCAAGGTCCTATCATTTGGTTGCTGTTGGCTGTCATCATAACCGGTTTATTCACGCTTTCTGCTTTAAAAGGATTGGACAAGGGAATACGCCGCATGTCCGATATTAATGCAAAAGTATTCTATGTCCTGCTTATTGCCTTGATTATTATCGGTCCTACGCTTTACATTCTTCAGACAACAACAGCGGGAATGGCTCATTGGTTTCAGAACTTCTGGATTTGGGGACTTGACCCGGGCGTAATCGGCGGAGAAGCGCTTGTCATGTGGTGGACGTTGTATGACTGGGCGATTTGGGTTGCTTATGCACCATTAATGGGAATTTTTCTGGGCATTATTTCTTATGGTCGTACAATTCGTCAATTCATGATGATCAACTGGATTTTGCCTGCGTTATTTAGCATTCTCTGGTTCGGTGTCTTTGGGGGGACAGCCCTCCATTGGCAGCAAAATCAGACGGTTGACCTTGTGTCGACAATTCAGGAAAGCGGAGCTGTTTCAGGGTTATGGGCTTTCTTGGCCAACTTACCGCTGGCGGCGATTCTTATCCCGGTCGTCATGGTTGCCTTGATTCTTTCCTTTGCCACTGCAGCCGATTCGATGATAAGGGCGATTGCAACTCTCTGTTCGGTGAACATCCGTTATGACGAAGAGCCTGCGAAGTGGAAGATGCTGGTCTGGGCGATTTCCATCGCTGTTATCGCCTATGTGATGGTCGCTTTTGCCGGGGGAGAACAGGGAGTAGACGGAGTGAAATATCTTGCGGCGTTAGGAGGTTCGGTCGTACTGTTCGTCTTTGTGCTGCAGGTGATATCGGCGGTAAAAATGTTCTTTATCGACAAAATTGAAAAGTGATGCTGGTGAGGAGGGAAACTATGGATGTAGTGGATCAAGGGGTGAAGAAGGTAGTCTTAGGAAATGAAATGACACTGGAGGAATTTGTGTCCATTGCCAGGAATGGAGTGCACGTTGAGTTTTCTAATATGTACCGGCAGCGAGTCGAACGATCATCCCGTCTGCTCCGAAAGTGGCTTGAAGAAGGGCGGGTCATGTACGGGGTGAACACCGGTTTTGGAGCGCTTTCCACACAAAAGATATCCGCTGACGAAGTCGCGCAGCTGCAACGGAATATTTTGCTGTCTCATGCCGTATCGGTCGGGGAACCGCTTGAAGAAGAATGTGTTCGGGCGATCATCGTCATGGTGCTGCAAAATATCGGCCAAGGATATTCGGGTGTCCAGTTGAGGACTCTCGAGATGTACCGCAATATGCTCAATCATCATGTGATACCGTTCGTTCCACGAAATGGTTCCGTCGGCTATTTAAGCCTTGAAGCTCACATCGCTTTAGTTGCCATCGGAGAAGGGAAAGCATACGTCAATGGCAAGCTGTTTTCAGGAAAAGAGGCACTTGAAAAAGCAGGGTTGGAGCCGATTACTCTTTCAGCAAAAGAAGGGCTGGCTTTAATCAATGGCACGACGAGCCCCACTGCGCTTGGCGCCCTTGCTCTTTATGATTTGTTAAAAGCAGTTAAGACTGCAGATATTATCGCGGCAATGACGCTCGAAGTATTGAGAGGAACGACTCGGGCGCTTGATGACCGCTTGATGAGTGTTCGACCACATCGTGACCAAAAAGATACGGCGGCTAATATTCGTAAAATTTTACAGAACTCGAAAATTGCAGAACAGTCGATCGATTATCGTTTGCAGGATCCCCTATCATTGCGGGCAATTCCCCAGCTTCATGGAGCGGCGAAAAAAAAGCTGCTTGATGCGCTGGAAACAATTGAAATTGAAATGAATGCTTGCTGTGATAATCCGATATTATGGCCTGACGAAAATAGTGGTGAGCCGATTTCAGGAAGCAATTGCGATTCTTCCTATGTCGGAATGGAAATGGACGCTGCATGTATCGCTGCGACGGCAGTGGCAAAAATGTCCGAACGAAGAAATTACCGGCTTATTCACTCACGATTATCCGGATATCCGTCATTTCTCGTTCGAAATCCGGGATTACATTCCGGATTGATGGTTCCGCAGTATACGCAGGCAGGGCTTCTGAATGAAATGAAGCTGCTCTCGCAACCGGCAAGTGTTGATAGTATTCCAACCTGTGCAGATCAGGAAGATTATGTGGCAATGGGCTATAATTCAGCGAAAAAAGCGCTTGAGATTTCAAGAAAGCTGGAATATATTTTGGCAATCGAGCTTCTTTCTATCTATAGCGCCCATCAATTCATTGAAGAAAATCTTGTGCCTGGCTCAGCTTCCAAAGCTGTACTAGAGCGGATCGGGCAATTTGTACCGCCATTGACTGAAGACCAGTATTTATATCCTTACTTAGAGAATGTAACGGATTTGATTCATTCAGGCGAGATAGTAGCCCTAGTGGAAGAGAAAGTGGGACGCCTGTTGTAGAGAGCTAGATAAAAAGTGAGAGTCATGAGGAGGAGTTGGAAATGAAACAAGTAGATACAGAAAAAGTAGTTCGCTATCGAGGCACAGAATTGCAAACGAAAGGGTGGCTTCAAGAAGCCGCATTGCGGATGCTAATGAACAACTTGGATCCAGAGGTGGCTGAACAGCCTGAGGAGCTTGTTGTTTATGGAGGAATTGGAAAAGCAGCGCGTAATTGGGATTGCTTTGATGCGATAGTAAAGTCGTTGAAAGAGCTGGAAAATGATGAAACATTGCTCGTCCAATCGGGTAAGCCGGTCGCAATTTTTAAATCACATCAGGATGCGCCGCGTGTCCTGATTGCCAATTCAAATATCGTTCCGGCTTATGCAAATTGGGAAACCTTCCATGAGCTTGATAAAAAGGGATTGATGATGTACGGACAAATGACGGCGGGAAGCTGGATTTATATCGGTTCACAAGGGATTGTTCAAGGCACGTACGAAACATTTGCCGAAGTTGCAAAGCAGCATTTTTCAGGGACGTTAAAGCATACAATTACCGTCACGGCAGGACTGGGGGGAATGGGTGGCGCCCAGCCGCTTGCTGTCAAGATGAATGGAGGGGTGTGTATCGCAATTGACGTCGATGTCAGTCGCGTCGATCGGCGAATTGAGACCCGCTATACTGATGTTAAAACGGAGTCGCTCGACGAGGCGATCCGAATGGCACTTGAGGCCAAGCAGGAAGGGAAAGCTTTATCGATCGGATTAATTGGAAACGCGGCGGACATCTTACCGAATATGTTGGACAGAGAGTTTATCCCGGATATTTTAACCGATCAAACTTCAGCCCATGATCCGTTAAATGGCTATGTCCCTGCAAAGATGTCATTGGAGGAAGCCGCACGATTCCGTCAATTTGATCCAAAAGAGTATGTTAGACGTTCGAAAGCTTCCATGGCTAAGCATGTGCAAGCAATGCTTGAAATGATGGAAAAAGGCTCGATTACTTTTGATTATGGAAACAATATCCGGCAAGTGGCGAAGGATGAAGGAGTAGAAAATGCTTTTGATTTTCCAGGTTTTGTGCCGGCTTATATCCGTCCGCAATTTTGTGAAGGAAAAGGGCCGTTCAGATGGGTCGCCCTTTCAGGAGACCCGGAGGATATTTATAAACTTGATGAGGTAATCTTACGGGAATTTAGTGACAATGACCATCTATGTCATTGGATTCGTATGGCGAGGGAGAAAATCCAATTCCAAGGATTACCGTCACGCATTTGCTGGTTCGGTTATGGCGAAAGAGCACGATTCGGTAAAATCATCAATCAAATGGTAGCGAGAGGAGAATTGAAAGCCCCGATCGTCATCGGGCGTGATCACCTGGATTCAGGATCAGTTGCTTCGCCAAACCGTGAGACGGAATCAATGAAAGATGGCTCAGACGTGGTCGCAGACTGGCCTATTTTAAATGCGATGATTAACGCGGTCGGTGGTGCGACATGGGTATCGTTGCATCACGGCGGTGGTGTCGGGATGGGTTATTCGCTGCATGCGGGCGTCGTCATTGTCGCGGATGGAACGAAGGAGGCTGAAAGGCGGATTGAGCGTGTGCTGACAACCGATCCGGGAATGGGAATTGTCCGCCATGCAGACGCCGGCTATGAATTAGCGAAGAAAACGGCACGTGAAAAAGGGGTAAACATTCCAATGTTGGAAATGGAGTCGAAATAAAATGGGAAAACCGGTTTGGATTAAAAACATTCAACAGCTTGCAACTTTGGCCTCAGAGGTGAACGGGCCACGCTCTAAAACAGCGATGTCAGAGCTTGGCCTTATTGAGAATGGGAGCCTATGGTTGGAGGATGGCGTCATTCAGGCGGTAGGCACGACTTCTGAGCTTGAACGGCAATTCTCAACCAGAATCGCTGAAGCTGAAATTGTTAACGCGGCCGGTCATTTGGTTACTCCTGGACTGGTTGATCCCCATACACATGTAGCCTACGGAGGGAGCCGTGAAAAGGAATTTGAGATGCGGCTTAAAGGAATTTCCTACATGGAAATCATGAATGCTGGCGGAGGAATTCATGCGACAGCACGCATGACGCGTGAGGCTTCGGAGGAAGAATTAGTTAGCGAGACAGCGAAGCGACTCGACTCCTTCTTAAAGCACGGTGTGACAACCGTGGAAGGAAAGAGCGGCTACGGGATGACGATCGAAACAGAGCTGAAGCAGTTGCGTGTGATGAAACAGCTGCAAAGCATTCATCCTGTGGACATCGTGCCGACATTCATGGGGGCTCATGCCGTTCCACCTGAGTTCAAGGGCAATGAAGACCGATTTATTGATCATTTGGTTGAAGAGATGCTTCCAGCCGTCGTGGCAGAGCAGCTCGCTGAGTTCAATGATGTCTTTTGCGAAAAAGATGTTTTTACACCGCACCAGTCAGAGCGGATTTTGGAAGCGGGGAAAAAGTACGGGCTTCTTCCGAAAATCCATGCTGATGAAATTGTCCCATACGGCGGAGCAGAATTGGCTGCCAAAGTTGGAGCGATTTCAGCAGAGCATTTGCTTAAGGCATCAGATGAAGGGATTAGCTCAATGGCCGAGGCGGGAACGATTGCCTGTCTGCTTCCGGCAACGGCCCTCTATTTGCGCGAGCAGGCAGCCAACGGGCGGAAAATGATTGATATGGGGGTTGCTGTCGCCATTTCAACCGACTGCAACCCAGGTTCTTCACCAACGACATCCATGCCACTTGTTATGAACCTGGCTTGCATTACGATGCGACTCACTCCAGCAGAAGCGTTGACCGCGGCTACATATAATGCGGCCTGTGCACTAAAGCGCCAGAATCAAATCGGATCCCTTGAAGCAGGTAAGCAGGCGGATGTCGTGTTATGGAATGTGAAGAATTATCAGGAATTGCAATACTTATTTGGAGTCAACCATGTGAAAACCGTTTGGAAGAACGGCGTAAAGGTGGTGGGATAAGTATGAATGGGAATTGGTTTCAACCTCCTGAATGGATATGGAATGTCAAAACTTCTAATCCGACGCATGTTCACCAGTGGATCAGACCGCTCGATGAAAACGAAGAAAATCCAGATCTTATTTTGTTTGGAGCGCCTATATCTCGCTCATCAATCAGTGTATCGGGTGCGTCATTATACCCGGCAGAGTTTCGTCGGATGTGGAAAGGCTTTGCGACGTACAATTTAGACGAGAATATCGATTTACGTCATGCCAATGTCGTTGACGCTGGAGATGTTAAGATGCACACCACTGATATTAAGCTATCTCATCGCCGCATTGAAGAATCAGCTGCTTTTTTGGCTGCACGTTACCCCGGAACGGTTACGTCAATGATTGGCGGTGACCATTCAACAACGGCATGCGCAGTAAGAGGGATTAAAACAGCTTATCGAGATGAGACAATCGGAATCCTTCAGCTTGATACTCATCTTGATGTAAGAGATCCAGCTGAGTTGGGACCGGCAAACGGCACACCGATCCGGCAATTAGTAGATGGATTAACAATCAAAGGAGAACACATCGTTAATATTGGTCTTCATGGCTATTTCAACGCCAAACCGCTGATAACCTACGCAAGGGAGCATGGGATTGGTATTGTGACCTTGAAAGAAGCGCGCAAACAAGGATTTGTTTATACTGTAAAGCACGCTCTGCACCAATTAGCGCAAAACGTGGATCGAATATACGTTACTGTCGATATGGATGTGCTCGACATCTCGACCGCTCCGGGAGTACCGGCTTCTACACCGGGGGGCTTGTCCACTGAAGAACTGTTCGATTCTTTATTAGAAATTGGCCAACATCCGGCTGTTCGTCATATTGATTTTGTCTGTTTAGATCCGACAAAGGATTCTGCTGTAGCGCAAACAGTGAAAATCGGTGTTTACGCATGGCTGCAATTTGTAACAGGAAAAATGATGGAATCACCACGAATTTAAGCGGGAGTTTCAAACTAGCATTGTGAGCTCTGATATAATCAATGCGTCCTTGATCCTTGACAGAGACAGGAGGCAATTATTTCTAGTAGACTTCTACTTTCTGTTCAGACCATAGACAAAACGCCTTTGAGAGATGATTCTCAAAGGCCCTTTTACGTTTGGTGCCACTGGAGGCTGTGTGCTTCTCCAGTGGAAGTTGGCTAATTTTTTTAGGTACATGGCAGCAAAAACACCCTCGTCTGCATCGAATTTTTTTCCAACCCTCCATGCTCTTGTTTCAATTCAGCAAAGACACATTGAATCGTTGCTTTCCTCTTTCATAGATCTCTCTCTTTATGGTCAAGCAACCTCCCTTTTTCCCCCTAAAAAAGCGGACGGGATGGGAGGGCCGACTCCTGCAGGAGGAGAGGGCAGGTTGAAATCCACCGGCGTGCCGGTTAGTTCAACGCCCTCCTGCGGAAAGCGTGCCCCCATCCCGGGAGCGGGTTCGAAGCTCTGATCGTGACAAATCCTTCTACCCAAAAAGCCTGTCGACAGATTGGCAGCACTGCATTTTTCTTTTTTCATTAAGGCGCTTTTTGTGCCTTCCTACAAAATGGCAGATTGATGATGGTTGGTGCCTTTCCTTGGATGATTTTGGGGGGCGGTGAGGGAAAATGATAAAAGATTGTTATATTATCTAACAATAGTAATTTTGTATAGGGGTATGTGTGTTATGGTGAAAAAATTGCTTGTTTTTTGAGCGGGAGAAGTTGTTTGATACTACAGAATGATCGTGGTGTTTCTGTCTATTCAGACATATAACGGAGGGGGCGAATATATTAAACTACATGTAAGAAATCCTTGAAACATTTTATTGAAAAACTTTTAGGGTTTCGGTGGTGGCGCTTTAGAAGCGGATTTTGGAGTTGACAGTAAAGGGGAGTGAGCTGGTGGTTGCTTAGCCGGACGGATCGTCCACAGGGCCGCCGCTCAGCGAAAAACTGGCAGAGCTCAAGGTCCAATGTGGTAAAGGCTATCTGAAGTCTTTTTCTTTTCAGTCTACTACACATACATTTATTTGGAGGGTGTCGAATGGAACAATTTGTGAATCGCGATTCGGTCGAAGATTTGAAAAAAAGAATTGTGAACTGTATCAAAATTTTAAATGAGGAAGGCGTATTTGAACTGACTTATGGCCATATTAGCTGCAGAATTCCAAACAGCGATAAATTCTTGATCTTAGGTCATTTGCATGAAAGCAACAAGAATTTATTTGATGTTACGGAGGAAGATATTGTCACAATGGACATTGAAGGCGAGACATTGCCGGGCGAAGTAGAAGCCCCCGGAGAACGTTTCATCCATACGGAGGTGTACAAAAGGCGTCCGGAAGTGGAAGCGATTGTCCATTGTCATCCGATTTTATCAACGAGCTTCAGTATTTCGGGCGTGCCGATTATGCCTGTAAATAATTTAGGAACGATTTTCGCACCGGAAGTTCCAATCCATGATTATTCCGGGCAAGTGGATACAGCGGAAAAGGCTGCGGCCATGGCGGAAACGCTTGGGAACCGGATGGCGGTTGTTTTGCGATCACATGGGGCGACCATTGTTGGCAGCTCGGTCGAAAAAGCGGCCTTGAACACATTGGCATTGGAACACACAGCAAAAATGCAATTAATCGCCCACCAGGTCGGAACACCTCGCCCTATTCCTGTTGAAGAGACGGATGGCATTTTTAGTGAAGGGACAAAGGAACGTGAATATTACGATACAGCGTGGGATTTCTACTCCCGTAAGTATCAGAACCATTTATTGAAGCTTTAATGATCGGGAAAGAACAGGGGGAGGGGTGAGAAAGATGTCATATGAAAATGAAGTAACAGCTGATGAAAAACCTGCAACCCGCAAGGTTGAGTTTCGCACGATACTGGCAGTTATTTTTGCGCTCTATCATATTATCGCGCTCCAGCTTTTAACAGTGGATCCGCTCGTGTTACGGAGCACATTCCTGGCAGGAACGGTCGTGCTAACCTTTCTTTATTGGCCCTCTAGGAAAAAAGCAAGTAATCTGTATGAGATTATATTAACGCTAGGAACGATTGCTTCCAGCATTTATGTCTTTTTTCAATACCGTGAAATGATTTATCGCATTGGGATCGCGCCTACTTTCTGGGATATTGTCTGTGGGAGCATTGTGCTTATTGCTACACTGGTTGTGGCAAAACGAACATTAGGATATGGACTTCCTGTTTTGGCGGTGCTGGCGATTTTATATGCCCTGTTCGGCGATCTGTTGCCGGGAGCATACGGGCATAGCGGTTTTTCCTATGAAAAGACGGTTAGTATTATTTTCAGCACGAGTGGTATTTTTGGCATACCGATTTCGGTAGGGATCATGTATGTGCTGCCTTTCGTCATTTTTGGGGCCTTTCTTGAGATCAACGGGACAGGCCGTTACATTATGCAATTGTCTCTGGCGATTGCCGGCAGGTTCAGAGGAGGTCCGGCGAAGATCGCGACGTTATCAAGCGCGATGTTTGGTTCGATCAACGGAAGTCCGGTGGCGAATGTCGTCAGTACCGGCGTGATGACGATCCCGATGATGAAGCGGGGCGGCTACAAATCGAGTTTCGCCGGAGCGGTTGAGTCCGTTGCTTCGACGGGAGGGCAGTTGCTGCCGCCGGTGATGGGCGCCTCGGCGTTTATCATGGTTGAATTGATTGGGGTAAGCTATACCTCGATTGTCTTTGCGGCTTTGATTCCGGCGCTGCTGTATTATATTTCTGTCTTTTGGGTGATTGATTTAGAGGCGGGAAGAACGAATTTAAAAGGAATGCCGAAAAGCGAGATTCCAAAACTGGGCACCTTGCTCAGGAAGCAGGGATATTTGCTCCTACCGTTAATCGTCCTGATTGTGGCGTTGATCGGTTTTAATCTCTCTCCGTTGCGTTCGGCGTTACTTGGGATTGTCTGTGCGATCGTCATTCCGGCGATTAAGAAAGAAACGCGAATGTCGATCAAAGATATGGTGTTTGCCTTGGAAATGGGCGCGAAAAACACCGCGTCTGTTGCGACAGCGACAGCGGCTGCGGGAATTATTGTCGGTATTTTGGGCATGACGGGCATGGGCCACCAATTTGCCTCCATTATTCTTGGACTAGGGCAGGGGGTATTGTTCCTTTCTCTCATTCTAACGGCGGTTGTCGCCTTAGTATTGGGAATCGGAATGCCGACGACGGGGGCTTATATCGTAACAGCATCGATTTTGCCAACGGCGTTACTTCCATTGGGAGTCGATGTGCTGGCAGTCCATCTGTTCTTGCTTTATTTTGCCAATATTTCAAATATTACACCTCCGGTTGCGTTGGCAGCTCATGCGGCGGCGGGAATTTCGGGAGGTTCGCCGATGGTTGTTGCTACGCAGGCGTTCAAATTAGGACTGGTCGGCTTTATCATCCCGTTTATGTTTGTCTACAATCCCGCGCTATTGCTGGATGGAGAGGTCTCGCAAATTATTGTCAGTGTGCTGACGGCGGTGATCGGTGTGTTGGCATTCGGAGCAGCGTTAAAAGGCTGGTTCAAAGTTTACTTGCCACTTTGGAATCGACTGCTGCTTTTGGCCGGCTCTCTATTATTAATTAATCAGTCATACATCTTTGATTTCATTGGCTTAAGTTTGATTTTACTATCAGGGTTAAATATTTACATGCTTGTTCAGAAATCCGGTTCCAACAAGGAAGCTGCTAATCCGAGAGTTTCCTAATTACACATAGCAAAAGGGGTAAAGTAAACATGAAAAAAAGTAAACTGTATTTGTTTGTGACGTTACTTGTGATGGCAATGTTGCTCGTCATGACCGCATGCGGAAATGATCAGGCTGCAAATGAAAATGAAGCAGAAGCACCTGCTGCTGAAAATGAGGCTTCTGATGAATCGGGTGAAGAAGCTGGAGAAGGCGAAACGGTATTTCCTGACAGAATGGTCGTAGGTGCATCCGCCCCTGGTGGTTCCTTTTATACATTGGGCGGGGTTATGGGAACGTTAATTGATCAGGAGCTTGGTATTCCTGCCTCTGTGGAAGATACCGGCGGTGGCGTGGCGAACGTCCAGCTGGCCCATCAAGGGGAGTTGACGCTTGGCCTGACAGCAAACTTTGAAGCATATGATTTTTATTATGAGCAAGGGATGGATGGATTTGGAACTGTTGCGCCGATTTTTAACCAAGGTTTGCAGCTCGTTGTCAATGCGGACTCTTCGATTGAAAGCTGGGGCGACCTGGAAGGAGCAAACATCGCTTTATCACGCGCCAATACAACGCATGATATCGCCGGACGAGCGATTTTAGAAACGCTCGGGATTGAGCCAAATCAAATTATTAATGCTGGTAACGATGATATTAATTCAATGTTTAGAGATGGCCGCGTAGACGCGATGCTGCTCGTTTCTTCATTCCCGACCTCTGCCTTCTCAGAAGTCGATGTCACAACGCCGTTGCGTCTGATTCCATTGGCTCAGGATGAAGTGGAGCAAGTAATCGAGGCCAATCCGTACCTTGGACAGATTACGATTCCGGGGGGCGTGTATGAAGGAACACCGGATGATACGTTAACCGTATCAGTCTGGTCGCTGTTTGTTGCACCGAAGAGTGTATCTGATGATGTTATCTATGAATTAACAAAAATTATTTATGATAACAAAAGTACGTTCCAGGATGGCGTTTCTGCCGTCACGCTCGATCCGGAAGATGTTGTAGAGCTGAGAGCGCCTCTACATCCGGGAGCGTTACGCTATTATGAAGAATTGGAAATTGAAATTCCTGATCAAATCAAGCCAGAATAACCGTTGACTAACTAGATAAAACCGGCAGCTGCCGTGCAAGGCATTCCTCCTGGACCTTGCGCGGCAGCTTTTTCATCTATATTCAGCGGGAGAAAATTGAGAAGGAGCGCTGCAAGGACAAGGCGCCTCTGGAGGGTTTCTTATGTTATCTACCCTTGTAATACGATGTGCGTCGTATTACAATGTAAAAAACAAGCAATGTAAGGGTGGTGTGAGATGGATAAAGAATTAATGAAAGGAAGCATTGATATTTTGCTGCTGTCCCTTATTTCGCAGCGGGATATGTATGGCTATGAAATCGTGCGCTCTTTAAAGGAAACGAGCGATCAGCTTTATAATATGAGCGAAGGGACCCTTTATCCGGCATTGAAGCGTTTAGAGAAAAAAGGACGGCTCACGTCGTACTGGAGGGAAAGTGAGGGCGGGAGCCGCCGCAAATATTACGCGATTACCGATGAAGGGCGAAAGGGGCTTCAGGCGAAGCTGAATGACTGGAACACGATTCATCAGCTTATTTATAAATGCGTGGAGGGCGAGGTATGAAGACGATCGACGAGTATATTAACGAGATCCTCCGGCATGTCGAATGTGACCAGGCAGACCGCGATGAACTGGCGGAGGAAATGCGAAGTCATCTGCTGCAGGCTAAGGAACACTATCAGCTGAAGGGTGAAACGGAAGAGCAGGCGATCGCGCTGGCGATCGCCGATTTTGGCGGTGATCAGGAGGTGGGGGAGCAATTACAGCGCTCACTGTTTCCATATCGCAAAGAACTGCTCGTTTTACTAGGAGGCGGCTCGATCCTATTCGCCGCTCTTGCTTATTTACACGGAGCGGTTCAGCTTGCAGAGCCGCATTCTCTCTGGATGACAATTGTCATCCTCTCGGGGCTCGGCTTTCTCTTGCTCGCCCTTTTTCCAGCCTATATGGGAAATCGCAAGCTGCTAATGAATCTTTATTTAGCGGGGCAAATCCCTTTTTATTTTTTGGGGCTGCTTATTATTGATACAGGCACGCAAGCTTACATCATGCCGCTTCAGCTTTTTGGAGGCGGGCTGATTTTGCTCACGTTGACGCTGGTTGTGCTGACAGCGCTGAAAACGCCGGTGGAAAAGAAGCTGTCCAAGAAGAAGGAGCAAAAGCGGAAAGGAGTGCATCTCTTTAATTTATTGGCAGGCATTGTCATTGTCGGCTTTGCCGGTTTCTTTTTGGCAGGGTTGCTGATCTTTGCCGGCTTGACCGTTTATATGCTGTTTCCGCTTGGACTGATTGTCTTTTGGGCGCTTTCCTACTGGTGGCAATATGAAGCGGCTAAAAAGAACAGCCCGTGGATGTGGGTCGGTGCCGGCTTAACGGTGTGTATGATGATCATGTTTGTCGTCGTGTATATGAGATAGAGAGGAAGATAAGCGTGAAGAAAAAAACAATAGCATTAAGCTTGTCCATCGCTGTGCTGCTCGGCATTGTAGTTCTCTGGTCTATCGGGGAGTCTCATCGGCCGGCCGGAGCGAATGAATTCACTGGATTGATCGATGGCTTCGACGTCTCGCATGATGAAACGCGGCTTCTCTATCGCTATGCGGTCAATGGTCAAGTCGGCCTTTATCTGGCGGAACAAAACGGCGTTGGAGAACAGCTGCTTACAGAAAGCGAAAATGAGCGCATTTCTTCCCCGGTTTTTTCACCGAATGGAACGGATGTGGTCTATGTCTCCACCATTCAGCAGGAGACCGGCTGGAACAGCTCAGTCGTGAAGCTTGACACGGTCAGCGGAGAGCGGGAAACAGTTTATGAAAGCGGGGAGTTGATTACGAGGCTAAGCTTTGGCGGTGATGACAGTACAGTCTATGCCTTGAAAGCGGCGACCTTTGAAAATTATTCACCGATTGCCCAGGAGCGACCGCATGAATTTGACATTTTTGCGATTCCGCTAGATGGCTCGGAAATGAAACAACTAACAGAACGGCTGGAATATGATATGTCTGACATAGCTGTTTCCGGCACCGATGAGGCATTGTATGTGACAATGTTCGCCGATGAGCAGGAGGCGGAAACAGCGGAAGAGATGTTTGAGGTGAAACAAAGCTTGTTTATGATGCCGCTTGAAGCGCCGGGCGAGCTGACAAAGATCGAGCCGCGTTATTGGGACGAGGAGTTGTACGGACTCGCCGTTTCCCCGGACGGACAAAAGCTGGCCCTCACCACGATTACGAATGCGGATGAAGGCGGAACATTCCAATATGAATTGTTGCTTCTCGATCTCGCGACAAAAGAAGTCGAGCAGGTCACCAACTTAAAAACATATGTGATGGAACCCGTGTTCAGAGAAAAGTATTTGTATTTCACCGAAGATCGCGCTTTTCCGAGCCGGGCCCCTGACTATCATCTTCACCGCTACGACCTTACGACGGGTGAACTGACAGAGATCACAGTCAGCGTGACTTCCGCAATAAAGGAAGAAGGGTAAAGGCGAAGTCAGCTAAGCAAAACCTTGCTTAAACCGAGAAGGATAAAAAGCAGGGCCGGGGCAATTGAGACATAACGGAGTAGGAAGCGGTTCTTTGTTTCCTGACCGTGAATGACGCCGACAACCATTGAAACGCATAAGAGCAGCCCGGCTAATGGCGCAAAGGATAACGGCCGTTGTGCCAGGCCGGCTTGAATGCCGTAGCCGATATTATCGATGTTCATAAAGAGGGCGATCATTAAAAAATAAGATCGGCGATACAAGGGAGGGTCCTGTAAAAAGTGATAAAGACCGGCGCCGATTAACAGCAGCCCGGCAAATACTTGAATGTTCTTTGTCGGGACAAGCTCACCAATGAGATGACCGACCCCCATCGAAATAAGGATCACGACAGAGGAAAAGCCGGCAATCATCATCACGATCGACAAGGGAATCCGGATCCTTTTTAACCCGAATGAAAAGCCGATGACATAGCCGTCAAGACTGACTAACAGCGAAAGTAAAAACGTAACCAGGATGTTCAGCATAGCGCCACCTCTTGCTTTTTAGTCTATGCTCGTCATCCGCTTTGTAGTCGGTCATGCTATTTATATTTTGCTGTTGGGAAGGAAACAAGCTCATAATAATCCAAATAGGATTCATAGTAGCCCATCACTTCCCGGACATAATCGTCGCTCTGGTTATAAGCAAACAGCGCCTCTTCAATCTCTCCATTAGCCGCCCCGTGGTCAGCGAGGTAGTAGGCCGCCGCATAAGCGGCATCACGCAAGTCAAACGGGTCTGCTTTGCCATTTCCACTGCCATCGACTCCGTATCCATTGTGCTCTGTGATTAACTCGAGATCGGTCAAATCGATCTCATCCTCAATCTCACCTAATTGCCCCCCGGGGTACGACCAGCCGATCCACGTTCTCGGCATGAATTGAAAATGTCCGAGCGCCCCAACCGGACTTATTAACGGGTCCATCGTTGAAAAAATCGTTTCTACTCTATGTACAGAAGCAAGCAGCTCCCACGGGATGTCATATTGTTCAGCCGCTTCTTTGTAAATCGGCACGTAATCCTTCGGAATGTGATGTTCAGCGATTAATGTTTTATAGGTGATTTGCCGTACTTGATCATGATCTAAAAATGTATATAAAACAAGGAAAAAGAGTCCTAGTAAAACGAAAAAAACAATCGTCATAAATTTTTTCACGTGTTTCCATCCTTTAACGGTAAGCATGATCTCATTATAAACCGAAGTGCTTCATAACAAAATAGGTATTTTACCATTGTTCGATCTGCTAGTTTCAGAGCGCGACCTTGAGGGAAATGTGGCGATAGGTGGTGAAAAGGATGAAGACAGAGGTGCTGATTATCGGCGGAGGAGTCGCTGGTTTAAGCCTTGCGCTGACATTGGCGCGGCAAAGAATTCCGGTGGTTGTCGTGGAGCGGGAGGAAGGAGCCGGGCATCTTTATAAAGGTGAATTGCTTCAGCCAAAAACGCTGCAAATTTTCAAGCGCTTAGGCATGCTGGAGCGGGTGAAGGCAGAGATGTACCCGCTTGAGGCGATCCATACGAGGGAAGTCGGCCGGGGACGTGAGGAATTGCTTCACGTCTTAATGGATTATTCGGTTCTGCCGGAGCATGCGATGGCGGCGATGATTCCACATGATCGTTTGCGCGAGCTGTTGTTGAAAGAGGCGCTCACTTACGAAACTGTTCAAATAGTCCGTCCGGCTGTTTTTCTCAACCTGCAGACGAGCTATACAGCACGGATTAAATATCAAAATGAGATTCACAGCATAACAGCCAATATGATCGTCGGAGCGGAAGGGCGGGGCTCGAAAATCCGCAAAATAGCCGGACTGACGTTCAAGAGGCAATCGTATAATCATGATTTTCTTACCTTTTCCTTCGCCTGTCCGCCGGAGCTGACGGAAGGAGAAATGATTGCCGATGAACAGCGCTTTCTCGGACTGTTTCCCTTACCTGATAAGCGCGTACGGAGCGTGCTCCAGATCAGACCCGGAGAATATAAACAGCTGAAGCAGGCTGGCCCCCAGGCGGTCCATGAGCATTATGCCCGGCTTGAACCGCGGCTTGACGGCTATGTTCAGACGGTGACCGACTGGAAGGAGATACAACTGATGGTTCCTGTCCGGCAGACGGTTTCCCGCTATTTCCGGTCTAATTTGATTGTGATCGGTGATGCAGCACACAGCGTTCATCCGATGGCCGGAGAAGGGATGAACCTCGCTATTCAGGATGCTGACATTTTAGGTAAACTGATCGGCTGGATGTATCAAACGGGTAAATCGACGGACTATTCCCTGTTTCATTGGTTCGAGGATGTCAGAAAGCGGCGGGTGGAGTATGTCTCCTGGCTTAGCCACTTGTTTGCGAGAATGTACAGCCCAACGGGAAGAGCATGGCAGAGGCTGCGGCTGAGCGCGATCCGCGCCTTAGTACAAAACGAGAGGCTGCATGATCAGCAAATGATGAATGTTTCCGGCCTTGGCCTTATTCCCTTCCAGGTGAAAGACGGTTTGCATCTCTTCTTCCGGGGGAAGAGAACGATATTGCAGCAGCATGTTTTCACAAAGAAGGATGATTATCCTTGGCTAGCAACAGGTGGGGTGAACAACGATGATAACTGAATATTTGCGCTTATGGAACGCGCGAAAATGGATGAAGCAAAATGAGCCTTTTTTGCCGACCTGGCATGCTCATCTTGGCTACAGCCTCGATTTGTTCCACCATTTTTCCAAGGGTGCCTCTGTGGAGGAGGTAGCGGCCCGCAACAATTGGAATCAGGATCTTCTGCAACGCTGGGTGGACGTCGGCATTGTCCTTGGTCATTTGAAGATGAAGCGCAATGGCAAAATCAAGCCGAAGCGTCAGCTCGTTAAATATGTTTCCAAGGAAAGTCCTAATTCAGTCGGTATTCTTATTAAAGAAATGATGGAGCTTCATATCCCGACGATGCTCTCCTATCGTGATTTAATTCAGGGGAAAGAGGTTACCTTCTTTGAGGAGAATTATAGCGATACCGTCGCCCGTACGTCAGCTCTGCTGGAGACGATTGCTTTTCCGAAGGTCGCTTCCTCGGTCAAAAAAGAAAAAGTGACAGCGGTTTTTGATATCGGTACTGGCTATGGCGGTTATTTGCGCCGGCTGAAAGAAACGAACCAAGAGCTTGAGCTATGTGGAATCGAAGTGGATGAAACGGTCGCTGCCAAAGCCCGGGAAGAACTGACAGACAGCGGCATTGAGATTATCGCCGGTGATATTGATCAGTATGAGACGGCAAAAACGTTTCAGATGGTGATGATGAACAATCTTTTGTATTATTTTTCACAAGAAGAGCGTCAGAAGCTGTTTATCAAAGCAAATCGGCTTCTTGAGCCAAAAGGCACCTTGCTGATCATTTCCCCGCTCGTTCATTCAAAGCACGGTCAGGCGTTCGCGTCGGCTTTTAATAGCTTTATGTCCGCGCATGAAAAGATGTATCCCGTCCCCTCGGCCCGGGAATTGACCGAATACGGCAGGAAAGCGAAGTTTCGCTTGAAAAAAATGACACCCATTATTAAGGAAGGCGGCTGGTATTTGCTTGTTTTCAAAAAAAAGTAGCTTGGAATCAGCCCGTCTCCATTCGGGCATCCTTTAGTGTAGACAGTCGTGGCGGTTGCTCCTATTAAGGAAAACAGTTTACAGATGGTGGAATTATCATTTACGATAGAAGGAAAATAGAGACAAAGGAGAGGAATCATGATGCAACGTACTGCCCAGCAAGGTGAGCTTGGCGTCTTTCAAACGATTGAAGAACGCCATTCTGTCCGAAAATTTGATCCGGAAGCAAGGATTGAACGCGAGGAGCTGGAAGAGCTGCTCACAATCGCGACAAAGGCCCCGTCTTCATGGAACATTCAGCCTTGGCGCTTTATCGTCGTCGATGATCCAAAAAGAAAAGAAGAGCTGTTGCCGATTGCCTACAACCAGAAGCAGGTTGTTGAAAGTGCGGCGGTGATTATTTTGCTTGGTGATTTGGAGGCGAATAAAGAGGCGGAGGCAATCTATCAGACTGCGGTCGATAATGGCTTTATGCCGAAGGAAGTAAAGGAAACTTTAGTCGGCCAAATCAACAAAGCATACGAAGGGAATTCCACTTTCCCACGCGATGAAGCGTTTTTAAGTACGTCACTTGCTGCGATGCAGCTTATGCTTGCCGCTAAAGCGCGCGGCTATGATACATGTCCAATGGGCGGCTTCAGCCGCGAAGCATTGATCGAAACATTTGATATCCCTTCACGTTATGCGCCTGTTATGCTGCTGGCGATCGGCAAGGCGGCTCAGCCTGCCCACCGTTCTGCGCGCCGGCCGCTGGAGGATGTAATGTCGTATAATTCCCTTACCTAAGACTTGAGATATTGACGGTGCTGTATCTCCGTTGCCCTTTGCGAAACACTTGTTCCGAAGAAAAGTTCGGGGCAAGTTTTTTTATTTGGCAATTGCCGATTGCAGGGAAAGAGCAGGTTTGCGATAATAAATGACTGGATGAATGACTTTACAGAAAGCAGGCGAAGAAATGATTGATTTACAATTTGAACAGTACCGGGAGTGCAAGCTTGACGGATTCAATCTCGTCGACTCCTATCCGGTTCAGCAATGGACTCATTATGTTGCCCGGTTTTCCGGAGCGGACCTTCCTGAGCAATTGCTGGATCCGGAAGCTTTAATCATCGCGAACGATACTGGAGAAGTTTTACAGATCGTCCTCCGGGAAGAAGGCTGTGACTCGCCGATGTTCCAATTTACAGAAACGGAAAAAAAGCAAATTACAGCTTGGTTTGACGAGGAGATTTCACGCAAAAAATAAATTCGTTTTTCATGCTTTTATGAAGGAAAAAATCAGGCGAAAAAAAATAAAAAAATCTTTAGAAAAGAACTGGATTTTCTATATGAAAAGTACTACACTTTCTAATTGAAAGCGAAATTCTTCTGGCGAAGGAAGAGCAGAAAATTCGCTGGTTCCATTCGTTAGAAAATCGATCAAAATAAATCTATGAATGCGCTTGGATTTCCTTTAATAAATGTGACAATTATGTTAAAATGACTTGAAAGCGTTGTAATTGTTAACATTCATAGATTTGCCATTGAAGTTAAACTAGGGGGTTTTTATCAAATGTCAAGCAAGGAGCACAAAGTGGACGAACCATGGCAAGGATTTCATGGTCCCAACCTTGGCGTTGCAATCGAGCTTTACGAAGAGTATTCAAGCAATCCAGAAGCAGTCGATGAAGACTTACGGGAACTATTTGATGTCTGGGGACCGCCTCCGGCCTCTGTAGATGAGCAGGGGAGTAAGCGAGCGGCTTCGCCGGTTTTTTCTGCTGCTTCGCCGGATATGATCAGAAAATGTGTTAACGCCGTTAAACTAGCAGATATGATTCGCAGAAAAGGACATCTAGCATCAGATGTAAATCCAATCATCAAAGACAGGAAAAACAGCCAGTTGCTTGAGTTGAGTCGCTACGATTTAACGGAAGAGGATTTGAAAGAGGTGCCGGTCGATCTACTCTGCTCTGATGCTCCTGCGCATGTGAAGGACGGATTGGCCGCAATCCAATATTTGCGCGAAGTTTATACAAAAACGATTGCCTTTGAATTTAACCATGTTCAAGATATGGATGAGCGCCAATGGCTCATTAAAATGGTGGAGTCAGGCATGTATTTGCCAAATCTGACAAAACAGCAGCAAGTTAATTTGTTAAAAAGATTAACACAAGTGGAAGGCTTTGAAAAGTTCATTCACCGCACCTTTGTTGGACAGAAGCGCTTTTCAATTGAAGGACTTGATGTGCTTGTGCCGATGCTTGATGAAGCTGTCAGAGGAGTCGTCCATGAAGGAACAGAGCATGTTTTGATTGGAATGGCCCACCGCGGACGGTTAAGCGTGCTTACTCATACACTTGGCAAACCATACAAGAAAGTATTCTCTGAATTTTTACATGCGCCAAATAAAGACCTTGTCCCTTCTGAAGGTTCCACTGGAATTAATGAAGGCTGGACGGGGGATGTGAAATATCATCTTGGAGCAGACAGACAGATTCGGGAAGAAAATACCGCTGAAGCGACCGTGACGTTGGCGAACAATCCGAGTCATCTGGAATTTGTCAGTCCAATTGTCGAAGGATACGCGCGCGCAGCACAGGAAGATCGCACAGCGAAAGGCTTCCCGCAGCAGGATGTGTCGAAGGCTTACTCGATTTTAATTCATGGTGATGCGGCATTCCCGGGTCAGGGAGTGGTGACAGAAACGCTTAACCTTAGCCGTTTAAGGGGTTATCAGACTGGCGGGTCTCTTCATATCATCGCAAATAACAATATCGGTTTCACGACGGAAACGCATGATTCTCGCTCTACTACATATGCGAGTGATCCGGCAAAGGGATTTGAAATTCCGATTCTCCATGTCAACGCTGATGATCCTGAAGCCTGTATGGCTGCCATTCACTTAGCAATTCAATACCGGAAACGGTTTAAGAAGGATTTCTTAATTGACTTAGTCGGTTATCGCCGCTTTGGTCATAACGAAATGGATGAGCCGGCCGTTACGCAGCCTGGTCTTTATGACATCATCCGCAAGCATCCGACCGTGCGCGAAATCTATGCCAAGCAGCTTTCGACCGGAGGCGTTGTCGAAGAAACGTACGGAGATCAACTCGACCGCGAAACACAGGAATATTTGCAGTCGCAATATGATGAAGTGGCGGCCAACAAATCGAATAAAGTGCTGGAGCTCGTTCCGCCGGACTTTGTCGTGAACGGTCTGCCAAAGGTCAAGACGAGTGTTCCGCTTGAGACGCTGAAGGAAATCAATCAACAGCTGTTGGATTGGCCGGAGGATTTCTCAGCGAATGAAAAGCTCGAAAAGATCTTAAAGCGTCGTCTAAGCGCCTTTGAAGAGAACAACAAGGTCGATTGGGGTCTTGCGGAAACGCTGGCATTTGCGACGATTCTGCATGATGGCACGCCGATCCGTTTAACAGGTCAGGATTCGGAGCGCGGTACGTTTGCTCATCGTCATCTTGTGCTGCATGACCGGACAAATGACTCGATTTTCACACCGCTGCAAAGCTTTGAAAAAGCCAATGCTTCCTTCGCGGTCCATAACAGTCCGTTATCGGAGATGGCTGTTGTCGGGTTTGAATATGGCTACAATGTTCAAGCTCCGGAAACATTAGTATTATGGGAAGCGCAGTTCGGGGATTTTGCCAACGGTGCCCAGGTTATGTTTGACCAGTGGATTTCAGCAGGAAGAGCAAAATGGGGACAAAAGTCAGGCCTTGTCGTTTTGCTGCCGCACGGCTACGAAGGTCAAGGACCGGAGCATTCCAGCGGCCGGGTTGAGCGTTTCCTTGTGCTCGCTGCCGAGAACAACTGGACAATTGCCAATTGTACGTCAGCGGCTCAATATTTCCATATTTTACGCCGCCAAGCGAAGATTTTAGAAAAGGATGCGGTACGTCCGCTCATTATCATGACGCCGAAGAGCTTGCTTCGGAATCAGATGGTTGCATCTACTCACGATGCTTTCACCGAGGGAGAATTCCAGCCTGTCCTTGAGCAGGAAGGGTTGGGGCAGGATACAGATAAGGTCGAACGGATCATCCTTTGTAGTGGGAAAGTCGCGATTGATATTGCCGATAAAATGCAGAAAAGCAAAGATCAGGACTGGAGCTGGCTCCATATCGCCCGCGTCGAGGAGCTTTATCCGTTCCCGAAACGGCCGATTCGCAGCATCTTTGCCCGCTACAGCAATTTAAAGGAAATTGTCTGGGTTCAGGAAGAACCTAAAAATATGGGTGCGTGGCCGTTTATGGAGTCTCGTATCCGGGAAATTACACCAGAGGGAGCGACGGTCAGCTACATTGGAAGAACGCACCGTTCGAGTCCGGCTGAAGGTGACCCGACCGCACATAAAAAAGAACAAGAACGCATTGTGACAGAATCATTGACACGCAAACAATAAGAGGAGGCCTTTTCCCGTGATTGAAATCAAAGTACCAGAACTAGCAGAGTCGATTACTGAAGGAACAATTGCCCAATGGCTAAAGCAGGTGGGCGAACAGGTAAACCAGGGGGAATATATCGCTGAACTGGAGACGGATAAAGTAAACGTTGAAATTACAGCTGAACATTCCGGCGTGATTACTGAATTCAAAAAGGAACCAGGCGATACGGTTGAGGTTGGCGAAGTGATTGCTGTGATCGATGAAAGCGGAAGTGCGGCAAGCGCAGCGCCTGCCGCTCCGAAAGAGGAAGCAGCACCAGCGCCGGCAGCAAGCGCAGAAAAAGCAGAACCGGCTAAAGAAGCTGAGCCGGCGCCGGCAACTGGTCAGGACAGACCGCTCGCTTCACCGGCAGCTAGAAAGCTTGCCCGTGAGCGCGGTATTGATTTAAGCGCCGTAGCAACAGCTGATCCGCTTGGCCGTGTTCGCAAGCAGGATGTTGAAACGCATCAAACAGCACCAGCTGCACCGCAAAAGCAGCCAGCAGCGCCACAGCAGGCTAAAGCACCGGCAGCCTCCAGTGATTCTGCTAAGCCGGTAGAACGGATCAAAATGTCCCGTCGTCGTCAAACAATCGCCAAGCGCCTTGTTGAATCCCAGCAAACAGCAGCGATGTTAACAACGTTCAATGAAGTCGACATGACGGCTGTTATGGATTTGCGCAAGCGTCGTAAAGATGTTTTCCTTGAAAAGAATGGCGTGAAGCTCGGATTTATGTCTTTCTTTACAAAAGCCGTTATCGGTGCTTTGAAAGAGTTCCCGTTATTAAATGCGGAAATTCAGGGCGACGAGATTTTAGTTAAGAAGTACTATGATATCGGTGTAGCCGTTTCAACGGATGAAGGGCTTGTTGTTCCAGTTGTCCGTGATGCAGACCGCTTAGGCTTTGCTGGAATCGAGCGTGAAATTGGCGAGCTTGGGAAAAAAGCACGCGATAATAAGCTGGCAATTTCTGATCTCCAAGGTGGAACGTTTACGATTACGAACGGAGGAGTATTCGGTTCCTTATGGTCTACGCCAATTTTAAATGCACCTCAAGTCGGTATTTTAGGGATGCATAAGGTTCAATGGCGGCCAGTGGCAATTGACCAGGAGAACTTTGAAAACCGTCCAATGATGTATATTGCATTGTCTTATGATCACCGGATTGTCGATGGGAAAGAAGCCGTTAGCTTCCTTGTAAAAGTAAAGCAGCTTTTAGAGGATCCAGAATCTTTGTTACTGGAAGGCTAAGTCAATAATGGTTCTATCTCTTTAGCGGGATGGCTCACCAGGTCGGACTTTTGATCTAGTGAGCCATCCCCTGTTTTTTTCGCGGCAGCTAAGGAAAGCGAAACAGTTTGCAATTAAGCAAGCGGACCTTATAATAGTAAGATAGAAGGAAAAGGAGTGGGATAGGAAAATGATTCACAACACGTGGCAAACGCGCCCGACCATTCGCACCGTAGAATGCGTACATACAAATGCAAAAAAATACATGGTGAACCGGGCACTGACTGCTGGAAAAACATATGAGCTCAAAAATGAAACGGAAGAATTTTATTTTGTGATCGACAATACCGGAAAAATAGGTGGCTATTATAAAGAGTACTTTAAGGGATAACAGCAAAAGCGGACATGGGAGAGGTGCCTCGTTTCCGCTTCTATGGCGATGCAGGGAAGAGGGGGAGCGTAGTGGACTGGATGTTTCTGATTGATATTATCAGGCAGCACGGCTATATTTCACTTTTTTTAATCATGGCGGTTGGTCTGTTTTTCTTTCCAGTTCCCAATGAAGTTCTTTTAATGACGGGTGGTCTGCTGGCGACTACTTATTATTTAGAGCCGCTCCCGACTTTCTTTATTTTATACGCAAGTGTGATGTGTCATGGGACGATTCTTTATGTCAGCGGCCATGTTGTTTCAAAGCGCGCCCACTTACCGGTGAAACGAAAAAAATCGATTTGGCATGAGCGGGCGGAAAAGGGCAAGGAGCTGTTGGAGAAATACGGCTTGAAAGCGGCCAGCTTCAGTTATTTTTTCCCTTTCATTCGCCATGCGGTACCGTTTAGTATCGGTTTGTCTAACATCTCCTATCGCTTATTTGCGTTAGTCGGATTTAGCTCTGCCTTCGTCTGGCTTACGTTTTACTTTTTGGTCGGCTTCTATTATGGAAGAACGATTACCGACTGGTCGTCGTTTGTCGAACATATGATTTATGCGCTTGCGATTCTCGGCTGCCTCGTATTGCTTTATCACTTTATCAAAAAAAGACGACAGCGCAACCGTGGCTATGATCATTAAAAGGTGTGTCGAAAGAAGCTGCTGAAAAAGGACGATTTTCAGCAGCTTCTTCGTGATGAGCGTAGAGCCTTATTTGTTTTTTTAGGTCAGCCGTTTTCGGGCTTCTTTAGAGGAAGAGGATTCAGCTACCAGGAACATCGAGATAAAGACGAGAAGAATCCCGCTCCACTGCCAGAACGTCAGCTCATCGTGAAAAAAGAAAAAACCGACGCAAATCGCGATGACCGGCTCAATCGTCGACAAAATCGCCGCCCGACTTGATTCAATCTGGCTCAGTCCTTTTGTGTAAAGAATATAAGCAAGCGTCGTCGAGAAAAAAGCTAAGCCAAGGCTGTTGAGCATTACATCCCATTGCAGAAGAAGTGGCAGTGTATGCACGAGATTGCTGGAAAAAAGCAAAAAGACAGTCGAGCAAATAAAGGAGTATACCGTAATCGTCAAAGGCTGATAATAGCGGCTGCTCAGCTTGGCGAAAATGCTGTACAGCGCATAGAAAAAACCGGAGCCGATGCCTATTAGCAAGGTAGAGGCTGTCAGCACGATGCTTCCCTGGGGAAGGAAGCCGACGACAAAGCTGCATCCTAGTAATGTCACGACAATCGCCGCCATTTTTCTTGCTGTCAGCCATTCCTTAAAGAGAAAACGGGAAATGATCGTAACAAATAAGGGACCCGTATACAATAGCATGACCGCAAGAGATAAATTCGTCTGCTCGATCACTTTAAAAAAGCACCAATTAAAAAAGACAAAGCTGATAACCCCAGTCCCCATAAAATAAGGAAGATGGCGCCATTTTATCCGTAGCGCCTGCCGTTTCCAAACGAGCAGATAACTGAGCAAAAGAAGCATTGAAAAAAACGAGCGGATCGCGACAACCTGCCAAGCTGTCAGCCCGTGAGCGTAAAGATTTTGTACGAACAACCCGACTAACCCCCATAAAGCAGCACCAATAATCGCCAGGGAGTAGGCAAGCTTAACTGACATCTTCATTTCATCCCCTCAAAATAATTTCATGTACCGTATTAAAAACAAATTTAAAGAAAAGAGCCCGCACTTAAGGAACCTATAAGAAGCTGCTGAAAAAGGACGATTTTCACTTTTTCAGCAGCCTCCTTCATACTAGCATGCCAGATTCAATTATAATGTAGAGCGGAATCTTTTTCGAACGAAAAATGGTGACTACAACGTAAATAACGGAATCAGCACTTTTACAGTCCTTCTATGCGCTCCCATAGAGTTGCGACGAGCACCCAAGAAGTGCGGATCCTTATCGCACTTCTTGGGTGCGATTAATTTACTCAATTAGTAACCAATTGGTAGATAATTTCAATCCACGCACTCCCATAGAGTGCGATTCATCTTTTTTATCATTTTGGAGTCATGAGGAAAATTTCAATCCACGCACTCCCATAGAGTGCGATTCTGTATATCTCGCTCGTCTTTTGCTGTTAATTCGGATTTCAATCCACGCACTCCCATAGAGTGCGATAGCGAAAATACCTTGGTTTTCGGTGGTGTTTGGTCGCAGAGTGGTAAGGCTTCGCTTTTATGGGCTGGCTTTTTGGCTGTTTTCTTACATAGTTTCACATGATGATTCATATTTCGGTTGTTTTTTGGTGCGAACCTCCCGGGAATTTCATGTTCGCTTGGGGTTCGCACCTTGTGTGGCATGCTGTATGTTGTTTTACTTTTTTAGTGCTAAATATTCGTTGTAGCTCATTTCTTTATCGATCAGCCCATCATCAGTCAGTTCGATAATCCGGTTGGCGATTGTTTCGTTAAATTGATGGTCATGAGATGAGAATATAAGCGAGCCTTTAAATGAAATCAATCCGTTGTTCAGAGCGGTAATCGATTCAAGGTCTAAATGGTTCGTCGGCTCATCAAGCAGCAGGACATTGGCTCCGCTCAGCATCATCTTGGAAAGCATGCAGCGGACTTTTTCCCCTCCGGAAAGCACACTTGCTTTCTTCTTCACTTCCTCGCCGGAAAAGAGCATCCGACCGAGAAAGCCGCGTAAAAACGTATCGCTGTCATCCTGCGGTGAGTATTGACGCAGCCAATCGACGAGGTTCAAGTCACAATTCTCGAAGTAAGCGGAATTGTCCTTTGGAAAATAAGCCTGCGATGTCGTCAAGCCCCATTTGAAGCTGCCGCTGTCCGGCTCCAGTTCACCGGCAAGGATTTTAAAGAGCGTCGTTTTGGCGATTTCGTTGCTTCCGACTAAGGCGATTTTGTCATCCTTGTTCATCGTAAAGCTGATGCCGTTGAGCACCTTTTCGCCATCAATTGTTTTCGACAGATTTTCGACCCGCAGCAAATCGTTGCCGATTTCACGCTCCGGCGCAAAGTGAACATACGGATATTTCCGTGATGACGGGCGAATGTCATCAAGCTCAATTTTGTCGAGCAGCTTTTTACGCGATGTCGCCTGCTTTGATTTTGAGGCGTTCGCGCTAAAGCGGGCAATAAAGTTTTGTAGCTCTTTAATCTTTTCTTCCTTTTTCTTGTTTTGATCCTGCGCCATCTTTTGCGCAAGCTGGCTTGATTCATACCAGAAATCATAGTTGCCGACGTAAATCTGGATTTTGCCGAAATCCAAATCAGCAATATGGGTACATACTTTATTCAAAAAATGACGGTCATGGGAAACGACGATTACCGTGTTTTCGAAATTAATCAGGAATTCTTCAAGCCATTCAATCGCCTGTAAATCCAAGTGGTTCGTCGGCTCATCGAGCAAGAGAACATCCGGCTCGCCAAACAGCGCCTGTGCGAGCAAAACTTTAACTTTCTCAGCACCGGTTAAATCGGCGAGTTTTTTATTGTGAAGATCTTCGCCGATTCCGAGACCTTTTAATAGAACAGCCGCTTCGGATTCGGCCTCCCAGCCGTTCAATTCGGCAAATTCGCCTTCAAGCTCGGCTGCTTTGATGCCGTCCTCATCTGTGAAATCTTCTTTCATATAAATCGCATCTTTCTCCTGCATCACCTGATAGAGGCGGGCATGTCCCATAATGACCGTCGTTAAAACTTCAAACTCTTCGTATTCAAAGTGATTTTGCTTTAATACGGCAAGCCGCTGGCCCGGTGCAAGGTGAACGTCCCCTGACTGCGGCTCAATTTCACCTGATAAAATCTTTAAAAATGTCGATTTACCAGCCCCATTGGCTCCGATCAAGCCGTAGCAATTTCCCGGTGTGAATTTAATATTGACCTCATCAAATAGCTTGCGGTCCCCATATTGTAGTCCTACATTTGTTACAGTAATCATAAATGCGTAAGCCTCCATTGAACATAATCCTATGAATTATACCATTCATTGTAGACAAAGGGATAGGGTTCTAACAATATTTTTGCGTCTTTCTATCATGTTAAAGAGGAGCAGGAATTTGCTATAATAGCAGGTAAGTAAAAAAAGTGTGAGAACACATGGAAAGGAGAGGACGATGCAAACGCTACAAATGGAACAAGCGCAGGAAAAGCTGCAAACGATTTTCGGCTACGAGCATTTTCGCCAGGGACAGCAGGCGATTATTGAGCAGGTGCTTGCCGGTCACGATACGCTTGGGATTATGCCGACTGGAGGCGGGAAGTCATTATGCTATCAAATTCCGGCCCTGCTCCTCCCGGGAGTGACCGTTGTCATTACTCCGCTTATTTCTTTGATGAAAGATCAGGTGGATGCCCTTCAGGAATACGGGGTTGGAGCAACCTTTTTAAATAGCACCTTAACTGCGGCGGAGGAGCAAAAGCGTCATGCCCAAATTAAAGCGGGCGCCTATAAGCTCGTCTATGTCGCACCGGAGCGGCTGGAGCATCCCCATTTTCAACAGCTGCTTCAAGCGGTTTCCCTTTCGCTTGTGGCGATTGATGAAGCCCACTGTATGTCGCAATGGGGGCATGATTTCCGCCCAAGCTATTTGCGGATTCCCGAATGGCTGGAGCAGCTGAACGATCAGCCGACCGTTCTCGCCTTAACGGCTACCGCGACCAAGCAGGTTCGCGCTGACTTACAGCAGTATTTACATATTCGCGAGCAGAGCACGGTTACAATGGGATTTGCCCGGCCGAACTTGCGCTTTGAAGTGAAAAAAGGAGTGAATAAGAAGGAGTTTATTCGTTCTTACTTGACGATGCGCAAGCAGGAATCAGGCATTATTTACGCGACGACGCGCAAGGAAGTCGACCAGCTGTTTGAAGAGCTGTCAGCCGCCGGTTTTGAAGTAGCCCGCTATCATGGCGGGATGAGGGAAGAAGAGCGGTCGGACAGTCAGGAAGCGTTTATTTATGATAAAAAGAAAGTGATTGTCGCGACGAATGCGTTCGGTATGGGAATCGATAAGTCGAATGTCCGTTTTGTTTTGCATTACAGCCTGCCGCGCTCGCTTGAAGCCTATTATCAGGAAGCGGGGCGCGCGGGACGTGACGGGGAGGAAAGTGACTGTATTTTGCTGTTTGCGGCTCAGGATATTCGCACGCATACGTTTTTGATCGAGCAGTCGGATCGGATCGACGAGCGGCAGGCGATGGAATATAAGAAGCTGCAGCAGATGACAAGCTATTGTCATACAGAGCGCTGCCTGCAGCACTACATTCTCGACTATTTCGGAGACGAGGACGGAGAGAGCTGCGGCAAATGTTCGAACTGCGTCGACAGCGGTGAAAAAATAGACCGGACCCGGGAGGCGCAGATTATCTTCTCATGTGTGAAGCGGCTGCGTGAACGTTTCGGCAAAACGATTGTCGCTCAAGTGCTCGTCGGTTCCGAAAACCAGAAAATAAAACAGTTCGGCTTGGCCGATGTGTCGACATACGGCTTGATGAAGGAATGGACGCAGCGGGCGGTTGCTGATATGATTGATGTTCTGACCGCGGAAGGGTATTTACAGCCGACTGATTCTTCTTTTCCAACGCTGCAGCTCACGGAAAAAGCGGTTCCTGTTTTAACGGGTGAGGCGAAGGTGCTCTTGTCAGAGACAACGATCCCGGAAGCGGTGGAAGAACAGGATGATATTTTCGAAGCGCTGCGGCAGGAGAGAAAGCGGCTGGCCGAAGAGCAGGGGGTTCCGCCGTACATGATTTTTTCCGATCGGACGTTAAAGGAAATGAGCGGAAAAGTACCGTTGACGAAAGAAGAGTTACAATCGATTTCCGGGGTCGGCGAGCAAAAGCTGGAGAAATACGGCGAGCTGTTCCTGGCGATTCTTGCCCCTTTTGCGGAGCGGAAGCCGGCATCAGGTCAGGGGACGGCCGTGCGCCGCAAAGAACAAAAAGCAAGAAGCGGCCAATTTAAGCAGACAGCGGAAGCGTTTTTAAATGGTGCTACAGTTCAGGAACTAGCAGCGGAATTCGGGTTCACCGAGCAAACGATTATCAGGCATCTGATCAAAGCCGAGGAAGCCGGGATCGAGCTGCGGCTGGCGGAAAGAGTCGAGCCACAAAAAAGGCAGTTAATTGAAGAGAAAATGAAGGAGCTTGGTTGGGAGCGGTTGAAGCCATTAAAAGAGGCGTTACCTGATTCAATTTCCTATGAGGATATTCATTTTGTCATCAGCGCATGGAAATAGGTGGGAACATTTATATGGAATGTGTGCTATGATTAGAGTAGAAAAACAGGCTACATGCGAGCTGCAGCAATGAAAGGATGATTGAGATGCAGGAATTACAGTCGATTGAACAATGGCACGACCTTTGGGAAGAATCTGCTTCAAGGACGGTCTTTTTGCTTAAGCATAGTACATCATGCCCGATCAGCGCCGAAGCGTTTCAAGTGTTTCAGGATTTTATCGAAGCGCAGCAAAAACCGGACTTGCAATTTGCGCTGGTGAAAGTGATTGAACAGCGGCCTGTTTCCAACGCGATAGCAGAAGAATTGCAAATCAAGCATGAATCACCTCAGCTGTTTATCGTCAAAAACAAACATGTCATCTGGCATGATTCACATTGGAGAATTACAACAGATCAGCTTGAAGAGCAGCTTGCAGCGTTGTAATAAAAAATGCCTCAGGCCGGTCAACGTTCGAGGTTGATTTGGGAAACCGGGCAGAAATTCAAAAAAAGAGACGGCTTTATTCATCCTGCTCGCCGTAAAAATGGCGGGCAAACTCTACTTTACCGTTTCGGGGGTGTGCCAAAAGGAAACCAACCCTTTTGCCACACCCTCTCTTTGATCTAAGCCGTAGGAGCAGTGTGGCGCCGGAATAGAGCAGTTTCACCTGGATGTATAGTAGCCTGCCAGATTAGAAGGGATGAAACCTTTTCCATCAATCTATCGTAAATCAAATAGAGGTGATCGGGATGTTAGCAGAATACCAGAAACGGTTAACGGAAGTGAAGGAGCGAAAGCGGCTATATGTAAAGTGGAGCGCTCATAAGGAGCGGGCTATCACTCATTTAACAGAGGGACATCAAAAAGCGGAACAGCTCAGACAGCAGCTGGAGCGTGAAAGAGCCGATGTCGAGCAATTAAAGAAGCTTAGTTTTACAAATTTATTTTATACGGTTGTCGGCCGGCGCTTGGAGAAAATGGAGAAGGAACAGCAGGAAGTGCTGCAGGCGCAGCTGAAATATGAAGAAGCGCTGCAAACAATTGAAGATCTGGAAGAAGAGCTGAAGGAAATACAGCTGTTATTGCACTCCCTGTCTGAACCGGTGAAGGAATATGAGCAGTTGATTAAAGAAAAGAAAGCCTATCTGATAGCGACGGATTCTGTTTTGAATGAGCGGCTTTCCTCGTTAATCGATGAGGAAGAAGAGAAAAAAGCCCAGCTAAAAGAGTATCAAGAGGCGATAGCGGCAGGGATAAAAGCAAGAGCTTCGCTTGAAAAGGCGATTTCGTCACTCGAAAGTGCCAGTGGCTGGTCGACCTGGGATATGTTTGGCGGGGGAATGATTTCAACAGCGATGAAGCATGGTCATATTGATGAAGCGCGGTCTGAAATTCACCATGCTCAGCGCGCCTTGCGCCATTTTGAAGAAGAGCTTAAAGATGTGAATGCTTATACGGATTGCACGATAGAAATAGATGGCTTCCTGACCTTCGCTGATTATTTTTTCGATGGATTTATCGTGGATTGGATGGTACACGGCAAAATTCAGGATTCCTTAACTCAAGCAACCGAAATGTCCTATCATGTTGAGCGGATTGTTGGTGAACTTGAACGGGAGGATCGAGCGCTGACAAGTACTATTGCAGCGTTAAAGCAGCAGAGAACTGAGCTGGTTGAGCTCGCTTAAGGAGCTAATGTTTTCATGACAAAGCAAAAATGGATTATCGTGATTATCCTGCTTATCGGGTTAACGGGCTATACGCTCTGGAATGAGCAGGCGGAACAAACAGTGGCACCTCAGGAGGAAGAAAGTCAACAGGAGGAGGAGCCGTCGGAGACTGAGTCTGAGGCGGAGGAATTTTTTAATCCTCTGAGCGTTCAAATCCCGGAGGCGACGCGTGAAGAATGGGATCAGCTTAAGCTCAGCCGTACAAGAGGATTAACGCGGGCGAGAGAGCTGGAGAATACGATTACTCCTGAAATCGAAATTCCATTTAAAGAAGGTGGCCAGGAGAGCTTGATCATTGAGGAGATCTGGTATACGCCGGATCAGGTTCACGTGTTTTACAGCGTTGACCTGTCCGAAGAAATTCATGAATACTACAATTTGCCTGTCCTGAGCGGAAGGTTGCGAATTGGTGGAGAGGGAGAGCTGGAATCAAATGGCTCCTACTCAAATCAATGGATGACGGATGAAGCGCGGATGGTCGAGGGCCGCTATCATGATCGGTTAATTTTTGATCCGGTTCGCAATGAAAATGGAGAAGTGATCCGGCAAATCAGCGAGCTGCATTTATTTGATTTAACGCTTCACAAGGGCGGGAAAAGCTATGAGCTGAATGAAGTTTCGATCCCGATGGAGCTGGATTTCGATCAGGTGGAGACGGTTAGCATTCCGATTGAGCAAGCATTCAGCGCAGACGGAAACAGCATTTACATGGAGGAGCTGCGCATTACTCCATTTGGGATGGAACTATTCTTCCGCGATGAGTCAGAGGATGGGGATCCATTGCTTGATCTGGCCGTTGATTTAGTCAGCAAAGACGAGACGACTATCGGCTTTTTCTACCAGGGAATGTTTCGGGAAAATGAAGAAAAATTTATTCAATTCGAGCCGGTCGACGAGCTGCCGACTGAGTTTGAGCTAAAGGTCCAGCGCGCTACATATGTGAGTGATCAAGATGTATCTTTTGCGATTCCGCTTATTAGAGACTCGCTTTTGCTCAGCATTGACCGCAGCCAGCAGGAAATCTATGAAGAAAGCATTGGAACATGGTTTGGCGCGGAGCTTGTTTTTCAGGAAGCAACTTATAGCCAGAATACATTGGAATGGACCTTGCTCGTGAAAGCGAACGAAAACGCCACTCGATCCTTGGCGATTCCTTATTTTACGGAAGCATCCTTTTACGAAAGGACAGGATTTGAATCTGGACGTCCGCCGCTTTACTTAACGTATAAGACAGGGGACCAGCCTGTCAATGATCTCCATACGATTGGCATGAACGGGAATATCGATGACCTGGGGCAGCATATCTCCGTTGAATTATCAGGCATTCGTCAGCTCGAAGCGGATGAGCTCGTTGTTCAAATTGAAAATGTCACGTACACCCAACATTTTACCGACAGCCTTTCTGTTTCATTTTCTCCAGATAACTAAAACGGAAATGAACTGAGCTGGTGAAACTTATCCGAAGCACCTGTCGTTTCATAAGAGAAAAAAAGGGGGAATCGTATGAAACGACTTTTTGTGATCGGATGTGTAGTCGTAACCGTTGCTATGCTTGCCGCATGTAGCGCCAATGAAAATGATGAGCCGGACAATCCGGCAACAGCGGACGAACAAAGCGAAGTCCCTCCAGCAGACGAGGAGGAAACTGAAACTGGCAATGAGCTGGAGAGTCCGATAGGCTCCAGTGATGCTGCTGAGATTAAGGAAATTCCGGTGACAGTTGAAGGCGAAACGGAAATGAGAGAAGCGCAGTTTCACCGCAGCGCCATCGGCTACAGCATTTACATTCTTCAGGATTTTATGCTTGAGAGCGAGGAGCCGAACCGCGATGTAATCCTGTCTAATTATGATGATTCGTTTTTCACAAGGGTGATCAATCATGGAAGCGGAGCGGATGCACAGGAGATCAAGCAGATGATCACAGAGCATGCCGAGGGAGAAATCGTCGAGGGAGAAGACGTCCCGTTAGCGGATATTGAATATACGGTTAAAGAAGAAATTACAAATGAGGATGGCGTGACCGTGATCGTTCATACGGCCAAAGAATACAATGGACAATTGATTGGCTTTACGCTGTTTCTTCCGCAGAAGGAAGCGGCAGAAGGCATTTCCCCGGCTATGTGGGCGATGCTTGATACCATTGAATGGTAATTCCTGCGTAATCTGTTTAAGCCCGGTGTGAGGAAGCTGCTGAAAAAGGACTATTTTCACTTTTCAGCAGCTTTTTCGTAATGAGTGTAGCCATTACGAAAAAGGGGAGGAAATTCTTTGCTGAGATACATCGTTTTGGTCTTTATAATGCTTGTCTTTGTCGGCTGTACTGGCGATGAATCAATAAGTAATCATGCGGTCATGGCGCAGGACTTTCTGCGTCATGAAGGATACGAGGTCGTTTCATACGAAGGAGAAGGCCGGCGAACGTTTGCAAAGTCTGAATTATTGGAGCTTTCTAACGAGCAAGTGTGGGCGGTCCAATATACAGAACCGGATGAATATTTAAATAAGCAAATTGAAACGGTCTCTTTCACGGTTAAAAATCATCCTTTAGATGAGCAATTCAATATGGGAAAAACGTCCGTAACCGTATGGCTGCAAAACGGAGAAGTGATCGGTGGCTGGTCGTTTCCCGTATCAAAAAAGAATGATGTGGCCGGAGCGCCAAGCTCTTTAGACGGAAAAACCGCGGAAGAAGTTCAAGGAGACTATTCGAAGTGGCTGGAACAATGGCGGGAAAAATACGGGGAGTGAGTGGAAGGGAAACCTGTCATAGTGGTGACGATGCCTCGGCAGTAAGGGGAAAGAAGCCTTTTGCCGAGGCTTTTTTGCTGTTGATTGAACAGGCGGGAAGTCCATCTTTCCTGAATTTACAATAAACAAAAAATTTAAAATGTTCTTGACGGATATTTTTGCACTGTGCTACGATCTAGTTAACCGATCAACGAAACCGGTTTCATTAATCGGTTTCAGAAATTGCGAGTAGGGTGGATGCCGATGAACAATAAAGCCAATAAAGTAAATATGGATACAATCGCGAAAAAAGCCGGCGTTTCAAAAACAACGGTTTCACGAATTATCAATGGCAATTTTGAATACGTCAATGAGGCAACAAAGGAGAAAGTATTACGAATCATTAAGGAACTGAATTATAAGCCGAATTCGTTGGCGAGAAGTTTAAAGCAAATGAAGTCAAATGTCATCGGCCTTATTCTCGCCAATATGAAAACGACTTTTTGGTCGCTCGTGATCGAGGGAGTCGAGAAAAGATGCCATGCTAACGGCTACAGCTTAATGATTTGCAATTCTAATAATGATCCCCAGCTTGAAAGAGAGCATATTGAAAATCTGAAAATGAAGCAGGTAGACGGCATCATTATTAACCCAATGATTGAAAACAAGCCGCTGTTTCAGGAGCTGATCGACGAGAAGTATCCGTTGGTTCTGATCAACCGCAGGATAGACGGGATGGCTTTGGATACGGTGATTATCGACAATGTGCGCTCTTCAATGCTGGCCGTTAATCATTTAAGGGATTTAGGCAGGAAATCGATTGCGCTAATCGCCTATACTTCGCAAGGGATCAGTCCGAGAGAGGATCGAATTGAAGGATACCGCAGGGCGATGGAGAGCAATGGAGTCGCTGCCGATGAAATGATGATCCGGGAAGTGGAAGAAAAGCCGGGAACCGCAAAAGAAGCGGTGAAACAGCTGCTTATGGCGCCGGATCGTCCTGATGCGATTTTATCTTCTCATGTTTCAATGATCTCAGAGGTGATCGAGGCTGCCAATGAACTGGGGCTTTCCATTCCAAATGATGTCAGCCACGTCGGCTTTGACGAGTCGGTCTGGTCGCAGCATTTGGCCTCACCATTGACGACGATCAGTCAGCCGAGCTTTGAAATGGGAGAATTAGCGGCAGAGCACATGATTGATTTTATTAAACATAAAGAAGCGTTCGTCCCGACGACTACGCTGCTGCAGCCTGAGTTAATTGTAAGAAGTTCCTGCGGCAACAATTTGTTGAATCGGGCCTGAAAACGACTGTGAAAAAAGAAGCGAATAGACATGGTTGAGGGGTAAAGGCTTTCGAGTTTGCTTGAACGTTTATTCCTCAGCCTTCTATATGAAGGTAATGGAGCAAGAGGCGTTACCGCAGAAAAAATGCAAAGAGAAGGAGTGTCGATGATGGGTTTTGCTAAGTTCCCTTAGCTTTTTTAAAAGTCAATATATGAAAGCGCTTTAATCATGTGAGTGAAACTTTAAAACAACCCGGAGGTGCTACAGTGAAACCAATTCGTTCCCTTTTATTTTGTCCCGCAAATAACGAGAAAATGGTCATGAAAGCAATTGCTTCTGAAGCCGATGCGGTCGTTCTCGATTTAGAGGATGCCGTCGCGATTGAGCAAAAAAAGCAGGCGAGACAGCAGTTGATTGCCACATTGGAAGATGTGGAGCTTTCTCCAAGAATTTTTATCAGAATCAATGATCGCCAGACTGCTTTTTTTGAAGACGATTTACTCGCGGTCGCGACATTGAAAGATGTCAGCGTTATTATTCCGAAAGTCGAGCAAAAGGAAGATATTGAAAAAGCAGTAGAAATGTTGCGGAAAGGAGCGGCTGATGGGGCGGAAAGAAGAATAAGCCCAATTCTTGAAACGGCGAAGGGGATTATGAATGCGTATGAAATTGCCACTGCCTCTGACAAGATTTGCGCCCTTTCTTTCGGCGCTGTCGACTTTGAGCTTGATATTAATGCGATTCGGACCGAGGGAGGGGAAGAATTTCTCTATGCGAAATCGCATGTTGTGATTGCTTCACGGGCAGCGGGAATCGCTCCACCAATTGACAGTGTCTATCCTGATTTCCAGGATGATCATGGCTTACAACGGGATTCATTTAAAGCCAAATCGCTCGGCTTTCAAGGGAAAGGGGCTATCCATCCAAGACAGCTCAGCATTATCAACGAAGTGTTTTCACCGACAAAAGAGGAAGTGGACTACGCCACGGCGGTGGTCGAAGCATTTGAAGAAGCTGAGAAGAATGGGCTGGCTTCGATTAAGCTTGATGGAAAAATGATTGATTATCCAGTTTATAAAAAAGCGAAACAGATGCTTGCTTATCAAAAGTAGCACATATGTAGATGGTAAATTCAGAAAATTGTTTATTACGTTTATTTTCTATAAATTAACAAAATATGGAGGGGTTGTAAGATGCAAAGCAAAAAGTTTTTTGTCGTCCTTATTATTTCATTCATGTGTTTACTTGCTGCATGTGGTGGAACAGATGATGCCAATGGAGACGGTTCAGCAACGGAAGGTGACGGTGGAGGCGAAGCAGGCTCAGGGGAAGCTGTTGATTATCCGACACGGGATATTGAGTTAATCGTTGGATGGGGAGCCGGAGGAGGCTCTGATAGTTTCGGACGGGCGATCGCGCTCGAGCTGGAAGATATTTTGGGGGTAAATGTGAATGTCGTTAATATGGAAGGATCAGGGGGAGCGATTGCCGGAAGCTATATTTTAAATCAGGCAGAACCGGATGGCTACACGCTTTGGGCGATGGCCAATTATCCGGCTACGTATTTAACCGGAGTGAACACGAATCCGTTAGAAGCATACGCGCCTGTTGCACGCATTCAATACGATACGTTGGGTCTTCATGTAACCGACGCCAGTCCGTTCGATACGATCGAAGGAATGATTGAATACGCTCAGGAGAACCCGGGTCAATTGACGATCGGTGGAACAGGAGTCGGAACATTTGACGAGATCGCGGCGACAGTACTGGAGAGAGAATTTGATATTGAGTTAAATTATGTTTCCTTTGATAGTGCCGGTGAGATGCAGGCTGACTTATTAGGTGGTCATATTAATTTGCTGCTGGAGGAGTTCGGTCCCGTAAACGAATATATTCAGGCGGGAGATATGATTCCGATTCTTGCTTTTGCGGATGAGCGGATTGAAGAGTACCCGGACGTTCCTGCGGGCGGTGAGCTAGGCTCAGAGAATTTAACAATCGGCGGTATGAGAGGAATTGTTGTCCACGGCGACACGCCTCCTGAAATCGTGGAAATTTTAGAAAGCGCTCTCGAAGAGGCGAAAGATACGGAAAGATACAAGCAATATGAAAGAGATTCCTTTTTACATTTGAGAGATGGCTGGCTGAATTCAGAGGATTATACAGAGAGCATCCAAAGCACGATTGAATTGTATGATGAAATTTTAAATGGCGGGCAGTAAGAAAAGAACATGCAGAAACGGGTTGTGTCAAAAGAATAAGGCTTTTGGCACAACCCCTTCAGCAAAAATGATGATAGGAGGATTTTCATGAGAACAAATATTGTTGTTTCGATTATCACAATTTTGTTCAGCGCTTTTTTCCTCATTCAGACAGGACAGATTGTCGAGAGAGAAACAGATGCAACTTTAAGTTCGACGTTTTGGCCGACCTTTCTTTTAAGCTCGATGCTGGTTCTTGGAATCATCTTGCTAGTAAAAACAATCATTCAACAGAAAACGAACAGAGCGGATGCGGCAGAGGAGCAGGAAGGCGTTGAAGCTCAATTGGATGATTCTGACTTTGTCGACGAAGCGCCTGCATTTCCGAATCGATTATGGCTGATGATTGCGATCTCTTTTGCGTACGTCATTCTTTTGCCTTTGGTTGGCTTTATTCTTTCCTCACTCGTTATTTTAGTCGCCATTACGTTATTAATGGGTGTGAAAAAGTGGTCATCCCTTGTCTTAACATCAGTATTGGGCACCGCTTTTCTTACGTTTCTATTTATCAATCTTCTTCGTGTTCCGCTTCCGCGGGGTGTAGGAATTTTTCGCGATTTAAGTTTGCTTATCTATTAATATCAGGCTTTTCGACGGTGAACAGATCCTGATATGAGAAAGGAAGATACCAATGGGAGAAGCACTGTTTTTAGGCTTAATGAATATTTTGGATCCTATTTATTTATTGGCCTTGGTCTTAGGCGTCATCGTCGGCTTTCTCGGCGGGGCGACTCCTGGCATTAGTGGAACGATGCTCGTTATCATTTTAGTCCCGATAACATACGGGATGGATACGATCGCTGCTTTTATTATCATGACTACGATTTATGTGACTTCGGTCTTTTCAGCGTCCATTAGTGCGATATTATTCCGGACGCCCGGTACCCCGGAAGCTTTGGCGACGGTGTTTGACGGGTATACGATGGCCAAAAAGGGGGAGCCGGGAAAAGCGCTCGGAATTTCCATTTTCAGTTCGGCGATCGGCGGCTTGGTCGGAGTGTTGTTTTTAATCTTTTTAACTCCCTTCTTAGCCAGTTTGGCGCTTCGCTTTTCTTCAGCGGAATATTTTGCGATTGCGTTTCTCGGTTTAACCGTTGTCGCCTCCTTATCAAATAAAAAGGTGATTCTTGGTTTAATTGGTGTTCTTTTCGGATTGTTCATTGCGACTGTCGGGATTGACCCGAGCTCGGGCGCGCATCGCTACACATTTGAGTATGAGCAGCTCTATGCCGGAATTCCGTTCGTTCCTGTTTTAATTGGACTTTTCGCCATTTCTGAAATCTTCCGGAAAGCTCAGGAAGACCATACATTGAAAAAGGCCGTGCGGGAGTCGACGACGAGACTGCCTGACAGAAGCATCATCAAGAAAATCTCGACGACGATCGTGCGCTCCTCTTTCATCGGCACGTGGATCGGAATTTTACCGGGGGCCGGGGCCACTACTGCGGCGATGGTCAGTTACAGTGAAGCGGTCCGCTGGTCGAAGGAGCCGGAGAAGTTTGGAACAGGAATACCAGAGGGGATTGCGGCGCCGGAATCAGGAAACAATGCGGCGGCAATGGGTTCCTTTATTCCGCTTATCGCCCTTGGGATTCCCGGTGGAGCGACGACGGCCGTCCTTTTAGGAGCATTTATTCTTCACGGCATTCAGCCCGGACCAATGGTTTTAACGAACCAGTCGGAGCTCGTTTATACCATTTTTATTGCGCTGCTCTTGTCGATGGTGCTGATCTTAGTTTTAGCGAGGCCGTTTATCTACCTGTTTAAAAGTATTTTGCGAGTGTCTTACAGCTATTTAGGCGCATTCATTTTTTTATTCTGCGTCGTTGGAACCTTTGCGTTGAGAAACAATGTGTTCGATTTGTGGATTATGTTAGTGTTCGGCGTGCTCGGTTTCTTTTTAGAAAAAATCAAGTTCCCGATTGGTCCGATTGTCATTGGAATTGTACTTGGGTCGCTGGCTGAATCTCATTTAAGACGTGCTGTTCAAATAGGCGGCGGGGAGATTAGTGTCCTGTTTACTCGACCGATTAGTGGAACGATTTTGGCTTTGGCGTTACTCGCTATTTTCTTCCCGCTTATCAAATCGCTCATCAAGCGGATCAAAGGCAGCAACAAAGATATCGGTGTTGACAATAAAGGATAACTGAAGGTGGTATATATGACAAATGAGAACAAGTTACCGTTAGCCGGCTTACGAGTGATTGACGCATCATCAATCATTGCAGGCCCGAAGCTGGCGTCATATCTTGGCGATTTCGGAGCCGATGTGATCAAAGTGGAGCCTCCAAAAGGAGACGCTTTAAGGTTCGCCGGAAAGATTAAGGAAGGCAAGTCATTGGAATGGAAGCTGATGTCGCGGAACAAGAAGCCGATCACCTTAAATTTGGGGACGGAGAAAGGGCAGGAGCTGTTTTACCGGTTATCGAAGACAGCGGATGTAGTGATAACCAATTTCCGTCCTAACACGCTGAAAAAATGGAATATTGATTATGAGAACTTGTCGGCGGTAAATGAAAAATTAATTATGGTCAAGGTGTCAGGGTTTGGCGAGAACGGGCCTTACAGCAGTCGGCCGGGATTTGGCACATTGGCAGAAGCAATGGGCGGCTTTGCCAATATAAACGGTTTTCCTGACAGCGGTCCCCTCCTGCCAAACTTTGCGCTTGCTGATCAAGCTACAGCTTTGCTCGGGGCATTCGCGACGATGACGGCGATCTATGAGCGCGAGCACTCTCCGGACGGAAAGGGCCAGTATATTGATTTGCCAATATATGAAGCGTTAATGGGTATTTTAGGAAATCAGGTGATGGAATATGATCAGCTCGGTGTTCTGCCGAAACGGATGGGAAATCGTTCGGAGTGGTCCGTTCCAAGAAATCTCTACCAAACGAAGGATAAAAAATGGGTTGCTGTATCCGGTAGTGCGCAATCAATTGTTGAGCGGATTTTTAAAGCGATCGGGCGGGAGGAGCTCATTCATGATCCGAAATTTAAAGATAACCAGGCGAGATTGCAACATGCCGAAGAATTGGAACAAATCATGGCCGATTGGATGATTCTCCACACGCAGGAAGAAATTCTGAAACGATTCATGGAATATGAAGCAACAATTGCTCCCGTTTATGATACAGCGGAAATGTTGCAGGATCCTCATTTTAATTTCCGCGAAAACTTTATTGATGTGCCGGACGATGATTTCGGTTCGGTGAAAATGCTTAATGTCATTCCGAAGTTTTCCCGCACGCCGGGGAAAATCAGAAATACAGGGTTGGAAAAAGGAAGCTGCAATGAGGAGGTTTATCAGGAGTTGGGCTTAAGCGCCGAAGAAATAGAAGAATTCAAGAAAAACAATATTATTTAAGCGAGGGGAGCGGACAGGATGAAATTTAACATTGCCACATTACCAGGAGATGGCGTCGGCCCGGAAATTATCTCGGAGGGAATCAAAGTGCTTCAGGCCGCGGAGAAAATTGTCAGCGGGTTTTCCCTTGATTTTCAGAAGTACGATGCCGGTGCTGGCCACTATGTCAAAACGGGTGATGTGTTTCCGGATTCCACATATGAGGAGTGTAAAGAAAGCGATGCGATTTTTTTAGGCAGTATGGGAATCCCCGAAGTCGTCTGGGAAGATGGTACAGAGGTACAAGGGAAGGTCATCTTAACGCTGCGCTTTGAGCTTGACCTCTTTGCCGGAGTGAGACCGGTGAAACTATTTGAGGGCGTCAAAACTCCATTGGAAAACAAAGAAAACATCGATTTGGTTATTGTCCGTGAAAATACGGAAGGGCTGTTTACGTCCTTTAAGGGAGGGAGCCAGATCGTCAATCAGGTCGTCGCCGACACGATGATGATTTCAAGAACAGGGACGGAGAAAATTTGCGATTATGCGTTCAAGCTGGCACAAAAAAGAAATGGCCGGGTCAGCGATGGCCAAAAAATTGTGACATGCTGCGATAAGAGCAATGTCTTTAAGTCACTTGCCTTTTTCAGAAAGGTTTATACGGAAGTGGCCGACCAATATAAAGGCGAAGTCGCCACCGACTATGCGTACATCGATGCTCTATCTTTATGGTTAATCCAAAATCCGCAAAACTATGACGTCATCGTCTCGGAAAATATGTTTGGCGATATTCTTTCAGATTTGGTCGCTGCGTTAGTAGGCGGAATGGGAATGGCGCCTTCAGGCGACATTGGCTACGATCACGCCATGTTTCAGCCGGCGCACGGCTCTGCTCCGACGATCGCCGGGGAAGGGATCGCCAATCCAATCGCTACAATTTTATCAGGTTCGATGATGCTCGACTGGCTTGCTGATAAGCACCAGAATGAAGCGGCGCGGCAAGCCGCTTCGCTGATCGAAAAAGCGGTTGCCCGCGCCGTCGCTTCCGGGGTGAAAACGCGCGACATCGGCGGTGAAAGCTCGACCGTCGAACTGGGAGATGCGATTGTGAAAGAGATGGAAAAGATTCCTCTCGGTGAGCTGCAATAGAAGCTGATTGCTCCCTTAGCGAGAAAGGGTGAAAGCAGGCTGCACAAAATGAGCTAAAAGAAACGGGGTACAGACGCCATTCGCTTTTTTCTTGAAATAGATTTCCGGTCCCCCTGAAAAACTTATTCAAGCAAGTATCTGATGAACCACATTATGCGATATAACGCATGATGTGGTTCAGTCTGTCGGCAAAGTCTCGTAAAAAGAGACGGTCAACGGGCTTTTTTATAGAATATGATTAGAGGAAAGACTCGTTGATTTCCGCTACACGTCGCTCGCTTTCCGCGGAAAGCGGAGTTATCTTTCAGGAGCGGCAGATCCCCCTCTTTTCATTTGTTCGGTTAGTCATATAGGTTAAAATACTTTTGACCCACCCTCGCTTTTCTACGGCCTAAACACCTCATGCTATCAATCGCATGAGGTGTTTTTATTTATCACTAAAATAAAAATTTTCAAAAAAATGAATTGACATAATTGTATACAAAAAATATAATTGTATTAAATCATAAATATTGTATTCACAGGTGGGTGGAGTGATGTGAGAAAAAGCTTAAAAAAAGAAAGCTTGTACGAGATAGTCTATGAATCGTTAAAAACCGCGATTATCAATGGCGAATATGCTCCAGGAGAAAAGCTGATCGAAGCAAGAATTGCCGAACGGTACAATGCGAGCCGAACTCCGATACGGGAGGCGATTCGCAAGCTGGAGCGTGAGGGGCTGGTTGAGTTTACCTCGGGTCAAGGCTGCGTAGTTACGGAGCTTACGAAAGAAGAGATTATCAGCATTTACGAATGCCGGTCAGTGCTGGAGGGATTAGCGGCACGGAAGGCGGCGAAGATGATCACAACAGAGCAGCTTGAACTGCTTGAAGAAAACCTGATTCTATGTCAGCAGTTCCTCGAGCAAAACAAACCGGCTAAAGTCATTAGTAAAAACACGGAATTTCATGACACGATTATTGTTGCGAGTCATAATGAGCCTTTAATCAGCATGATGGATCAATTGCGGTCACAGATTCTCCGTTACCGGATTTTCCATAGTAACGTCGGGTTTCGACCAAACTTTCTTGATGAGCATACCGCGATTTTTGAAGCGGTAAAAAGCAGAAATGAAGATTTGGCTGAAGCTGTGACGCGTGAGCACTATATGAACGATGCAGAGTACTTTATAAAATGGGCCAGAGATTAAATTATAGCTCTTTGTAGCGGACAAAAGGAGGGCCGGTGGTGAAGCAGACATATCATCGTCAGCGTATGGAAGCGATGTCGTTTACCGCATGTCATTGGATCCATGCTCCATAATCGGGAGCAGGATTCAAGCTGTTTACTGAAATGAAAGCGCTTAATAACGGAGGAGGGTTTCTATGCTCGACAAAAAGCGAGGGCCGCTGGAGAATGTGCGAATTTTGGATATTTCAACAGTATTTGCTGCCCCCTTTGCCGCCTCTCTGCTAGGTGACTATGGCGCCGATGTCATCAAAGTTGAGATGCCAGGGAGAGGAGACACGCTGCGGGGCATGCAGCCGACGGAACAAGCGGAATCATTGCCATGGGTGGCAGTAACCCGAAATAAAAAAGCGATCACCTTAAATTTGAAAAAAGAGAAAGGACAGGAACTGTTTTTACGCCTTGTTAAACATACTGATCTTTTATTTGAAAATTTCAGGCCGGGAACGTTAGACAAGTGGGGATTGCCGATCGAGCGCATTCGCGAAGCAAACCCCGATCTTATCATCATTCATGTGAGCGGATATGGTCACACCGGTCCCGCCAGGCATAAAGCCGGCTTCGGCACGTCGGCAACGGCGTTCAGCGGTTACACCTATTTATGCGGCTATCCTGATCGGCCACCGCTTTCGCCGCCGGTTCCGCTGGCCGACTATGTAACAGGAATTTTCGCGGCACTTGGGGCGATGGTAGCCCTCTATCACCGCGATACACGAAATGGGCCTGGCCAGGATGTCGATATTGCTTTATTCGAATCACTGTTTCGGATATTAGAGACAGTTGTGATCGAACACGGATATACCGGGGCCATTAAAGAACGTACTGGAAACGAGCAAACGAATGCTGCACCAGTAGGCACCTTTCAAGCAAAAGATGGAGAGTGGCTGGCGCTAACTACGAGTACAAACCCGACGTTTTATCGGCTGGCAGAAGTTCTGGGGCGGCCGGAAATGAAAACGGATCCGGATTATTCAACGAACGAGGCGCGCCTTCTTCGCAAAGATGAGCTTCATCAGATGATAGATAAATGGTTTAAGCAGCACACAGCAGAAGAAATCCAACAAATTTGCGATGACAATGGGATTCCTATTTGTCCTGTCTATGATATTGCTTCGATTTTTAAAGACCCGCAATATAAGGCGAGAGAGGCCATTATTGAGATGGATCATCCTAAATTGGGCAAAGTTTCGATTCCTGGTGTCGTACCAAAGTTTTCAAAAACGCCGGGAACGGTGCAAAGTGTCGGGCCGCAATTAGGAGAACACAATGAAGAAGTGTATCAACAGTTAGGCATTACTCAAGCAGAACTGGAAAGATATATCGAGGAGGGTGTTATTTAATGAATCGTTTCCATTTACCGAAAGAGGTTGAAATTGTCGAAGTTGGCCCACGTGACGGATTACAAATCGAATCGAGATTTATTCCGACAGAAGAAAAAATTAAAATGACTGACGATTTATCAGATTGTGGCTTTAAAGCGATTCAAGTGACATCGGTTGCTCATCCGAAGGCTGTTCCGCAATTAGCAGATGCTGAGGAAGTAATGGCAAAAATAAAGCGTCGGCCGGGCACTGTTTATAATGTTCTCGTTCCGAATTACCGTGGAGCGGAGAGAGTTGTGAACATGAACGCCGACGAGTGGGAATTAATGCTGTCTGTCTCGGATTCCCATAGTATATCAAATGCTAATAAGACGACAAAAGAAGCCTTAAAAGAACACGAGAAGGTTGCCCGGCTCGCCCAGGAGAATGGGGTTATCGCCAGAGGTGGAATGGCAACCGCACTCGGCTGCCCTTTTGAAGGAAGGATGCCGATTGACAAACTGCTTTATGTCATAGAGGCTTACGAGAGTATGGGAATTCGCTACATTACGGTTGCCGATACGATCGGTGTCGCTGATCCGAAACATGTGTACGAAACGATGGTTCAAGTTCAGGAAAAATTCCCGGATATGAAATATAATCTTCATTTGCACAACACGCGAGGGATGGCCTTAGCCAATATTTATGCAGCGCTGCAGGCCGGAGTGACATCGTTTGATACGGCGATTGGTGGACTTGGCGGCTGCCCTTATGTTCCTAACGCGACAGGCAATGTCGCGACTGAGGATGTCGTCCATATGCTTGAACTGATGGGAATTGAGACCGGATTGACATTTGATCAGTTGATTGAAAACGCTTCCTTTGCGGAGCAATTGGTAGGCCATCCGCTGGAAAGCGCAGTTTATAAAGCGGGTCATTCTAACAAATTACACGATGCACCGAAAAAACAAGTGAAGCAAGCCGACTAAAGCAGCAGAAAAATGGATCAACCCGTCCAGGCCGGAGGGAGGTGGGAAGCCTTTTACTTTAATGATAACATCTGCCGTTCAACAGCCGCTTTTGAAAACAAAACGAAAAAACGAAAAGAAAAGAGGAGAATCATGAATACTAGAAAAAGTCGGATCACATTTGGCTTGTTTATCGGGATCGCCCTATCCATTTTATTAGCGGGCTGCGGCTCTGCCAATACAGATTCACAGCCAGATTCTTCATCCCCTTCGGCTACAGAGGGATCTTCTTTCACCCATGAATTTCAATTGACGACCCCGCTTGGCGACAGTCATACAGCTGTACAAATTTGGACTGATCTTTTCGCGGAGCTGGAAGAAAAGACAGATGGCCGGCTGACGGGTAAAGTTTTTTCTAATTCTCAGCTCGGTGGAGGGAATATGAATACGACTGTGGATATGGTGCAGAAAGGAACGATTGATATTGGTGTCTTTGGCTCCCCATTATTAGGCGGGTACGTACCTGAGTTCCGTGTTCCGACAACAGCGTTTCTTTTTGATGATTTTGAAACAGCAGATAAAGCATTGAACGATGAGGCAGTCATGAATTTTTACAGAGAAAAGTCTGGGGAAAGCGGCTATTACTTTATGGGTTGGATGGAAAACAGCTGGAATGAAATTACGAATAATAAAAAAGAGCTGATTTTGCCGGAGGATATGCAAGGGCTGAAAATGAGAGTCGCTGCTGGTGACATTGTTATAGCCGGTTTTCAAGCTGCCGGGGCAAATGTCGTGGATATGAGTTTGAATGAGCTCTATACCGCATTGCAGCAAGGAGTGGCCGATGGCCAGGAAAATGGAGTCTCAGGAGCGATTACGGCGAACAAGCTGTATGAAGTGCAAAAGTATATGACATATACGCAATATTCTTACAGTCCGTTTGCTGTTGTGATGAATAAAAAGCTCTGGGATGAAATTCCAGCCGATGACCAGGCTATCCTGACAACTTTATTTGAAAAATATGCTCCGATGCAGATTCAGCAGAATCGTGAGAGCATGGAAGAAAACCTAGAATTCGTCAAGAGCGAAGGGATGATCGTCCATATGATGACGCCGGAAGAAAGAGAACAATGGAAAGCGGTTATGGGCCCTGAAGCGCCTGATGTTCAAAAAGTGTTGGATACGTACGATCAGGATTTTGTCAAGATGCTTATTGATGCAACACATTGATCAAAAGAGGGTAGGAGAATTCATTGTGTGACAGGATGTGAAAAGAAATGCCAAAGGGTAAAACAAAAACGAAGTATTCTCCTGAAGAATATATCGTGGCGATTGTGATGACGCTCATGCTGATACTTTGCTTTGCCAATGTGTTGTCGAGGTACATTCTTCATCTGCCGCTGCTTTTTACAGATGCTTTGTTAGGCGCGTTATTTCCGATGGTAACGTTTTTGGGGGCGCCGATTGTCTGCATGAGAAAGAGAAACCCGGCTTTTACTCTTTTTAGCGATATGCTTCCTCGAAAGCATCAGAAATATGTTGAGCTGCTGACAACGATCGCGAGTGTTATTTTGTTTTCTTTTTTGCTGTATTACGGCACGATGAAAACGTTGGATTATTATCAATACAATACGACGATCAACGCATTGAATAATGCGCCGAGATGGATTTTCTCTGTATGTATTCCGGTTGGTGCACTGCTCTATATTTGGAGAACAATTCAAGTTTCTGTAAGCGCTTTCAAAGAAAGGGCGATTTCAGGCGCTGAGGAGGATGAACGATGAGCGCTGGCACCATTGGCATACTGCTTCTAGGCATCTTCTTCCTGTTGATGATTTTGCGCATTCCGATCGCGATCTCTCTCAGTCTCGCTTCAATAATCACGCTGCTGGCAACGGGAATGGCACCGGCGATGTTCGCCGATATTATGGAAGCTTCAGTTTCTTCAACCGCGCTGCTGGCGATTCCATTCTTTATTATTGCCGGTAACATTATTAATCATTCAGGAATCTCGCAAAGAATTGTAAGATTTGTAGAACTGTTGATTGGTCCGATGCCCGGAGGTCTGGCTATTGTTTCGGTTATCGTTGTCACTTTTTGGGGGGCGATCTCAGGTTCAGGTCCGGCAACTGTTGTTGCTCTAGGACCTGTCCTGATTCCATTAATGGTCAATGCCGGCTATAACAAAGCGTTTGCCGCTTCGATTATCGCGGCAGCGGGTGGAATTGCCGTCGTGATTCCGCCGAGTATAACCTTTATCGTCTACGGTGTCGTCGCCGAGGGCGCATCGGTTGGGAAATTATTTGCCGCTGGCATTCTTCCCGGTATTCTGATGGGATTAGCCTTTTGTGTCTATGTTTTTCTTTACTCTGTACGGCACGGGTATAAAGGGCAGGTTCGGGGTTCCCGAAAAGAAATATTCCGCGCATTTTGGGCCAGTTTTTTGGGGCTTCTTTCCCCGGTTATTATTTTGGGCGGAATTTACGGTGGGATTTTCACACCGACCGAGGCGGCGGCGGTAGCTGCTTTTTACAGTTTGTTTATTGGTGTTGTTGCTTACAGACAAATAAAACGGGAGAATTTTATGCCGGTGATGGTCGACTCAGCAGTGGATTCCGCGATGATTCTTCTCATCACGGCCGGTGCTGGCGTAATGGCCTGGCTCGTGACAACAACCGGAATCGCCTCGGCTGTAACGACGCTGTTAATGGGAATTTCAACGAACCAGTACATTATTATCACGGTGATCTTCTTTATTCTCGTGATGGCCGGTTTTTTCCTGGACGGCATCTCAATCACCTATTTGTTCGTCCCGTTATTGCTGCCTGCTGTTATGCAAATGGGCTACGATATTACATGGTTTGGAGTGATTTTAGTCGTTGCCGTATCGATCGGGATGATCACGCCTCCGGTCGCTGCTAATATTTATCCGGCAGCACAGATCGCCGGCGTTTCACTTCACGCCATCTCCAAACAGATTATCGGTTTTTTAATAACCGGTATCATTGTCGGACTGTTGCTGCTGTACATCCCGCAAATTTCGCTATTGATTCCTAACCTTTTAGGCTTATAGAAAGATTGACTGACGGGCAGGGAGCTGTTTATAACCTTTTAAATGATGGAGGAAGTGTATGTTACAAGCAAATATTTATCATCCCATTTTTTACAACGTGCTGGATATCGATCAGGATTTGAAAAAAACGACGCAACTTGTTCCAGCCGCGATGGCGTGGTCAAAAAAAGACGGTCAACTGACTGTCGTCGACCGCAATGGTGAGACATATGCGTGGACTGCAGGGGGAGTGGAAAAGGCAGAGACTTCTTTAGGGATGCTACATGCGATGGCTTATGATGCCTACAATCGAATCGTCGGCTGCGATAGAGTAGAGCGTTCCATTGTCCGTTATCACGACGGAGAGCGAACCGTTTTTGCTGAAGCGGAAGAAAATCAGCTGGAAGCAGTCGCATTTGCGATCCATTCAAGTGGGATTATGTATACGGCGTCTCGCGACGGGATCTATTATGTTTTACCTGAGAATCTTCAAGCGGTGCAGGCGTCTCGCGACGACTCGCTCCGGCCACTGAATGTATGTCTGGCGCGAGAGGAAGCCGCTCTCATCTTTACAGATGGCGGTACAGGCTCCGTCTTAACGATTGACATTGCTTTCGATGCGACTCTGACCCGTGTTCGCACACTGGCTTATGCGAGCGAGTTTGCGGATGGCCCACCTACTGATATTAAGGTGGATGAACGTGGAAATATTTATTGCGCCGCGCCGACGGGGGTTCATATTTTTGATCCGTCAGGCTTGCGCCTCGGAACGATCTTGCTTGATCAGCGGCCGGTCACGATATGTTTTGGCGAAGCGAACGCAAAAGCATTATTTATCGGTACAGAAGATGGAATCTATCGGCTGAATGTGAAGTAAAGAGAGATAAATTGAGATATGGAGGATGGAGAATGGCTAACTTAACGAAAGAAAGCAAGCGAACTGGACCCCTGAAATCATTGAAGGTAATCGAAATCGCCAATGTTGTAGCAGGACCGTTTGCAGGTTCTTTACTGGCAGACTACGGCGCTGATGTAATTAAAATTGAAATGCCGGGCGTCGGCGATCCGTTTCGTCAATTTCTTCCGCAGAAAGATGGAGAAAGTCTCCGCTGGGCCACAATGGCACGGAACAAACGTTGTGTCACTTTGGATTTACGTACTGAAAAAGGGAAGGATCTTTTTTTGCAGCTTGTCAAAGATGCTGATCTGGTCCTCGAGAATTTCCGTCCGGGAACGATCGAAAAATGGGGTATTGGCTTTGACGTAATGAAGGCGGTCAACCCGAAAATTGTTCTCGCGCGCATTTCCGGCTACGGGCAGGATGGGCCGTACAGGGAGAAAGCGGGGTTTGGTACACCTGCTACGGCTTATTCCGGCTATACGGCTCTTCAAGGATACGAAGATCGCGCTCCTGTCAGTCCACCGGTCGCGCTCGCCGATCTGATGGCCGGGATGTTCGCTGTGATGGGTGGGGTAAGCTCCGTTTTGGCTATTATAAACGGCGATCAAGCAAAAGGACAGGTGGTCGATGTTTCCTTGTATGAGCCGCTCGTCAGGGTGCTGGAATCACAAATTGCAGATTATTCGATTAACGAGACAAAACCGGTAAGGGAGCCGATGAGTACCTCGGTAGCGAGCCCGTCCTACATTCATAAAACAAAGGATAACAAGTGGGTCATTATCGGCGCAAGCACGCAAAAAACGTGGGAGCGGCTGACGGAAGTGATGGAAATGCCTGAGCTGTTAAAGGACCCGCGTTTTATTACAAACCCGGACAGAGTTAAACACAATGATCAACTGGTTAGCATCATCGACCAATGGACGGCAAAGCTTTCGATGAAAGAGCTCGTCAACTTACTTGATGACGGCGGGGTTCCGGCGGGGCCGGTAAACGAAATGGACGATATTTTCTCGGATCCGCATTTTATCGCCCGCAACAGTATTAAGAAGGTCGACCACCCCATCTTCGGTATGCTGGACATTCCGAATATCTTTCCGAAGTTCTCGGAAACCCATTGTGAAATCCGTCATCTGGGTCAGGGGGTCGGCGCCTTTAATGAAGAGGTTTATAAAGGAGATTTAGGGCTTTCTGATGAGGAGTACAATCAGTTGATGAAAGAGAAAATTATCTAATTGGTGCTCTATTTTGCACAGAGTCGCTCAAGTATTTATTTTTCGTAAATGAATTGGAGGAGTCACAATGCTGAAATATGAAGCTGTCGCTGAAAAATTTCATGATCTGATTGATGTTTCACAGGATATGAAGCTTTTAGGAAGCGTCGAAGGATTTTTTGAGGGGCCGATTTGGAGTGAAAAGGAGCAGGATTTAACATTTAGCTCTTTGACGAATGAAAAGACTTGGCGTTGGAAGGAAGGCGAAGGTTGTACTCTTTTGCGAGAAAACACGAATATCGGCAACGGCATGGCCTATGACGCGGCAGGCAGAATTATCGTTTGCGAACAAATAGGCTATCGTATGGCGCGGATGAATCGTGATATGTCGGACTATCAGGTTATCGCTTCTGAATACAATGGCAAGCCGTTTAATAGCCCTAATGATGTTGTCGTTCATTCTAACGGGATGATTTATTTTACCGATCCTACTTTCGGCAGAAGGCCGACACGTCATGGGCGGTTTGGCCGACAGCAGCAGCCTTGTCAGGGCGTCTACATGATCCACCCGGATGGATTTCAGGTCACGCTTGTGACAGATGAAGTCGATAACCCAAATGGACTCTGTTTTTCTCCGGATGAGTCACAAATGTATTTCGCGGAAAGCGGCCTGAGTCAAATTACAGTGATGGATGTCCTCGACGATGGGACATTGGGCAATAAGCGATTGTTCGCCAAAACATTAAAAAGAGGCCATGGGTTTCCCGATGGAATCAAAGTAGATAGTGAAGGAAATGTTTGGTGCACAGCAGAAGGGGGAGTTCAAGTATTTAGCGCGGAAGGGGAAACACTCGGTGTAATCTTTACCCCTGAAGCGTCAGGAAATCTTTGCTTTGGCGGCAAAGAGATGAAGACATTATTCATGGGCTCTGAATTCGATTTCTATTCAGTAGAAACGAAAGTGCGCGGACAAAGTCTTAGAAGATAAGAAAAAAAGATCCCGTGAAAGGTCATAGAAAAGACCTTTTTGCGGGATCTCCAAAGCAGCGTGCGAAGCTGAGGTGATCGACGGACCCGCTGCTATTTTTGACCAGTTTACTAGCCGGCATTCCAACGAATCGATCCAGCTTTTTCATCGTAATCCACCTCAACCTCAAAATGATGCTTCTCGTAAAAATGGATGAGTCTATCAATATGGTCCCAGTCACGCTTGGCGAGGTCGCCTTTAATGTACTGGACGTTTTGCGCTTTGGCGTGGTCCTTTAAGTATTTCATACAGATCGAGCCGTATCCTCTGTTTTCCTGCCCTTTAATGTCGCCGATGTGAATCGTGTGGCGATCCTCATATTGTGCCTGGATCGAGAAATCCCATCTGCCGTGGTCGGCCGCATCACATTGATTGAGCATGATTTTGCAAAGGTGGCCGTCATCAACCATTGACACAATCACCCATTTTTCTTCATTTGTCGGTTCGATACCGATGATTTTCCATCTTTTGGCGATTTCTTTCATGTTCTCTTGCATTCGGAAAAGCTGAAATTCCAGCTCTTCTAAGTTCTGTTCTATTTGTTCAGCGGTTTTTTGCTCTTCTTCCGCGCGAAACTGCGTTAAAAGCACCGAATCACTCCTCTCCTTGCTCACAAGTACACTATTATAAAGGGAGAAGTGAAAATGTGCAACCGGGGCTGGGCAAAAGGTAAAAAAACCAACCTTTGTCTGAGCACCGTTCTTATGATTAGTATGTTTTGAAGTTTATGAAGGGGAGATCAAGTATTTTACCTACATGAGAGGATATCCACCGCTCCTGAAAGAGACTTCGCTCTCCGCGGGAAGCTGGTGAGCCTCCTCGGGCTACGCCCTGTGCGGTCTCACCGTTGCTTTTCCTCCCGCAAAGTAAGGATATTGTTAATCAGAAAATGGATACGTCCAGAAACGCTCGATCGTCAGCCATTTCCAGGCATCCTCGTCACCGTCGGCCCATTTTTGCTCCATTTCCGGTAGCATCCACGCGGTTTGTGAAAGATGAGCGTACATCGCCGCTTTTTTCTGTTCGGCAAATTCGCTGACATCAATTAACACATCAGACGGCCCGATTTCTTCTTCATGATGATTGGAGAATGCGATCGCGTATAATGGCGGTCTTTCCTCCTTATTGAGCTTGCTCATCGCGCGGACGACAGCGCGGGCGGTTGCTTCATGATCAGGATGGACAGAGTAGCCCGGATAAAAGGAAATGACGAGGGATGGCTTGATTTCCTCCAGAAGGTCAGACACTAAAGCGGTCATCTTATCATCATCCTCAAATTCAATCGTCTTATCCCTGAAGCCCATCATTCGTAAATCTTCGATGCCCATCGCTTCAGCGGCTTTTACGAGCTCTTTACGCCGAATTTCCGGTAAAGATTCCCGTGTTGCAAAAGGCGGGTTGCCAAGGTTGCGCCCCATTTCACCGAGCGTTAGGCAGGCATAGGTCACCGGGGTACCATTTGCCCTATGCATCGAAATCGTTCCGGAAACGCCGAACGCTTCATCATCGGGATGAGGGAATATAACTAAAACATGTTTTTCTTTCTTCATGAGCGGACACTCCTCTTATTCAAATGGCTGTTCACTAAGTTCCAATGCAACTGCAAGCTTGCCGTCAAAGCCATGGCCGGCCAAGAGCAGCCTTCCTTTTTCGTCAAGCTCGTAATGCGTAAGCCCTTCTGCATAAACCCAGCCGATCTTCAGCTTAAGACCGACGCGATACGGACCGGTCCCAATAATTTTTCCATGTTCATATTCAATTAGAGCATTGCGAATATACGCGCTTGCTGAAAAGAAATTTTCATCATGATGTGAGGCATACGCTCCATTTGTCGTTTCTAAATGAAGGTAAACCTCCCGCCGGGCAAATTGATTGAGGTAGGCTTGTACCTCGTCAAGTGAAATCAGTTCCATGTGCTCCTCCTTTAATCCTCACTGCTGGATGATTTATAATAAGTATAATCCAAGCTTTAGGAAACAACCAATGAATTGACTCATATTCGTTTGCTAAAGCAAAGGTTGTCATCATCAGACAATGCAATAGCGTAAGGGGGAGCCGATGAAGGAACATAACGAACACAATGAGAACGAGCAGCAAGAAGAAGAGTACGAGGAGCCGTCTCTTGAGGATTTTTTAGCAGAGGAAGAGGAGAGTGAAGAGGATCAGGCGCAGCGTGTTAAAAAGAAACGTTTGATCCGCCTTGGCGTCTTTATTATAGCAGGGTTGCTGCTCCTGCAAGGAGTGAGCAGTTTATTCGCTTATTTTTCCCGCGATGCGCTCGAACTGGCCCGGACGTCTGAGCAGGTCATTCAGGAAGAAGATGTCGAAGCGTATATGGAAGCGGTCGTGACGATTCAAGGCCAGGGAAACAGAGGAACTGGCTTTGCGATTACCCCCGACGGCTATTTGCTGACGAATCATCATGTCATTGAAAACAGGCAGCCGTTGGCGGTGACATTCCCGAATGGCGCGATTTACCATGCCGAAGTGGTTGAAGCGGTGGAGGAGGTCGATGTCGCTTTGCTGAAGGTGGACGGCGAACAATTGCCTTTCCTGCCTCTCCGTGAGAATTCCGCCGTTGCGGAGGAAGAGATTTTTGTGATTGGCAATCCGCTTACACAGACGCAAATCGTCAATCGTGGGGAGATTATCGAGAATCAGAGCGCCTATCAGACGATGAGAATTTCCAATTCCATTTTCCCCGGACATAGTGGAAGTCCTGTTTTATCGGCAGAGGGGGAAGTGGTCGGCGTCGTCTACGCCCGTTCAGTACCGGGACTGTGGAGTGGGGAAGAACGCTACGGACTGGCGATTCCCGTTGAAGAAGTTTTCCATGCGCTTCCTGACCTTGAGGAGATTCTATTCTAACCGAAAACGTGGCGAGGTGGGACAGAAGTCGAAGTTGAGCAGAAAAAACATCGGCACTGACTCCGTTCTGCGCTTGCTTCGAGCTGAGACAAAAGCGGTTAGCTACCCCTTTTGTCTCCAGCTCATCCTGTACGAAACGCTTTGCTTTTGCTAGAAGAGATAGTATACTGGAGGTAAAATAGGATACCTTAGTAATGTACAAGGGGGCAGGTTATGGATCACGTAAAAAAGGTCGACCATCGTCATGATAAGGAAAAAGAACAACTAGTAAATCGCCTGAAGCGGATCGAAGGGCAAGTACGTGGCATTCAAAACATGATTGAAAATGATCGCTATTGTGTCGATATTCTCATCCAAATTTCAGCGATTCAAGCAGCGATGAAAAAGGTCAGTCTTCATTTGATGGAGGATCACACGCGGCACTGTGTCAAGGATGCGATCCAGAAGGGAAATGGCGATGAGGCGATTTCAGAACTAATGGAAGTTGTTGAAAGGCTGACAAAAATTTAGCGTTGTCAACTATACCCTACTATGGTATTGTAATGATAAAGGAGTGATGAGTTGTGAAGATGATTGAGATTAAAGTAGAAGGTATGTCGTGTCAGCATTGTGTCGCAGCAATCGAAAACAGTGTCGGGAAACTGTCAGGGGTGGAAAGCGTTCAAGTCGATCTCGCTAAAGGGACGGCAAGCGTGTCTTATAATGAAGCGACGTTAGATCGAAGCTCGATCGAAAAGGAAATTGAAGAGCAGGGCTATGACGTCGTTTCTTCTTCATAATCAACGGCTCGTTCCACCTGTAGCTTCGAGGTTGCGCTTTCCTTTATCTGCGCAGCCTTTATTTCATTCATTTTATATACTATACGGGGGTAAGGAAAAATGAAGATGGATGAAGAACAAAAAATAACATTGTCGATTGCCGGAATGACTTGTGCCGCCTGCGCATCGCGGATTGAAAAAGGGATTAACAAGTTGGAGGGTGTGCACGAGGCGCAGGTTAATTTAGCGACGGAAAAAGCGACAGTTCTCTTTTCTCCTGAAAAAATTACGATTGATCAGGTCAGTGAGCGAATTGCGAAGCTCGGCTATGACGTAAGAAAGGAGCAAAGTGACTTTATTGTAGAAGGCATGACCTGCGCCGCTTGTGCGACGAGAGTCGAGAAGAAGCTATCGAGCCTGCCCGGAGTCGATAGCGCATCTGTCAATCTCGCGTTAGAACAGGCGCGTGTAACTTATATGCCAACGGTGATTTCTCCACAGGAGATGGAAGCGGCGGTCGAGCGGATCGGTTATCATCTTGAAGAGAAAACGAAATCGTCTGGTCACGCGGAAAAAAAGCAAGCGGAAATGAACAAGCAGCTTGTCAGGTTTTTCGCTTCCGCTATTTTGACACTTCCGCTCGTTTGGTCGATGGTCACACATTTTCACTTTCTGTCTTTTCTGTGGATCCCTGATTTTTTGATGAATCCATGGGTACAGCTCGCTTTGGCGACGCCTGTTCAATTTATTATCGGCGCGCCTTTTTATCAGGGAGCCTATCGTGCTTTGCGAGATAAGAGCGCCAATATGGATGTGTTAGTCGCTTTAGGGACGTCCGCTGCTTATTTTTACAGCTTGTTTTCTGCCTATGAGGCAAGCCGGGCAGGAATGATGATGGCGGAGTTATATTTTGAAACGTCTGCGGTTATTATTACGTTAATCGTCCTTGGGAAATGGTTTGAAGCACGGGCGAAAGGGAAGACGAGTAAAGCAATTGAGCAGCTGCTGCAATTACAAGTAAAGGAAGCAACCGTGCTGAAAGCCGGAAAAGCAGAAACGATTCCGCTTGAACAGGTAAAAGTCGGCGATCAGCTTTTGATCAAGCCAGGGGAAAAAATTCCGGTCGACGGCATTGTGCTACAAGGCCAATCCGCTGTTGATGAATCAATGTTAACTGGTGAAAGTGTCCCGGTTGAGAAGGAGCGGGGAGACGCGCTTATTGGATCGACTGTGAATAAAAATGGTTCACTGACGATGGAAGCGACAAAGGTCGGCACGGATACGGCCCTTGCTCAAATTGTGAAAATTGTCGAGGAAGCGCAAGGATCAAAAGCGAATATCCAGCGGCTTGCGGATAAAGTGTCCGGTATTTTCGTTCCAATCGTTGTCGGCATTGCGGTGTTGACGTTTTTCATTTGGTATTTCCTTGTTACGCCAGGTCAAGTCGGGGCGGCTCTGCTGCCGACGATTGCGATTCTCGTCATTGCCTGCCCATGCGCCCTTGGACTGGCGACGCCGACCTCGATTATGGCTGGTTCCGGGAGAGCGGCGGAGCTTGGCGTCTTATTCAAGGGTGGAGAGCATTTGGAATCCGCGCATTTGATTCAAACCATAGTCCTTGATAAAACCGGTACGATTACAAAAGGTGAACCGTCTGTAACAGATGTCATCGCAGTAGAACATGAACAAGAGCTTCTCCGGCTCGCCGCATCGGCAGAAAAAAATTCTGAGCATCCGCTGGCTCAGGCGGTTGTAAACCACGCGGAAGAGCTTCAGCTCACGCTTGCAAACCCGGACGCCTTTGAAGCGATACCGGGCCATGGTATTAAGGCGAAGGTGGAAGAGCATGAGCTTTATGTTGGCACAAAGAAATTGTTAAACGAGCAGGAGATTGACTATGTCGCTGCAGAAGAAACCATTGCGGCCTTGGAGGCCGAAGGAAAGACGGTGATGCTGATCGCCGTTAACGGGCACTATCGGGGCCTTGTGGCTGTTGCTGATTCAATTAAGCCGTCTTCCAAACAAGCGATCGAGCAAATGCAGCAGCTCGGACTTGAAGTCATTATGCTGACAGGAGATAATGAGCGGACGGCAAAAGCGATTGCCAAGCAAGTCGGTATAAAAGAGGTCAGAGCCGAAGTGCTGCCGGAGGAAAAAAGCGCGGTCGTGGACGAGCTGAAGCAGCAGGGCAAGGTAGTCGCCATGGTTGGTGACGGATTAAATGACGCGCCGGCACTGGCGGTTGCCGATGTCGGAATGGCCGTCGGTACGGGGACAGATATTGCGATTGAGGCTGCTGATATTACGCTGATGCGCGGTGACCTGTCGAGCGTCGTTGATGCGATCCTATTAAGTAAGAAAACGTTGAGAAATATTAAGCAGAATCTATTCTTTGCCTTTCTTTACAATTCGATTGGGATTCCGATTGCCGCTATCGGGCTGCTCGCACCTTGGGTAGCAGGAGCGGCGATGGCGTTCAGCTCGGTTTCCGTTGTTTTGAATGCTTTGCGTCTTCAAAAGGTGAAGCTGCAGCCGTTGGCGAAAAATCAATGAGGAGGTGGAAAGAGCGTGCAATCAGGTACAAGGAGAAGCGATATTAAAGCTGGAATTGAAGTCGAAATCGTCTTAAAAAAGGATCAGCGCACAGGTAAAACGACGAGAGGTACCGTCAAGGATATATTAACGAACTCCGCCACACATCCGCATGGGATCAAAGTCAGACTTGAAGATGGCCAGGTTGGACGGGTGAAAGCGATTCTTTCAAGTAAGGAAGAGCAATAAGAGCCGGTCAAACTTTAAAAGCACTGAAGACAAAACAAATTAACGCTACAAGGCTGGGACAAAAGGTTGTTTTTTTTACCTTTTTCCCAGTCTCTCTAAGCAATGAGCGGAATCGCCACGATCCTTTAAAGCCCGTTGTGAGGAAGCTGCTGAAAAAGTGAAAATCGTACTTTTTCAGCAGCTTTTTCGTAATGAGCGTAGCCGTTGCCTGATTTTGAAAGCCTTGCTACGAGTGGGTTTTTCGTAGTAAGGCGCGCAACGCGCGGAGCCATTACTCTTCTTCGAGTTACGGAAAAAGAGGTTTTTCAGTGGCCGCGTTGTGAGTGGGTTCTCACAACGGGCTTGTGGCGTGTGAAGCCATTGCCGCCAGTAGGTCCAAAGCTAATTTTGTCTCAAGCTCTTTAACAGATCATGGCGGGTATGCTTTTAAAAGATGATCAGCGCAAGAAAGGTCGAAATGAGGAGGCCAAGAATAACGGGAAGGAAGCTTTTGCGCACTAATTCCATGACCGGTACCTTGGCAAAGCCGGCAACGGCGACGAGCGATGACCAGGCAATTAATGTACCGCCTCCGACCCAGATTGATCCCATTTGGCCGATCGCAGCTAATGTGGCTGCATCGACGCCGACACTCTCACTTAATGCCCCGGATAACGCTCCCACAAGCGGCAGGCCCGAGAAGCCTGAACCATCAAGCCCGGTAATCATCCCAATGAGCAAAATACCGAACCCGGCGAGGAAACTGCTTTCCGGGATGGCCTGCTGTCCGGCCTGAACTAGGTCGAACAGAAAAGAAGGCGCTTCGCCTCCTTCGGCGATAGGGAAGATCCGCGCTGAAAATTCGCCGCTGCCGAGAAAGAAGAAGCCGGCAATCGGAATGACCGGGCCCATTGCTTTAAATGCAAAGACGAAGCCGTCGACAAGATAGTCGCTGCTTTTTTGCAAGGCGGTCTTCAGCTTCATGCTTGCGGTGGCGGCAATCAGCAATAGAAGAGCCGAGCCGCCGATTAACGCAGCCCCGGCCCCGCCTTCCATCGCGGGAAGCGCCGTTGAAAACTTTGAGATAATCATATAGGCGATAATCAGCAGGAAGGTCACCGGTACTAAAATCGCAAATGCCAATCGCTTCGCGGCAGTCGCCTCCTGCGCCGTTTCACTCGTTTGCCGATGACTGTTATCTGGAAGCTGAATATGCTTCCGCAAGAAAAAATAGGCTAAAAGCAGAGCGACGCCCCCGGTAATGAATGATAAAACAAGTGCTCTATCGGCAACCGATTCAACGGAAATTCCTGCGGCGGTTGCGCTCAGCATAGGAGCAATCTGAATCATGTAGTCGGATGACAGCGCCATTCCCTGACCGGCCAACGACATGGCAATTGCTGCGCCGATCGGCGGAAGTCCGGCTCTGATCGCCACGGGGATTAATAAGGCGGCAATCAGGGGAACGGCCGGGGTCGGCCAGAAAAATAACGACAGGGAATAAGTGACGAAAGCCAATATCCAGAATGAAAGATGACCATTTTTCATGACGCGCTGAAACGGGGTAATCATCTGGCGGTCAGAGCCGAGCGATTTCAGCGAATGAAGCAAAGCGGTCATAATCGTTATAATTAAAAAAATATTAAACAATTCACCAGCCGCTGTTAAGCTCGATTGAAAAATCGTCTGCAGTCCGCTGGCGAATGATCCGGTATAAATCCAACCAACTAAGAAAGTCATCACAATCGCCGGCACAACAACATTCTGTCTAAAGAGCATTGTCAAAATGATCAAACAGGTTCCGATCAAATAGATCCAATGAGAGGCTGTGAGCTCTGCCATTGTTATCACTCCTTTAGGATGCCAGCTGGACATTTGTACGATAGTCTATGTGGAAAGCGCGGAAATGGTGTCTGATGAAAAAAGAGGTTAGCTCTTTTGCCGAGACGGGTATGATACCTCTGTATAAAGGAGGGAAAGAACATGACAAAGCAACATGAGGAAAAACAGAAAAAACAGCCGGAACAGCAAGGTCAGAAAGGGCTTGACCAAACGAAGGAGCAGGTCGAGAATACCGGAAAGGACGGAACGATTGATCGGAAAAAGGATAAAGAATAACGAACGGCTTGTGGCGTGTGAAGCCATTTCCAGTAGGTCCAAAGCTAGTTTTGTCTCAAGCTCTGTTTTTTTGGTGCAAGGAAGAAGACTGTCGACTGCCGGATGGAAACGATGTCGGAATTTATGCAATTATAGGAAGATCACCCGTATTGCTAAAAATAACGATTTTATTTGATAGAATAGGGAGGATGATAGAACAAGAAACGGACAAGCCGTGCCGTTTCTTGCAATGATAAATACATAGAAAGAGGAGTGTTGGGATATGAATCGGATTGACGCGGACAGGAAAGCAGCGGTGATTGCCAGTCTGACAGTAAAATCAAAGAAAAAAAGAATTCGCCAAAAAGCGTTGAAAAAAGCATTGCAGCAAAGCGGCGGACAACGATACAGCGAGAGCGTGTCAGTCGCTGATTTGCCGGTTACCGTTCTCTTGCAGCTCGGAAAAGCGTTTTTAAAGGAAGAAGAGGCCGTCAAACATTATTACAATGCGGGCAAACCGGAGTTTTACAAAAATAAGACTTTATTGTGCGAGGTATTGGAGACAAAAGCGAGACAGCTGCCAGAAGCGCAATGGATCGCCTTTAAAGAAGAACTGAGCAAACAAAAGGCACAACGGTCCCGTACAGTAACCGCCAGATAGCCGAAACGGCCAAATGGTCAGAAGGGCTGGGCAAAAGATTAAAAAAACAACCTTTTGTCTCAGCCCCCTGCATCTTTCTACATTCTATTATCTCCAAAGATAATCAAGGATCTCCGGTTGAAATAAGTTGGTGTCGATGTTACAAACTTCGGCATCAAGTCCGTATTGCCAAGCGTACAAGAGCCCGCCTTCAGGACCTTCCATGGCAAATTCTTCAGGAGCCGTGGCTTCTGTTGTAATCCCGACCTGAGGCTGGTTGCTCCAGATGACGGTTTCCGCCAGGATTTCTTCGTTTTCCGCGACAGCCTGCTGGAATGCTGCGGTCAGCTCACTGTCAGCTGAGAAAACACCATAAATTCCAGATTGATAGGGAGAAGCGGAGATCGTGTCATGCCATCCAAGAATAAACTGGTGGTCGACCGGATAGATCGGCTCGATATCGGCAAACAGCGCCACGCCTTCCGGAATTTGATAATCATTTGCAAAGGCGATCGCCTGCTCTGCTTCAGCGACGCCGGCCTCATAGGTTGTCGCATCTTCAAAATGATTGTAGATCGGCAAAATCGCGATGTCGTTGGCGTGCAAATATTCAATCTCTTCGCTCGTTAAGCCATGGGACACACCTTCTTTGTCCACCATATAACGGCCAAAAACCGCAGGATCTCCAAAACTGCCGGTGATACAGTTCATGAAATCCTCATTGGCAATATTGACGGAATCAACCCCCCAAAGTGGAGAATCAGGTACCGGAGTTTCCTCATTTGGTGGCTCCGGATCTGGCCCATCTTTACTCACCAGGAAAAAAAGGCTAAAACCAGCGAAGAAAGCGATGATAAGCCCAAGAAATATTTGTCGGAAATGTTCTGACATATCGTAACTCCCTCCTAAGAGCTTTTTTAAAACCTGTCTGTTCATCTTATTGAGCTAGGTTCGAGAGCGTATAGGCTGGTTTACTTGTTTGGCGCTCCCATTTTTTAGCGAAAAGTGGTACGATAAAAGAGGACATGCTAATTTCTATTGGTAGTAAAGGAGAGGGACTATGACAGACAGGCTGGAAATTATCAAATCAACGAAGCGTAAAGCGAAGCCCGATGCTGGAAATCTAGTATTTGGAAAGCAGTTTTCCGATCATATGCTCATGATGGATTATTTGGAAGGCGAGGGCTGGATTAACCCGCGTATCGTGCCGTATGAGCCGATTTCCCTTGATCCTGCGGCAATGGTGTTTCACTATGGTCAATCCGTATTTGAAGGCTTAAAGGCTTACCGTACGGAAGATGAGCGTATTTTATTGTTCCGACCTGAAAAGAATCTGCAGCGCTTAAACCGTTCAAGTGACCGGCTGAGCATCCCGGCTATTGATGAAGAGAAAGTGCTTGGCTATTTGAAGGAGTTTTTAAAGCTTGAGAAGGACTGGATTCCAACAGCTGAGGGGACATCGCTTTATATTCGACCATTTATCTTCGCGACTGAGCCGAACTTGAGTGTCGCGCCGTCTAAGGCGTATACCTTTATGGTCATTCTCTCGCCGGTCGGCTCCTATTACGCTGAAGGCATCCATCCTGTAGGGATTTATGTCGAAAACAGCTATACGCGCGCTGTCCGCGGCGGAACGGGAACGGCGAAGACAGCGGGAAATTATTCAGCGGCCTATAAGGCGCAGGAACGGGCGACGGAAATGGGGCAATCCCAGGTGCTATGGCTTGATGGAGTCGAGAAGAAGTACATTGAAGAAGTCGGAAGCATGAATGTTTTCTTTAAAATAAACGGAGAAGTGGTAACTCCGGCGTTGAACGGCAGTATTCTTGAAGGCATTACCCGAATGTCGATCCTTGAACTGCTTAAGAGCTGGGGGATGAATGTCAGTGAACGCCGGATTTCGATGGAAGAGATTTATCAGGCGTACGAAGCTGGACAGCTGGAGGAAGCCTTTGGAACGGGTACAGCTGCGGTTATTTCGCCAGTCGGCGAATTGAATTGGGACGGGCGGAAAATGGTGATCAATGACCGCCAGACCGGCCCATTGTCAAAGAAGCTGTATGATACACTGACAGGCATTCAAACAGGGAGGCTGGATGATCCGTTCAATTGGACAACGGAAATTAAATAGTTGTTTCAAGGCTGTCTCATAAAGGATACTTCCTTTTGAGGCAGCTTTGTTTTACGTGTTGAAGATTGACAGTTCTTCTTGCTATTTGCGATAATGAAACGTCAATGCCTACGATATTAAACGACGGAGGTCTACCTTTGAAAGCAAGTCAACAATTACCTTTCGCATATGAATTACATGAATCTTTTTTTGAGAAATTGAATGAATGGATTGGGGATGTCTTTTATGATTTGTTGCCTGAAGCCGGAATGGAGCTTCGGGACGAACAAATTTTTATGGCGTTTCAACTGGAAAAGGCCTTTCGTGAGAAGAAAGTGATGTTTGCCGAGGCGGGAGTCGGCACCGGCAAAACGATTGTCTATCTGCTTTATGCGATCTGTTATGCCCGCTATATGAGAAAGCCGGCAATCATTGCCTGTGCGGATGAATCCCTGATTGAACAGCTTGTCAAAAAAGACGGAGACATTGATAAGCTGTCAAATTTGCTCGGCCTCTCCATTGATGTCCGGCTTGCTAAATCGAGGGAGCAGTATCTTTGCCTTGAAAAGCTCGAAGCAGAACGGTCAAGAGAGGACTATCCGGACCACTATGATATGGTTTACGATCGGCTTCCTTCCTTTGTTCACACGAATCAAACGATGCAGGCCTTTACGCCTTATGGCGATCGCAAACAATATCCTGAACTGGATGATGAAGCGTGGAGCAGAATCAATTGGGACACTTTTCAAGATTGCTTTGTCTGCAAAAAACGTCATCGCTGTGGTCAGACGCTTTCGCGTGAGGATTACCGTCAGGCGACTGATCTGATTATTTGCTCCCATGATTTTTATATGGAGCATGTTTGGACGTATGAAGCGCGAAAACGGGAAGGACAGCTGCCTTTTCTACCTGAAGCGAGTTCGGTCGTCTTTGATGAAGGCCATTTATTGGAAGTTGCCGCGCAAAACGCGCTCACCTATAAATATCGGCATAACAGTTTAGAAGAGCTGTTAACAAGGCTCTTGCAAAATGATGTGCGTGAACCATTTGCCGTTTTAATTGAAGAATTGCTTTCACAAAGCTTGTATGTCTCACAGCTGATCGAGCAGCACGCCCGTCCTGTGCCCGGGACAGTGCGCCATGAGCTGAAAACGGCTGCAGTGCTAACTGAGCTGCAACGGCTTGTCAGCTATATCGGCCAGCTTGAAGAAGAAATGGTGTTCGAGAGTGAGCTGTTTACGATTGATGACTATCAGCTGCGGATTGTCGAGGAGCATCTGGAAACGATCAAGCATGCGCTGACGCTCTATTTGCAGCAGGAAAATGTGATTTCTTGGGTTGAGCGTGAGGATGGACTGGTAACGCTTGTGATCATGCCGGAAATGGTGGAAGAAGTGTTGAAGGAACAGGTTTTCTCAAAGAATATTCCTTTCATCTTTTCCTCTGCGACACTTTCTGTCGACGGTTCTTTTGACTATATTGCGAGCAGTCTCGGGATTGAAGAGTACGTATCGTTTTCTGTCGACTCGCCATTTGATTATGCTGCGCAAATGAAGCTGTTTACGCCGCGATTGCTTACCGAGGACGTGTGGGAAGCAAAGCTTGAGTATGCTGTCAACCTGCTTGAAAAGACAGATGGCAGCGCCTTGCTGCTGTTTACGAACCACGAGGAATTGCAACGGTTTAAGCTGGCGGTCAAAAGCGAGCCGCGTCTGCAAAAGTGGCCGTTCCTCTTTGAAGGGGAGCAGGAAATCAGCCGGCTGATTTCGCTCTTCCAAGCTGATGTTCAGACGGTTCTTTGTGCCGTCAGCCTATGGGAAGGACTCGATATTCCGGGACCTTCATTATCAAATGTTATCATTTGGTCCTTGCCTTTTCCCCCGGTTGATCCGGTATTTACAGCAAAACGACACCGTGCGCGGAACCCTTACGCGGAGGTTGATCTGCCTTATATGCTATTGCGTTTACGCCAAGGCATCGGCCGTTTGATTCGCACTCATCACGATCAGGGAGTGGTTACGATCCTTTCACCTGAGCTCTGCCAGCAGCAGGAGCTTCAGTCGGCAATCAGAGCGAATTTGCCGAACGGTGTGCAGATGAAGATGGAAGGATTGGATGGTGAAATGCCGGATTTGCCTACTGTCGAGGCGAAGAACATGATAGAATAAAAGAGTAAGGTAGAAGCAAAGCTAGAGACGGAGGCAATAGGCAATGATTAAAGCGATTTTCTTTGATTTGGATGACACCCTGCTTTGGGATCAAAAAAGCGTGCAGTCTGCATTTGACGCGACATGTCAAGTGGCGGCCGAGAAGTACGACATTGATCCGAAGGCACTTGAGAAAGCGGTGAGAGAAGAGGCGAGAAAGCTGTATGCTTCCTACGAAACCTATTCCTTTACGCAAATGATCGGAATCAACCCGTTTGAAGGATTATGGGGAAATTTTCTTGACGAGGATGAAAACTTCAAAAAGATGAAAGAGGTCGTACCCGGCTATCGTAAGGACGCTTGGACAAATGGCTTAAAAGCGCTTGGCATTGAGGATGAGGCATTCGGCTATGAACTGGCTGAACGGTTTCCGCAAGAGCGCCGCAAGCACCCTTATGTCTACGAAGAGTCGTTTCAAGTATTGGACAAGCTGAAGAAGGATTACCGACTGTTGTTGCTCACGAATGGTTCTCCTGACCTTCAGCAGACGAAGCTTGCGATCACCCCCGAGCTTGTCCCTTACTTTGATCATATTGTCATATCCGGTGCATTCGGCAAAGGCAAGCCAGATCCGTCCATTTTCACACACGCCCTGGAAAAAATGGGGATCGAAAAGGACGAAGCAATGATGGTCGGCGATAATTTAATGACCGATATCCTCGGTGCTTCACGGGCCGGGATGAAGTCTGTCTGGATTAACCGCCACGACAAGCCAAAAAGTGATGATGTCATTCCTGATTATGAAATCAAGCATCTGGAGGAGCTTTACCCGATTTTGGAGCAAGCGTGACAGGCTCATCAATATTGAAGAACCGGTTGTTCAAATGGTTAATGTACCGTTTGAACAACTTTTTTATACTTGTTTTCAGCAAAATCATAAATGACGGCGAACGGCTATATGCTAAGAAAGAGAGAAGGAATGAAAAGGCGCCTTTACGGGTATAGAACGGGAAAGGAGGTTGCGGGATGGAGGATATTGTTGAAGTCATCATAGCCGAAATGATGAAATACGATTTATTATTGAAAATCAGTCTTGCCGCATTAGGCGGTCTTATTATTGGGCTGGAACGAGAGCTGAAAGGAAAGCCGCTTGGCTTGAAGACTTGTTTAATTGTCTCCGTGACGGCCTGTCTGCTGACGATTGTCTCTTATGAGTCAGCTTTTTTGTTTTCGGAAGCCTATTCGCGCCCGATGGACCCTGGCCGAATTCCGTCCTATGTGATCAGCGGGATCGGTTTTCTTGGTGCGGGAGTGATCTTAAGAAGAAATAATGATGCGATTTCCGGCTTGACAACCGCTGCTCTTGTTCTTGCTTCAGCCGGTCTCGGGATTACGTTTGGTGTCGGTTTTTACACCGAGGGAATTCTTGGTCTTATTTTTATGTTTCTTGGTGTCCGAATTATTCCTGATCTGTTTGAATGGATTGGGCCAAAGAAGCTGCACGAAATTGAAATCCGCGCGAAATTATACGTTGAAAAAGAGACGGACTTGACTGAGCTGCTGAAAGATATGAAACATCTCGGCTTTGGGATCAGGCGGGTCAAAGTCAAAGAGGAAGTGAATGATATCGTCATCAATTGCTTAATTGTCACCGATAAAAAAACGTACACGACCGATGTCTTTTACGCTTTAAAATCGTTGAAAACCGTTCTTCAGGTTGAAGTTGAGAACTTACAGTAAAAACAGGCACGTATATTCTGATCCCTTCCTCAAGATACTAACAAAAAACAAATGAGTAAGGGATGATGATATGAAAGCCGTCACGTATCAAGGAAAATATGTCGTGCAAGTAAAAGAAGTGAAAACACCCGATATTCAAGACCCGGAAGATGTCTTTGTCAAAATTACTTCGACGGCAATATGCGGCTCCGATCTTCACTTATACCAGGGAAACTTCCCGCTGCCGATCGGCTATGTAATCGGCCATGAGCCAATGGGAATCGTTGAAGAGGTGGGCCCCGCGGTAACAAGTGTCAAAAAAGGGGACCGGGTCGTCATTCCGTTTACTGTTGCGTGCGGACGCTGTATCTATTGCGATCATAAGCTGGAGAGCCAATGTGATAATGCCAATCCTCATTATGATTCTGGCGGTTATTTTGGTTATTCCGAAAAATTCGGCAATCATCCAGGCGGGCAGGCTGAATATTTACGGGTGCCGTTTGGCAATTTTACGCCTTTCCGTGTACCAGATGATTGTGAGCTTGAAGATGAGCAGTTGTTGTTTTTATCCGATGTCCTGCCGACGGCCTACTGGAGCGTCGTCAATGCCGGCGTGAAAAAAGGAGACACGGTAATCGTATTAGGCTGCGGGCCGGTCGGGATGTTTGCCCAGCAGTTTGCCTGGCTTCAAGGAGCAAAGCGGGTAATTGCAGTCGATTATATTCCGTACCGGCTTGAGTTCGCCAGAAAAGTCAACAAGGTCGAGGTTTTTGATTTTACGAAGCATGAAGACATGGGGGAAGTGTTAAAGGAAACGACGAAAGGCGGCGCGGATGTTGTCATCGACTGTGTCGGAATGGATGGCAAGAAGTCACCGCTGGAATTCATTGAGCAGAAGATGAAGCTGCAAGGGGGAACACTCGGTCCGATCCAAATATCGACAAAAGCAGTCCGCAAAGGCGGAACGGTCCAAATTACCGGCGTTTATGGCGGACTGTATAACATGTTCCCCTTAGGTCCATTTTTCACAAGAAACATTACGCTGAAAATGGGACAGGCGCCGGCCCGTCATTTTATGCCAGACATTTACAACCTGATTACGAAAAACCAGCTCAACCCTTCCTCGATCATTACCCATTCCCTCCCGCTTGAACGGGCGGCGGAAGGCTATGAGAAATTTAATAACCGGACCGATGATTGTCTGAAGGTTGTGTTGAAGCCTTAGATCGCTTTGCCGGCCAGCCAGCCCGGAGAGAGGAGCGTAATCCTCCCCGGGCTTTTGTGGTATGATAGAGGGTACTTGAGCAAGGAGGGAAGCAATTGACGAATAAAAAAGTGATGCTCGTCGACGGAATGGCGTTACTGTTCCGTTCTTTTTATGCCACGGCGATGAGCGGCTATTATATGGTAAACAGCAAGGGGATACCGACGAATGCGATTCACGGCTTTGTCAAGCATTTGTTCTCGGCGACGAACAGATTTGAACCGACCCATGTGATTTGCTGCTGGGATATGGGCAGTCAAACTTTCCGCAATGACATTTACCCTGCTTATAAAGCGAACCGAGGCGAGCCGCCGGTTGAGCTTATTCCGCAGTTTGATTTAGCAAAAGAAGTAGTTGAAGAGCTTTCGATTCCGAACGTCGGCCTGCCGAATTATGAAGCGGATGATTGCATCGGCACATTGGCGCAAAAGTACGCGGAAGAGGCGGAAGTCATGATTTTAACCGGCGATCAGGATATTCTGCAATTAATCGCAGACAACATTTCGGTGATTTTGTTGAAAAAAGGGATCGGCCATTATCAGGTTTATAATCGAGAAAGTTTTTTCGCGGAAAAAGCGATCCACCCCCATCAGATGGTCGATTTAAAAGCATTTATGGGTGATAGCAGCGATAACTATCCCGGAGTAAAAGGAATTGGGGAAAAAACAGCACTGAAGCTGCTGCAAACCTATCAATCTATTGAAGGTGTGCTGGCCAACGTCGAGGCGTTAACGCCGGCTCAGCAGCGTAAAATCCAGGAAGAGAAGGAGATGCTTCACCTTTGCCGCAAACTGGCCCAAATCCATTGCCAAGTTGAGGTGGACTGCTCCTTGGAGGATGCCCTTTATCAAATTGATCATGAACGAATGCAGGCAAAATTCGCTGAGCTTGAGCTGAAAAATCTCGAGCAGCTTATTACCGGCTAGCGAGATGGAGGAAGCTGCTGAAAAAGGACGATGTTCACTTTTTCAGCAGCCTCTTTTTATTCTTTTTCCGGCCGATAAAGAGGGATTTTGACCGAAAATTTACTGCCGATTCCGTCAGCCGTTTGAAAGCTGATCGAACCTCCCATCTCAGTCAGCAATTGTTGAACGAGTGTGAGTCCGATTCCGGAGCCTTCAACATGAGAAGCATGCGCCGGAGAACGGTAAAACGCCTTAAACATCTGTGCCTGATCTTCCTGTGAAAGTCCAAAACCAGTATCAGCAATCGTAATTGTGAGATGATCGGATTGAACTGAATAGCTGATGCTCACCTGTCCCTCTTCATAATTGTATTTAATCGCATTTGAAAGCAGGTTAAGAATGACCTGATTAAACCTTATTTTATCTGCTTTGATGGCGGGAACCTGTTTTGCCGTAGCGTAATGATGGATAAGGATATGCTTGCTTTCGGCAAATGGTGCTAGTAACTTGATACAGCTTGTGACGGCTTCATGGGCGCTTATTTTTTCAAGCGTCATCGCCGGTTTTCCCGCTTCGATCCGGACAAGCTCTAAAATCTGGTTAATTAAAGTGAGTAAGTGTCGACTGGCATGAACAATCTTTGTAAGGCTCGTAACCTGGTTTTCTGTCAGCTCCTGCTTTTTGTCGAGTAACAAAATTTGTGAAAAGCCAAGAATGGAGTTCAATGGAGTGCGCAGTTCATGGCTCATCATCGAGAGAAAGTCAGTCTTCGCTTTGTTCGCTTTGTCAGCTTCCTGCTTGGCTTGAAGCAGCAGTTCGTTACTGCTGATAAGCTCATTGTTTTTTTCTTTCAGCTCGATTATGAAAAAAAGCCGTTCCATCATTGCTGCAACCTGTCTGCACACTTTATCAATTAGCTGCAGCTCACTTTCGGTAAATGTCGAGCGCCGCTTTGAGCCGAACGAAAGAGTGCCGAGCAGACGATTATTCGAAATGAGCGGATGACAGACATAGGCTTTTATGCCGAGCGAGCGAATCAGTTTTGTACTCCGATCGTCGTTTGTGGCGACGTGTTCGGCTATCCGCATCTGCTTTTCAGCTGCCACTTTCCCACAGATCGCTTCGCCGAGCTGAAGGGAATGAAGTCGGGCGGCGATATCGGCGGAAATACCGGTATAATTCATTAAATGAAGCTCTTTTCCGCTCTCGCTGTATCGGTAATTAAAATAAACATCAAGGTCTAAATAACGGGAAAGGTGCGCAAATAACGTATCGAACAGCTGCTGTGGTTTTTCCTGCAAAATTAAATCATGACTCGTTTCCGTGAGCACGGTCAATTCCTTAATATGGGCGTCTAACGCTTCTTCTATTTCAATCTCACATGTTTTATCTTTTAACAGAATAATAGTATGATTTATACAGAAGGACATTTCAACATGAAGCAAGCTCTTTTCGTCCTCCAGCTTTTCAACAAAGTGGAACGGCTGCTTTCTTTGAGCAACGGTCCAAAGCTTTTTCTGCAATTGTTCTGAAAAAGCCGGGGGAAGGGTATCCCAGAAGCTGTCTCCGATCGTCGCTTTTTTGAGGGCAGTGCTGCTAAATCTGGTTTCCGATGGACTGAGATCCGTAATCTGCCAATTGTGATCGACGATCATGTATACGTGTTCAGAGTGGAGCGGGGAAAGTGTCGTAGGGGGCATCATCATTGAGTCCACCTCCATTGTGCCCCTATTCTACAATATAAATATTAAGGATCATAGTTGTTTTTTCTACCAGTAATGTTACATTATTGAGAGTAAAGGCTATAAGCACAGTAGTAAACTGGTTAACCTGTTTCATCATGGCAGTCTTCTGAGAAATATAATGAAAAGAAGGGGTAAGATGGAGAATTTAAAGGTAATTGTAGCTGATGATCATGCGGATTCACGCGAAATCCTTATTGAGTTTATCAATCATTTGCCTGATGTTACGGTTGTAGCAGAAGCAGTTGATGGAAAAGAAGTAGTGGAACAGGTTTTATCTCATAGAGATGTGGACGCCGTTTTGATCGATATTCGGATGCCGAAGCTTAATGGGATGGAAGCAATAAAGATTTGTCTTGAATACGTTCCGCAGCTGAGATTTATTTTTATTACAGGCTATGATGATTACGCGGTGGAAGCGTTTACGATTTCTGCGACGGATTATATTGTGAAGCCGGTCGAGGCCGGACGTCTGTATAAAGCACTGGCAAAAGTAAGAGAGAGGAAAGAGTTGGCCAATAACAATAGAAATGATTCACAGCGAATGATTATAAAAAATAAAAAGCTGACGTATTATGTTCCTATTAACGACATTTTATTTATTGAAAAAAACGGCAAAGAAGCACTTGTTCATACGAAAGACAAAACCTATGTCACATTGGAAACATTGGATTCACTGGAAAAAAAGCTTACTTCCTCCTTTTATCAATCTCATCGTTCCTATATTATCAATATAAATAAAATCTCGCATATCGAATCCTCAGGAAGAACATACTTAGCCTATTTTCTCGATTATGATAAAGCGGCTCACATCTCAAAGCACCGGATTCATACGACTCATCAAAAATTACTTCGCTAACGTTGCAGGGAACGGGACAAAGGTTGTTTTTCACCTTTTGCCCAGCCCCTTGGTCATGGTCAGTCTTGTCTCACCCTTTGTTTCCTGAAAGGTTGTGAAAGGGTTCAATCACTTACTAACTACTTCCTTTGTTTTCGTATGGGGTACATAAAACGGACTACTTGGGTGCTGTATCTATTAGACAGGAAAGGGTCCGAAAAGGTAAAATTTTCAACATACGCATTTTAGTCAAAAAGGGAGTTAAGGACTGGGTGATAACGGAAGAAGCACTATATACGAAAACGATTTTAATCTATCAGGAGTACAACGGTTATAAGCTCCTGTTTGAAACCGTGTTGAGAGATTGGGGATTTACAAACCTGGATGTCGTTGAAAGTCATGAACAGGTCATAACGAAACTGAAAAGCAAACCGGTTGAACTGTTAATTTATGATTTTATTAATCATGAAAGCGTCCATACGTTTTCAAAGGTGCATAAGCAACTTTGTCTGCCTTTTACGATTTGCACCGCTTTTCAAAACTTGAATATCCGCGAACAATTACGTGATTTTCCACATGTTGATTTTGTCGACAAGCCTCTTGATATTCATCTGCTTCGAGAAGTCGTATACCACTGTCTAAAAGAGCGAATAACGCAAAAAAACGGATATTTTTCATGAAAGTGAGAAGAGATGAACGAGATTTTTTTTGTGCTTATTTTAGTTAGTTTCGCGTGGTTACTGGGCTATTTATATCAGGGGTTCAAAAAGTGGAACAGGGTGGATGTACTCGTCTATATCGTCATCATTGTTTTACTTGGCGCCTTTGCGTTCTCAGGTCTGGCACGATCGTTGTCCACATCACCGGCTCTGTACACGGGTTTTGTTTTTCAGTATGCGTTGCTCGCCGGCGTGATGCTTCTGCTTGGCTATTGGCTGAATGGGAAAGCGCCACAGACGGACCAGTCGCGGAAAAAGCGGGAGAACTCTGGTGAACAGGATGATTCATTTTGGATTTTTGTTTGTGATGAGAATGAAACGATTCTGATGGCCAATCGCGTCCTTCTTACTTTTTCAGCCGTTCCGATTAAGCGACTCACCAGTCATACATTAGCGGCTTTTGTTGCTCCTTCATCGCGTGAGAAAGCGAGCGCACTGATAGACGAAAGTCAGAAACATCAATGGGCGGAAGCGGTGCTCACTTTACAAAACAGGCAAGGGGATACATATGAGATCTTTTTTACGGTTTATTGCTTAAAAGGGAAAGGGGAAGGAAGCTTTTTGTTTATCGGCAAGAGCATCCAGCAGCACAAAGCGCTGACGTTGGCAAAGGCGAGGGCGGCTTTTGAGAAAGAGTTTGAATACGCGTCGCTCTTGTCCGTTCAATTGGCACATGAATTAAAAATCCCGCTAAACAGCATTCTCGGTTATGCTCAACTGATGCAGCTTGAAGCCGATCGTAACAATCGGAAGCAGCAGGAACGTCTCGAGAAAATTATCAAATCCGGAAAGCATATGCTTTTTCTACTCAATGCGATGAGCAGGAAAAGAGGGAAAACAGGACAGCTTCAAAAGAGGGAGAAGGTGAATGTTTTTCAGGTGATTGATGACAGTATCATGTTTGTCTATCCGTTCGCGTTGGAAAAAAATATTGAAATCATACGGCAAATGGACGAAGAGCATGAGCTGTTTTTACAGGTCGACCGGACGAAATTCATGCAGATCCTGCTGAACCTGCTGACAAATGGGATTAAGTTTAATAAGAAGAATGGAACATTAACGATTCAGACGGAACGAAAAGAGGATCAGTTTCGGCTGATGATCACAGATAGTGGTTTTGGCATTGCCGAGGAGAAACTGGAAGACATCTTTCATCTTACCGGCCGCGCTGATCATGATGAGAAAGAAGGGCAGGGGATGGGCCTTGCTTTGACGAAAGGGCTAGTAGAAGAAATGGGGGGAGAGATCACCGTGGAGAGCAGGCTCAACCAGGGAAGTACATTTTCTGTCAGTCTTCCTTTACACGGGAGTAAGCATAAAATGGACTGATGTGCATATGGTAATTCCAAAGGCGAGGAAGGTGGGATGACCTACATGCACAAGCATATTGTCAAACCGGGGGAAACGCTTTTTTCGATTGCGGAGGATTACCGTATTGCCTTCAATACCCTCCTGCAGGCAAATCAGCTTGCTGATCCAAATACGCTATATGTCGGTCAGACGCTCGTTATTCCGGGGTTGCCCGACCCTGATCAATTGCCTTATTCTATTTCAGTCTCGTTGTTAAACAGAACACTGACCTTATTTCAGTATGGTGCTGAGGTTAAAACCTATCCGATTGCGGTTGGCAGAATGCTGAATGAAACGCCGACGGGAGATTATGTCATTATTAATAAAGCGCCGAATCCGGGAGGTCCCTTTGGAGCGATGTGGATGTCATTATCGAAAAAACATTACGGTATTCACGGCACTAACGATCCTTCTTCAATCGGGAAAGCCGTATCAAAAGGCTGTATTCGGATGTTCAACGAGGATGTGATTGAACTGTCCCAAACGATTCCAATTGGAACAAAGGTTATGATCAGGCCATAGCATAATGGGCGAAAGGTTGAAGGGCTGACTAGCATAAAGCAAGCAGGAAAGAATCTGTTTCCCTGCTTGCTTTATAGCTATGTGCAAAATTTCCTCTCCACAGGATCGCGCCAGTAGTATCGTCTTACTGCTCAGGAGAAGTATGCTCAGAAATATTCGACAGCGCTTCGCCGGCTTCATTTTGATAAATCGCTTCTGTTGCCAGGTCTCCCAGCGCGACCATACCGACTAATTGGCCGTTATCGACGACAGGAAGACGGCGAATTTGATGCTGAGCCATTAAAGCCGAGGCTTCATGCGCATCCATCGAAGGAGAGGCAACGGTTAAGTTTGTTGACATACATTCGCGCACCGGCACATTTGTTGCATTGCCTTCCGCTGTAGAACGCAACGTAATATCGCGGTCGGTGATCACTCCTTGCAGCTGACCATTTTCCACTACAGGAACAGAACCGATATTGTATTGTTTCATTAAGGCCGCTGCTTCCTGGATCGTTTGATCTCCGGTGACTGAAACAACATTTTTTGACATGAGCTGATCTAGATTTGGCATCCTGGTCACTCCATTCAAGTTAGATTTATGAACAAGTATTAGGATTTTCCAAAGGTCAAAAATTATGCATCATTCTGTCAGCTTGTTCATGAAAAATGTCAGCTTCCGCGGGAGCAGGGCGACTGCAGCCGGGGATGTCTGATAAATTTCACCGTCCATATCAATCTCCATTTTCTCCGCAGTCGTCAAGGAAAAGGAGGAGGTGCGAATCAGCTCGATTCCTTCCGCTTCTTTCGTCCAATCTGCGGTGAATGTTTTGTAATACATATTTTTCAGTAGTTTCAGTCCCGATTCCTGAATGATATAGAGCTCCATTAAGCTGTCATCGAGCTTGGAGTCAGGAAGGTGGAAATTGGCTGTGCCTAACGAATAGCCATTCATCGCCAGAATCATCACCGCTTCCCCGCTTCGTTCCACTTTTTCGGCTGTTTGCAAAGCAAAGGAAAAGGGTTCGGCTTTTTTTAACGATTGAAGCGCGCTAATAAAATAGCTCAGCTTACCGACTGAATTTTTTAACGTAGAATTTGTTTCTTCCGAGACGGTCGTAATTAAGCCGAGTCCGACAAAATTCGTGAAATACCGCTTGTTGCAGCTTCCGATGTCACATGTCAGCGTTTGACCGGCTTTGATCACTCCAGCTGCTTCGGCAATCGTTTGCGGAATCCCGAGAGTACGGGAGAAATCATTGCAAGTACCGGCAGGGAAAATTCCGACAACAGGCGGTTTTGTAACGTCCATTAAGCCGTTGATACATTCGTGCACCGTTCCGTCTCCTCCGACAATAAAGAGCTGGTCATAATCACTGGCGCGCTCTCTGCAAATCCGCTCACCGTCGCCTTTCTGAAAGGTTTGCACCATCGTCAGCTCCCGATATTCCGCAGCAAGTACGTCCGTAATATCTTTTAAAATGTCGTTGATTTTCGCTTGTCCCGCCTGCGCATTATAGACGAGCAACGCTTTTTTCCTGTCCATTCACAGCTTCCTTTCAAGGGGATATTTTTCATCCTATTCCCTGAGAGCGAGGTCTTTACTCAATTTTTTCCTTGCCATTTAAGTCGGACAGAAGGCGCTTTGCCTCGCGGAGGTCCTCCGGATAGTTGATATTCATAAAATCTGCCTGATTGCCCGCGAAGGCAACTCGTTTCAGCCTCGCTTCCCGTAACAAAGGCTTAAAGCTCCGATAACCTTTGGCAAGCAACTGTTTTATCATCGAGAGACAGTCGCGGTGATAGAGAGCGAGCAATGGCTGAAGGCGCGTTCCGCTCTCGGGGATGATGATTTGGTTTGCGGAATCAATTTCTTTTATCAAGTCGGCGACCAAAGAAGCGCGTACAAAGGGAATATCAGCTGCAAGCACAAAGAACCAATCCGTTCTGGGAAGCTGTTCCATCGCAAAGGCCAGGGCAGCGAGCGGCCCCTGGTGGGCTGTTTCCTCAACAAGAATCGCAGCATCGGCAGAAGAAATAGAAGGAGCGAGCCCGCTGTTTGTCACGATGTAGACAGAACGGCAGCCGCCTTCTGATAATGCGGTGATGCTATGCTGATAAAATGCTTTTCCGTTGTATTGTTCAAACATTTTCGCCTTCCCATAGCGGGACGATTGCCCGCCTGCCAATACAAGTCCATCAATCATCATCCGATCAGCTCCCTTTTTCAAAAGAATTAGTAGTTTCAGTATACGAAAACGGGGCAAGAAAGAATAGACAAGGTTACGCAATCTGAGAGCTGTCGTAAAAAACAAACCGATTGAATTGAATGATAGAAAACGCTAAAATAAGAGGTAAACTTATCCAACTATCATGATCTCTCACAAGTAGGTGTGACAATATTGCAGCATAAATCATCGACATTCCTTTTACGTTGCAGCGGCGTTTTGCTCATGCTTTTTCTATTTCTGACCTATGGGGTTGTCACGGGCGCAACACTCGCTCTTGATGAAGCGTTGATCCAGCGGGTTTCAATGCTTGAGCATCCATTTTTAACAGCTATGCTGATCGCGCTCAGCTTTATCGGTTCAACGATCCCGGTTGTCGTTCTTTCAGCAGTCATGCTACTTATTCTGTACCTATTTACGAAGAAAAAGCGTGACGTCATTTTTTTCGTTGCTGTTTCTTTGTGCTCGGTCACGCTGAATGTGCTTTTAAAGTCGTATTTTGAACGGGAGCGGCCGTCGATCATTGAGATGATTGAAGAGACAGGATTCAGCTATCCGAGCGCCCATGCGATGGCGGCTTTTACGCTTTATGGAGCGGTAACGTTTTTACTTTGGCGTCATCTGAAAAAGCGGAAATCGCGCCGTTTTCTCGTAGGGGCGGCCGCCAGCATCATTCTGTTGATGGGGTTCAGCCGGATTTATTTAGGGGTCCATTATCCGAGTGACGTCATCGGCGGATATTTAGTAAGCGGAGCATTATTAACCATTTCCATCTTTATTTATCAATTCATTGAACATAATATTCCATAGTAAAGGGCGTGGAACGGATGAAAGCATTGGTTCATCAAGGGAAAAGAGGGTTGGCCGGGCTTGCCTATCAGGAGATCGAGGAAGTGAAGCCGGCAGCAGGGGAAGTAAAGGTGAAACTGCTTTATGCCGGTCTTAATCACCGGGATCTTTTCGTGCTGGAACGCCATCCGGAAGAGGCGCCGGGTCTGATCATCGGTTCGGATGGCGCCGGAATTATAGAAGAAGTTGGAGAAGGCGTGACGGATGTTGCGGCTGGCGACGAAGTCATTATTAACCCGAGCCTCGGCTGGGTCACAAAAAGTGCCGCGCCGCCGGACGGATTCGAAATCGTCGGCTTGCCTGATCACGGGACTTTCGCGGAATCTATTGTTATTTCCGCGTTCAATGTGGAAAAAAAGCCGGAGCACTTATCATGGGAGGAAGCAGGCGTGCTGTCTCTTGCGGCGCTTACTGCCTACAGGGCGCTGATTACGAGAGCGCATGCCAAGCCGAAGGATACGATTTTGCTGCCTGGGGTCGGCAGCGGCGCTGTTACTTTTCTTTTGTTATTCGCGAAAGCGATTGGAGCGCGTGTCATTGTGACGTCGCGCTCGCAGGCAAAGCGGGAAAAAGCGCTCGAACTTGGCGCGGACGTGGCGATTGCCAGTGAACATGACTGGAATGCTGAGCTGAATGGAGAGAAAGCAGATATCGTAATTGAAACAGTCGGGGCGGCCACTTTCAATAAATCACTCGGTCAATTACGCAAAGGCGGGACACTCGTAACGTTTGGCGCCTCGGCCGGCGATGAGGTCAAGCTTGACATTCGCAGCTTTTTTTACGGACAATTTACGATGCTCGGGACGACGATGGGAAGCCGAGATGAGTTTAAAGAAATGCTTCATTTTATTAAAAGATATCAAATAAAGCCGGTGATCGATCAGGTTTTTCCATTATCGCAAGGAATAGAAGCATTGAAAAGAATGGAAGACGCCGAGCAATTTGGAAAAATCGCGCTGAAAATAACGGAATAGGGATTGGCTAAAATCCCTCTGGTTGAAGCTGCTGAAAAAGGACGATTTTCACTTTTTCAGCAGCTTTTTTGCCATGAGCGTAGGCGTAAGCAAGGCGCGCAACTCGTTGCTTTCCGTCTTGAATAGCTCTCTCTATTTATCATCAAGCATCCCTCCTCTTTCTCACTAGAAAAAAAATGCCCCGATCCCGGTAGCGAGGTCGAAGAGCGTTTTTGCATCGTTTCTCATTCACAGATTGACAATCTATCACTCGTTCTCTATTATATAAATAGTAATGATTACGATTTATGAGGAGGATAAGATGAAAACAGTGATTCCCGTAACGGTATTAAGCGGCTATCTTGGCTCTGGGAAAACAACTTTACTAAATCATATTCTAAAAAACCGGCAAGGGTTGAAGGTAGCGGTCATCGTCAATGATATGAGTGAGGTAAACATCGATGCTGAATTAGTGAAGCAAGGTGGAGAGCTGTCGCGAACAGAAGAAAAATTAGTCGAAATGTCGAATGGATGCATTTGCTGTACGTTAAGAGAAGATTTATTAATTGAAGTGGAGAAGTTAGCAAAAGCAGGAAATATTGATTACATCGTCATTGAATCGACGGGGATTAGTGAACCGATCCCGGTGGCGCAAACATTCTCGTATATTGATGAAGAGCTTAACATTGATTTAACAAAATTTTGCCGGTTGGATACAATGGTTACGGTCGTCGATGCAAATCGTTTTTGGCATGATTTTCGCTCAGGGGACAGCTTGCTTGATCGTAAGGAAGCACTTGGAGAGGATGATGCACGAGAAATTGCCGATTTGCTGATCGATCAGATCGAATTTTGCGATGTGCTTATTTTGAATAAGTGTGATCTTGTATCGGAAGAGGAACTGGAGAAATTGGAAGTCGTGTTGAAAACATTGCAACCAAAAGCGAAAATCATTCGCTCTGTTAAGGCCGAAGTCGATCCGATGGAAATATTGGATACGAAGCTGTTTAATTTTGAAGAAGCAAGCAGTTCGGCAGGATGGATTCGCGAGTTGACAGCAGGACATGCCGAGCATACTCCGGAAACAGAAGAGTACGGAATCTCTTCTTTCGTCTATTACCGGCGGGAGCCTTTTCACACGATGCGTTTTTACAATTGGCTTCAATCCATGCCGGATAATGTGGTCAGAGCGAAAGGAATCGTCTGGTGCGCGAGCAGAAATAATTTGGCACTGCTTATGTCGCAGGCCGGGCCATCTGTCTCAGTCGAGCCCATCTCTTATTGGGTCGCCGGTTTACCACTTCATGAGCAACAGCAAATTTTAAAAGATAATCCTGATCTTCTGCAGGAGTGGAACGATCAATATGGTGATCGGCATACGAAGCTGGTGTTGATCGGCACAGAACTGGACAAAGAAACAGTAACTAAAGAATTGGACGATTGTTTATTAACAGATACGGAAATGATGCAGGATTGGCAAACGCTCGATGATCCATTTCAATGGAATGTCCAAAGGCCAAGCTGAAAGTAGGGACAAAGGTGATTTTAACCGGTAAATCAATTTTTGAAAAAATCAAGCAAAATGAAATAACGATTGCGCCAATCAATGATAAGCAAATTCAGCCTGCTTCGATTGATTTAAGGCTGAGCGATCATTTTCTGACAATTGACGGGCATAAAGAAAGCCTGATTACGTTGGACACACCGATTTCCTATCGCGAAATCACAGCGGATAATGGAACACTCATACTCCCGGCTCACTCGTTTATTTTAGCAACAACGATCGAAACAATAACACTTCCTCCTTATTTAACGGCCTTTGTCGAAGGAAGAAGTTCAATTGGCCGTCTCGGGCTGTTTATTCAAAATGCCGGCTGGGTTGATCCGGGATTTTCCGGGCAGATCACCCTGGAGCTTTTCAATGCGAGCGAACTCCCGATTAAGCTGTCTGTCGGCCGGAGAATTTGTCAAATCGTCATTGCCGAAGTAAACGGGCAAGCAGATCCGTACAAAGGAAAGTACCTTGGGCAAACAGGAGCGACGGGAAGTGCGATCTATCGCGATCAATAAATCAAGCAGGAAGCCGGCCCTGTTTTTAACAGGCATTTCCAGAGTTTATAGTTGTCAGTAGGCGGAGTAGCTGATATAATTCGTAATAATTACGTTTTAAGAGGTGGGGTGAAGAAATACTTGGCAGAATTGAATGAGATAGAGTAAGAAATTTTTTTGAGTTGTAAATCGTAATGCTTTCGAAAAAAGAGAGGGGTTTTTAGGTTGAAAAAGTTTTTCATGGTAGCAGCAACGGCATTGCTTTTATTAAATGCGTGCTCAAACACAGAGACAGATACTGCGGATGAAGTGGAAGAAAGTCAAGAAACAGAGGAACAGCTGACGATCATGACCTCGATTTTTCCGTTGGAGGATTGGACGAAGAAAATTGGCGGGGATTTCGTTGAGGTGACAAATATCGTACCGGTCGGCGCCGACGCCCATACATACGAGCCTACCCCTAATGAAATGGTTGCCGTCGCCGAAGCAGATGCCTTTATTTACAATGGCGCAGGGATTGAGGCTTTTGCCGACCGGATTGTCGAGGCTGTCGCAAATGAAGGAGTAGCGGTTCTCGAAGCGAGTGCAGGTGTTGAGTTAATCGAAGATAACCATCATCATGATCATGATCACGGACACGGGGAAGAGGACGGACATGCGCATGAACATGAGGACGACCATGACCATGAGCACGGTGTAGAAGAGGAGCACGACCATGACCATGGTGCAGAAGAGGAGCACGCGCATGAGCATAATCACGACGATGGGGAAGTCGAGAGTGGCACTATGCGCATTGAAGGGGTAAAAGACCATTATCATACAGGCGATCATGTTCATTTAACCGCCCATGAAATTGAGGAAAGTGGTCACGATCATTGGCATTGGTATACACTGGCGCCAGGTGAAGATCCAGAGAATGACGATGCGTGGGAAGTGGTACCTGACAATGGAACGAACACGTACGAAGGAGTAGCGGAAGATGGGCAGTTGATTCAAGTAAAGCTTTTCGGTGACGATCATGAGGTCGTGGCGCAAAGTGAGCCTATTGCAATTGCCATTCATGATCATCATGATGATCACGATCATGAGCATGGGGAAGAGCACGACCACGGTCATGAGCATGATGATCACGGACATGTTCATGGCGATCATGATCCGCATGTCTGGCTTGATCCGGTTCTTTCCATCGAGATGGCTGAGCAAATTAAACATTTACTCGTTGAGCTAATGCCTGAGCAGGAAGAGTACTTTGAAGCGAACTTTGAAGAGCTTCGCGGGCAATTTGAAGAGCTCGACCAACAATTTCAAGAAGTTGCTGCAAATGCGCAAATTGATACGTTTATCGTTTCACATGCCGGATACGGCTATTGGGAAGCGCGTTATGGCATCAAGCAAATCGGGATTGCCGGGCTTTCTCCGACAAATGAGCCTACACAGCAGCAGCTGATTGAAACGATTGAGCAGGCAGAAGAGCTGGGGCTTGAATATGTTTTGTTTGAGCCGAATATTTCTCCGGCGGTGGCGCAAACCGTTCAGGATTATTTAGAAGCGGAGTCACTTTATCTTCACCCGCTTGAAGCATTAACAACTGAAAATGTAGAAGCCGGCGCGGATTATTTTTCGCTTATGGAAGAAAACATTGAAACATTGCGTACGGTGTTAAAGGCTGAGTAATCGCGCGATAAAAAATGAGGAATGAGCAAGGCTGTTCAAATCAGCACTGCTCATTCCTTTTATGGAGGTTTTACAAAATGATTCACCATCAGAAAATCATCATCGTTGGGGCCGGACCTGCCGGGATTGGCCTTGCCATTCTCCTGAAAAAGCTGGGATTTACCTCTTATCTCATGTTAGAAGGTGATGAAATCGGCTCTACGTTTAGAAGATGGCCGAGGGAAATGAGATTTATTACCCCTTCATTTACGGGACAAGGCTTTGGTGCTCTCGACCTGAACGCAGTCACTCCGGGTACATCGCCCGCTTATACCTTTCGGAAAGAGCATCTAAATGGTGATGAATATGCCGACTATCTTGAATTGCTTGCTGATCACTTCGACTTGAAGGTGAAAGAAAAGACGATGGTGACCGCTGTTTCAAAAAAAGGCCGCTTGTTTACTGTCGAAACTGATTCTGATACATGGACGTGTGAAGCGCTGTTCTGGGCGACCGGCGAATTTCAGTTTCCTCGGGCAACGGGAATAGAAGGAGCTCATCATGGGCTTCATGTAGGGCACGTTGATTCCTATGAAGCGCTGGCGAAAGCTCACTATGTTGTTGTTGGCGGCGGGGAAAGTGGCGCAGATGCCGCTTTTCATCTTGCCCGAAATGGTAGTCAAGTAACCGTTGTTACGGAAACGTCAATGAATGACAAGGTCGCTGATCCGAGCTTGACCCTTTCTCCGTACACATATGAAAGAATGGAGGTTGCGATTCAATCAGGACGGGTCTCTTTTAAGGAGAACAGAAAAGTAACCAAAATCGCGCAACATCATGCAGGCTACGATGTCGAGCTTGATAATGGCGAGGTGCTGCAAACAACGGGACAGCCTATTTTAGCGACAGGATTTGCTTCAGGAGCGACGCAAATTGCTTCGCTGTTCGAATGGCAGGAAAATGGCAAGCCGCTCGTAACGGAGGAGGCTGATGAATCTACGGTAACGGAAGGACTCTTTTTAATAGGTCCGAGTGTTCAGCACCGTTCCGCCGTATTTTGCTTCATTTACAAATTTCGGGCACGGTATGCGGCGGTCGTCAAGCAGTTGTTTACAAGATGGGGCTATGACATGAAGGAAGAAGTCCTTGCAGAGTATGAAAATAACCAAATGCTGCTTGAGGATTTAGCGTGCTGCGAGGTTAATTGTGAATGCTAAGGAGTTGACTGTCGCTAAGGAACGGATTGTTTTGGTCGGCCTGGAATCCGTTGGCAAAACGAGCGTGTTTGCCTGCCTGACGAATCAGCGCGCGGGAAGGGAATTAAATGCAAAGGGGTCAACGATCTTTGTGAAAGAACGGCATAGTGGGTCGGCCGTATTTGTTGATACACCAGGATTGCGCAGGAAGGATAGTGAAGCGTTCCGTGCTGTGAGAATCGAGCTGGAGCGCGCAGCTCATTTGCTGTTTGTCGTTAGAGGCACCCATTTTAGTGAAGAAATCAGGCAGTTAGCTTCGCTCATCCCAAAGAACGGCGTGGAAGCGACTGTCCTTGTTACGTTTGCCGATAAAATGGAGCCGGCTTTTTTGACAGCTCTTCAAGCTCATGCAAGGGCTGGCGACTGGCCACTAATTATGGTTGATGCAAGACGTCATGATGAGCGAAACCGTTCGACCATCATCAATCAGTTGAAAAAAACAAAACGAATTACGCAAACGATGTGGGAGGAAATGGCTCAAATCCGTCACAAAGAAGTTGATCCTAAACCATTATGGTTTGATCATCCCGTTTGCGGTATTCCGCTTGCACTGATCATGATGTTTCTCTTATTTGCCCTTCCGGTGATGCTTGCTTATCGCCTTTCAAGCGTGCTCGAACCATTGCTTTACCGGATAATCGAACCGCTTGAGCTGTGGACAGCGAATTTTCCCGATTTGTTTCAGGCCGTTTTAACAGGAAGTTACGGGCTTTTTACATTAGGAATTTATTCCTTCGTCTGGGCGTTTCCTGTTGTCCTGTTTATTTCCATTGCCAGCGCGGTTGCTGATGACTCTGGGCTAAAAGACCGGATCGTCGATACACTTGATCCGCTGATGAGCAAAATCGGTTTGAACGGTCAGGATCTCGTTCCGTTTATTTCCGGCTTTGGCTGTAATGTTGTCGCTGTTCAGCAAACGAGAAGCTGCAGCCTGACTACGAGAACGTCATGTGTATCGCTGATCTCATTCGGTTCTGCCTGCAGCTATCAAATCGGAGCGACGTTGTCCGTTTTTCACGTCGCCGGACTGCCATGGCTTTTCCTGCCGTACATGCTCACGTTGACTTTCGTTGCCGCCATTCATAACCGTCTGTGGTATCCGATCAAAGAAAAGAAATGGCTTCGTTATTTTCAGGCACGGAAAACATTTTTACAGTGGCCATCGACCGCACGCGTAGCCTTCCGCGTAAAAGGTGTCTTCCTTCAATTTCTCACTCAGGCTATGCCGATCTTTTTTTTCATATGCCTGATTGCTTCACTGTTCGAGTACGTGGGGATTCTGGCAATCTTAACGAGGGCCGCCGCGCCTCTCGTCCAGCTGATCGGGGCCCCTGCGGAAGCGGCTGCCGGGATCGTTTTTTCAATGATCAGAAAGGATGGGATCCTGTTATTTAATGAAGGAGGCGGTACGTTCATGTCAGCCCTTGCTCCTGGCACTGTTTTTCTGCTTGTGTATATCGCTTCAACGCTGTCGTCCTGCTTAGTGACGATCTGGACAATAGCGAAGGAATTGCGTTGGAAAGCAGCATCCGCTCTCTATATAAAGCAATTGATAACGTCAGTTGTTTCCGCCGTCGTCCTGCTTGCGATCATCCGTTTTTTCGAATAACGCGACAGCAGGCATGGCCAATTTACTTATTTTCACAAGCGCCCAAACGTTTTTTGTGCACCTGCATACGATGAATCGTGAGGATGATGCTTCATCCTACTTTCAAGAAGGAGTGATATAAATGGGTGCAGAAGCAGGATATGGATATGGCGGAGGATTTGCTTTAATTGTCGTGCTTTTTATTTTGTTAATTATCGTCGGCGCATGTTGGTGCGGCGGTGGTTTCGGCGGAGGCTTTGGATACTAAGCCGAAAGCTGACATTTCGCTGCACGTCATCCGCTCTTAGCAGATTGTCGGCGTTGCAGCAACTTAGTACATGCAAGAAAAAGATGTGCCAAGATTTCTCGACGGCACATCTTTTTCTTGATCAAGAGCGCCATCTGTTTTTCTTAGGTATTAACGAGCCCCTCACCTGAATACAATGGTACAAGCATCAGGCTAGTACATTGGTTTTTGGATGAGGAGGGGCAAATGAGTATTCTTCTTGGTTATGTGTTATTAGGGCTGTCATTGGCGGCTCCAATCGGCCCTGTCAATGCTGCCCAGCTGGACAGGGGCATTAAAAGCGGTTTTCTCCACGCCTGGCTAGTCGGCCTCGGAGCGACCGTCGCAGATGGCATTTATATGCTGCTCGTTTTTTTCGGCGTCGTTCATTTGATTGAACTGCCTTTTGTGCAAACCTTTTTATGGCTGTTCGGTTTTTTCGTTCTCGTCTACACAGGAATTGAAAGCTTAATGGGCGCGAAGAATGTCGGCCTGACAGCTTCACGATCAGCTAAACAGTCTTATTCCGCTTCCTTTTTTTCCGGCTTTTTCATGTCGCTGTTCAACCCGCTGACCATTCTGTTTTGGCTCGGCATTTTTGGTTCGATTTTAGCGAAAACGCTGACGCAAGCAGAGCCTGGGCAAGTGTGGCTGTACAGTGCGGCGATTTTTGCCGGAATTGTCGTCTGGGATGTGACGATGGCCGGACTGGCGAGCACATTGCGACGCTTCCTTACGACGAGGCTTCTCGTTGCGATTTCTGTCTTATCAGGTCTCTCTTTAATCGGGTTTGGGCTTTATTTCGGCATGCATGCGTTTAGCGTGTTGTTTTTGTAAAAAGGGTCAGTGATGGCTTGTTGCCGTCACCTTTTTTCTTCCACAGATGATTCATAATAAGCGTGACAATGGCAATTAAAAACAGAAAGAGCAAGCTGACAAAAAAGCCGGGCCGGCTTGTGGCGTGGAAAACGGTGCCGATCACTCCCAAAAGAATAAAGAGAAAGCCGATCAGCCGCTTAATCTGCTCTTTTTTCGTTAAGTTGAGCAGACGGCCGTACGAGCCGAGGATAAAGATCCAATTATAAAGCAGCATCAAGCCGGCGGCGGTCGTGACATATTCATACATTTGATCCGGCATGAAGATCGACAGCACGATCGATACAATAATGCCGAGCGTTGTCAGCAGGATGGCAGGCAGCTCCCATTTATGATGGATCTTTTTTGCGAATAATCGCGGCGCATCCTGGTCTTCGGCCAATGTCACGAGAATCCGAATGACAGCGAACATCGAGGCGACCATCGTTGAGAAGCCGGCGATAATAAAAACACCGTTGAACACATGGTTCACATAAGGGATCGCATAAGCGGTCAAAGCAGTCACAAACGGGCTTTCTTCATGCGAAAAATCCGCTTGCGCCACCATAATCAAGGCCAGGCCGATCGAGAATACATAAATTAGTCCGAGCGTGAGCAGCATCACTTTTCCTGATTTCGGCGCGTCCTTCATTTGTTTTAACCGCACAGCGAGAAGCCCCATAATTTCAATCCCGCCAAAGCCGTAAAATCCGTAGATGGAGGCCGGCAGCAGCCCTTTTAAGCCGTGTGGGAAAACGTCTTCTACCGTCCGCGGGATATGGGTGCCATCCGGGTCTGTTCCGATCAGGCCAAACAAGGCCAGGGACGCCAGAATGATAAACATGAAAATCGCCGAAATTTTCAACACCGCCAGCAAATTTTCCGTTCGGTCAAAGCTTTTACTGCCGGCGATAATGACGAGCAGGCCGAGAGCGGCATAGATGCTGGCTAACAGCCATAAAGGAAGATCAGGAAACCATAGCTGGGAGAAAATGGACAAAGCGGTCATCTGGCTGCCGATAATGAGCATTTCCGAGGCCCAGTAAACCCAGCCGCTGCTGAAGCCGGCCCAGCGCCCGTATGCTTTTTTTGCATACGAACGAAAAGAGCCTTTTTGCGGGTCGTAAATGGTCATCTTCGCCAAAGCCTCAAATACGAAATATGTTCCGAAAGCCGCGATGATATAGACGAGCAGCACCGAAGGCCCGGCCATCGTAATCGCGATGCTTGAACCGAGAAAAAAGCCGGTTCCGATCGTACAAGCGACTCCCAATAATGACAGCTGCCACCATTGCAGCGGCTTTTCGCTGTCTTGCTTTGAATGTGCCATAGACTTCATCCTCTCCGTAGTCCTTTCTATTGTTTCCTGGGCAAACAGTGGAGTATGTACATGAATTTCGCAAAGCAGCTGGACAATTTTACCGCTTATGCTTTCAAAAGGAGGATAGACACTAAAGGAAAAGGAGGGATGGAAAATGAATGAAAAGCAAAAGCAAGCCAATCAAGTAGCGACCAATCAGTATCAGTCAGGTGATGAACAAAGCGAACAGTCGGTCGACCGAGGCTTGGCGATGACGCATGAACAGGTGCTGGATGCGTACGTGGAAGGCACGATTGATGGTGAAATCGATGAGGTTCATGGTGAGGATCAAGAAGTAAGAAGAGAACCGTTTAAAGAATTTCAGGAATAAACAGCTTCCTTTCCCTGAAGCTGCTGAAAAAGGACGATTTTCACTTTTTCAACAGCTTTTTCGTAATGAGCGTAGCCGTTGCCTGATTTTGAAAGCCTTGCTACGATTGAGCTTCTCGCAGCAAGGCGCGCAACGTGCGGAGCCATTACTCTTCTTCGAGTTACGGAAAAAGAGGTTTTTCAGTGGCCTCCTTTCCCTGAGGCGGATTATGCTCCTCAGGTTTTTTTATTGGGAAAAGCAGGAACGTCATGATTGCACTGCCGGCGATGTATCAGTATACTTTAGCTACAATATACATAGAAGCAAGCAATGGAAAAGGGGGCTAATGATGAAGAGCTATTCGTCAAGGAAAGACGTGCCGGAACATGAAAAATGGAATCTTTCCGATATTTTTCCGACGGCGGCGGAATGGGAGGAAACCTATAAGGTGCTGGAGAGTAAGATTGAGAAGCTCGCCCAATATAATGGACGACTGGCTGATGCTGACAGCTTGCATGCGTTTCTCGTCCTCTCGGAAGAAATCGATTACGACTTTAAAAAGGTATACGTCTATGCGATGCTGCAGGCTGATATTGATACGCGGGTAACCACCAGCCAATCTTTGCTTGACCGCGCCAAAAAGCTCGCGGTTTCCTTAGGAGCGGCAAAGTCGTTCTTTATGCCGTTTTTACTCGAGCTGAAGCCGGAAACGCTAAAACAATATATCGCGGAGAAGAAAGAGTTAGCTTATTTTGAAGAAGATTTGTATGACAGCTATCGCTATAAAAAGCATATTTTGAGTGAAGAAAAAGAAGAAACGCTTTCCCAGCTTGGGGAAGCCCTGCAGGTGCCGAGTCACACATTTGGCATGATCAACAATGCTGACATCGTATTTGGAGAGGTAACCGACGAAAATGGCGAGAAAGTCCCGTTAACAAGAGGGATGTATGCAAAGCGGATGGAAGATGAGGATAGAGAAAAGCGTGCAGAAGCGTATCAGGCCTATTATAAGCCGTATAAACAGATGAAAAACACGATTGCCTCGACGCTGTCAGCGGCGATTAAAAACAATGTAACGATTTCAAGGATGCGTCACTATCCTTCCGCGCTTGAAAAAGGGTTATTTTCAGACGAAGTCCCGAAAGAAGTGTATGAGACGTTAATTGAAACGACGAAAGCGAATATTGAGCCGATGCATGAGTATATCCGGCTGCGGAAAAAGCTGCTTGAAGTCGAGCAGTTAAAACCATACGATCTTTCGGTTCCGCTCGTTTCCGGCGTGAAGGAAGAGATATCGTTTGATGAGGCCTTTGACACGATGATCGACAGCCTTGAGCCACTTGGCGCCGATTACCAGCAGACGTTGCGAAGCTTTAAGGAAAAGCGCTATTTTGATGTTCGCGAAACGCCGGGAAAACGCTCAGGAGCATACAACATCGGGATTTATGGTGTCCATCCGTATGTGTTGCTGAATTACCGCGATGATCTTGACAGCCTGTTTACGTTAACGCATGAATCGGGGCATGCGATGCACTCCTGGTATTCAAGCCGGCATCAGCCGCAAATTAGTGCGGGCTATTCGATTTTTGTCGCCGAAGTCGCTTCGACCGTCAATGAAATGTTACTGATTCGCTATTTACTGGCGGAAAGCAAAGAGGCAAACCGAAAAAAATATTTGCTGAACCATTTCATCGACAGCTTTAAAGGGACATTTTTCACGCAGGTGATGTTTGCCGAATTTGAAAAGCTGACGCATGAGAAGGTCGAAAAGGGAGAGCCGCTTCACGCTGATGCGTTCAATGAGATGTATGAAGAGCTTTATCGAACGTATAACGGCAGTGCGCTTGACTGTGATGAAGAAGTGAAATTCGGCTGGACGCGGATTCCCCATTTTTACCGTCCGTTTTATGTGTACAAATATGCTACGGGGTATGCGGCGGCCAATGCGATCGCCGAACGGCTGCTGCAGGGCGATGCGGCAACAAAGACCAGCTATCTGCAATTTTTAAAAAGCGGCAGCTCCAAGCCGCCGCTTGAATTACTAAAAGACACCGGCGTTGATTTAACGAAGCCGGATACGATTGAAGATGCTCTTGCAGTCTTTGGTGATTTGGTCAATCAATTCGCCGAGCTGTAAAAAGAAGTGGTCTAGAACCCACTCGTAGCAAATCAGGCAACGGCTACGCTCCATACGAAAACGAGCTTGAGACAAAACTAGCTTTGGACCTACTGGCAATGGCTTCACACGCCACAAGCCCGTTGTGAGAAACCCACTCACAACGGGCTTTAAAAGATCGTGGCGGTTCCGCTCATTGCTTAGAGCGGCTGGGAAAAAGGTAAAAAAACAGCCTTTTGCCCCAGCCTCTTCCTTCGAGCTATAGACAAAAGGAAAACTACCTAGTGTCTATAGCTCTTTCGGTTCTTCACGAATGACGGGCAGCGTGCAGCAGCGAAAGGAGCCGCCTGATTTAATGATTTCAGTAATATCAACTTCAATTACTTCATATCCGCGCTGCTGCAGCTGCTTGTTGACCTGTTGGTTGACGGGTAAGGAAAGAACCTTTTTATCGCCGATTGAAAGGACATTCGTACCGAGGGTGAACTGCTCGTCCTTTGTGACTTCAATCAGTTCATAGCGGGTTTCCAGATAATCCCTTTCCTTTTTGTTAAACGCATCTGGATAAAAGAGTGCTTCTTTAGGAGAAAGCACGTTAAAGACACAGTCGAGATGTAAAAACTTCTCATGAAATGGAACGGTGATAACCTCAAACTGGGACAATAATTGCTGTAAATGGTCGATTGCTTTTTGATTGGTGCGGTTGCTTAAACCGATGTAAATCGTATCGCGGTCGATAATAATATCGCCGCCTTCGATTTTATCGCCTATCAAATTGTAGTAGGAGATTTTTTCCTGCTTCAGCCATTCCTTTAAATAATTCTCCTCTCCTTGACGGATGTCATGTGCCATTTCTGCAACGAAAATCGTCTGGCCAAGTGTAAAGCCGATATCCCGTGTGAAAACCTGTTCCGGAAATTGCTCGTTCGCCGGCAGCAGAACGACATCAATATGATGAGCGCGCAATGTATTGACGAACTGCTCATGCTGCTCCATCGCTTTCAAAATATGAATGCCTTCATTTTTAAATTTCTTTTGCGTTTCATTGATGATATCGCGAATGGTCATGTACTGAGGCTGACACATAATCACTAGCTCGAGACGGTCGTATTCGCTTGTCGCGAAAGCGGTTTTCTTGCTTCGTGTAAACAGACCCATCGTATTCCTCCCTTTTCTATCCGTTTGTTTAGTATGCCCTTGGTCAAGACTTATTTGACGGAGGTGAGACTTGTCAGCTGCTCAAGAAGTAAGTCCAGCGGCTGATTGGCTTTTGCCTGCTGAAAAAAACGAAACGGATTTCCGTTTGCAAGCAGCCGTGCCCGAATCGTGGCGATTGTAAAAGATGCCGGATCAAGCCGAGCATTAACCTCGCTCCAGTCAAGCGGAGTCGCTATCCGTCCGTCGGTATTTCCTCTTGGCGAAAAAGGCGCGATGATTGTTTTTTCCTTATCGTGCTGCAAATAGTCGACATATAATTTGCGGCCGCGCTTCTTTTTCAGGCGCTCCGTCGTAAACCAATCCGGCTCCTGTTCACAAAGAAACGCACTTACGAATTCGGTAAACCGTCGAGTGTCCTCATAAGAATAGGTTTCCTCTGGCAGTGGAAGATAAACCTGTAATCCCTTTCCACCCGACGTTTTGACAAAGGATTGCAGCTGAAATTGATCAAATATCGCTTTCAGTCGCAAGGCCGCCTCGACAGCAAGAGGAAATTCTGACACCGACGGGGGATCAAGATCAAAAACAATTTCCGACGGATACGCGGAATGGAACGGTTCAAATGGAATATGGAATTCCAGCGCAAGCTGATTGCCAAGCCAAAGCAATGTTTCGACATCATTGCAGAGAATGTAGCGAATGTTATGGTGCAGGTCAGTCTGAACGAATTCCGGTGCATAGTCAGGACAGTTTTTTTGGAAAAAACGTTCATCATCGGCGCCGTGCGGATAACGGATAACGGTTAAATGCCGGTCATGAAGAAACGGCAAAAGATAATCGCCGAGATGCAGCAGCTCCGTTAAATAGTCATCCTTATGAATGTTTAAAGCAGGCCAGATCGGCTTGTCGGGATGGGTAACGGCAACCGAGGCCGGCGGCGGGCGGAGCGCTTTTTCAGCTTCGTTGCTCGTGCACTGCTCAGGCTCCTGCGCAAGCAAAAAAGAATGAAAATGAGGTTCTCGCAGCTGCTTGCCATCAAAGTCAATACAGGCAATCGCGGCACAGATTGCCGGTGGCATCCTGTAGAGCGATCCGTTCCTAGTCCCGTTTTTTTGAAAGAGCGAGACTAACGTCTGCCATTCCGTCTCTGCTAAACCATGCTTGAAAATGACAATATCAAGGAGTTCTGATTCCTTAAAGACGCTGCCATAGAAATAGCCGTTGGCTTCGTCATATTTCGTAACGATCACGGGAACAAGGCGCCAGTTCTTGCTCTTTTGCCATTGACGTGTCCGTGCTGCCGGCTTCCAGGTACTCGTAGCCTGTTTGGCGACGATCCCTTCGCCGTTATGAAGATCGATCGCCGCTGAGAGCCGGGACAGATCCGCTGTTTCCTCGATCAGCTGGAGCTTTTGCGCCGAATAAGGATCGATTTGCCGTGACCAGCCGAGCTTATTAAAGAGCTGGTTCAGCTGCTTCTTGCGCTTGGCGAGCGGCAGATCGATCAGGCTGTCGCCCTTGAGCTGCAACAGGTCAAAGCCGAGATAGTGACACGGAAAAGCCGCGGCATGAGCTGAAATACGATCTGCATTTTTCATCCGTCCTCTAAGCTGTACAGCGGAAAAATAGCTTTTAAAGGCGTTAAGCAAATGGACAAGCTCACCGTCGAGTAGCAGCGGAAGAAACGGCTCAATCTCCTGCTGGTGATCAGAGCAAAATTGGATGATCTCAGGGAATTGACCGTTCAGCTCTTTGCCGTTGCGGCTGACAAGAAGCGGTTTGTCGCTAGACCAGTAAAGTAGACAGCGGAAGCCGTCGTATTTAGGCTCATAAAGCCAGCCTTTGCCAACGGGCGGCTCAGAAGCCGCTGTTAGCAGCATTGGCTTATCCATCGTCCATCCTCCTTGAAAATGATTTCCTCGTTAGGATGTTAGTTTCGATTTCACTTCATACATAATTGCCGGCAAAAGCAAGCACATTATAAAGAAAAAAGAAGGTGTCTTTGATGCACACAGTTTGGAAGGGCAGTATCAGCTTCGGGCTTGTCAACATTCCGATTAAGCTGCACGCGGCAACGGAAAATAAGGATATTAAGCTGAGGCAGCTTCATAAGGAATGCCACACGCCGATTCAATATCAGAAAATATGTCCAGGCTGCCAGCAGGAAGTGAAAAATGAAGATATTGTCAAAGCATACGAATATGAAAAAAACAAATTCGTCATCCTTGATGAGGAAGATTTGGAAAAGCTGAAAAAAGAAAATGAAGCAAAAGCGGTCGAAATTATTGATTTCGTCCAGCTTGAAGAAATTGATCCGATTTATTTTGAGCGCAGTTATTTTATCGCACCGGGAGATGGCGGCGTAAAAGCATATGCGCTGCTTCGTGAAGCGTTGCTGAAATCCGGCAAGATCGGTGTTGCCAAAATCATTATCCGCTCAAAGGAGCAGCTCGCGGTCGTCCGTGTTTATAAAAACACGTTGCTGATGGAAACGATTCATTTTCCGGATGAAGTGCGCAAAGTGGAAGACGTGCCGAATACGCCGAGTGACCAGGAACTATCTAAAAAGGAAGTCGATACGGCGCTGCTTTTGATTGATCAGCTAACAACAAGCTTTGATCCGACAAAATACAAGGACGATTATCGCACAGCCTTGATGGAATTAATTGAAGAGAAGCGAACGGGCAAGCAAACGGTTCATCCGAAGGAGCAGGAGGCGCCGGCCTCGAATGTAACCGATTTAATGTCAGCCCTTCAGGCGTCGATCGACAAGACGAAAAAGAAAAAGCCGGCAACGAAAGCAAAAAAGAATGCCTGAGCCGTCTTTGGCAAAACTCCAGCAGCCCAACATGTAGTCGGGGCGCTGGAGTTTTTGCTTTTCTTGATCGGAAGCGGGGAAGGTCCCGTTCTTGACAGGCAGTAGCCTTCACTCTATCATTTTCAACGTAGACTGCAAGAGAAGAGAGGTACATGAATGAAACTAGTGTCCTGGAACGTCAATGGCTTGCGAGCCTGTGTAAAAAAAGGATTTCTTACTTATTTTCAAGCGGTGGATGCCGATATTTTCTGCATCCAAGAAACAAAATTGCAGGAAGGTCAGCTTGAATTAGAGCTGCCCGGCTATCAACAATTTTTTCATTCCGCTCAACGCAAAGGCTACTCGGGAACCGCTGTTTTCACGAAAAAGGAGCCATTAGCGGTTCATTACGGATTTGAAGGAGAAATCGCGGCAGATGAAGGACGGGTGCTCACGTTGGAATTCGACCGCTTTTACCTCGTCAATGTGTACACCGTGAACGCGAAAAGAGACTTATCCCGTTTACGGGAGCGCCTTGAATGGGAGGACGCGCTGTTTTCGTATGTGACAAGGCTTGATCAAGCAAAGCCGGTCATTCTAACCGGTGATATGAATGTTGCTCACACGGAAATTGATTTGAAGAACGCGCGGGCAAACCGTAACAATTCAGGCTTTACGATCGAGGAACGCGAAAAGCTGTCGCGCTTGCTTGACGCCGGATTTATTGATACCTATCGTTATTTTTATCCCGAGAAAGAAGGGGCTTACACGTGGTGGTCCTATATGAGCAAAGTACGGGAGCGCAACATCGGCTGGCGGATTGATTATTTTCTCGCTTCAGAGCGGCTCCGTTCGGCGTTAGTAGAAGCCGGAATTGATTCTGACGTGCTCGGCAGCGATCATTGCCCGATCCGGCTAACGGTTGATCTTGGAAGATAAAATAGAGTGGAAGAAGGGAAGTTCCGAAGGAGTGGCGCTGCTTCGTCAGCTATCCTGGAATTCCCTCTGAATGAAGGGGTTACTGTAGAGGTTCGCCTGGCGAAAGGGAAGAATAACCTTCTTGTCACTCCTTTCATTCATAGGCGACAAGAACGTGGGCGCGGATCGTCAGCTGCCCTGGCTGGATGGGAGTGGCGGCGCTGGCGCTCAACAGTCGAGGGGAAGGGAAATCCGGCGAAGTCGGCTGTTGCTCAACCTTGCTTGGATAGGGCGGCAGCAAGATGCCAAGCGTTGTCGCAATGGCCTGCGCGCTGCTGATCCCATTTTCAACAGCGAGCTGAAGGGCTTGCTGCCGGTAGATATCCGGCCGCTGCAAGGTGAATTGAATCGTTCTCACCGTATTTGCGCCTTTTTCCACCGCCGCATCGACAATTGTGCCGACCATATTGATTTCCTCGATCGTAATTTGAAACAGATGGGTGATCTCATATCCGGCAAACGTGCTGACCCCGTCTTCATAATGGTACCTGCTGTCAATTTGATAAAGCGCGGTTTCAATCTGGTCCTCCCCGATACCCAATCTTCTTACTTCATCGAGAATAGCGGTCATTGCTGCCGAATTTTCACTCTGGCCTTGACGTAGCTCGAGCGTCTCTGTTGTTACGCCGAGCGTCACAACGGCTTGATCTGGCGCCACAGTCAGTTCTGCTTCGCCAATGACACTGATTTGAGGCAATTCCTTCTCTCGGTTTGCTGGATCGATCATCGTCTTCTCTCCTACTGTTTGTCATTGTAATGAGCGCTTCCTTTTATAGATTATTTTCTTTGCGAAGCGAGTATGTCTTTTTAGCTATCTTTTCCGGCAATCGTCAAAAGAGGTTTACGAGCTGATCAGGCGGGTACAACATAAACAATTACAAAAAAGGAGGCGATGAAGTTGATCTTAAAAGCGAAAAATCTGAAGCGGTTTACAATGAGAGCAACAGACGGCGACATTGGTTCGATTGATGATTTTTATTTTGACGATGAATCCTTTGTGGTTCGTTACTTCATCGGGGATACGCGGACTTGGTTTTTTGGAGGGAAGGTACTGTTAAGTCCAGAGGCGTTTACAGATGTTCATATTGCGGATGAATCGATTTCGGTCAATGCGACGAAAGAGCAGATTAAGGACAGCCCGAAGCCGGATGAGAAGGAGCCGATTTCAAGACAGTATGAAAGAGAGCTCGGCCAATATTATGGCTGGGGCGCTGCTCCGCTGACGCAGCCTAGGCGATCGTTGTTCGGTGAGGAAGCCGTTGAGCCGCATGAAAGAGCGGCAGTTGATCTTGAGACGCGCGAGGAAAGCCATCTGCAAAGTGTCAACGATGTACGAAATTACAGAGTGCATGCGATAAATGGCGAGGTTGGCAGAGTGTCTGACTTCCTGCTGGAAAGCGACACATGGAACATTCGTTATCTTGAAGTCGATGTCGGCGGCTTTCTGTCAAAGGAATTGGTGCTCGTCTCCACCGACTGGATTTCGGAAATCAATTGGCGTGACCGGACGATTACGGTCAATGTCGACAAGGAACGAATTGAAGCGGCACCGGATTATTTTGAAGAAACGCCGTTGACGAGAGAAGATGAAATGAGGTTGTACCGCCATTATGACCAGCCGCCATACTGGGAAGCGAGAAGACCATATTAAGAATGAATAAAAATGCGCGCCGATTAATTGGGCCGATCTGTCAAGAGGCTGGACAAAAGGTTGTCAATTCCCTTTGTCCAGCCTCTAAGCTCTTTTGAGAAATTACGACTGCTTTGTGATTTCAGCCCTGACTAATTCAGCAAGCTCCGGCTGGTCATAAAGGGAAAGGACCCCTAATACGGTGTCATCGGCGATTTCGCCGGCTTCTTCCTTCGGGACAGTCAAGGAGAGTGCCTGCTCCAGGGATGGCGGAATGCCCTGGCCCGGGAAAGCCCGCTGATAAAGGGCGCGCGGATCGAGCTCATGATTGATGCACCATTGAGCAAAGACGAGAATCATCATTTGCTCATCAAATAGAAAATGTTGTTTCATCCTTTATCCTCCTTGATTAACGCTGACAATTCCTCATAAAAGTCTTCGTTGTACTTCGTAATGATATGAACCCGTGCTTTATCCAACGGAATCGCTTGCCTGCATGAAGCCGTCTGGCACTCCACTTCTTCCTGCTTTGTACCGACAAGGTATTTGTGACGTTTTTTACAAGCCGGACAAGTCGCATGAATCAGGGAAGCGGCGGCATTGCTGGCAAATTTCCCGCCGGTCACATCCTTCGTTTCCTTTGACAGCTCCTGAAAAAGAACCGCATTTGTGGCGGCGCGACCGGTGCGCTTTAGCAGCGTTTCCAGCGTCATGATCCGTTTCGGGTTTTTCGTTGGCTTCTTTTTGACGGTGATATTGTCATAGTCATCAACCTCAAGCAGCCCATAGCGGGCCGGCAGCTCCTCGACAGTAAGCAGGTCCTCCGGTGTCATGATATACGTATAATCAGAAACAGCATGATAGCCGTACGAGGAATGGAGTACCTCATCGCGCAGGAAATCAGAGCGGGAGGACTTCACTTCAATAATTCTTGCTTCCTTCCGCTTCAGATTGATCCCTAGCGCATCGGCCTGGATTTTCTTGCGGCGCACGAATAATTTCACTTCATTGGCGCATAAATCAGTCATTTTTGCTTTTAGCCAGTACAACGACAGTTTTTTTAAATGCTTATGTAACGTACTTTCCATAGATGATGTCCTCTCTTGTTAAATGAAATGAAGCAAATATAAGCTGTACACCGCTGTCACGAGGACGACGGTCAGCACGGCGACATAGGCGACATTTTGCCTCATGATCGTTTTCGCCGGTTGATTCATCAGCTTAGCCGCCATCAGCATCTGTCCAGAAAAAGGGGAGAGCTGGGTAGCCATCGACCAGGCGACGAGCAAAAGCAGTGCTAAATAGTGAGCGCTGACGCCAAAGTTTTCTGGAGAGAGCGCGCTACCAATGCCGATTACGATAATCACCGGGTGAATGCCGATTTGTGCCAGGAAGATCGTCAACAGTACAAGTAAATAGCTAAGTATATAGACCGAGCCAAAGGAAGCTTGAAATAACCAGGATGAAATATAAGCGCCGATTTCTGTACTGGCCATCGCCTTTCCAAAAAAGCCCGCACTAATAAAGATAGCAATCTCGTTTTTTAATTGGAAGAATGAATGCTGAACTTGAACCGATAGATCCTGCGTAAATGTTTGCAACGTTTTTGTCACCAGCGACCAAATTAACGGCAGTACAATCGAGAGCAGGCAAACGATGATGATCATGTTGACATGCCACAAAAATTCAAGGAAAAACGATAAGCCGACCAGTGTTCCGCAAAAAAAGAAAAACGGCGTCAGTGAAGGCGTTGAAGCCGCTGTCCGCTTGACAGGCTGACGCTCGATCAGCGGATCATCCGGAAACGAAATACGGGAAAACATCAAGGCGCAGACGAGTAAGTAAAGCGCCGCCAGCAACAGACCGTAGCCGCCGATTTCAATCCACGACAGGTCAAATAAAACGAGAATAAGCCCGACATTGACGAAATATGGGGACCACAGCATGCAAAAAGCAAAGGCGCGCATGATCGTCAAAGTCAGCTTTTGATCGCGATAGCTGGAGAAGCTTTCTTCGGCGATTCGTTTCACAATCGCCATGGAGCCGAAGTTTAAAATAATCCCGATCGTCGCCGTCAATAAAAAACTGAGCCGGTAAGGGTGCTGTCCGCTGCGCTGCTCCCGTTCTTGAACAGCTTTTTTCAAGGCTGACAAATAACCGGCCGAAGACATAAAGGTGCCAATAATCGGAATGAGCAGAAAGAGCGACAGAAGATTTATATTTTCCCCGAAGCCGCTAATGACGTCCCCGATTTCGATTTGTTCTACATAAAAGCAGATAGTTCCCGCGATGAGCAAAAGGGCAACGATCAGCCTGCTGACCATTGATAAGAAAAAGAAAGCGCAGACGAGCAGAAAGGCCCCAAGTATGCTGTACGTCAGGACAAAAAGGTGATGATGATAAAAATGCTCAACGAGATAAAGAATCGATGTGACGTAACAAAGCACACCTAATGCTTTCGTGAATGGATGAAGGTTCGTGTTAACCATCTCCTTTCCCTCCCCCTATTATAACGCTTTTGCAGCGTGGGGGCACGCACCGAAAGCAAAGGTGTGCCATTTCGTCGTTATTGATATAAGTCCGTCATCCACTCGACGATGCCTTGATTCCGTTCGTCACGCAGCTTTTCAACATTGTGATGACCGACAATCGCGCCGTCTTTAATCGCGATGACTTCATCGAGCAGCATTTCGATTTCTTTAATTTCATGCGTCGTGATCAACAGGAGCTGTCTTTCAAGATCAATAAAAGAAATTAATCCTTTGACAATGGAATCTCTGACCATCGGATCCAGCCCGGAAAGCGGCTCATCCATCAGGACGACCGGAACTTCACGCGCCAGGGAAAGAACGATTTTCAGGCGGCCGCGGTTTCCTTTTGACAGATGCTTCAGCTTCGCGTCCCTCTCCAAATTCATAAACGTGCGAATTTCTTCGGCTTTTTCCAGGTTGAAGTCGGGGAACTGTGTCGCATGGAAATCGATCGTCTGACCGACGTTGTAAAAGCCATAATATTCATCAAGCTCCGACAAATAAGAAACCTCCTTTGCAATAGTCCGGCTTCCCTTTTTTCCGTTAATCATAATTTGTCCGCTTGATGGCTGGGTTAAGCCGGCGATCAGCTTTAACGTCGTTGATTTTCCACTTCCATTTTCCCCGACGAGCCCGATTATTTTTCCTCGTGTCAATGTAAGATCAATACCGGCCAGCGCCGTCTTTGTCATGAATTTTTTTGTGACATTTTTGAAGATAATCATTGGTTCATTCCTCCATTTTCCCCGTGTAGAAACGTATGCAACCCATTCTCAATTTCCGTATAGGAATAGCCCATCTCCTGCATCCCTTTGACAAACTGGGAAATTTCCCGCTGCTTCAGTTCTTCTCTCATCTCTGTCAGAACGTTTTCGTCCTCTGTCACAAATGTTCCCTGTCCACGTCTTGTTTCCACAATGCTCATCCCTTCCAATTCGCGATAGGTGCGGCTCACAGTATTTGGATTAACGTTTGCTTGTATGCCCATTTCTCGGACAGACGGCAGCTTATCTCCCGGTGCTAATTCGCCTCTGAGAATTTGGCGTTTGATCCGATCCGCCAATTGCGTATAAATCGGCTGTGAGGATTGAAACAAATCAGTCATCAGTTTACACCTCCACTTTGCGGTCAAGCAGCCAGCAGGAGGCGGCGAATAAAACAATCGCAACGAGCGCTTCACTGACGTACGTACCGAGATAAATACTGCCGGCTCCTTCGTTAGTCAGGAAGAATTGAATTCCTTCCGATGCATCAGCCGAGAAATGGAAACGTTGCGAGACTTGCAAGAGATTAATTTCTCCCCATTCGGACAAAAAGCGGAAAAGCGGTGTTTCTGATAGCCAGGCCCAGCCGCTGACGAAACAAATAAAGAGAATAAACGTCAAAATAATACTGAAAAAGCTGCCGATATAACGGCTGATTAAAAGGAAAATCATCCAGAAAAACAAGAAATAAATCGCAAAATTAAGCGCAAGTAAAAACAGATGAACGCCGCCAAGGATCCCAAGGTTGAGGACATCGCCTAAAACCAGGGCGGGGAACAGGTCGTCAAATGTTCCGGCAAAAAAATAGGTAAGAGCGGTAACCGCGCCGATGATAAGCAGGGAACCGACCATCGAAATCAGCCCTGCTGTCAGCTTAGCGCTCAGTAACCCATAGCCGGGCAGTGGATTATGAAGCCAGAGGTGCATCCGTTTTCGCTCAGCTTGCAGGCTATAATAGAAGTAATAAACGAGATAAAACAGATGGAGCACAATCGCGACGACTGAAATGATCATGACCATCTCCCAGTTCATATTCTGACGTGAGCCGATATAAAACATAATACTTGCGAGAAGGGCGTACGCAATAAGCGGGAGCAGAAAGGCCGGTAATCCTAGACGCAGTTCCTTTTTCGTTAAATTCCACCAGGCAGTCATATTGTAAAACCTCCATTGTCATAATGTATTAGTGTATTAATTAGATGGTACACTAGTACAATTAGACTGTCAATACAATTGTAAAAAAATAGGCCGTCTTGCAGTTTAGCGCCTAAATCTAGCACGAATCGATAAAGCCGGAAGACTGGAAGAGTTGCAAAAGGGGAACTGAAGCCGATTCCTTTTCTTCAGCGGCTGTTTTGCTATAAAATAGAGGTGGAGGTGAAGAAATGGCAAAAATTTATTTTACCGTTGAGGAAGCAAACGAATGGCTGCCGACACTCGAACAGGAACTCCATGAACTCCAGAAGCTGCAAAAACAGGCACATGAGATGTCTACAACTTTACAGCGACTGAAAAGCGCCCGCTACAAAAAGCTTCAGACGGAGACGGAGAGCACCTTCTTATTGGAAAGCAAGCTTGAGTTTATTGATATGCAGTTTAGGCTTCATCTTCAAAATATTCAAGCATCGGGAGCGCAGCTAAAAGATGTTGATCGCGGCTTAGTTGATTTTCCGGCTTTTATAGGAGAGAAAGAAGTGCTTCTATGCTGGAAGCAAGGGGAAAAAGAAATTACTCACTACCATGGACTCGATGAAGGATATGCCGGTCGAAAACCGCTCGAATCGTAGTTTCGTATAGAAAGAAAAGCGAATTGAACATAAAGCCCAAACCGGAGAAAGCAGCAGCGGTTTGGGCTTTTTTCTGTCTCGTTGTAATCGGGCATTGTCTCCTCGTTCAGAACAAAACGATAGCCTGGATGTAGGCTTGGGTGCATATGTAAAAAAGGAGCGCGAATTTCCATTGACTGAACAGGCTGTTTTTTAAAGGTGACCTGCCGTTTTCACCACTGAGCACGATCGCCGGTACGATCATTGGCGACAATAATACCGCGAATACACTGCCTGTCGTTAAAGCGAGAACGATCAATTCAGGCGGATAGGGAAGCGGAATATGCTGCAAAATACCGCCGACAAGCACCATCACGGTCGAAGGCATAAGCCCGCCCATCGCCAGCAGCGGCACAGTAAACGGGAGAAACCAGAGCAGGTTTAACCAGGCGACTTGCTCTGTAATGGAATAAACCCCTTCCACGACAACATAGCCCCAGCCTGAGCCGTTTAGCGAATAAATTAAAAAGCCGGCCGCAAGGAAAATACTAAACTCTCTCGCCCGCATGGGAAGGCCGTTTTCCGGCGAAAAGTATTGCCTGAATTCCTTATAAAGCTGAACCGTTTTTCGTTTGAGCAGAAAATAGAGCAGCGTCCAGCTGAAAATCACGATCGGCAATATCGTTAAAATATCAAAAGGCAAGAGTGAATTCATTAAAAAGATTGCCGCGAGCAAGGAGAGAAACAGCCCGCAAAATTCGAGCACAAGCGCTGTTTGCTGTTTGTCCTTCTTATAATCGGAAAAAATCTGTTTAAGTTCCTCGGTTATGTTCAGTGAATAGGCCTTTTCGTCAAAATGAAAGAGCAGCACCGCCAGAACAACGCCAAGTAGGGCGATCAGCGTTCCTTGAATGACGATCAGAACGATATCGGCTTTCATAATTGTTACGACATAGGCGAGACTCGGCGTGCTGATCACCCACAATGTGCTGAGCGAGAAGCCTCTTAGCAGAGCCGAGGCTTTGAAGCTTTCCCAGTCGTCTTCCTTTTTCGCGCCTACTATGTTTTGCAAAAGCTGAAACATGACTGGAATCGAACCAAACAAAAGAAAGTAAGCACTTATTTGCGTAGTCGTTAGGATCCCGAAATAAAATCGTTTGCTCGTCTGCAGCTGCTTTTGAAAAAAGCCGGTTAAAGCCACGATATAGTTTTCTTGCTTCAACACCCAGCCGACCATCGGAATAAGCAGAAGCATGACGAGCAGGGCCCGCATTTGCCTTGCCCCCTCCGAGAAAAATAGAGCCGGTTCGACCTCGGCGCTCGTGATCATAATCAAAAGCGCCGCCGTCAGCATAAACAGCGGTGGCAGCATCGCCCGCCAAGGCAAAAGAATCAGGGTGAAAAGGAGCGAACAGATGCCGAAACAGGAAAGGGCAGCTGTAATGAAAGCGGATGAATAGGTCAGTTCGATAAAATGAAAGAGGGCAAATAAGGACAAAGATACTATAAAACCAATGGAAGCTAGTTTGCGCATAATGTTCTCCTTACCTTTCTCTATATTATCTCTAGTTTACCGTATTTCTTTCAGAAAGTAAGGGCAATTCAAAAAATGAGCATCCACAAAGAGGGTGCGTCTTGTTATTTTATGCCTGTGCGCAAATAAAAATGTTCCTCTCGTGATCCGCTGATGAGCGGTGCTTGAAAAGAAAGTGAGAATCTCTTACGTTTATTTTTAAATAGAACGGGAATGGCATGTACTGTTACCGAAATTCATCTGAAAATTGATAAGGAGTGATAGGTATGGTAGCAGATTTGTATCCTTCAAGAATCGGGGAGAAGGCAAGCATTTTGAGGAGACAAGATGATGTCATCCACAAGAACTCCAACTTAATGGGAGGGCCGTTAAGCAAAGAAGAGCTGGCGCGCTATGAAGAAAACGGTTATCTCCTTTTCCAGGATTTATTTAGCAAGGAGGACATAGACGTTTTACAGCAGGAACTAAAGCGGGTACTCAATGAGAATAAAGGGAAACAGAGCGATGACGTCATCTTGGAGCCGGACAGCGACGAAGTACGCTCCGTATTTGAAATTCATAAAAACAGTGAATTTTTTAAACGGCTGTCAAAAAATAAAAAGCTCGTTTCCATCGCCCAGCAGCTGCTTGGAAGCCAAGTATATATCACGCAGTCGCGTATTAATTTTAAGCCAGGCTTCAAAGGGAAGGAATTTTATTGGCATTCCGACTTCGAAACATGGCATGTGGAAGATGGAATGCCGAATATGAGAGCGGTAAGCTGCTCGATTATTCTTACCGACAACCATGAGTTTAACGGACCGCTGATGCTGATTCCGGGCTCTCATAAATGGTACGTCTCTTGCCCTGGAGCGACCCCGGATGATAATTACAAGCAGTCGCTCAAGAAACAGGAGCTCGGCGTGCCGGATCACGAAAGCCTGAAGTGGCTCGTTGACAAGGCTGATGGTCAGATTGATCGGGCGACAGGTCCGGCCGGTTCCGTCCTTTTCTTTGAATGTAATATTATGCATGGCTCCAGCGGTAATATTTCGCCTTTCTCAAGAAGTAATGTCTTCTTCGTTTTCAACAGCATTGAAAATAAACTGGTAGAGCCATTCTCCGGCGGAAAACCGAGACCGGAATTTCTCGCAAACCGGATGAATATCGAACCGATTGAGCCAATCGATGAATCAATCGCGAATACGAAAGTTCTAATGGAAAGTAAATAAGCGGATAGACGGGGTGTGCCGAATACGGGCACACCCTGAATCTATGTTGACGGGTGGCACGAGAAGAAAATTCTGAATTGACAATCAATAATCCTTGGATTAAAATACCTTTTTAGCAAACACGGGGAGTGACAGGGATGAGAGATTATTCAATCAGAGAGTTTATCGAAAAGACAAAGCAAAATGAAGCGGCACGAGATTATTTCGAGCTTGAAACGGAGCGGATTCTTGAAGTCAATCTGGCCGGGGACGTATGGGCGAAAGCGGGTTCGATGATTTCATACAACGGCAAGATTAAATTTGAACGAGAAGGGATTCTTGAACACGGTGTCGGGAAAATGTTTAAAAAAGCTTTTTCCGGAGAGGGCACAGCGTTGATGAAGGCATCTGGACGCGGCGTACTCTACCTGGCGGATCAGGGAAAAAAGGTAACCGTGCTCGATTTGAACGGGGAGTCGATTACGGTCAATGGCAATGACTTATTGGCCTTTGAGCCTTCGGTTAGATGGGATATTCACCTGATGCGAAAAATGGCCGGCGTCGTTTCGGGCGGATTATTTAATGTCACGCTTGAAGGGCAGGGAAGAGTGGCGATTACGTCCCATTATGAGCCGCTCACTTTACTCGTTGAGCCGGGGAAACCGGTGGTGACCGACCCGAATGCGACCGTTGCCTGGTCAGGTCATCTGAAGCCGGAGTTTCGCACTGATATCAGCTACCGGACTTTTCTCGGGCGGGGAAGCGGCGAATCGATTCAGATGGAGTTTTCCGGCGAAGGATTTGTGATTGTTCAGCCTTATGAGGAAAAGAGCGGCTCAGATCGGTCCGGTTAAAGAAAATTTTTCTGGAAGTTTGTCACCTTTCCGAGCGTGCTGTCGTTACACAAATAAATGCTTTAAAGAGGGAGAGATGAATGATGAAAAAAATGATGAAAGTAATCGCCGCATCTGCGCTCATTAGCGGTGCGACGGTGGCAAGTCTATCGACTGTCGCCGCTGAGGAGACTCCAGAGGTTATTGAAGGTGAGGAAGTCACCCAGGTAGAGCGCTATCAGCCGGTGATCGGCAAGGTTGTAGAGACGGAAACGACTGAAGAAGGCCTTACGATCACGGTGGAAAATGAGGAAAATTCGCTAATTACGATTTTTCCATTAACGGATGATGTAGTGATCGGCAGCAACACGGGCGAGCGTCTTGATACTGATAGCATCGAAGAAGGGACAGAGCTCTATGTCTTTTACGACCGGACGAAACCGATGCTGATGATTTATCCGGCTGTCATTTATCCTGAGGTCGTCATCATTCCTGACGAAGAGTCAGTCGATCAAGTAAAGGTTGGTCGCTTTGATGAGAATTACTTAAGCGAGGACAAGAAGCTGCAAGTCTTTATTAATGAAGAAACGGTATTGGAAAACAAAGCCGGCGAAGCGATTGAAGAAGCGGATTTAGCCGGACGGGAATGGGCTGTTTTCTATGATATCGAGACGAAAAGGCTGCCTGCACAAACGACCGCCACGAAAATCATCGCGTTAGATCCGATTGAAGAGGACGAGGAACTCGTTTGGTATCCGATCGAAGAGGACAGCTATGCTGAAAACGGCACGACGATGATCGCTTTACGGGCGGCCGCCGAAAGCTTCGGCTATGAAGTGAAGTGGGAGCGCGGTACCGTAAAAATCAGCGGAGCGGACAAAAGCGCAGCACTGACGATCGGAGAAGCCGCATATCAGCTCAACGGCGAAACAGTCGAGCTTGCGCAGGCACCGGTTGTAAAAGAAGGAAAAACATATGTGCCGCAAGCTTTACTTGAGGAGTTAATGAAGTAAATAAAAGATCACTTTGATAGAGGGACTGGGCAAAAGGGAAAAAACCTTTTGCCCAGTCCTTTTTCGCTAAGTCCCGTATCTTTCAGAAAAATGATCGATACACGCGACATGCGATTTCAGCGAATTTTCCATTACGCGCTGCTCTTTCATTTTCAAATAACGGAATGAATTATCCATCATTCCAGGGGCTGGTCATCCTAATCGTATGTTTACGCTCTTCCCATTTCAGCGGTCTAAAGTGAGCATCGGGTAATACAATCAATTATAGAGGAAAGAAGAGAGGGGATTGTATTGAACCGCCTTCGCTTAGCAGCTGAATCGGATCAGGTTATGATCCGGCTCCACGAAGACAACGATTATGAGAACTGGTATTATCATTATCAAACGAGACACCCGTCCAAGCATAAGTTTGATGAAGGGCCGCTTGATCTGTCACGCTGCACGAGGGAGTGGTTTCAAGCGATCGTCCACCAGCATCAGCAGCTTGCTTTTCAGGATATTTCCTATGTGTTCGGCGTTTTTCGCCGGAGTGACGGGGCCCATCTTGGTGTCGTCGATCTTTCGACGCTAATGCGGGATCATTTTCAATGGGGAAGGCTTGGCTACACGATTCATAATCAATTTTGGCGGCGCGGGTATGCGAAGGAAAGTGTGCGGCTGCTGCTAAAGCTCGCTTTTCATCATCTGCATTTTCATCGGATCGAAGCCCATATCGATACAGAGAACCTGCCATCCGTCAAAGTCGCTCAAAGCCTCGGGATGACGCTTGAGTGCGTGCGCGAAGCGTTTTTGTTTGATTTCAATGAATGGCGAAACTGTTATATTTATTATCAAAATCAGGAAAGCTGCGATGAAAAGTAGGGCAGCGGAAAGCCGATACCGAAGCGGGACTCTTCGATATCGGCTTTTTCACGTCTGACACTTATGATAAAGCGGGATCTTTGTAATATTTCGCCAATTCGATGATCATCGCCCCCATCCGCTCCTTTTCCGGGGCGACAATCCGTGTGACACCTTCCTCTTTTAACGCTTCGGCTGTTACTTTTCCAACGGCTACCGCTACAACCCGGCTTTCGAGCAGCGCCAATGTCTGGGCATAGTCGCCTGTCTGCTTTACATAATCGAATAACTCGCGTACTTGGATCGCGGTCGTGAAGCAAACCGCATCGAGCTCGCCGCTGTGCAGCGCCTGATAAAGCTGCTCAACAACCTTTGCTTCAGGGGCAATATGCTGATAAGGAAGAATCGTCGTCACCTTCGCACCCTGCTGTTCGAGATAGTCTGTCAGGCGGGGCAACGTGATGCCATGCAGCTGGACAACGATATGCTTTCCGTTGAAATCAATCTCCTTTTTCTTAAGCGCAGCGATAAGTCCAGCGGTCGTCCCGTCCTCGTCGACGACTTCCGGCGTGATGCCTTGCTTCTTTAACACAGCGAGCGTTTTGTAGCCGCGTAAAGCGATGGGGGTGCGCTGCAGCAGTCCAAGCAATTCTTCTTTCAGACCAATTTCATCGGCTGCCTGAATCAGCGCGTCCGTGCCAATTCCGGTTGTGAACACAAACCAGTCCGGAGCGCCGTTAATGATCGCCCGCCATTGAGGAGCTATCTCCTCAGCCGCGAGGAAGACCGTGCCTTGTAACGGGTAAGAGCGGCACATGCCGCCTTGCTTTTCAATTAATGTCCGCATGTCGTCGACCTTTCGTGACGCGGCAAGTGCGATTGTTTTTCCTTCTAATCCTTTTCCCATCCGTTTTCCATCCTCTCCAGTAGCTGTCTATTCTCCATCCATTATAACATGGGCGGCGAGATGCTGTGAGTGGGAAGAGGATTTACATCTCCAATGCTTTGTATGATCCAGGCGTATCAGCGAAAGGGAAACGATTTGTTTGCGTGGGGCGTTATCTTTATAGTGTTTAATACCATCGGTTACGCTCTGTTTTTCTTCGGGAATAAAAAGAATGGAAGGGTATTGTCCTTACTAAGGCAAAGGTTCCCGCATCAAAAAGCAGAGCTTCTTGAGCCGGAACCTTCGACACGGCTAAAAAGCATCATGCTCCTCGCGCAGGCGCGCGGTCGTGTTGGAATTCCTTTGCGCGGCTGTTTCGGCGTCGGTGAGGGAGCGCATTGTTTCTCGATGAGCCTGTTCGTTTGTCAGCGCTTGGGCGCGCTCGTCAAATTCGCGCTGGGCCTCAATCGTCCGTTTGGCGTAAGGGGTCGCGGCCAGCCGTTCAAAAGGAATCGGCTCTCCGGTATCGATGCAAATGCCGTAGCTTCCATCCTCGATTTGTTTGAGAGAGGCGCGCACTTCCTCCAGCCGTTGCTGATCGGCAAGCTGGAACGTTTGCTGCATGACCTCTTCTTCATATTCGCTCGCACGGTCGGCGGGATGATTGTCAATTCCGCTCGCCTGTTGATTGTCGGCACGCGCATGCTGTTGCTGCTTTTTTTCCAGGTCGGCTTTCATCTCAAGCAGTTCGTTTCGCAGCTGCTCGATTTGCTGTGATGAGAGTTTCACTTGTACCACCTCCATACAATGTTACTTCCCCTCCGGTTCACGTTTTAAACGAATCGGCTATCGTCTGGGCTTGTTGATCCTTTTTGTCAAAGGATAGATCAGAATGCTTTGCAGGCAAAGCGAAACAAGTATCGTCCCGAAGGTGAGGGAAATGATATGATGATGCTCTCCCCCGAGGTCGGCTTCGAGCGAGAGCAGGAGCGCGACAGACATCGCTCCTTTAATCCCGGCCATCGTCAGTACGGCTTTCTTTTGGCGGGTCATTTGATGACGCCATGATCGTTTCATAAGAGACGTCCAGGCCACGACCAAATAGCGGATAAGCAAGGTGGCGACAAAGATAAGCACAATCAGTCCACTGTCCTCGAAGCTGAGATACTTCGTCGCGACAATTCCGATGACGAGAAAGAGCAGCGCTAAAATACTCGGTTCAACTGCATCCCAAAAGCCGTCGAGACTTTGGCGGAAATGCTTCTCTTTCTCGGATTTTTCGAACGTTCTTGAGAGCATCAGCCCTGCTGTGACGGAGGCGAGCACACCGGAAACGCCGAGCTGCTCCGCGCAGTAAAAGCTGCCGTAGGCGAGAATAATGCTGAGCATAATTTGATATTGGCGATGATGCGTCAGATGTACAGCTTTTGTGACAATCCAGCCGAAGAGGGCGCCGATGAGCACGCCGGCGAGCGAGACGATAAAAAATTCCGAGAAAAAAGAAAGGAGTTTAAAGCTGTCCCCGTTGGCTAGCACTCCGGCCACGACCGTAAACAGAACGATGCTTGTCCCGTCATTTACCATGGATTCGCCCTCCACGACATAGGCAAGGTCGGCTTCTCCGCTTGATTGTTTTAAAATGGAAATGACCGTAACCGGGTCGGATGGTGTTAATATACTGGCCATGACGAGCGCTTCAAGAAAGGAAAGCGCGACAAACGGCTGGGCCATGATATAGATTAAAGCGGCAAGTAATAACGCCATGACGAGCAGACCTGCCGTGCTTAACGACAGAATCATCCCAATCTGCTTTTTAAATTGCGAAAAAGGAAAATGGTAGGCAGAGATAAATAATAATGCCGGCAAAAACCAGTCAAAGATCATATCCTTCGTCAATTCAATCGACTGAAAAAAAGGAATAAAGGACAGGCATACGCCCAGCAGCACTAAAACAACTGGAACAGGGAAGGCTTCTTTCTTTTTATCAATCGTAAAAACGATATATCCGATAAAAAGCAGCAGGATGACGTGAAAGGACTGCACTGGCTTCACCTCTTTTATTCGTGTAAGATTCCTTTTTATCTTCCCATCTTTGCCGTTGTTCAATCCTTTTTCGTAAGAACGTAATCGCGCTATGCTCGACGTCCGCATTCTTGTATAATAAGACAGGAGCGAAAACAAGAAAAAGAGTGCAGAACAATTGCAATACCTATTCATCGTGAGGAGTGACGATCGATTTGTCTAATAAACAGTTAAAACGCTTTGGTGTATCAATGGAGGAAGGACTTCTGCTGAAATTTGACCAGCTGATTAAAACAAAAGGGTATGAAAATCGATCAGAAGCTGTTCGTGATCTTGTCCGCGATGCCCTCGTTAAGCAGACGTGGGAAGATGACGAGCAAATGGTCGCCGGAAGTGTATTGATTTTTTACGACCATCATCAGTCTGATTTACTGCAGGAGCTGACTGTTATTCAGCATGAAATGCACGATCAGGTACTGGCGACGACGCATTTTCATATTGATCACAGCAACTGTCTGGAGATTATTGTCGTGAAAGGCAAAGCGAAGGACATTCGCACCTTCAGTGATCAGCTTATTAGTTTAAAAGGGGTTAAATACGGCAAATTCACCGTTTCTCCGCTGGCGTCAATGGAGTAAGCCCTGCGGAATCGGCAAAGAGCTTGAGAGAAGGGAAATCGCCCTTTCGTCTCAAGCTCTTTGTATACTCTCGCAAGCTCCCAATCTGATTTCAGTCCACATCGTATCGCCGGACTTACAGTGTGAGTCGCCGCCGCTTCGGCTTCCTGCTGTGTACCAAAGACAACGGTAACTGCCAATGAAAGCAGTGTCGTCAATCGGATCATTTGTTTCCTATTCAGAATTGTATGGGAAAGAGAAAATGAAGGATAGCTGTAAAGCTTTCCTGATAGTAAACATTTGATGCCTGTCCGTTATTTCATCAACAGTAATTCTGTGTAATAAACAGTTGAAAGAGGGGGAAAAGAGGAGTAAAGTAAAAAATGATGATCCGTAGAGAGGCGAAATAATTCGTCCGTCACGAATGAAGAGGAGAAGGCCATGTTTCCATTTCTATTCCGTCATTTGTACATTTTTTATTCTGCTATTCTCATTTTGTATGTCATTAATACTTTTATTTCCAGTTCACAAATAAACTATGTCATTGGCGCCTTGGCGATCCCAATGCTGCTTTTATCCTTTAAAGGCGCAAGCAGGCTGTTTCGCACGCTTGGCTGTATTTTTTTAAGCATAGGAATGCTTTTTTATTTTTATTCAGGACTGCCGATCCTTGATCTCCCGCTTTATATGACGTCGACGATGCAACTGCTCGCTTTTTTAACCGTATTGCCGTGGATGAACAGCGTCGTTCACGCCGGGCGTTTTGACCGCCGCATGAATGAAGTAATGAAGGCAAATGTTTCAAGTCTCGGCAAGCTTTATGTTAGAAGCTCGTTCACTACATATATGCTATGTACCTTTGTCAATTTATCGTCGATTCCATTAACGCAGGAGGTACTGCTTGAAAATCTCGCGAAGGCGAAGAAAAAGTTGCGCGATACGTTTATCAGCCAGACGACATTACGCGGCTTCTCTCTCGCATTGGCGTGGAGCCCGATGGAGATCATCGTCGCGCTCACCGTCGATGCGACAGGGGTCAGCTACATAACTTACTTGCCGTGGCTGATTATTTGTTCGGTAACAGTGCTGCTCGCCGACTGGCTGTGGGGCCGTAAAAAATATCAGTCGATCAGCTATGAGCCGAGCGGTACAGGCGCTGCCCGCTCTCTGCAACCACGGCGGCTTGTTGGCCAAATTGTCAAATTATTTCTTGCTTTATCGGTTTTTTTAGTCGCTGTCGTGACGATTGGAAACGTCTTTCAGCTGAACTTTATTTTATCGGTTACCCTTGTCATCCTGCCCTTTTCCTTTATCTGGTCGATTTTGTTGAAAAGATGGAACAGCTTTATTACGATTGGCTGGCGGACGTGGAAGGTACGGACGAATCATATGCAAAATTTCGTCGTGCTTTTCCTCTCGCTGGCGTTCTTTTCCAGCGCGCTGAATGAAACGCCTTTTTTGCACTATATTCAGCAGCCGTTTTTTGCCGCTTCCGAATATCCGCTCTTGATCCTGATTTTGATTCAGCTCACTTATTTGGTCTTGAGCATGATCGGCGTTCATCCGATTGCGACAATCGGCATCCTGGTCGAAGTGCTGCAGCCGCTCTATGACATTATGAATCCATTAAGCATCGGAATGGTATTGATTACGGGTGCCCTGCCTACTGCCGCGGTCGGCGTATACGGCGTTACAGTCACAATGACGTCGATGATCACGAAGCAAAACCCATACCGCGTAACATGGGCGAATTTGCCTTTTGCCCTTGTATATGGGGGGATGGGCGTCTTGCTCGGGTATCTGCTCTTGTAAAAGCGACAGGGCCGGAGGGGAGCTGTCAGCTCCTTTCCGGGCGAATCGCCGAATGAAGAGAGATTGTGCATTGAGAAGCGCTCATGTATGATAGAAAGAGGGCTTTTGTCGTTCGTTGCGAGAACGCGAGAACGCTTACTTTCGAAGATTCCCTGTTTCATAGCAGGGGGTGAGGCAAACGAAGGGAGGTCATAATGACTCTGATCACGAAGAAAGAAGTGCTAACTTTCTGACATTGTAAGGTGGCGATAGGTATGCAGGCTCACGTGAAAGCAGAATCTCAAGTAACACCAAGAGCACTGACACTGAAGTCAGGGCTGCTGCTGAGCATGTGCTTTTTCTATCTTGTCCATTTCTTTGTGCCGATTCTTGTTTTACAGTATGGAATGACATTGCTGACAATGGCTGCTTTCTTTCTATGTCTGCCAAAGGCAAGCCCGTTTCCACGCTATTTTGCTTCGATGATGTTTGCCGTCGGTTTTTTTCTTGCCTTTATGCGGGGAGAGGATCTTCGTTCGATGTCCGATGGCGTGCTGATGAACTTGCCGCTTTTAACATTGGTGCTGCTCGTTCCCCTGCTCTCCATTCCGTTTAAGCTTGGAGGGTATTTTCAGGCGATTCACTATTATTTACAGAAGATGGTCGCTGATTCAAAGAAGCTGTTTGCCAGCATCTCGCTTTTTTTGTTTTGTTTTGGCCCGATTTTAAATCTCGGCTCGATCCGCGTTGTCCATGATATGGTCAAGGATTTGAAATTACATCCCGTGTTACTCGGCAAAGCTTATTTAGTCGGGTTTTCAACGGTGATTCTCTGGTCTCCGTATTTTGCCTCAGTGGCTCTTGTGCTTTATTATTTGGAGCTAAATGTTACCGATTACATGTTGCTCGGGATAAGCTTTGCGCTGATTCAATTAGTCGTCGGCAATCTTCTATATGCTCTTTATTATAAAAAGTGGCAGCGCTACACGCCAAAAGAAGAGCCCGAGTCGCAACAAGCAACAATTGCAAATAGCGGTTCAGCCGCCTACTATCGCCGGAAAATGCTCCGTCTTGTCGGGCTGCTCGTGCTGCTAATGACGATTATTTTCCTGCTTGAATATATGACGAGATGGCCGATGATGCTGCTCGTCAGTCTTGTGGCGATTTTGTTTCCGGTCGTCTGGAGCATCCTGAACCGGAAATGGAAGGCACTGAATCAACCGTTTGCCGAGTATCGCCGGAACATGGAGCGCTCGATGAATAATGAAGTCGTAATGTTTATCAGTGCAGGCGTCTTTGCCACGGCATTATCTGATACCGCATTTGCGGCATCCATTAATCAGTGGTTAAATCTGATCGCATCTGAATCCTTTCTGCTATTTTCGGTTACGGTTGTTCTGATGATTTTGTTGCTGACGTTTATCGGCATTCATACGATTGTTGTCGTGACCGTCCTGATCATCCAGATGGACCCAGCTGTTATCGGGACCTCACCAGCCGTTCTCGCGCTGCTTTTTATGATGAGCTGGTCGATGTCGGCGGCGCTCAGTCCCGTTAATCCATTTAATTTGCTTGTCAGCAGCTCGGTAGGAAAACCGGGTGTGATCGTTGGGCTGCGCTGGAATGGTATTTATATCGCTTCAATGTTTGTAATCGGAATAGTGTTTGTTTACTTGATTCATTAACAATATAAGGAAGAAAAGAGGAGAAGAACATGATTAAAAAAATTGAACACACGGCGATTATCGTCAAAAATTTAGAGGAATCCATTCATTATTATACGACGATTTTCGGGATGTCCCTACGAACGAAGGGAGATAATAAGAAGCGATCAATGGCATTTTTATATTTTGAAACGGACCCGGCTCATGAAATTGAGCTGATCGAGGATTTGCAGCCCGGGGCAGAGTATGCGGCAGCGGGGATCGTCAATCATTTAGCATTTACGGTTGAAAATATGGAGGAAGCGGTTCGTTTTTATGAAGGGAAAGGAATCGAGTTTCATACGGACAAACCGAATGTGGCGATTGACGGGGCGAAAACAAGCTTTTTCACCGGACCAAACGGCGAGCTTCTACAGCTGGTGGAGCCAGTGCGTTAACCATAACATGGAAGCCGGGACCAAAGGTGAATAGCCTAACAAATGATAGCGGATGTGCAAGTATCGCTTTTGAAAAAGTTTGCGCCGTGGGATGATTTTGTTTGATGTTTAGCTATGTCCCGGCCTCTTCAAGGTTATGGTTTGGTCGTTAATTTTTGAATGATTTCTTCATAGGTCTCTAAAGTTTTGTATTTGTATATCGTAAAACCTAACGTTGTTGTGATGCAATTTCCTCTTACGTCTACGATTAACAAGGTATTAATCAGTATTTTTTCTTTTGACTTCTTATCCGTTACCTCGATAAATGAATTCATATAACTCCTCCTCAAGTTGATTCGCAGTTTGTGTCTATTATGTTTTTTTATCTCCTGTGTTGTACCGAGAAACCGTGAAGAAGTGGTAAGAAGGAGAGGCGAGGCCGCTCCTTCTTAGTTCGTCATCCGCTGTTCTGCTTCCTGCTTGGAGCTGAAGTACCATTTTAAGAAAGGGGGCACAAAGAGGATAATCACAACAATGCGCGTCAGCTGAAAGGCACTGACAACCGCCGGGTCTCCGCCGACGGCAGAAGCCGTCAGAGCCATCTCCACTAAACCGCCCGGTGCAATGCTCAATAGAGCGGTCGGCAAGGTGAGGGGAGTGAAATAGGCAAGGGTCGCGCCTAAGCCGAAGGAAACCAAAATGAGCAGGAGTGAGGTAATAAAATAAACGAAGCAGTATTTTCCGCCGATTTTTAAATCAGCAAATGAAATGTTTTTGCCAATCCCGATTCCGACTGCAAGCTGGGCTGCCATCAGCAGCTGTGGAGGCATTGCCGCTAATTCAACCGGACTGATATTCAAGGTTGCGGTGACGACAAGGGCACCAATGACGATCCCGGCCGGAATTCTGTCGCGCAACCAAATTCCGGCGACGATCGGCAGCGCAAACCATAAATATGTCCATCCTTCAAAGGTGAAAGCCTGAAAGGGAGTCACCGTGTTGGCGGCGCCACGTTCGGTGAAATAAAATAAAATAGATGTCGGCACGACAAACAAAACGGTAACGAGACGTACCGTTTGAAAAATCGCAACGAGCGACGAGCGGGCATGGACAGACTCGCTCGCGATCACCATTTCACTTAATCCCCCAGGAATGGAGCCGAATACACTCGTCATTTTGTCGACATCAATCCAATGGGTCACTAACGTACTGATGAAAATACTGGCACTGATCAAAACAATCGTGACAACTAAATATGGTAAAAAATATGGCCCGACACTCAAAAAAGTTTCCGCGGTGAAATAAAGCCCGAAATAAATTCCAAGTACAACCAAACCACTATCACGTAAGGTGGACGGCCAGTGAGCCTCCCGCTTTGTTACCCCTTGCCACACCATCACAAAAACGAGAGCTCCCATCATCCACGGAAGGGGAAGATGGAGCGATGAGAACACCAGGCCGCCTAAAAAACCAATAAGTAATGTTTCTGTTAATCGTATTCCTGTTGCGTTCATAGGCGAACTCCCTTATCACTAACTAATTTCTAATCTTCTTAATTGTATCACAACTTATATCATTTCGCCTTACGAAATAGTGAAATTATCATTTCACATACTAAGTTGTTTTAAAATAAAAGAGTTGACTAGATAAGCCGAAGCCTATAAAGTCAACCCTTTCTCGGTTCTATTTGCGGTTTTTTAACGCTTCTTTTCCAGCTTCAAGTGTTTCAATAATCCGGTCAACATCATAGACGCTGCCTTTCCACGTGCCGCCACTCGCCGCCTGAAGCGCAGCCCAGAGCCGGGTATCATCCGGAAGATCGGCATCAGGCGCCAGATCGGGGTGAGAGTCACGGGCTGCCAATACTTTTTCTGCTTCTTCATAAGAGAGAGGAGCATCTGGATCTTCGCCGATAAAGTTGAGACTTCCGTTTAATTCATTGCGGTCAACGATAATTTCGACAACATCACCGTCGCGCAGCTTGCCAATCGGTCCGTCAGCAAGCGCTTCCGGTCCAATATGGCCGATACACGCCCCGGTTGAAACGCCGGAAAAACGCGCGTCGGTAATTAATGAAACATATTTCCCGTAAGACAAATGCTTCAGGGCGGACGTCAGCTGATACGTTTCTTCCATTCCTGTTCCGGAAGGGCCGCGGCCGATGACAGCCATGATGTCGCCTTTTTCAATCCCGCCTGTTTTAATCGCGTTAATCGCTGATTTTTCCGTCGTAAACACTTTCACTTTTCCTGTATGGCGGTAAACACCGTCTTCATCGACGACAGAAGGGTCGATTGACGTTGATTTAATGACCGAGCCTTCCGGGGCGAGGTTGCCGACAGGGAAGGTGAACGTGGACGTTAATCCACGGGCCTTTGCCTGTTCAGGACTCATAATTACATCTTCCGGTTGAATGCCGTCGGCATCAATCAGGCGCTGCTTAATCGCTTTCCGTCTTTCGGATGTCTCCCACCAATCAAGAACAGCACCAAGCGTCTCCCCGGTAACGGTAAGCGCATTTTCTTTCAGCAAACCGAGCTTCCGAAGGTGAAGCATGACTTCCGGCACGCCACCCGCCAGGAAAGCACGTACGGTTGGATGATGCTCCGGACCGTTTGGCAGAACGCTGACGATCCGCGGCACCTTGCGATTAATTTGATTCCAGTCTTCCACTGTAGGGATGCGGCATTTTGCCGCATGGGCGATGGCCGGAATATGCAGCAGCAGATTCGTCGATCCGCCAAACGCCGCATGAACGACCATCGCATTATAGATCGAATCATCGGTGATAATATCCTTCGTTGTCAGCTTCAACTTCTCCATCGTAATCGCCGCTCTTGCTGATTGGCGCGCCATCTCTTCCCAAATTGGCTGACCGGACGGGGCGAGCGCCGAGTGGGGGAGAGACATGCCCAATGCTTCAGCGACAACCTGTGATGTGGCCGCTGTTCCGAGGAACTGACAGCCTCCTCCAGGTGTGGCACAGGCACGGCAGCCAAGGTCGGCCGCTTCTTCAAGCGTTAATTCATCATTGGCATAACGGGCGCCGATTGTTTGCACTTTACCGGCATCCTCGCCGGAAGTCGGTGGAAGCGTCACGCCTCCAGGAACGATGATCGTCGGCAAATCATGCATCGCCGCCAAGGCGATCATCGTAGCCGGCAAGCCTTTGTCACAGGTCGCAATCCCGATCACCGCTTTTCTTGTCGGTAACGAGCGGATCAGTCTCCGGTAGACAAGAGCCGCATCGTTGCGATAAGGGAAGGAATCAAACATACCGGTCGTTCCTTGAGAACGACCGTCACACGGGTCGCTGACATAGCCGGCAAACGGAACGCCGCCCTTCGCTTTAATTTCCTCTGCGGCCGCTTTCATAAGCAGTCCGACTTCCCAATGCCCGGTATGGTAGCCGAGCGCAATCGGCTTTCCGTCTTCACCGCGCATCCCGCCTTGTGTGCTTAGCAGGAGAAATTGCTTGCCGTTTAATTCGCTCGGATTCCAGCCCATCCCGACATTTTGCGAGAGACCGAACAAATCCCCGCTCGGTGAATGCAGGAGCATATCAGGAGTAAGAGGGAGAGACCCCTCCGGCCCCGCCGCATTTGTCTGCACCTCATAAAGATCTTCATTTGAACCGATAATGTACTCTAAATGTTTGCTCATTGTGTTAGACCCCTTTTGTTCGATAATATAAAACTTAGTTTTTAAGTGAAAGGTTGTAAGCGCTTTGAAATTACGAATCTAGTGTACCATAAAAATAGATTTCATTCACGTCATACTACGGCTTCTTTCAATATTTTTCCGATTCTAAAAGGACAAATCGCCACTTGTCTTTTCATCTTGCTGTTAGTGGCTGATGCTTTCAGGGATGTTTCGCATCTTTCATTCCTGTTATAATAAAAGCATTATAGAGGAAAGGTTGGATCGATGTGAAGACCATTCAATTAGCTGAAAAAATGGCTCGTTTTCAAAAAAGCATTTTCACCGAATTAGCGATTTACAAGCGGAAGAAAGTAGAAGCAGGTCAGCGGATGATTGACTTGAGTATCGGCAGCCCGGATCTGCCACCGCCTGATTACGTGATGGAAGAGCTGAGCCGCTCTGTTCAAGATCCTTCGTTGTACCGGTATTCGTTAGAAGGGACACCTGAGCTGCTTCAGGCGATTGCCGCTTATTATGAGCGGAGATATGGCGTCACGCTTTCCGCTCATAAGCAAGTGCTGATGACAATGGGCTCCCAGGATGGTCTCGTTCATTTGCCATTAGTTGTGACAAATCCCGGCGATGTAGTTTTAGTCCCTGATCCGGGCTATACAGCGTACGCTGCCGGTATTTCTCTTGCTGAGGCAACCCCTTATCCGATGGCTTTGCAGGAAGAAAATCATTTTCTGCCGGATCTGGAGCAAATTCCTGAAGAAATTTGCCAAAAGGCAAAGCTGCTGATTCTTAATTTTCCTGGCAACCCTGTTCCTGCCCTTGCTACACACGAGTTCTTTGCACAGGTGGTCGCTTTTGCACGGAAGCATCAAATTATTGTCCTGCATGATTTTGCCTATTCTGAACTATATTATGAGCAGAAGCCGATCAGCTTCCTATCTGTTGACGGCGCAGAGGAAGTAGGAATCGAATTTAATTCCTTATCAAAAAGCTTTAACCTGGCGGGTTGCCGGATTGGTTACGTCGTTGGCAATGAAACAGTGATAGAGGGCTTACAGCGGCTCAAAACGAATCTCGATTACGGTGTGTTTTTGCCGATTCAAAAAGCGGCGATTCGCGCCTTGACGGATACATCCAGCTTTAGCGATGATTTGCGGGCGATCTATAAGGAGCGGCGGGACTGCTTAGTCCAAGGGTTTCGTTCGATCGGCTGGGATGTCAACGAGCCTCCCGCTTCGATGTTTTTATGGGCCCGTGTTCCCGAAGGCTTTCAGTCGACGGATTTCACCTACGCCATGATGGACGAAGCGGGAATCGTCGTCACCCCAGGCGTTGCTTTTGGCTCGGGCGGGGAAGGCTATGTCCGAATTTCGCTCGCCCAGGAAAAGAAGCTTTTAGAAAAAGCGGTTCTCAATCTGAAAGAAAGCGATTTGCTTGAAAGGGGGAAACAGTCTTTATGAGCTCTCAAGTGCTCGTCTATACTACAGATGACTGCATTGAATGCGAGTACGTCAAACGATTTCTTGAATCGGAAGGAATTGCGTTTCTGACGAAAAATATTAAAGACAACCCCGAATATGAGCAGGAAGTTCAGGCCTACGGCTATTTAGGCGTACCAGTGACCGTCTTCAAGGAGCAGGCGATTAAAGGTTTGACCCCCGATTTGCAAAAATTAGTGAAAGCTGTACGTGATCAAGGCTGATCAGGAGGAGAGAAAAGAGATGAAGACATTAGCTGTTTTTTGTGGTTCAAGTAACGGAGCATCTGAAGTGTACCGTCAAGGGGCGATCGCCCTTGGCCAGGAGCTCGCTAAACGAAATATTACGCTCGTCTACGGCGGGGCAAGCGTTGGCTTAATGGGAGCTGTCGCTGATGCGGTGCTAAAGGCCGGAGGAAAAGCGATCGGCGTACTGCCGCGCTTTATGGAGCCGCGTGAAGTTTCCCATCTTGGCTTGACAGAGCTTATTTATGTAGAGTCGATGCATGAGAGAAAAGCGAAGATGGAGCAATTAGCCGAAGGGTTTATTGTTTTGCCGGGGGGCGCCGGGACGATGGAGGAGTTTTTTGAAATTTTCACCTGGGCGCAGCTCGGTCTGCATCAAAAGCCATTTGGCCTGTTGAATATCGCTAATTATTATGATCCGCTTGTCGCGTTCTTTAATCATATGGCCGATCAGCAATTTTTGCAGGAGAAATTCCGTTCGATGACGATGGTCGATACGACAGCGGCAGGACTCATTGATCAGCTTCATACATATCAGCCTCCGTCAGTAAAAACATTTCTGACCGAGCAGCAAACGTAGGAAGGGCAGAGAAATGAGCGGGTACTATCTCCACCTGCGAGACTGAGACAAAAGGGAAAAAAGCTACCCTTTTGTCTTTTCATTTTTGCGCGCGAAAAACACCGTAGCCGAGATTGTCGAGGTGCGTTACCGTAAGCTGATAATGCTTTTCGATGATCGCAGCCATTGCAGGAGACGCGGAAAAGTCGTGCGGGGAAGCGGTCATTTCCTCATCGGTGGCCTGCTGCAAATATTCAGCAATCGAGAGGGAGAGAAGTGTTTTTACTTCGCGAAATCCGGCCTGTTGGAAAACATCCAGCCATTGCGTTTCGTTTAGAAGCTGTTTGATGCCGTAAAAGCCGGTCACCTCTTCAAGCTCTGTTGGCGAGATTGGTTGCTTTTGCAGCATATCAATTGATAGGACGATGCCGCCCGGCTTAAGCACTCTTTTGTATTCTGTCAATGCAGCTTCATAATCGGCGAACGCGGTCACCGATTCGGCAATAACGAAATCAAACGTATTCTCCGGGAAAGGTAACGCTTCGATTGAGGCGTGGCAAAGGCTGACCTCAGCAGCCGCTTGACGGCAGGCTTCCTCTGTCAGCCGCAGCATCTCGTGGTTAAGGTCAAGAGCGGTCACCTCGGCCTCGTATGTGTTTGCCAGGTAGATTGATGTCATTCCAAGTCCGCATCCGGCATCAAGAATCCGGGTAGTAGCTGGAATTGTTTCCTTGTCAAGCAGTTGCTTCGTTAAAGCCATCCCCCCGGGATGAGCTGCGGGAATGCGGTAAAAAGCCAGAGCATCATGATATGTCGGCATGTGTATCTCTCCTTCAAGCCAATTTATATGTTATCCTATGCCTTTCCAACGAAAATGTCCGATCCTTTCTTTCACATTTCCACATGCGCCTTGTGCTCTTGTCCATTCAAAAAAGGATTCATTACATATGCTGAAATGGAGTGAAACTCTTATTTTATGAATGGAGAGGATTGCATGAGTTCAGCAAATTACTATCGCATGTGCCAACAGGGGATCGGCAGAGCGGTCCACATTCAAACAAAGGACGGACGAGTGCATCGCGGAATTATTGAACGGGTTACCCGCGACCATGTTTATCTTCGCCCATTAGGGGGAGGAAGTCGATTTGGCGGCTACAGCTATGGCTATGGCTGGGGTGGTTACGGCTGGGGCGGCGGATATGGCTGGGGCGGCTTTGCGACCGGACTCGCTCTTGGCGCGATTGCTTCACTATTTTTTATTCCGTTTTTCTGGTAAGTACCATTCCAACTTTCTTGCCTGAAACACAGAAGGCGGGCAGAAAAGCACGTTTTTTCCTGCCTGCTTTTATCTACTCATGTAAAGAGTTGCGACAAAACCCGAGGATGATTCCATAACTTGGGACAAGCTCATTTTGTGATATACTGGAGATAGCTGAAGGTGAAAAGTGAGGAATACATATATGGCAGAAAAGAAACCGCTTTGGAAAAAATGGTGGATCTGGCTGATTGTTGTTTCGTTTATTATCTTGAACATTCTGATCACAAACTGTCAGGAAAGCGGTGACAGCCATGAGGATGAACCGCCAAGGCTAACCGACAGCCCGATTTCAACACACTAATCAACTGGCAGAACTTACGAAAAAAAATGGAGGGGATCAGAGATATGGCAAAGGACAGTTCATTTGATATTGTATCTCAGGTTGACACGGCGGAGGTTACAAATGCCGTGACGATGGCGACGAAAGAAATTCAAAACCGTTATGATTTTAAAGGGAGCAAAAGCAGCCTGGCGCTTGAAAAGGAAGAAATTGTGCTCGTATCTGACGATGAATATAAGCTTGAACAGCTGAAGGACGTTCTTTTATCTAAGCTGATTAAGCGCGGTATCTCCGTCAAAAGCCTGGATTACGGCAAGATCGAAAACGCTTCCGGGGGAACGGTTCGTCAACGCGCCAAGCTCATTCAAGGCATTGACAAGGAAACAGCGAAGAAGATTACAGCCCTTATTAAAAACAGCGGTTTAAAAGTTAAGAGCCAGGTTCAGGATGATCAAATCCGGGTAACCGGCAAAAACCGCGATGATCTCCAAGCCGTGATTACAGCTGTGAGGGAAGCTGATCTGGCGATTGATGTCCAGTTTATCAATTATCGCTAATGGCAGGCCAAGCTGAGCAGGAAGATCCTGGCTATTGAGGTAACGAGAAAGGAAAACGGGAGAGATGAGAAAATTATCGAAATATAAAAGCTGGCAGAAATGGGTCCTCTTTATTTTTGGGACGTTCCTGCTGGCGCTGGGCTGTGCCTGTATGATTCAGGCTGAGCTGGGGGTATCAACGTGGGATGTGCTTCACACGGGGTTAGCTGCTAAATTTCCAATTTCCATTGGGCTCGGTGTCATTATTATCGGTATGCTTTTAATTGGGATGAAGTATCAATTGGACAGAGAACGGCCGCAAATTGGAACCTTTTTAAATGCGATCCTGGTCGGAGTCTTTCTCAACCTGATTTTGGCCAGTGGCCTTCTCCCAGATGGCGGGCAGCTGTGGCTCCATATTTTGCTGCTTGTAGTCGGAATTTTATTGATGGGGTTTGGCTCAGGGATGTATGTCGGTTCAGGAATCGGCGCCGGCCCGCGGGACGGCTTTACATTGGCGCTCGCGGCCAGACTGAACTGGTCGATTCGTTTGACGAGAACAGTGATTGAAGCGACAGCGCTGGGCTGTGGCTGGCTTCTTGGGGGCGGCCCGGTCTTTGTAGGAACCTTCCTGGCAGTCGTGCTGATTGGACCTTTGATCCAATCCTCGCTATTTTTCTGGCGAGCGCAGGTCGCGAAGCTCGATGAGAAAGCAACCGCAGCTGCGGCAAAGACGCCGATGTCATCGTAAATGTGATAGTTTCTGCATGGAAAGCGGCGAGTTGAATTTTGGGCATGTGAAAATGCGCAGAGCTCGCTCGCAGCTTTTTGGGCCTGTCAGACAGCTCATAATCCTAAAATATCTGTATTTCTTAGTGTGTAACCGAGCAAACGGATCATTGTCACAACCTGTCCTTGTAATGGAATGAGGGACTAATGGATAAAGCTGCTGAAAAAGGTCGTTTCCACTTTTTCAGCAGCTTTTTTCGTAATAATCGTAGCGTTGCCTGATTTTGAAAGAGTCTGTTCAATTGGCGTTTGTCAGTATTCAGCTCCTTCGCTAAAATCTCCTTGCTTTCATTACCCGCTTCTATTCCATTTTTTCCTTACTGGGTCACCTCATTGACGAGTTTCCGTTAAGAGATAAACGGCTATCCGGTTTCCGTTGCCGCTTTCTGATAAAGCTCCCGGTAGAGCCCGTCCTGTTGCAGGAGGGCTTGATGGGTTCCTTGCTGAACGATCCGTCCATGTTGGAGAACGAGGATCCGGTCAGCTTTTTCAATCGTTTGCAGCCGGTGGGCAATGATAAAGCTCGTGCGTCCGTTCATTAGAGTAGCGAGCGCTTGCTGAATGTTGATTTCCATCAACGTGTCGATGCTGCTTGTCGCTTCATCAAGCACTAAAATCGCCGGATTGGCCAGAATCACCTGCGCAATTGCCAGAAGCTGCTTTTGACCTTCACTGATTCCGCGGCCGCCTTCCTTGAGCAAGGTGTCATACTGGTCCGGCAGCTGCGAAATAAAGGAATGGGCATTGGCGAGACGCGCCGCTTCTTCAATGTCTTGATCCGTTGCATTGAGGCGCCCATAGCGAATATTTTCCCGGATCGTCGCCTCAAACAAAAAGGGCAAAGCCAATGTGCTGCCGAAGATTGGCGAGCTTGAGCTGCTGTGTGTCGTGGCGATCAATCGAAATCGTTCCATCATCAACCTCATAAAATCGGGCAAGCAGCTGGAGGATCGTTGTTTTGCCCGCCCCGGTCGGACCGACTAAGGCGATCGTCTCACCAGGGGAAACAGAAAAATGAATATCCGAAACCGTTTTGCCGGAATCTTCTTTTTGATAAGAAAAAGATACATTTTGAAAGCAAACTTCACCGCGGACTGTGGCAAGACTGACGGCTTTCTCGGAATCACTTTCTCCCTCCTGATCCATCAGGTCAAAGACCCGTTCTGCGCCGGCGACGGCCGAAAGCATCGTATTAAACTGATTCGCCAAATCGTTTAAAGGGCGGGTGAACTGGCGGGCGTATTCCGCAAAAATGACAATCGTGCCGATTGTCACCAATTCCCGTAAAGCGAGAATGCCGCCGATTCCGGCGATAATCGCAAAGCTGATGCTGTTTAACAAATTCATCAGTTTCGGAATAAATCCGGAATACGTTTGCGCCCAAAAGCCGGCTTTTTTTAATTGGGCATTTTTGCTTTGAAAAGCAGCAATCATCTCGTCCTCGCGCGAAAATGTCTGAATGACAGCGCGGCCGGAAATCGTTTCTTCAATAAAGCCATTTACTTCTCCCATTTGACGCTGCTGTTCCTTGAAATAAGGACCTGTCCTGTTTGTTATCCATTTCATCCCAACGATCATTGCCGGAACAACGGTTAACGTTAGGACTGTCAGCAATGGGCTGAGCCAGAGCATCACCGTCAAAATACCGATGAACGTCAGGATGCTGGATAGAATTTGAATGAAAGAGCTGTTCAATGTCGCACTAATATTTTCAATATCATTCGTCAACCGGCTCATCACGTCTCCATGCTTCTTCTGCTGGAAGTAAGAGAGTGGCAGGGCATGAACATGATGAAACAAATCCTTCCGCAGCGCAAATATGGTTTTCTGGGCAAGACGAATCATCAGGGTATTTTGCAGCCAAACGGAAGCCGAGCCAACTGTATAAAGACTAAATAACAGAACGAGGAAAAAAAGCAACCCCTCATACTGACCTAAAAGAACATAATGATCAAGCAGCCAGCCGATAAAAAGCGGACCGAGCAGGGCGCACAAGGAGCTGAGACAGACGAGACCGAGCACGACCAGAAGCTGCTTTCGGAAAACAGCCAAATAGGTCCAGAGCCGCTTCAATGTACCCGACCAGTTCCGTATCGGCTGTCGTTTGGAGGAGGATGGATCTCCCCGCTTCTGCCATGTTTTAGTAAAGGGATTGGACATGACCGAAAGCATCTCCTTTCGTTTGAGACTGGTAAAGTCGCTGATAATAAGAGGAAGCTTCATATAATTGATCATGCGTGCCTGTCTCGATAAGCTGGCCATCCTCCAAAATCCATATTTGATCCGCCTGTCGCGCTGTGCTCACTTTCTGAGTGACAAGCAAGGCTGTGCAGGAATACGAGGCCAGAGCATGCAGTAATGCAGCTTCCGTTTTCGTATCAAGCGCACTCGTGCTATCATCAAGTAACAAAATGGAGGGGCGGCGGATTAAGGCGCGGGCAATGGAAATTCGCTGCTTCTGCCCGCCGGACAAGCTCACACCGCGCTGGGCGACGACGGTCTCATAGCCGTCAGGCATTGCCGCGATCGTTTCGACAAGCTGAGCCGCCTCTGCTGCGGCATGAACCTCCTCCATTGTCGCAACTTGCTTCCCCCAGGTAATGTTTTCCTTAATCGTCCCCGAAAAAAGCGTAACATCCTGTGGTACATAGCCAATCGTCATCCGTAAGTCCTTCAGGTTCCACTCACGAATATGGCGTCCGCCGATGATGATCTCACCGGCAGTGGCATCATGGAGCCGTGGCATCAGCTGCAAAAAGCTCGTTTTGCCGGAGCCGGTCGCGCCAAGGATCGCGATCGTTTCACCGGCCTTAATGTCTGCCGTTATTTCCGTCAGGGCATTGCGTGAGGCGGCGGGATAGCGGAAGCCAACTTCTTTGCATTGAATAGGCAGCGCTCTTGTCACGGGAGGAGAAGAGGAGGAATTGCGTTCAACCTCCACCTCCACCTCCACCTCCACGTCAAGTAGTTCAACAAGCCTGCCCGCTGACGCCCGGGCACGGGAAAAGGCGAGAATAATCATCGAAAATACATGGAGCGCCGACGCAATCCTCGTCGCATAATTGACGATTGCTACGACCTCTCCGATTTGCGCCCCGCCGGTTTGAATGTGAACGGTGCCGAACCAGAGAATAAGCAGGATAGCGCTGTTCATCACTAATAAGAGGAGAGGCATCGTCATTTCCATGAGACGCAATGCCCGTATCGTGTCCGTCATGAGAGCTTCGTTGCGCGTTGAGAACCGTTTTTCTTCATGGGAGGAGCGGACAAAGGCTTTAATGAGCTTCATTCCGGCTAAATTTTCATAAATGCTGTGGTTGACCCGATCCAGTCTCATCTGCACTTGAGAGAACAGCCGAGCCCCCTTTTTTAACATCCAGACGAGAAAAAAGACGAGCAGCGGGATACAAATAAGAAGAATAAGAGCGACTCTGCTATTCACCAGTAATGCCATCACCACTCCGCCGATAATTAAAAGGGGAGCTCTTAGCATAATTCTAAGACTCATAAAAATCGTTGTTTGAATTTGCAGAACATCATTTGTCAGCCGCGTGATTAAAGAAGAGCTGGAAAACGCATGGGCTTGTTCGGCTGATAGAAATTGAGACTTACGATAGAGAAAATTGCGCAGATCATATCCAGTGTTTTGACTGACATGAGCAGCGTAAAAAGAATTCGCAATTCCGGCGATAAACGATAAACACGAAAGCCCCAGCATAAGACCGCCCCATTTGAGCACGACGCTGAGATCCTGAGCGACAATGCCTTCATCAATAATTTTCGCTAAAAACAACGGCAGAACAAGCTCGGCGACAAGCTCGAACATCATAAGCGCAAGAGCAAGGCCGACGCTTAGCCGATAACGCGTGACAAACGATAATAATTTGTTCATGACTTGCCTCCTGATATGGTTTCCCCGTCTATGAAAGCTCTTTTATCATAGCTTATTTTTGAGAAGATAAACTATTTTCAAAAAAATAAAAGAGGTTGGATGTAAACGATGGCTATCTGATTCCCTACAAGCGCTGGGAAAGCCGGCTGTGGCGATTTTCTTATGTCTAAAAGAGGGATTTCCCTGCTAGATAAAGAATAGCTTTTCATTCCATTCATTAGGTGGTGAAATTGATGAAAAAAGTAGTACGACGTTTATTTGTTATTATCACGATGTTATTTCTCGCTTTTTTATCTTTGGCTTTTATTGATTCCCATTGAGTGAACACAGTAGTGGTGGGGATCGTAATAATTGTTATTTTAAATCAATTGGGACTAACAGGGAATAGTAACGATTCCGGCTCTCCCAGAGATGATACCGGCTATTGGGACGACGGAGACAACGGAGATGATGATTAAAGATTTCCTGCGAGTAAGGACAAAGCAACGGGAGTAAGGCTTTTATTTTTTTCCGAAATTCAGCATCAATCTTATCCCTCCACCCTGCACTCTCAGTCAGGGGATTTTTCATGTTAGATAACCTTACACAGTTTTTGGTTTTGCAAAAGGAATTTGTTTTCTTTTGTCAAAATAAGTAGTTTGATAGAACTTTTTGGGGGGATGACCGTGATTGGAGAAAAACAGCTCAATGTATCCAAGCTGTGGAGTGAGCTTAAAGAGCTATATAGTCAAATGGAAGGGTCGATTAAAACGACGAACCGTATTTCGACCCATGCTAATTTGCTGGCCCTTAATTCAGGCATTGAAGCGGCAAGAGCAGGGGACGCAGGACGCGGCTTTTCTGTCGTGGCAAACGAAATTAAAAAATTTGCCGATGACAATCTTAAAGCGAATACGATCAATAATCAGCTGATTCGCACGATTCAGGAAAAGACAAATGAAGTGATAGCAGTACGTACCGTCGATGTAGCTTTTGATACGATTGATAAAATTGATCGGAATTTATTTGAGCGCAATTGTGATGTACAGGCATGGACAACATTTACAGCGGTTAAACATTGCTTGCTTTTGCCGGGGCCGGAGACGATTTCAGAAGCGGAGATGCTGCTCGGTCAGCTGCAAAAGATTTATACGGTCTATTATGATTTAACGATTGTCAATCTTGACGGAATTGTTGTCGCTTCGGGAAGCAATGCCCAGCTGACAGGGCTTGATTTTTCGAGGGAGACATGGTTTCAACAGGCGCTTGAATCAGGGAAGGTATACGCTTCGGATATGTATCACGCCCCTGCTGTCCAGGGCTTTACGATGAACTATGCCGCTCCGATATTCGATGATTCCAACAATGCAATCGGCGTTTTGACGACGTGGTTTAACTGGGAGTACATTTATGACATTATTGATGCAGTGAAAATTGATGAACAGTCGGAGCTGTATTTAATTAATAAAGACGGGATCGTGATTGCTTCCAAGCAGAGGGAAGACATTTTGAATAAAGATCTCGGTTCCTTAACTGCCGTACAGCTGCTTAAGCAGGGGAAGGCAACGATCGGCTATCAGCATGAAACAGTGGAAGGAAAACCGAAAATAATCGCTTACTGCAAAACAAAAGGTTACAATGATTACGAAGGGAAAGGATGGTCGGTCATTGTCAGTGAACAAACATAAACGATTTCGCAGCCCATGATGAAATTTTCAAAAAATAAACTTGAAAAGCTTTTGAGGATGTAGTATGATTTTGCCAACACTTAAAATACGACGAAGAGGAATAGTACGATTTTAGAAGCGCTCAGAGAGCTGTTGGTTGGTGCAAAACAGCCGTGGAAAAAATCAGAACTCGCCTTGAAGTAGCTCGCTGAAATGATAGTAGGTGGAGACGGTTCCTATCCGTTATAATAGGAGGATATAAGGGCAAACAGCCCCGTATCTGTTAAAGCTGCATACCGGTTTTCGGTATGAAATCAGAGTGGTACCGCGTAAGATGTCACAGTCTTTCGTCTCTATTGTCGATAGGGATGGAAGGCTTTTTTGTTTTACTAACGCAGATTAGAAAGGGTGGTTTAACGATGAAAAATGTAAACAAATATGCCAGAGGGTATTTCGTCCCGCCGGTAACGAGCATGAAATGGAGCGAGAAGGAGTATATTACAGAGGCTCCGGTCTGGTGCAGTGTTGATTTGCGTGATGGAAATCAGGCGCTTGTTGTGCCAATGAATCTGGAAGAGAAGCTGAAATATTTTCAATTATTGGTCGATATCGGCTTTAAGGAGATTGAGGTCGGCTTCCCGGCTGCTTCTGAAACGGAGTATACGTTTTTACGGACGCTGATTGAAGAAAATCTGATTCCGGATGATGTGACGATCCAGGTTTTGACCCAATCGCGCGACCATATTATTAAGAAAACATTTGAATCGTTACGCGGGGCAAAAAAGGCAGTTGTTCATTTATATAATTCCACCTCTGTCGCTCAGCGTGAACAGGTCTTCCGAAAGTCGAAAGAGGAAATTATCGAGATTGCCGTATCCGGCGCGAAGCTTCTTCAGAAATATGCGGCAGAAACGGAAGGAAATTTCATGTTCCAATATTCACCGGAAAGCTTTACCGGGACGGAAATGGAATTCGCGCTTGAAATCTGTAACCGCGTGCTTGATGTGTGGCAGCCGACCGCTGATCAGCCGGTGATCATCAATTTACCGGCGACCGTCTCGTTTTCCATGCCGCATGTGTACGCCAGCCAAATTGAGTATATGAGCGACAACTTACATTTCCGGGAGAATGTCATTGTCTCGGTTCATCCTCACAATGACCGCGGGACCGGGGTCGCTGATGCGGAGCTTGCGATGCTTGCCGGAGCGCAGCGGGTCGAAGGGACGTTATTCGGCAACGGTGAACGAACAGGGAACGTCGATATAGTCACCCTTGCGCTGAACATGTATTCTCATGGTGTCGATCCAAAGCTTGATTTCGGCAATATTCGTGAGATTATTGCTGCATATGAACCGTTAACGAGAATGAAGGTTCATGAGCGTCACCCTTACGGAGGCGACCTTGTGTTCACTGCTTTTTCGGGTTCGCATCAGGATGCGATCGCCAAAGGAATGAAATGGCGCGAAGAGCACGAAGACGCAACATGGAATGTCCCTTACTTGTTAATTGATCCGAAAGACATCGGTCGTGAATATGAAGGAGACATCATTCGCATTAACAGCCAGTCAGGGAAGGGCGGAATCGGCTATGTGATGGAGCAGCAATACGGCTTCGACCTGCCGGCAAAAATGCGTGAGAACTTCGGTTACCGGATTAAGCAAGTATCCGACCGTCAGCATAAAGAGCTGCTTCCAGCCGAGATTTATGACATTTACTTAAAAGAATACGTCAATCTTACGGCGCCAATCGAATTTATCACCTACAGCTTCACCCAGCACGATGACTTTGAAACGACCGTGCAAATGAAAAAGGATGGTCGCGTAGAAGAGATGCAGGGAGTTGGCAACGGAAGACTTGATGCAATCAGCAATGCCCTTCAGATGAAGCTCGGCATTCGCTATTCGAATTTGGTCTACAAGGAGCACGCCTTAGAAACCGGCTCAGAATCACGCGCAGCCTCTTATGTCGGAATCACGGCAGAAGACGGCACGGTCTACTGGGGATGCGGAATTGATGTTGATATTATGACGTCATCGGTCAGAGCGCTATTCAGCGCTGTGAATAAGCTTATTGAAGCTGGCACGGTGCAAAAGCAGGCCGCTGCGGCTGCTAAAATGTAACAGTTTACGGTTTTTGTTCATGGGGCTGGGACGAAAGGTTGTTTTTTCAGCTTTTGCCCGGCCTCATCCATTTCTTCAGCCTCGTTCTTGGCCGCCGCTGCTTGCAATCAGAAGTTGAGTTTTCGTCTGCAAAGTGATATATTACATATTAAATTGACGAAAGTGAGGGGAGACAGTATTGGCCACGTTTAAAATTGGGATTACGAGAGATTTTCTGAACCCGGATGGGGAATTGAAAGCGGATATCGGACTGGAATTACTTGATCAGCATCCTCAAATCGAATATGAATTTTTCAAAGAATATAAGAGTATCGTAACGCCGGATCAATTAATGGGATATGATGCTGTGATCAGCCTGTATCCAAGCTATACGAAGGATTCCTTCAACGGTGTGACGCGCCTGGCGGCGATTGCCCGTGCCGGGGTCGGCTATAACAATGTCGATTTAACGGCCTGTACCGAGTCTGATCTTATTTGCTTTACTGCTCCAAAAGCGGTCCGGCGACCGATGGCTGTTTCGATTTTGACGTTTTTGCTTACGTTAAGCTCAAGAGTGATGGAAAAAGACCGCATTGTCCGTCAAGGAACGTGGGAGGAAACGCCGAATTACATGGGAATCGGACTCGTCAACAAAGTCGTTGGCTCGATCGGGCTCGGGGGAATTGCACGGGAATTCTTTTCGATCGCCAAGCCGTTAAAATTCAAGGCGATCGCTTATGACCCTTTTGTTTCAAAGGAGGAGGCGCAGGCGCTCGGAGTGGAGCTGGTTGAATTGGATACTTTGTTACAGCAGGCTGATTTTGTCAGTGTCAGCTGTCCGTTGCTCGACTCTACTTATCATTTAATTGGGGGACGTGAGCTCTCGTTGATGAAACCAACGGCGTTTCTCATTAATACATCACGCGGCCCGGTCATCGATCAGCAGGCGCTCACCGTCTGTCTCCAGGAACGCCGCATTCAGGGAGCTGCACTTGATGTGTTTGAAACAGAACCGCTTGACCCGAATGACCCATTAACCCGGCTTGATAATGTCGTGCTCGCCCCGCATGCGATCGGTTTTACCGATGAATTATTCCGCGGACTTGGCGAAGAGGATATTCGCGGGCTCATTCGTCTATCCCAAGGTCTTATTCCAGACAGCGTCGTCAACCCGGAAGCAATTACGCGTCCAGGCTTTCAGCAAAAACTCGCCCACTATCAAGCTATGAATCAACAATAATTTGAAAGCGTTTACGCAGAAAAGGAGTCAGTATAATGAGAAAAAATCAGGTGAAAGAAGAACTTACAGCAGGGAAAACGGCGATTGGCACGATGGTTTTTGAGTTTAACACCCCGGGGGTTGCCGCTATTTTGGAGCAAACCGGTTCGGATTTTATTATTTATGACATGGAGCATAGTGGCATCGGAATGGAATCGATGCGCCAATTGATGAGCTATAATCGTGGCGCTTCTATTCTTCCTTTTGTTCGGGTGCCGGATAGCCAGTATAGCCATTTGAGCCGGATTCTCGATATCGGTGCAATGGGGTTGATGATTCCCTTTGTTGAATCAAAAGAACAGGCTGAACAAATTATCGCCGCAACGAAATATGGACCCCTTGGCAAAAGAGGAACAGCCTTCAGCCTTGCTCACGATGATTATATTGGCGGTGACATTTCAGAGAAAATGAAAAGAAGCAATCAGGAAACGTTGATTATCGCTCAAATCGAGAACGAAACCGGGCTGAGTAATGTCGAGGAAATTACAGCTACGGAAGGTGTTGATGTCGTGTTTGTCGGAAACCTTGATCTTTCGCAATCGATGGGCATTAGCGGGCAATATGACCATCCACGTTTAATTCAGGCGATGGAGCAGGTCGTTGAAGTTTGTGAGAAGCACGGCAAAGCAGCAGGCTGTTTTGTCTCGGATGTGGAAGCTGCGATTCACTGGAAAGAAAAAGGCTACCGCTTTATCGCTTATTCAGGTGATGTCTGGCTGTATCAGCAGGCCGTCAAGCAAGGGATCGCCGCGATCCGCGGCGCTTCATCTTGAATGGTGTCACCTTCTACCTTTTTCGAATCGTAAAGTTCGCCTCTAATAGCGTCCAGTTTTGCGGATAAGGATAGCCCAACGCCCAGTAGCTGACTCCCCGCAGCTGAAACTCTTTGATCAAGTCAAATTTCGCCTGGGCGCTGCGGGCATCCTCAAACCATACTTCATGAGCTTGCCCGTTTTCATCCGTATAACGGAAAAACGGAGACTGGGCGAGGGCATCATAGTGGATCGGTGCACGATACCGAATCGCTCGTTGCACAGCTTCCTGTGGACTGAATGTTTCTGCTTCCTGACCCTCGACATGAGGGATTAGCCAGTCACGCGCATAAATTTGAAACCCTAAAAAAACCTTCTCAGGCGGCATAACAGACAAAGCATATTCAACGACCTGTCTCATATTGGATAGCGGTGAAATCGCTTGGGGCGGTCCAAGCCGGTAGCCCCATTCATAGGTCATTAAGATGACGAAATCAACGATCCGGCCATGGGCCTCATAATCATGAGCCTCATACAGCAAGCCGGCCTGAGCGCCACTTGTTTTCGGAGCGACTGCGGTTGACACAAAATAACCATCCGGATGAAGGCGTGCAACAGCCCGTTCGAGAAATTGATTATACAATTCCCGATCATCGGGCAGAACATTTTCAAAATCAATATTTACGCCACTGTACCCTTTTTCTCTCATAATTGTCACAATGTTTGTGAGCAGCTGCTCCTGCAAGCCGGCGCTCGCCAAAATCGTATGAGCTAAATTGGAACCTGCTTCTGTTGCCGTGAAATTTGTAACGGCCATCATTGGGATCACCTGATTTTGCCAGGCTGCAGCGATCGTCAGCTCATCCTCAACCGGCTCGAGCTCTCCAGTTTCCGTTATCATATATGCGAATGGACTCATATAGGTAAGCAGCGGGCTAAGGGAAGCGATCGTTTGGGCCGCGTCCTGATCTTCCTGATAAGTGTACGCATTGACTTCAATAACTGGTCGCGGTCGGGGGATGATCAATGGATAACCTGGGTAAATCAAATTCCCATTGGAAAGCTGGTTTTCTGCTACAAGTGCTTCGACTGTAGTGCCAAAACGATTGGCGATATGCCAAAGGGTATCCTGAGGTTGGACGACATAGTGAACAGGGGGGATAACCAATGTTTCTCCGGGATAAAGCAAGTTAGGATTCAGTGATGGGTTTGCGGCGATGAGTGCCTGGACGGAGACGCCATATTGCGCGGCAATCGCCGAAAGGGTATCACCAGGCCGAACGACATAGGCACTTCCCGCGGCGGGAATGATCAAGGTCTGACCGTTAACAAGCTGGTTCGGATCCTCAAGTTGATTCAGTTCGATGATCGTCTGAATGTTCATATTGTAGTAGCCGGCAATTTGCCAAAGTGTCTCCCCGCCCCGAACGACATGAATGATCATTGCAGCCCCTCCATTGCCATTTTTGTCTACTATATGCTGTATTATACAAAATATGACAGTCGTCCATCCGTAATCATAACGAGTATACCTGTCATGCTCCTCATAAAAGTGCTTGACATTTCATTATACGATCGCTATGATTATGATGATTAAAAGTCGGAAGGGTGGTTACCATGATCTACTAATCCTATTGAAGAAGATTATTACTATCTTCTGCATGAAAAAAGACAGTCGCATTGCGTTTGTCGTTTTTTGAATAGGGTTGGATGAAATCATGGTGGTTTTTCATATAGCTGATAACTCATAAGCCTTTTCCTGCATGAAAGGCTTGTCTCTTATAGTGCTGTATATACGCATGGTTGTCCTCCTGTTCAGAAATGATAAGGAGTTTTTTTATTTTATTTACCTGGAGGAGCCAATGAACCCTACTATGAAGACGAAGCCGATCCTGATCACATTTATGATCGGGGCATTCTTTGCTATTTTAAACGAAACATTGCTCAATATTGCGCTGACGGAACTAATGGAGGTCTTTTCAATTGAAGCCCATACCGTCCAATGGATGGCGACCGGATTTATGCTCGTTATGGGCGTATTAATGCCTGTTTCCGCTTTGTTGATACAATGGTTTACGACAAGACAAATGTTCATCGGTGTCATGTCGATCTTTTTACTCGGGACGACGATCGCCGCTTGTGCCCTTACTTTTCCAATGCTTTTAGCTGGCCGGATGGTTCAGGCTGTTGGAACGGGGCTGTTGATCCCGGTTATCTTTAATGCTTTGCTATTAATCTATCCAGTCGAAGTGCGCGGAAAGATTATGGGGACATTCGGCCTTGTGATTATGTTCGCCCCAGCACTCGGGCCGACTTTATCAGGCGTGATCGTTGATTTGCTTGGCTGGCGCTGGCTATTCATCTCTGTGATCCCGTTTGCCATATTCTCGATTTTATTTGCGCTTAAGTATTTACAAAACGTTGGCGAGGTCACCCGGCCGAAAGCCGATATTCCTTCGATTATCCTTTCAAGCATCGGAATCGGCGGAATTGTATATGCGTTTAGCAGTGCCGGCGAAAGCGGGCAAGGCTTTATGTCGGCACCCGTGCTGACGATTATTGCGATCAGCCTGGTGTCGCTGATTTTCTTCGTCTGGCGGCAGCTCAGGCTGGAGGAGCCGCTCCTTGACGTCCGTGTATTCACGTATCGGAATTACGCTCAGGGCGTCTGCGTTTTTGTCATTGTCGTTATGGCAATGTTCGCCTCTGAAATCATCATGCCGATGTATTTGCAAGGGCCGCTCGGTTTTTCTGCGAAGCTCGCCGGTCTATTGCTTTTGCCGGGAGCGTTGTTAAGCGGATTGCTGTCTCCGGTAATGGGCACGCTATTCGACCGTTTCGGTCCGAGAAAACTGATTATACCGGGTTCGCTTGTCTTAGTCGCGGTGATGATTTTCTTCAGCACGATTGACCCATCAATGTCAGCGTGGACATTCATGGCCGTCTATCTAGTGCTGATGGTGGCGATTACTTCAATTATGATGCCGGCTGAAACGAATGCGTTAAATGATTTACCTGTTCATTTATATCCGCATGGCACGGCGATTGCGACAACGTTACAGCCGATTGCCGGCGCGCTCGGTGTTTCGATTTTTGTCAGTATCGTTTCACAGGGAAGCAGCCGCTTTATTGAATCCCAGACCGGCCCGGTAACGCAACAAATGCTTGATGAAGCAATGACAATCGGTGTTCATCACGCGTACTGGTTTGCAATTGCCTTGAGCGTGGTCGCGTTGTTGATTGCTTTTTTTATGAAAAAAGCAATCAGTCCGGATGGAGGAGCTCAGAAGGAAGGGGCCCTTCATTAACGGACATGATAGCATCAATGGACTTGACCATAACTGAAATTTGAAGATGTGTCCAAATCGTTGCAAAAATAAATGAATAACGCGGCGAATTCATGCTGCACCTCACATGTTAATGACATGAACATTGAGGTGCAGTTATTTTTTGGCTCCGTTGGCGTTTTACAATAGTAACTCAATATTTGCATGAATAACTAATTAATTTGCTAAGACTAAAAAGGTTATAAAAAAGATCGCATAAGATCCCATTAAACCAACTGATACTTTAGCTAACCTCGTTTTAATCGAAAAGGCTGGTAAAATTCCAACTTTGAACATATTCACTATTAAAACAACAATTGCTAAGAAAAAAGATAGCATAGCAACAATCAGCGCAATTTGTTCCAACAAAATAACCTCCCTTAATGATATCAATTTCGAAATAATTAGGACATTAATTAAGCTAATAAAAACCAATACTTGACTCATACGAAATCCATAGATCTCCCTTTCACTTAGTTCCATGTGCCAAGCATCAATTATGCCTAAAAGTAAGTCAACTATTGTTTTGAATGACCTATCTGTTTGTGTTAATACCTCAATCAACTCATTGCCATAGCGTCTTCTCCAACTTTTAGGATAGAGATATATAAACCACTTCATAATAAACCAAGCCTTTTCATACCAAGTGAGGCAACTTTCTGAATTTCTTTAATTTGCTCAGTTAAAAAGATTTGTCCTTCCTCTGTCAGCTTGTAAGGCTTTTTACGTTCTTGTGATTCAAGGACACTTATATACCCTGCTTTCTCTAAACGTGATATGGCTCCATATAATGTACCTGGGCCTAACTTAATGTCATAATTTTTTTCAATGTCTTCCATAATCGCATAGCCATGTCGGTTTTTTTCAGCCAGACTTATTAAAATCAACAATGAAGGTTCAGAAAATCTGTTTTTCTTAACCATATTCCCACTCCTTTCCAACAATTATTACGTTAAACGTTATATCGTATAACGTAATAATAAACTACATTGGAGATGACGTCAATAAAATAAATGATGTCGTGTTAAGTTTTTATTGTTAAACGTATTTTCCACACGGTAATCCGAACACCGAAAAAATGTAACGATATAAATAAAAATTAACTGAGGGAGGCAATATGAAATGGTTGCTATGAAGGCGGTTGTTTATGAGTGTCATGGTGGACCTGATGTGCTATAGCTATAATCCTTAAGAGATGTATCAAGTTGTTGAAGCCAACCGATATGTTGACGAAGGACATAAACGTGGAAATGTGATTCTACAAATTAAAGACTTAAGCTCAGCGATATAATTGTATTATTCAATAAAGATACAATTTGTCGTTACTAGCGGCTTTTAATTTTAGGAAGATTTTGAGCAACAATTTTGCATGTGGCACGCTGCGGACAAATACGCCTTCAAGCAAACTTTGAAGCGTAATAGGGCGGGACAAAAGGTTTTTTACCTTTTGTCCCGCCCTATATTTTATAAAGAGATACCTAGCAAACCACGGGTAAATTGAAAATCGATGTTCCCCTGTTTGAAGAGACGTGGCGTATAATCATGCTCGATTGTTTGCTTACAACGTTCTAAAATTTGTTCTGTCCAGATGGATGGATCACCGCTTAGGACAAGGTCTAAATCGTTGGCGAATCGTTGCTGCATTGTCAGGTTCGAAGAAATTTGCAGCATTGGCACAAACGGGTGAGTCTGCATTGGTTGTTCATTCGTCAAGGCAATAAAGAGCTCGACACCCGTTGCAGCTAATCCTGTGATCGTTTCAACCCAGTGCGTAGTGGGTGCCTCCATAATATGGAAACCGTTTTTGCGTGCATGTTCTCCGTAAGATAGCGACGGCTCGATATCCGCTGATGTGAATACTTGCTTATGATAAGCTTCTGTTTCAAGTAATTGGCTATTGTCAGGAAGCACCACCAAACCGCCAGCACTGACAATCATTTTTGTTAAAGCAGCTAACTGCTCTCCATCAACATCTGTGATAGAACCGTCAGTGATAATGCCGACACGCAAGCCTTCCAGCCCGACAACTTCTTCTTTTCGCGGCGAGGTGACAGCCAATTGCCCGGTAAACCACGCTTCGACCTTTTCCGTTACTTTTTTAATGCCGCCATCAAGCTGAATACTGGCAAAGCCAAGCCGGCTCGGGTCGATGCCATTTTCTTTCATTTGATTTCTCATAAAGTCATTATGTGTTTTCTCACAGCCATGCTCCAGCAGCAGACAATGTTTGACAAGCGGATGACGGAGATAGCCCATCATCGTGCGGGCATACATCTGCTCAGGCTGACCAGCCGAGTTCCCACAGCCTTCCGTATGAGCCAATGCCACAAAGCGGGACAGACCTTTTTCCTGACCGAGCTCTTTTTCATTCAGACGCTTGGCGATCATATTGGCGACCTGACCGGAACAGAGACTCGTCGGTAAAATTAAGCCGATGGCGTCACTGGCGAGATGATCGTTCTGACGCGTAAAGCTGAATGTGACAGAAGGGATGACTGCTCCGTCTGTGCGGATGGCAATCGGCTCACCAGTCGGCTCCGGCTTAGTGAGCAGCTCTTTAAGTTTGCTCGCATCGGTCTGCTGCCAGTTGCGCCAAATTTGTACTTGCGCATGGCCTGCTCTTTCCCCGACACTGCGTTGACCGGAGGCTGTTTTCAACATTAATTCAAATGTTTGCTTGCCGAGCTCATCCATCGGCATGCCATCCTGATACAGACCGGCATTAATATCCATATCCTTTGAAAGCAGCTCGAACCGGCGGGAAGTCGTCACGACCTTGAGCGTCGGCACAAACGGAAAGTTGGTCACAGAACCATTTCCTGTTGTAAAGAAAATCAGATTACAGCCGGAGGCAACCTGGCCGGCGATACTTTCAAGATCGTTCCCCGGACTGTCCATGAAATGAAATCCTGAATCGTGCATTGGCGCACCGTAATCAATCGCATAATCAAGACGCATATCCGGATCTTTTTTGCGGGCGGCACCAATCGACTTCAAATAAATATTATAGAGTCCGCGGAATTTATTTCCGCCTGATGGATTCCCTTCGGCATTCGCCCCATGCCAGGCCGTCCGTGTCTTAAACTCATCGACTAACGTTAAAAACTTGCGTGCCGTCTCGACGTCGCGAACTTTCTGCAGAACATACGGTTCAGCTCCGATGAGTTCATCCGTTTCCGCAAGGTTGGCAGCGCCGCCATACTGGATTAACTCCTTTGAAATCCAACCGAGCAACGGATTGGCGGAAATGCCGGAGAAGGAGTCGGAACCACCGCACTGCAAAGCGATTTTAAGATGGCTGATTGACTCGGGTGTCCGTTCGATTGCATTTACAGCCGGCAACCATTGTCGGACAATTTCTTCCCCTTTGGCCAAGCTTTCTTCAAATCCATCCTGGATAGAAAGAAAGCGGTGCAGAACATCATCAACCGGGTAATCGTGGCTTCTTGCATATTCTTCAACCATTTTGTTGGTAACGCCTTCATTTCCGTAATCGACGAGCAGAACGGCACCGACGTTTGGGTTGACCATAAATCCGGAAAGGGTCCGTAATAACAATGGAAGGTTGTTCGGCTGCTTTATGTCTCCTTCTGTATGAGCGACCGGGACAATTCCGTCAATTTGCGGATAATTCGGCAGTTCGTTTTGTAGGCGTGAAGCTAGCTGCTTCACATAGCTGCCGGTGCGTGAAGTCGTACCGAGTAGAACGACCATGTTTCTTGTACCAACTCCGCGAGCTTTGCTGCGACGGTAGCCCATGAACGTCCGTGTTTCCTTATACGTGGGCAGGGCAGGGGCAGGCTGAAAGCTTTCCTCATCAAGAACAAATTCCGGTACATCGTCGGAAAAATTCGGCTCCGGCGGCAAGGCGAAGTCAAGCCCACGCACACTCAGCGCCTCAAGCACTCCGTCGTTAATCACGTAATTTCCAGGCTGGATTTCCTTCTGCGCGACGCCAAATGGCAGTGCCCACGAAAGCATATCATCGCCCGGCGCAATTGGTTTTACCGCAAAGCGGTGCCCTTCCATGACTGTATAATCCAAAGTCAGCTCCTGCCCCTGATAGTGAATCACCGTACCAGCATCGAGCTGACGCGTCGCCACTGCGACATTATCTTCCGGTAACGGAAGTCTAGCAACTTCATCAAATTTGTAAGATAAATTCATAGTTTTCAAACTCCTTACTGTAGATTTCTATCAACAATCTATCATCATGGCTAAAACGATGCTCAAAAAGCTTGAAAGCGTTTTATAAATTTTTTAATAAAAATCGAAGTCCCGTTTTTAGCATAGATGAGCTCATGTACATATTTTATCACAGAATGAAAAAAACGGCTGATATTTTCTTATAAACAGTTCTTACCTATATTATGTTCAAAGAATGACCATCGTTCTGGAAGCGGTCTCTGGTGGTTTTTTAGGTGTCGGCGTATTTTTTGTTTTATCCGGCTATCTCATTACAGACCTTCTCATGATGGAGTGGAAGTATACTAACCGAATTGATTTTCGCCATTTTTGGATTCGGCGGATCAAGCGTCTGCTTCCTGTCCAGCTTGTCGTCTTACTGGCTGTCGCGCTATGGACAGCGCTGTTTCATCCTCTGCAATTAGCGGAGCTGTGGGAGGACTGGTTCGCATCACTTTTTTATATGACGAACTGGTGGTTCATCTTTAACGATGTCGGCTATTTTTCTAATTTCGGACAGCCATCTCCGCTCTTGCATTTCTGGTCGCTCGCTGTTGAGGAGCAGTTTTACCTCGTTTGGCCAGTGTTGCTTTTACTTGGGCTTCGGTTTGTTCGCAACCGCAAGCTTCTCACTGGTTTGATCTTCATCGGAGCTCTGGCTTCGATCGTTGAAATGGCAGCGCTCTATCAACCGGGGCTATTCGATACTAGCAGAGTCTATTTCGGGACAGATACCCGCGCCTTCTCTTTTCTGATCGGAGCGGCACTTGCGCTAAGTTTACCGAGCCAAATCGTCAAGGAGAAGCTGGCTGATCATAATGGGGCGCGTCTCGCCCTTAATTTTATCGGGACTGTCAGCTTGGCCGGTTTGCTTTGGATGATGTGGAAGACGACCGAGTATGATGCTTTCCTGTACCGCGGTGGTATGGTGCTGCAGTCGTTGGCGACAGCTGGCTTGATCGTCGCCGCCGTTCACCCCTCTACTTGGATCAATCGTGTTTTCGAATGGAAGTGGCTACGGTGGTTCGGCATTCGTTCATACGGTATTTATTTATGGCATTATCCGATTATCGTTTTGTTCTTTCCGGCAGGAAATGGAGAAAATCGGCTCATTTGGATGTTGATCCAAATGGGGATTACGCTTGTGGTTGCCACGTTGTCTTGGCGGTTTATTGAGCAGCCAATCCGTTACGGTGCGAAAAGAAGGAAGTGGAGGGAACTCACTCCTTCACAATAAATAAGGAATGAAACCGATTAATGAGCTTGAGACAAAACTAGCTTTGGACCTACTGGCAATGGCTTCATACGCCACAAGCCCGTTGTGAGAAACCCACTCGTATAATTAATAATTTCAATGAATTACTCATGATACGATAGAATTAATCTATAAGGGGGAGAGAGGGTTTACAATGAACTTGCAGCAGCTCGATATTTATTATCGGTTTTGCCAATCGAAAAATGTCACAAAAGTCGCGCGCGCGATGAAATTAAAGCAGCCAACCGTCTCTTTCCACTTGAAAAAGCTGCGGGAGTCTTTAGGGGTGATTTTATATGAACAAAAGGGGGAAGAAATCGTCTTAACCTCGGCTGGTTCGATGCTTTACCAGTATGCGGAGAAAATTCTTCTGCTCGTATCGGAAGCCGAGCGGGTGATGAAGGATTATCAATCGTATAAAAGAGGCGAGCTGCAAATCGGGGCGAGTACGATTCCGGCAAGCTATCTGTTACCGCCGATTTGCAGTCAGTTCCATGTGAAGCGGCCGAACGTCCATATTACGCTCCATGTTCATTCAGCCCCTACGATCATCAAGATGGTCGAAGCAAAGCAGGTCGATTTCGGCATCGTCTCGATTCAACCTCTCCAGCATTCATTGCTGCTATGTAAAGCGATTGTCCCGGATCGTCTCGTCTTCGTTCATTCCCCCGAGCATCCTTTAGCGGAGAAAGAGCAGATAACGCTCGAAGATATCGAACAAGTCCCGATTTATATTCACCAGTCCGGTTCCACGCGCCAAATCATTGATAAATGGGCGGAGCGCGAGAAGCTTGACTTACATATTCAAATGGAATTAACGAGTATTGAGGCGATCAAGCAGATGGTCATTCTCGGTACGGGGGCGACGATTTTATCGGAGCGAGCAGTGGAGGAAGAAGTAAAACAAAACAAGCTTGCCGTCCGGCCGTTACCAAACTTCATTCACGACCGGTCGATCTCAGTGATCTACCGGCATGACCGTCCGATCAGTCCGTTGATGCAGGAGTTTATGACCGATGTGTTTCGGAGCGTGTGACGATAGAAAAGTAGATATATTATAGATTATGACTTGCTCCCACTTGCAGCTATGCTGCAAATGGGAGTTTTTGCTGCGTTTTGCGAGATGAACTTCCAAAAAATCATTTTTTATACTGCTTATAGCAAATTTTGTCGAATTATCATATACTAATCTAGTCATATCGAAGAATCCATCATGAAGTAGGAGGCGCACTAGTTGTTTACGTCTATTCGTTCTAAATTATTTACTATCTTTTTACTCGTTTCCCTCGTTCCTTTATTATGTGTAAGCATCTTTTTTTACACAGAAATGCAAAGCGGGTTCTCTCGTTTATTAACAGAGAACAAAAATGAAACAAAAGCGACCGTCTCGCTTCAGCTAAATCAGGCCGCGACGGATTTACTCACCCTCACTTCACTTTATGCTAATGATGTGGAATTGAAGGAAGCCTTTTTAAATCACGACCGGGAGCAGCTTCATCTCAGCATGCAACATATGTATACTCGCTTACAAGCCGAGCACGGGATCGACGTATTTGAATTTGGCGATTCGGCCGGAAACGTCTTCTACAGAGCCCATAACCCCGAAAAGTTCGGCGATGATAAAAGCGGGATGGCTGTGATTCAATCCGCTTTGAATGGGGAGGAACTAGCAGGCTTTGAATTTGGGAACAGCGGCCTGGCCGTTCGTGCTTTTGTGCCAATCAAAGTTGATAACGAAACAATCGGGACTCTTCAGACTGGTCTGAGCAGTACATTTCTCAATTCGATTACTGACTCATTACAGCGAGTTGATTTAAACATTTTTAATACGGACGGAGAGATCATGGTCTCTTCGCATGATGATGTGATTGACAGCAGACTCAATGAGCCGCTTATTGAAAAAGTCATGCGCGGAGAAGAGGTGACAGAGGATAGGGGCAATTTGAGAGAAACCTACATTCCTCTCTTTGACCCTACCCAGTCCGAGGTGATCGGGATTATTAATTTTAATCAGGATGAATCGATCATCGGACAATTTCAAAACAGAATCGTCCTTATCCTTTTTATCGTGTTAGGGATAACGGTTTTGGCGATCTCGTTCATCGCCTGGGCAATCAGCAGAAGCTTTTCGAAGCCAATCCAGGACGTGACGGAAGTGATGGATGAAATTGCAAAAGGCAATCTCACCGCTGCATTGACGACAAAAAGCAGAAAAGATGAGATCGGAAAATTGTTCAAATCGGTAAATGAGACAAAAACGCATTTACGCGAGATCATTCAGACATTAGCTCACTTAACGGGGCGGGTCAATCAGCAATCGGCGATGCTGAGACAATCATCCGAGGAAATCATGAATGGCAGTCAGCAAATCTCAATGACGATGCAGGAATTGTCGAACGGAGCGGAATCACAAGCTTCCGCTACAGTTGATTTAACGGAAACGATGCAATCGTATTCTGCAAAAATAACATCAGCAAGCAAAACCGGAGATGATCTCGCCTCAACAGCCAGTAATGTGCTTAAGCTGACGGAAGCAGGAAAAGAAAGAATGGATACGTCGATTACGCAAATGGACACGATTCACCAGCGAGTTGATGAAGCAGTGACGAAGGTCGTTAGTCTGGAGCAGAAGTCGAGCGACATTACTAATCTTGTTAACATGATTCAAGCGGTGGCCGAGCAGACGAACCTGCTTGCGTTAAATGCGGCGATTGAAGCGGCGCGCGCCGGTGAGCACGGTCGCGGCTTTGCCGTTGTGGCAGATGAGGTTCGCAAGCTTGCTGAACAGGCCGCTCACTCCACGGAGGATATTAAAGCGATCGTCTCCGGAATTCAAACGGAATCCAGGCAGGCAACGGACGCCTTGCGCTCCAGTTACTCACAGGTCGAGCTTGGGACGAAGCAGATTGATGCTACCGGTCAAACATTGAATGAAATGACGGCTGCGATAGCCGAAATGATTACAAAAATTAATCAAAATACGTCAGACTTGAAAATGATTGAACAGGACTCGGAAGACATGCAGCAATTTATTGACCATATCGCCTCGATTTCCGAGGAATCAGCGGCGGGGATTGAGCAAACAACCGCTTCGACTCAGCAAACCGCAAGTTCAATTGAACAAATTGCGCAAAATACTGATACATTAGACCAGCTAGTTCAAGAACTGAATGAAAAAATGAAACGATTTAAAATTTGAGAAATGACGTAGCTGCTGAAAAAGTGAAAATCATATTTTTTCAGCAGCTTTTAAGTAATGAGCGTAGCCGTTGCCTGATTTTGAAGCCTTGCTACAAATGAGTTTGTCGAAGCAAGGCGCGCAACGTGCGGAGCCATTACTCTTCTTCGAGTTACGAAAAAGGAAGTTTTTCAGTGGACTCGGAATGACCTGGTTCTTTAATGTTTTACAAGCATGAATTCAATAGAATATCAAAATAAACATTGACTCTTACCTTACGTAAGGGTCTATTGTTTTATGTACGGGGAGCCGCTTTACGTTGCAGCGAATTTGACGGGAGTGACGATGAAAACCTTTGTTGATGACACCAATGCGAGCAGATCGGACTCGTCTACGATATGCAGCGGCGGTCAGGTATGCAGATAACCGCTACAATGGGGAGGAATGGACATGAAACAACAGAATAATTGGAACGTGTTTTTATCTTATATTAAACAGGCGAAAATTCCGAAATGGATGATAGCCGTTGCCCTACTATTGAGCTTGATCGAGACAGCGGGAATTCTGATCGTTCCCGTATTTACAGGTGATATTGTTGACCAGTTTGCGCTCGGCCAGCTGAATGTTATGCTTATTGCCGTTTTAATCGGAGCTTTCGTATTACAGGCGGTAGCGGGGGCAGTTTCGTATTATTTAATGAGTTATATGGGGGAATGGGTCGTAGCCGATGTGCGGAAGCAGCTTTGGCGGCGAATTTTGCACTTGCCGATCTCTTATTTCGATGCTTCTCCGTCTGGGGAAACGATGAGCCGGATGACCCATGATACAGATACATTGAAACGACTGATTACCGATCAGCTTGTATCATTCGTCTCCGGGATTATTACGGTGCTCGGGGCAGCTATTATTTTGCTAATCATTGATTGGAAAATGATGCTTTTGATGCTGCTTGTCGTACCGCTGGCAATCGTTGTTCTCCACCCCGCCGGACAAAAAATGTATCAGGTCTCGCTGAAAACACAGGATGAAATGGCCTCCTTCTCGGCAGGAATGGCGCGAGTGCTCGGTGATATCCGGTTAGTCAAAGCGTATAATGCCGAAGCGGAGGAAGGAAGCCGTGGAACGAGCGCCGTCGACCGTTTATTTCGCTTCGGAATCAGACAGGCAAAAATTTTAGCGATCATCAGCCCTCTGATGACAATGGTGATGATGATTGTGCTCGTCCTACTGATCGGCTACAGCGGATCCCAGGTTGCCTCTGGTGCTTTAACTGCCGGAACGATGGTGATGATGATGCTCTATTTGTTCCAGCTGATCTTCCCTTTCACGCAGCTGACATCATTTTTTACTGAGTTTCAAAAGGCGATGGGAGCCACTGAGCGGATTCAGAAGCTAGTTTCAGATGCAGATGAGCTGCAAGCCGAGGAACAGATAAAAACATATACGCCAATTCCGGCAGAAGAACAGGATATCCACTTCCAGCATGTGTCGTTCTATTACCCCTCCGCGCAACAGGAAGAAGAACGGGTGCTTACCGATATTAACTGTACGATTCCAGCCGGAAAAGTAACAGCTGTCGTCGGGCCGAGCGGCAGCGGGAAGACAACGATGTTTGGTTTACTGGAACGATTTTATCAGCCGGTTGAAGGAGATATTCTTTATGGCAGTGCGAGCCTCCAGGATGTAAAGCTTTCGGATTGGAGAAATCAAATTGGCTACGTCTCACAGGAAAGCCCTTTAATGGATGGGACAATTCGCGAAAATATTTGCTATGGGTTGGAAAATGTGCCAGATGAGCAGGTAAGGCAGGCTGCCGAATTGGCGTATGCCGCTCATTTTATCGATGGTTTCCCGAATGGCTTTGAAACGAAGGTCGGGGAGCGGGGGATGAAATTATCAGGCGGTCAAAGACAACGGATCGCCATTGCCAGAGCACTGATCCGCGATCCAAAAATCCTGATGCTTGACGAAGCGACCTCCAGCTTGGACAGTGAATCCGAACGCGTTATTCAGAAAGCTTTGCAAACGTTAATGAAGGGACGCACGACAATTGCGATTGCCCATCGACTGTCGACCGTTATCAATGCCGATCAGATTATTATGCTGGAAAAAGGCTCCATTACCGGAATTGGCAAGCATGAAGAACTGCTTGCAGAGCATCCTCTCTATCGAAAACTGGCAGAGCAGCAATTTAATCAATAATAAATTGAAACGTTTTGTCATTCTCAACTCTCTAATAGAGGACGAAAGGAGGTTCAAGGCATTTGAAAAAGCTAACGCAAATCAAACGAGCAAAAAGAGGAGATAAGCAAGCCTTTCAGGAGCTGATGGAGGAGGAGAAGAACAAGCTTTATAAGCTGGCATACATTTATGTCCGCAATGAAGACGAAGCGCTGGAGATTTTTCAGGAGACGGTATATAAGGCGCTTATAGCGATCGCCGACTTGAAACAGGAGCAGTATTTTTCAACGTGGCTCACTCGAATACTTATCAACACTTCGCTTGATTATTTAAGAAAAAAGCAGCGCGTTGTGCCAATGAACGAAGAAATATTCGACAGCCTGGCGAGCGCCCGCAATGAAGTTCAGCCTGAGGATCAGCTCGACTTACTCGATGCGCTCGGAAAGCTCGATGAAAAGTATAAAACCGTCCTGTTCCTGCGTTTTTATGAAGACTACACGGTGAAGCAGATTGCTTCCTTGCTCAACCATCCGGAAGGCACGGTCAAAACAAACATTCATAGAGCGTTACAGCTTTTGCGCGGAAAATTAAAGGAGAGTGATGGAGATGACAAGCGAGCCACGTTCATTTAAAGAAACGCTCGATCAAATTCAGGTTCCAGTTGATAAACTGGATGCGATTATAGAGAAAACGGTAGACGAAGCCGAACCGATTCGAAAAAAATCGAGAAAGCACCTATGGCTCTACAGTGCAGGTGCGGCAGTTTTTGCGGGTGTGCTGCTGATCGGCTCAGCTTCCGTTTCACCGGCGATGGCCAATGTCGTCTCGCAAATTCCGCTGATCGGCTCGATTTTCACCGAGATTGGCGATGACGGGTTGAAGAAAGTCAGCGAGCAAGGTCTTTCTCAGGTGGTTGGCCAGTCTGATCACAGCGATGGAACTACCGTGGTAATCGACGAAGCTTTCTATGATGGTACACGGTTTAGCATCGGGTATCGAGCGGAATCGGACGCTCCGATTGAAAACTATGTGCTTGGGCTTGACTCGATTAAGATAGACGGAAAAACGCCCAAGGCAGTTGCAAGTGGTATCACACAACACGAAATAATAGATGATAGGCAGGAAAGCGGTGTGCTCGAAATCGAGCTCGATTATCCTGAAAATACTCTGCCTACAGAATCATTTACACTCGATTTAACACTTGAAGGTAGCAATGGAGAGAAGTGGAACTTTTCCTTCCCAGTTACGCCACAAAAGAACAATGTCGTCATTGACGTAGACGAGCGACAAGAAGCTGGAGATTTAGAGCTCGTTGTCAAAACAATTGAAACCGGTCTAGGTGGAACCGCTATTCATTTTGACTTGATTTCACCATCAGAAGCTGCTCTATTTGCCTCTGTAGATTTTACTGTCGTTGATGATGCAGGAAGAGAATTGACTTCTGTCATTTCAGGAGCCGGTTCAGGAGAGGTAAATAACGAAGAGACGATATTTTCAGGGAAAACTGTCTTTACGCCAATTGATGATACAGTGAAGCAATTAACCATCACCCCATTTATTAGGGAAGAGACGACCGGTACAACCTCCGGCAGCAGCGACAGCTCAGAAACGACAACGACTTACCACCACCAGCAGGCTGTGATGTTTGAAAGCTTTATTGTGACATTGCCGTAAGACTCAATGAAGTGATCGAAGAAAGGTATGTTTTAACCATTAAAATGACTGGACTTTACTAGTTCAGTCATTTTTATTTTTACGCGTTGGTACATAAACAGCATTTATTTCACTATTAAGCCGGTGTACTAGATTCATTTAGACTGCTATAATGATCCCATATTTGCAAATTTCAAAGGAAGAGTGACTTGTTCATGAATAAAACAAAAATTCTCATCATCGAGGACGACGAACCTATCGCTGATTTACTGTCTTATGGACTGAATGCAGAAGGCTTTCAGACTTGCATCGCGACAAGCGGAGCCGCAGGAATGAGGCATTTGGATCAATTCAAACCCAATCTTCTTCTTCTTGACTGGATGTTACCAGATTGTAGCGGTTTAGATTTATGTAAAATGGTGACGGAAAAATATAATATACCCATTCTTATGATCACAGCAAAATCAGATATTACAGACAAAGTACTAGGTTTGGAATTTGGCGCTGATGATTATATTACAAAGCCATTTGATGTCCGTGAGATGTAGCCAGAATTCGGACGATCCTTCGACGGCTTGATCATCTAGCAAAATCAAGCGAGCAAGTGGCTGAAGATGATAAGAAGGTCATACAAGTTAACCATCTCACGATAGTACGAGATGAAAGGCTCGTAAAGAAAGAAGGAAAAACAGTCGAATTAACACCTAAAGAGTTTGATTTGCTTATAACATTAATTGATTCCAGGGGGAAAATTTATAGACGTTCAGAATTATTAGATTTAGTTTGGGGGTATGACTTTGCAGGAGATACACGAACGGTCGATACCCACATTCAACGACTCCGCAAAAAACTGAACGCAGGAGATTTGATTAAAACTGTATTTGGTGTTGGCTACAAGTTCGAGAAACAGGAGGAATAAAGAAATGCTGAGAACGATCAAAGCAAAGTTTTTACTCGGCTTTTTTCTAATTTTTATCCTTTCTTTTCTCGTGCTTAATCATACTGTAAAGGAAACGATCTGGTCCAATAATCAGAAGATCGTTACCTCAGACCTGGTAGATTTAAAGAAAAATAGTACCGTGTATGTTCGTCAGGCATTTTTAATTAATCAGTATTCAATTAGTGAATTTTATTTCATGGATATGGCTGATGAAATGGTTAATGATTTAACTCATGCCACAGGCAGTGAGGTTAGTGTCTATACAGTGGATGGTGTTTTGTTGTCTTCTTCAGAGGAGACTTTGTTTTCTGGAAAAAGGGATGACGATCTTAAACAGGCTATTGCAGGTGAATCTGCTTATCATATTACCTATAAGCAGGATCAGGCTGAGATCCGTTTCTCTTATCCGGTAATCATTGACGGTACAAAAGTAGGTATATTACGGTTTGCAAAAGATTTCAATCTCCTCTATCAACAAAGTAGCGGGATTTTGAATTTTATTTTCTACATCGCCCTTCTTATCTTTGGTGTAGCGTTCCTCTTTTCCTACATTCTCTCTGGACATATTACGAAACCAATCATTAAACTGACTGAAGCCTCCTCCGAAATAAAAAAAGGCAATTTAGATGTTGATATCCATTTTAACAGACAGGATGAGATTGGGCGGCTAGCAGAAAATTTCAATGATATGATCAACAAAATAAGGGATCAGATATCAACGATTGAAAGAGACAGGGATCAGCTAAAGGAGCTTAATGAACAGGAAAAACGGTTTTTTGATAATATCACTCACGAGCTTAAAACACCGCTGACGTCTATTATCGGATATGCCAAAATGATTAAAGAAAAAGGGGATGCAGATCATAAATTTTTCAACAAAGGAATGAACCATATTGTAGAAGAAAGTCAGCGGCTTCACGATTTGGTCATTAAGCTTCTTGAAGTATCCAGAAGAACCTCTTTCAGCCATTCATTTGAACGAGTTGACGCTGGTGAAATTTTAAGGGATGTATGCGAATCAATGGCTTTCCGGGCTGAGAGATATAAGAAGTATATAGATTGTGAAATTGAAAACAACTTGTACATGTCCGGTCAGCCGGACCGATTAAGACAACTTTTTATAAATCTCATAGACAATGCGATTAAATACAGTTCATCCTTTTCAAGTATATTGGTTAAAGCCGGTATCGCCGAAGACAGTATCCATTTTCGGTTCAAAAATCCAAGTACGCCACTTGAAACTGACCAGTATTCAAAGCTTTTTCAGCCTTTTTACGCGGGAACTCATAAAATCACTGAGGAAGGAAGCGTGGGCCTCGGTCTGAGCATTGTAAAAACAATTGTTGATGAACATGGAGGAACAATTACAATCTCCAACACGGATGAACATATTGTCGTCAATGTCGAGTTCGCTTATATGGAGGAGAATTCATCATGAAACAGAGACATCTTATAGTACTCTTCTTTCTCGTCATAATGGCTTCCGGGTGTTATGGAGGAAGATCAGAAACGATAATTATTCCAGATTTAGAAGAAAAAGATGCAGAAGAGTCACATAGCCAACTTTTTCAAGTGAAAACAATTTATTCGTTACCAAGCTTAACTCAGCTGTTTGGCTGGTCCTTTTCCGATTCCGTCGTTGGTGTTTTTAGAGAAGACGAGTCTTCAGAGTCATTACAAAATGACCTCTACTCTCTCTCCGCTCCCTATGAAAAACCTGAGCTTCTAAAAGAGATTGACGAAAACACGTTCAATCTAGCAATGTCGCCCGATGGAAAGAAGATGGTTGGATTAACCGTGGATTCGGTGAGAGCCTCCTTAAATTTGTTTTCACTGACTAACGGAAATAAAACAGAAATAAGGGATTTTGAACTTAACAACCGTGGTTATTTCCAAGACGTTGCATGGTCTAATAATAGTCGGTATGTGAGCTATCTGATGATAGGTGGTAAAGACCGTAATCACGCTACCATTGGGATATATGACACAGCCTCTGGTACTCATCGCAAATATTCTTTAGATGGGGTGGAGTATGAATCCCTTACAGGAGTTACCATCTCTGATAATGGAAAAGGTTTGTTGATCACCAGCTGGCCGCACGCTCGTCAGGAATTTAATATTTTCATGGGAAAGATTACTGAAAGCGGCATTACTATTCAATATAAGAACCAAATAGGCGGCGGGAAGCCTGTATGGCTAACAAATGACCAGTTCATGTTTATTGGCCAAGGGGAAACATTATACGAATATGATCACCGTAATGGAGAGCTTTCCTCTTTGCTCGAAAAAGTAGCCACTTTCAAATTATCGAACGACCGAAAAAAAATAGCTTATTCCTTGTATGATAATGACACAATTTATGCCGGAAGATTACAAGGGAAAAACATCATCTATCAGGAGCCCGTCTACCAGGGAATCATTCCAATCGACATGTATTGGAGTCCAACTAGCAACAACCTTCTTATCTATGGTCGAAAGCAAACCTCCTCCATTCAAGGTCCAAGCTCAGCAGCACCAATTATCCACAGCAGTGACCAGGCTTATATTGTCGAATTTTAGCCAGTCTTCAGTGTGTCAAAAGGAGTTTTCTATTGGCACACTCCCTTATCAAATCAATCACCATTCTAAGTATCCTTCCTTCACTTTCGCTTTTTTACTACCTCCAAAAGATGCCGTTATTCTGCTCACTATTATCTTGTGACATTTTGTTTACAAGTAGGTCAAACTTCTATGATAACTTTACTTTATAGTAAAGGATATTCGAATTTAGCAGATTTTGTCTGATTTTGGTTTGCCTGAATTGCTAACCGGTCAAAGAAGTTTAGGAGTGAGAGAATGTTAAGAACGTACAAGTTAAACAAGAAAGGAAAACTAGCCGCATCAATTTTAGCTTTACTGATGCTGTATATATGTTTTTCATTAGGGGCAATGGTAATTGGCCAGAAGCAGGAAGCAACAGACAAGAATCACATCGTGCATGAAGCGGCATCCTATGAAGAAAAAACCCCATTTTTGAAAAGTAGTCAAATAATCGAAAACAATTCAAGGGAAGAAGAAAGCGCCGATACTAGCATTTCACAGGAGTCGGAAAAAGTTGTCTATTTAACATTTGATGATGGACCCCATCCAACCATTTCAGAGGAAATTGTAAACTTGCTCAATCGTTACGATGCAAAAGCAACCTTTTTTATGCTAAAACCTAACATCGAAAATAACTCAACGATCGTAAGAAAGATGGTCGAAAGCGGTCACGCCGTCGGTGCTCACGGGATCACTCATGATGTAGCGCAAGTCTATAAATCTCCTGAAGACTTCGCGAGAGAAATGAATGAGACGCTTGATTCAATTAGAGAAATAACGGACCAAGAAACACGTTTAATAAGAGCTCCTTTTGGTTCATTTCCTTACATTACAGACCCTTTCAAGGCAGTAATTGAGCGTGAACAACATATTCTGTGGGATTGGAATATTGATTCAGAGGATTGGAAGCTGACTAATGGTGAATTCGTTGAACATGTAATCAACCAAGTAAACAACATTTCCAAAAAGCCGTTGGTCGTGTTGATGCATGAGAAATCAACTACTATGGCCCATTTAGAAAAACTGCTCTCGTATTTTCAGGATAATGGGTATGAGATGAAGGCAATCGATGAAGCAGTGAAACCTGTACAATTCTTTTAACATTAAGAACAATACGATTTCGAAAAATAGTAGCAGTTTTATACTAGAATTAAAGGTGGTAGTATACGTGAGTACTTCCGTATCAAAAGGTAAAAAATGGAGAAAGAATGTAATATGGGGAATTTTACTACTGGCTGTTGCAGGCGTTATATATATTTCTTATTTTCTAATTACGATATATGGAGCAACAAAAGAAGCCTATGTAGAGTTAGAGCGTCCAGAGGGAAATTCTGAGCTTAGAGAAGAAGCAGTGACAGTCGGCAGTGAGGACCCAATATCTATTTTATTAATGGGAGTGGATGATTACGATCCGAGTGGTCATAATGGTCGTGCAGATTCACTAATAGTTGTAACGTTAAACCCGAATACCAAACAAATAACAATGACAACGATCCCAAGAGATACTAGGGTGGAATTTTCAACAGAAGAGGCCGGCCCCTATGCAGGCTTTCATAAAATAAATGCCGCGTACATGTATGGTTCTATGTTTGACCATGGGGGTCATAAACTTACCGTTGAAAAAGTAGAAAAATTGCTTGATATACCGATTGACGAATATGTCGCTGTTAATTTTGATGGATTTAAAGATATTGTCAATGTATTGGGCGGCGTAACCGTCGATATTAAGGAACCGTTCTGGGAAAAGAATTTCTATTCAGTTGATGAAGAACGAATTTATTTCACAAAAGGGAAGAAGAAATTAGATGGTGAGGAAGCTTTGGCCTTCGTTCGAATGAGGAAACGTGAAGTGAATAATGTCTATTCGCGTGAAGAAAGGCAACGGCAATTTATTAAGGCGAGCATTGACGAAGTAATTTCAACAAATACGCTCTTTAAAATTGGCGAAATTGCAAATATTTTAGGAGAGAACATTAAGACGAGCCTGAGCCCGATGGAAATTTTCCGTTTACAGCAGACATATGCCTCAATCAATACTTCCACTATAAAAACGTTTAAGATTGATGGTGAAGATCAACGAGTAAATAATATTTACTATTTCATACCGACAGAGGAAGGGTTATCCAATACGTCTCAACGGCTAAAAGAGGAACTGGAATTAGGCGAGCAGGAAAAAATCAATAACGAAATAGAATGGGATTAATTGAATAGGTGTTATTTTAAAAACATGATCCCGATTTTATCCGTTTTTCCTGAGATAAATCGGGATTTTTAGCTGCTGTCCTCAATCCTATATTGAACGCCGCAATATAAAATAAATATTTAGCGGAATCTTTTATTATAATGTTAGGTGTTATGAAAGAAAGGGGATGTCACACACATGAATGATTATTATGCACATGACTTTATTAAGGAATTAGAAAAGCAGCGAAATGAGCAGAATGTGGAAAAAATGAAACGATTTTTCAAAAGCTCTGATCCTGATACATTATGTTTGGGGCTTAACATGCGCACGGTTTTTCAGTTAGCAAAACAGTTCATCGGTATGCCTTTGTCTGAGATCGAGAAGGTCTTGGAAAGTCCTTATTATGAAGTAAGGATGGGGGCTGTCAGTATTATGGATTACCAAGCTAAACAAAAAAAGCTTTCAAATGATGAACGAAAGGCATTATTTGATTTGTATATTCGCAGACATGAACGAATTAATAATTGGGATTTTGTAGATCGCTCTGCTCCTTCAGTGGTCGGAATCTATCTTCTCGATAAACCAAGAGATATTTTATATGAATTGGCGCACTCTAAGAACTTATGGGAACGTAGAACAGCTATTGTCAGTACATATGCATTTATTAAAAAGGGAGAGATAGAAGATACGTTTAAAATAGCTGAGCTCCTTATCAATGATCAAGAAGAGTTGATCCAGAAAGCTGTAGGAAGCTGGATTCGTGAAGCTGGTAAAAAGAATAATCATGCATTAAAACATTTTTTGGACAAACATGCGGCGACTATGCCCAGAGTAACATTAAGGTATGCGATTGAAAAGTTTGACAAGGAGACGCGAGATTTTTATTTAGCTTTAGGTAAGTAAACAAGCTAAGCAATACTGGCCCAGTCATCCCGGTATGGAGCCAGAATCAACCCGGATTTTCCTGACCTCGGTTATAGCGCGTGCTCGTTTCATTGAAGCCCTCGTCACGGCACAAGCCGATCAAGGCAGCAGCCAGTATGATTGGCTAAACAGGAGCGATGAAGGAAATTAGACCCAATTTCAAGAAGGGTTTTTTTGATAGAGAAGCGAATTAATTTAAGGAACGTTTATCTTATTGTGAGGAGTGGGGACAGTACGATGATTATGACAACTACTACCATCGTCGAAGGAAGACCGGTTAGTTCGTATTTGGGGATCGTCACGAGTGAAATTATTTTAGGGGCTAACGTCGTTAGGGATTTCTTTGCGTCAATCACGGATATTGTTGGAGGAAGAAGCGGGGCGTACGAAAGCAAGCTGCAAGAAGGGAGAGAGGAAGCTTTAAGAGAGTTGGAGAATAAGGCAAGACGTATGGGTGCCGAAGCGGTAATCGGGATTGACCTAGACTTCGAGACATTACGAGATGGCATGATGATGATTGTCGCTACAGGTACTGCTGTCAAATTATCATAGGCGCGCTCCATTACTAACATAGTGGCAAAAACAGAATAGTGAGAGCCAGAAAAGTTTTGTTGGCCCTGATTCGATGAAGAAGAAAAAACCGGATTTTATATTATAAAATCTCTTTGAACATATGATCATTCAGTCTGTTCCTACAAAGGGTTCACTATTCCTTCCTATGTGCTGAACAAATTGTTGAAATTCCATACACATTTTATGAAAGATGATGACATTTGTGTCTCTCCGCTATACAAACAGAATCATTGTAAATCCCCTTCAATTGAATTGGACCGTCTTCTCAGAATGGAAAGGCAGAATCAGAATCTAAAAACAAAAGAATCAATATTTAACATTTAAAAGGCAACCGTAACCCTGTTGGACGGCTCTCTCCGCTCAACAGGGTTAATGGTATGAAATACAAAAAGGTCATAAACAAATAATTTGAAAGTGACAGCAAAAAGTGGAATATGAGCGGGAAGAGAACAAAATAGCCAAATGCTCTTTCCTAGCACGGGTCGGTTTTTAGCAGGTCCTGAAGTTCATTGTCTTTTCGAATCAGTTAGGGTATGGTAGATTTTAATTTTTTTACAACAAGCCGTTAGCAAGCGCGTCCGAGTTTTCATAAAATATCGAGATTCCAAAAATTTTGGAAGAAATCAACTTTCGAGTAAAGGAGGGAATCAATGGTTACAAACCGCATAACAAATACAAGTTTTGAAGCGGACACGTTATCACCCTGGGTTTCACTAAATGGGACAATCATAAATAATGAAAGTCATTCAGGGTTTCGCGCAGTCCAATTAAGCGGAGGAATGACAAACTCATTTGTTTACCAAACTGTTCCTGTTTCTCCTGGTGAAAGCTTTGAGCTTATTGTCTCACTTGCCAAAGTAGGAGACATGCCGGCACCGCCCATGACATTGGCGATTAATTACTACGACAATGCTTTCAATTTTATGGATTATGGCATCATCACTCATGTAGATGTCGACAGAATACCGAATGTCGAAAACGATACTTGGATTGAAGTCTATCAAACCAGTTTGCCGGCGCCAGCAGGAGCGGCACAAGCCTTAATTCTCATTAACACATTACCCGCGGAAGGCTCAGCAGATGTAATCGTAGATGACATTTCGTTACTGACAGGTACTGGGAACGGCATTGGAGTTACGGGACCAACCGGACCTCAAGGTCCGCAGGGAATTCAAGGACCTGCCGGGCCAACTGGTGTTCCCGGAGTTACAGGACCTGCCGGACCAGCGGGTATCACCGGACCTATGGGCGCTACTGGACCGCCTGGGATAGCAGGGGTCACTGGGCCTGCCGGCACCACAGGTGTTACCGGACCGCCTGGTATTACCGGGGTCACTGGAGTTACAGGGGCCACGGGTGCGCCAGGACCAGCTGGAATGACGGGAGTTACTGGAATAACTGGGGCTACCGGAGTAACTGGAGTGACGGGAATTATCGGACCTACGGGAGTCACGGGCGCGACAGGCGTTACAGGAGCGACAGGAATGACGGGACCGACGGGGGCCACCGGACCAGCTGGAGTGACGGGGATAACAGGAGCTACCGGAGTTACGGTGCCTACGGGAGTCACCGGACCAACAGGAGCCACTGGAGTTACTGGAGTCACAGGAATTACCGGACCAACAGGAGCTACTGGTCCAACTGGTGTTACGGGCGCGACAGGGGCTACCGGACCGGCAGGAGCGGGTGGAGGATTAATTACCTTCGCTTCAGGTGATACCGTATCACTTACTACTAACAGTACAGGGGAATCCGCCACTGTTTTGGCTTCAGGGTTTGGCAACTTTAGCCCTTCTATGACCGTTACAGGAGGAACTACTTTCAGTTTTCCATCAGGCGAGGCTTTTTCCTTTGTCATGCCATTTGATGCTACTGTTGATAGTATATATATGTCTGTAACGAATCTGGCCTTTACTCCACCTTCGGGTCAACAGATTTTCCCATATGTTGCTTTAGCCACTGCACCTTCAGGCAGCAACACATTCACCATACTTCCTGAGACACAAACTTTTGTCACTACGCCATACATGGGGGGGACAGCTTATCCGGCAAATACAATTTTAGCTGGTGAGCTAACTGGAATTGGTGAAACCATCCCTGCTGGCACAAGAGTTGCGATCGTTTGCGGTTTTGAAACGACCGGGTCTCCACTCGCAGCTTCTTATCTCTTTTATTATACAGGCGGGATTTCCTTAAGTTAAATCCAGCCTGCTAAAAAAGTCTCTGCAATTATGCGGAGACTTCTTTTATGAGCCTTACCAGACTTTAACGATTGCCCATTTTATTTGCAGAAGGAAATAAACGTAAAGAAAAGAAGTATACAAAGTGAAAAATATGGTGGTCCGCTATGAAATTCAAAAACGTCATATTAATAACTGCCCTATGTGTGGTTCTCGTAATCGGGGCTGGAGTTTTGTTTGAACCATCTCCCAAAGTAGGGAGATTGATGAAGCGACCGCTGCCGTAGAAGCCGGATCAGTCGGGATTGATAGTAACGGAATCGTCACCATTCATTATCAGGGCAAGAAATTTATCACAACGGTGGAAGAGCTCGACGCACATGATGGAACATATACGATGACAGATGAAAACGAAAATCCAATCATGATGGCAATCATTGATCCTGACAATCTGGACCAGCTTAGGTTTGAACATTTTACTGAATGATTTCAAAAAGGAAGGGAAGGGATTCTTTGAGTTCTTATCCAAAATTGCCGCTTACTGCAGCAGAAAAAGCAACATTGAAAAAAGAAAAAGTGAAAAGATGCGATATCCATAGTTTTCGCCCTGATCAACTGGCTAATCTGCTACATATTCCTGTTGAACGAGCAAAAACGTTAAAAGGCCTGGCTGAATTTCAAACGGTACCGTCGATTGGTCCCAAATTAGCTGAAAAGCTATTGTATCAATTAAACATCTTTTCCTTATATGAAATTAAAGATAAAAACGGAGCTGAACTTTTCGATGAGTTAGAACAGCACTTAGGAGTATGGACGGACGCTTGTGTCGAGGATCAATTACGTTGCGTAATTCACTACGCGAACCATCCGAATAGTCAGAAGCAATGGTTTGATTTCACTGAGCAACGAAAGAAGGAGCGGGACATAACAGGCTATCCGACCAACCGCCCGCAAACAGCCTGGTATAAGTAGACGATCAGGCTCTGATGTTGTTTATCCCAAAAGTTGGGTCCCAAAAGGAACAAAGGGACTCAGCTTTTTTGTCAGCCAGGAATGGACGCAAACAATAATAAGGCAAATGTCATCACGATAACAATAACAGTTCCTACCTCTCCTAAAACGATGAGAAAAGGCCATCATTTAAAGAACCGCAAAGTCGCTTTAGCTGTTTCGGCCGGGATCAGGAAAGCTGATTATAGCGAGGAGGGGAGATATCGTTATACGCTCGAGCAGCTGTTGATTCCATTTGAAACGACATTCTTTTATTGCCAGGCTGATTACCGGTCCGTCTATGCATTTTACGGAACTGAGCACGCACCGGGAGCAACTGAGGAAGAAGAATTGAAGCCTAAACGTGACACCCTTAGCCGAAGCGCAAACGAATATCTTGCTTTCATTGAAGGAATGGTGAAATAAAAAACATGGATGATTTTTCTTAAGTGATTGTGATACACTAAGTTTACCAGTTTAGTTAATCCGTCTGTGCAGAAGAAAGGAGTATCCAGTTATGAAGAAAAGATCGCTTAAAGAATTATCCTCCGGTTATGGATACTCCACTGCTGTTTTCTTTTAGAAATCTCTTCAAGGGTGAAGTGTGTCTAAAAAGAGGTCGCTGGAGAAGCAGCAGAATTTTTCTAAAGACGGGAGAATATCAATGGATAACAATAAAATCACGCGAAAAAACCCGGCCAATATGCCGGAACCGGTCGGCAATTACACACATATTACAAAAATTCCAAGAGGCGCGGAATTATTCGTGACATCCGGGCAAGTCGGTGTCGATCAAAACGGACAATTCCCTGACAAAATGAATGAACAAATCCAGCATACCTTTGCCAACATTCGAAAAGTCTTGGCAGCGGAAGGATTGAGCTCGAAAGATATTATTAAAGTGAATATTTGGGCGGTAGAGCCGATTGATTGGGATTTCCTCTATTCAGAGTGGGAACAGCTGTTTAGCAGCGAATATCCGGCGATGACGGTAGCCTATATTACGGCGTTAGGGCTGCCTGAAATTAAGATAGAAATCGAAATATGGGCAGCTAAAGCTTAAACGACAGCCACACTTCATCCAAACATGGAACCTTTCTATTTTAAGGGTTCCATGTTTTTTTCTCCCCATTCACACATCATATCGAGAATCGGGAGAAGCGAGCGGCCGCGCTCAGATAATGAATATTCAACCTTTGGCGGAATATGTGGGAATTCTTCCCGCCTAATCAGGACATCTGCTTCCAATTCTTTTAGCATGACGCTCAGTGTTTTGAACGAAATCGTTTCGATCTTGCGCTGTAACTCATTGAATCTCATAACTTTATTTTCCGCCAGCCAGTACAAAATCACCATTTTATATTTGCCGCCTATTAAAGACAATGTATAACCAAACCCGGTTTTCTTTATCTCCACACGTGATGGCACACAGGTTTCTATCGTTTCATTTTTCATCTAAATCCGCTCCTTCGGGAAGTTCTGCTATTAATTTAACTATTGAATTGCCAGCTGTGATTATTCTTTCTTTTGTTTAAACTTGTGTATAGGATGATTATTGAAGGACAAAAAAGGGGAGAGGCATGTAATCATGAACGAACAAATGTCAGAAATAGATGCTCTTTATCAAACATATCAACCATTTCTCTTTTCTATTGCCTATCGGATGCTTGGAACGATTACCGATGCTGAGGATGTCGTACAGGACTTATTTTTGAACTTCACACCAGATCTTACTCAAATTAATGACATGAAAGCATACCTTGCCAAAATGATCACAAACCGTTGTTTAAATTTCCTGAATTCCGCCAGGTACAAAAGAGAAATATATACAGGACCCTGGCTTCCCGAACCCCAGGTACATTCAACAGAGCACCCTTTGGATAAAATAATCAACGATGAAGCTGTCTCTTATGCGTTTCTCGTTATAATGGAGCAGCTCTCACCGGCAGAACGAGCAATCTTTATTTTTAGAGAAGCACTATGTTACAGCTATAAGGAAATTGCTGAAGTTATCGGAAAATCTGAAGCAAACTGCCGAAAAATCCACAGCCGGGCAAAAAAGAAATTAGCAGGTCAATGGCCCCTTTCCACCGGCAAAGCCGAAAAGCATAATCATCTTGTCAAAACATTTATCAAGGCTTCAACGACCGGAGAGATGTCTGAGCTGATCGAGGCTCTGTCAGAAGATGTAATAGTCGTAACTGATGGGGGCGGCAAAGTTACTTCTGCATTGAACCCGATATACAGCAAAACAAATGTCGCTGCCTTTTTATTGGGCATTAGCAAAAAAGGTGCTTTCAAAGGAAAGCTTATGCCTGTGAAAGTCAATGACCGTCCAGGTATACTTCAAATCATCGATGGTGAGCCCAGTCATGTAATCAGTTTTACTTTGGATAAAAACGAGAAATATATTGAAAGAATTTATATTGTACTCAACCCTGATAAATTAAGTCATATTGCTATTTCCGGGTTGTCATAAAGGGGCTGGGACAAAAGGTTGCTTTTTTACCTTTTTCCCAGCCCCTAAGCTATGAGTGGAGCCGCCACGATCTTTAAAAGCCCGATGTGAGTGGGTTTCTCACAACGGGATTGCGGCGATTTAAGCCATTGCTGTTCCATGCTAATTAGTTTTGTCTGATCCTCTTTTTTGTGTCACACAATCATCCTCTATTTTGTCTTGATTAGTGAAAGACCAAAATAAAGCACTGGAGGAATGTAAGATGAAACAGCGTGTCAATTATTTCAAGACTAACCCGAAGGTTTTACAGTTAATGCTTCAATTGGAGGAGTATAAGAAAACGACCGGATTTGACAGCAAACTAATCGAATTGATTAAAATCCGCGCCTCTCAAATCAACGGCTGCGGCTTTTGCCTCGATATGCATACGAAAGATGCCCGGGCAATCGGTGAAACCGAGCAAAGAATCTATTGCTTGAGCGCATGGCGCGAAACACCCTTTTATTCAGAAAGAGAGAGGGCTGTTCTTGAATTGACTGAAGCAGTCACTACTATTTCAGCGGGCGGAGTGCCGGATGAAGTGTATGAAAGGGTCCGCAAGCATTTTGATGAAACGCAATATATCGACCTTGTCGCTATTATGATTACGATTAACGGCTGGAATCGATTAGCCCTTGCAGCGCAACTGCTTCCGGGAGATTACGAGGCTCAAGCGGTTAAATAAGGATGAGGAGGTTGGATCGCTTTTCGTAACCTTAACAAGCCCTCATCTCAACAATGAGGTGAGGGCTTGTATAACTCGAGTTATCAACTTCATGTAACTGGCTAAGATGGTTGTGGCAAATCTCCCATGGAATTATTACTTTTGCTCAGCAAATCTCCACCATGCAACAGTACCGACAAACCCTGCTATTCCCGTAGTGCAAGAATTGAGATGCTGATGAATCCGATATCAGTTCCGGTTAGAAGCAGCACCGGTATAGTCCAGGGGAAATAAGGGCCGATCCCCAGCTGCATGACTACATTGGAAACAATAACGATGACAAACGTCAGCCCGATCGGGGCGAGGTAACCTTTGGTAACATTTGCTAATAAAGCGCTCGTTGTACTGACCACTGTAATCAATAGCGATATCGTCATGAAAGTTAAAAAGATACCTAAAATAAAAGGTAACGAACTATCACTGACTCCAAGGAGGATTCCCGCTCCTACGAGTACCAAAAAGGAAAAAATCGCCAAAAGCACATTCCACATTGTAATAACGATGAATTTAGACAACACACTATACCATTTCGAAATCGGCTTGACGAGAAGATCCTTGATCGTGTTGTCCGTGTACTCCCGTCCAAAGACCCATGCGGATGTAAAGGAAAATCCAACCACCAGCAAGGAAGCGATGGAACCAAGCAAACCTGAAAAATAGGTCTCCCAATTGTCCCCAGAACTATTGAAGAAACCGACCATTGCAGGCAAGATTGCAAATGCCGCAAGGATAACCCAAAACACCGTGGAACGCCAGACTTTACGTACTTCATTATGAATAAAGGAAAGTATATTCATGATTGAATCCTCCCTGCCGTACGAATAGCTCGCAGAAAATAACCTTCCAGATCTTCAGTTACAATACTCAAATGTGTAGGAGGCTGATTGAAGCGCACTAACAGCTCCGCAAGCTTTTCAGGCTGTGCTATCGCTCGGGCTTCCGTAAGTTCTAGACGTCCGTCAGCTGTATTCTTGACATCATATCCATGCTCCGTGAGAATACGCTGCATCGTGCTTTGATCGCGTCCATTTAGAACCAAACGTTTTTCAAGCGACTGCTGCAGCTGATTCATTTTCATATCCTGGATCAGCTGTCCTTGGTGCATAATCCCGATGCGGTCGACCAATTTGGCCAGTTCCTCCAACAGATGGCTCGATATGAATATCGTAACGCCAAAGTTTCTTGATAAATCAAACAGCAGCTCTCTGATCTCAACGACACTGGCCGGATCAAGACCGTTAGTCGGTTCATCGAGAATCAAAATTTCCGGGTTATGAATCAAAGCCTTCGCCAATCCAATCCGCTGCTTGTTCCCTAAAGAAAGATTTTTGGCTTTTTTGTTTTTATGAATATCGAGACCAAGCTTCTGAAGCACACGGTCAATGGACTTGTGATCAGTAATCAATTGCATTCTGCGTGCAATATCCAGGTTTTCCATTACCGTCAGCTCCGGATAGAAAGTTGCTTCCTCCAAATATCCTACTTTGTCCCATAGTTGATAGTTGCCGAAATCAACCTTGCTGCCCAACATGTAGATGCTGCCGGAGGACGGTTTAAGCAACGACAGAAGCATCTTGATGGTCGTTGTTTTGCCGGCCCCGTTCAAACCGAGAAAGCCGAAGATCTCCCCGCTGTTTACTTCAAGCGAAAGGTCGCTGACGGCGCGGTATGAGCCAAAGCTTTTGCTAACATCTTCCAACTGTATTGCAGAGGAGATGCCTGTTTTATTTTTACTCATCAGATAACCACTCCTAACTTTTAATTTTCCACTCTGTGACTTTGTGTGAAGCCTACCTGCACTCTAATTTTCAAACATCAACTGAACCTCAATTTTTACGTCGCAGCATTGTTGATATTCAGTTTATCTTTCAGGAGTATACTAGTAGAAAAGGGGGAGACAGACAGTGTTTGACATTTTAGTGGTCGAAGATGATATCAATACTCAAAAGCTGATGTGTGCCGTGCTAAGACATGGGGGCTATAACGCTTATACTGCAAAAAATGGACTTGAGGCGTTGAGCAGGATGGAGACACGCCGCTTTGATTTGATTGTGCTGGATTTGATGATGCCCGGAATGGATGGTTATCAGCTGTGCAATGAATTGCGCGGTACGGGAGACGACATCCCGATTCTGATGGTGACTGCCACTCATGAAATCACAGATAAACATAAAGGATTTCTTGCGGGTACAGATGATTACATGACGAAGCCGTTTGATGAGCAGGAAATGTTATTCCGCATCAAGGCACTGCTGCGCAGGGCGCAAATTGCCACTGAGCACAAACTTGTACTGGGGGAAACGACTTTGGATTACAACACCCTTATGGTCACAAGAGGAGCCGTACAAACGGTTCTGCCCCCGAAGGAGTTTTATCTGCTGTTTAAGCTGTTGAGCTATCCCAACAAGATTTTTACCCGGCTTCAGCTAATTGAAGATATTTGGGGCCTGGAATCAGAATCCGATGACCATACGTTGAATGTCCATATCAACCGATTACGTGACAAATTCAAAGACAACCCAGGCTTTGAAATCGTCACTGTGCGCGGGCTCGGTTATAAAATGGTAAAACGTGTATGAAATCACTCAAAGAGATCTTCCCGAAAAAAATCAGTCTTGCGTTTTCCTTAGTGGCTCTCGTTTTTTTTGTGATGGTTTTGTCTATCTTATCTGCAGGCTTGTTTGCTTTCTTACTGAATTGGCTTGAAGTAATTGACCTGAATCAGTCGGATCCAAAACGTGGTATTTATGTATTGCTGTACATTAGTATTTTTCTTGGTGTTGTGATCGCAGCACTGCTGAGCCGGCGATCCGTCAAACCGATTCGGGATATGATGAAAGCGACCAACAAGGTGGCCAAAGGTGATTTCTCAGTTGAGGTAAAGGGTAGTTATGTTTTTGAACTGGATACACTGGCCGCGAGCTTTAACAAAATGGTAAAGGAACTGCAAGGAATTGAAACTTTGCGCGCTGATTTCGTGCGAAACTTTTCCCATGAATTCAAAACTCCGATCGTCTCCATCAGCGGTTTTGCTAAATTATTGAAAGAGGGCAGCCTCAGTGAGAAAGAGAAACAGGAATACCTGAATAGTATCATTCAAGAATCCGAACGTTTGGTTGACCTTTCCACCAGCATTCTTAATTTGTCAAAGGTAGAAAATATTGAAATTATCAGCGAAAAGACAATCTACCGTCTCGATGAGCAAGTACGGCTGGCGATCTTGATGTTGGAACCGAAATGGAGCGCCAAAAATCTTCACATGGATGTTGAACTGGAGGATGACATTGACATTCTTGGTGCCAAAAACTTAATTCAACAGATTTGGCTCAATCTTCTCGACAATGCAATTAAGCATACGGACAGCGACGGAATAGTGAAAATCGGTTTATGGACGAATGGACGAAAAGTTACCTTTCGGCTCGAGGATAATGGATGCGGCATGAATGATCAAACGTTGAGCCGCATATATGATAAGTTTTATCAGGGAGATACTTCCCATTCAATGACAGGAAACGGACTCGGATTAACAATCGTTAAAAGGATTGTCGATCTTTGCGGCGGTACGATTGACGTGCAAAGCGAGCTCGGAAAAGGGACTGTTTTTACGATCATACTGCCGTTGGAAAAGCATTAAAAACGCTGAAAATTGGATTGTATCGATAATCGCGGGAAGGGGGGATAAGAGACACCAGGGCAAGAAATTATGGCACTAACAGAGGGGGCGATCTCGTTCTTCTTGATAAATCGAAGTTGGATCATATTGGCAAAAATTCTACTTACAATTAAAAGCTGGGGGAAAGTTACTCATCTTCTATCGAATATTCCCCCATAATCTTTAGGATGTGACCGTCGTTCTCAGACAAGCCTCTATTTTCTTTTGAATGTCATTCCTATCAAGCTCTTCTCCAATAAAAAGGAACTCAGAAAATACATCAGATGACCACGACGGCATGTGAAAGGTATGAAGCCGGATCGACGCACCTATCTGGGAGATCTCATAGAGTTCCTCGCTGCCTGGGTTATAGCATCTTCCTTTCATTCGGAACACTTCATTTGGAAATTGTTCAAATAAACGTTCTAAATGAGAGAGGTCAATTGGATACTTGCTTTTATAAACATATGTATCGATTCCATAGTGTCCTAACATCACTAATTTGCTTCTGGACTCAAATAAATTGATTTGGTCATCAAAGAGGGAAGACACTGAATCAATACGATATGCTGCATTCCTGTTTTCATTAAACCGAAGGAACTCTTCGAAAGTGATGACAGCTGATTGTGGCTGCAAGTTCCTGATAAAAGAAAAGATCGCACCCGCTTGTTCATAGGATACGCTTTCCGCATGACATATAACAATGGTATCGGCCGCTTCTAATTGATAAATAAGTGCTTCTCCCAATGTATAGTTTGAATCGGGTTGGACGGATATTTCATGTTCCGAAAAATAAGAAAACCAGAATTCTCTCGCATCAACAAGATGGATATGAGATTTCAGCTTTGTATATTTTAATTTAGAGGACCATACTTCTGAAAGAGTTGCTGCTGAAAGGGGGAAGACATCCACTACAATTTCATCGATATGATTTCTTATCTCTTCGTTCAGAAGCAATGTATGCAAATCATCCATATTGTTTATTTCTATATCATGGACAGCTTCTCCCATTATAGTTGTTAGTGGAAAGAGATCATCAACCTTTTCGGTTAATTTACTATTGGTTGGCCGGTAAAGTACGTAACCCATTTTTTTTGATTGATTTCTTTCCATTTCTTTTATTAATAAGCCTTTATCCTTTAAAGAAAAGCCTGTTAATAAAGTGAAAGGTAGTTGTTTTTCCACGCATTACACATCCTTCAGAGTTGACCTTTACGACTACGTTCGATTTTAGCAGCAGAAGTCACATTTGAAAATAGTAATTATTACGATTTAAAAAATATCATAAAGGAAAGTTTAAATGAAGTAAAGTGAACGGATAAAAAATAGTAACGATTTTTGTTCAATTAGACTTATTCAAAAAAAATGTGTATATTAGAAGTATAAATCGTAATGGTTATGATTTGTTCTTTTGAAGGAGGGATTCCTATCCTGGACCAGCTATATCGGCAACTTGTAATGGATCATTCGAAAAATAGACGAAATCATCGGAAAATAGAAGGAGACAAGGTGCTGCAAAAACATTATAAAAACCCGACCTGCGGTGATGTAATGACTCTTTTTATACAGCTGTCTGATAAACGCACAATAGAAGATATTTCGTTTGTTGGGGAAGGGTGCAGTATAAGCATGGCATCAGCATCGATGATGACGGGCCTGTTAAAAGGAGCTTCCCTAAAGGAGGCTTCACAATTGCGGCATGCGATGGAAAAAATGATTCGGGAAGGTGATATTCCGGAAGATGTCGATTTAGGAGATGCCTTAGCGTTGGAAGGTGTGCATAAATTAAAAGCTCGCCACAATTGTGCGTTAATGACTTGGCAGGCTCTTGATCGTACTTTAGATGATTATGAGGAGTATAGCAAGTAGAGGTGTCGTTTTTTTTCAAGAAGCTTATTTGAGTTTTCTTTAGTCGTGCAAGCGGATGTGATAACAGAAGATCAATGGCTAATTAGCAGGAAAAACAGTAATGATTACGATTATCAAAAAGGAGGCCTGAAAGTGAGTGTGGAGTAATATTTTGCTAAACACGTATTTTGAAACCGCAATTAAAAAAGGACAAGTTTACTATGATCGCTACTCTAAACCTGGTGCGGATACTCTGAAGCAATAGAATATCCGACTTTGGGAAGAAGCGAGTTTAAGTGGATTTGCGCTTGCTATGAAAAAAAGATATTGAACCTATTGTAACGGTGGGATAGGGGATTGGAGGAAGGAGCATCCATGTTGGACATCCGAAAAGCTGATATCTATATACTGACCGGGTTTTTAGGCAGTGGAAAAAGCACTCTGTTAACCAGGCTGTTACAAACAGAAAAAGAAAGCGGGAGACGAGTCGGGGTATTAATGAATGAATTGGGCGAAATGAGTATTGATTCCAGTATTGTCCCACCTGGTACCCCATTGCTCGAACTGTTGAATGGCTGTATTTGTTGCACAATAAATGCTGAATTAAGCTACCAATTAAAGTTGTTGCTGGAAGAACATGAACTGGATGCTATTTATATCGAAGCAACAGGAGCAGCCCATCCGATTGAGGTGATTGATGCATGTACCCATCCGATACTGGCGAATAAGGTGAAAATCAAGGCTGTTATTACGCATATCGACGTGATGTGGTGGAAGGATGGCAAAATGAACCTCAAGGTGAAAAAGCTGCTTAACGAGCAGGTGAAATTTGCCGACATTCTCGTGCTGAACAAAACGGATCAGGTTGAAGCAAACGAATTATCATTGATGATGGAAGCCTTTAAATCGATTAACTCTCAAGCAAAGATGATTCCTACAACCTTTTCTCAAATCGATCTGGACATTTTATATAAACGAAACGAAGGAAGCAGAAGGGGAGATCAGAATGGTTCTCACGACTCTGCTCATGGGGCGCATGTTCATCATGATCTCCATCTGCATACGTTTCATTATCCATTAAAAGCTGCTCTTAATCGAATTCGCTTTACAGAGTGGCTAAAAGCCATTCCCGGTCAGCTGTATCGGGCAAAAGGATTTGTAACGTTTACGGAGACGCCGGGTCTGTTTTTGTTCAACTATTCTTATGGGGAACCCATCTTCGAACGCGTTCACGCAACGAGCTTTGAACCTGTACTCGTTTTTATCGGGGATGGTCTCGATCATCAACAAATGGAAGAAGATGTACTACATTTACAAACTGAACTTGATTGTTATAAAAAGGAGAGATGACAGGTGGATATGATCAAAAAAGTTCCTGTTACAGTGATAACCGGGTTTCTAGGAGCAGGTAAAACAACGTTGCTTAATCATCTTCTGACGGCAGATCACGGCAAGAAAATAGCCGTCATTGTGAACGAATTTGGAGAAGTCGGGATTGATAATCAATTGGTAGTTGGCGCAGAAGAAGAAATTTTTGAAATGAATAATGGCTGTATTTGTTGCACGGTTCGAGGTGATTTAATCAACATTCTTACCGAGCTCATGAAAGCTAAACTGAATCCGCTCGAGCCAAAAGTCGATTTTGACCGGATTGTAATAGAAACAACAGGTTTAGCTGAACCTGCTCCCGTTATACAAACTTTTTTTGTTGATGATGCGATGACACGCTTCTATCAAATCGATTCCGTTGTAACCGTAGTGGATGCCAAACAAGCCAATCAACAGCTTGACCAGGCCCATGAAGCACAGGAGCAAGTTGCATTCGCTGACATCATCCTACTGAACAAAGTCGACCTTGTCAGCGCGGAAGAAGTAAATGGACTCGAAAAACGATTACGTCACATGAATCCATCGGTCAAGATGTTCAAAACAGAAAATTCAAAGATCGAGCTTGATAAGATTTTAGATATCCATACATTTGATCTGGATAAAAAATTAGAGGTGGATCCGGACTTTTTAACTGATGACCACCATGACCATGAGCATGATGATCAAGTAACGTCTTTCGTATTAAGGGAGGAGCGCCCTTTAAACTTAGATAAGCTCGAAAAAATGGTCACTCATTGGATTAATGATTACGGAACGGAGATGTATCGCTACAAAGGCATTTTGAATATAAAAGGAATGACTGAAAGAGTCGTATTTCAAGGTATCCATATGCTGTTTGCTTCAACAGTCGACCGCGAGTGGACAGATACGGACACAAAGCTCAGTGAAATTGTTGTGATTGGAAAAAATTTAGATCAACGCCACTTTCAAACACAGTTTGCAGAGTGTGTGGAAATCGACTGAAGAGAAGGGAGGATCTCATGAATAGTACGACCGCACTGGATATTCTAGCGAAGAAAGGCTATAAAATCACAGATAAAAGAGAAAAGATAGCGCAAATTTTCTGGAAGAATAATCGCTTTTTATCAGCCAGAGCCGTTCACAATGTCATGAAAGTGGATTCTCCCAGTTTAAGTCTTGATACGGTGTATCGAAATATTAGGTTATTTGAAGAGCTCGGCATTTTGGAGGCAACCGAATTAAACAGAGAAAAGCATTATCGTTTTACATGCACGGATCACCATCATCCGCTGATTTGCATTCATTGCGGCACAGTGAAAAAAGTAGATATTTGCCCAATGGATCACTTGTTTGACTTGCCCGAAGGCTTCCTCGTTACGGGCCATAAATTTGAGATCTATGGCCACTGTAGCGACTGCCATTCATAAGTAATCGGTAAAAAAGCTGCTGAAAAAGAACGATTTTCACTTTTTCAGCAGCTTTTTTGATATATACCTTCACTAGCTAAATTCAAATTATTAATACCATCACTTTATTCCGGTTATCGAAAAAGAAGGGATCGATTTGTAGGCGATTTGTTCTGCTTCCGTATAAACCCGCTTGTCAAAGTCTTGTCTGATTTTAATATGGCGGAAGCCTAATTGAAATAAAATAGCGCGGTCCCATTCAGGCCGCATTGCATACGTCATTGGCAAATAAGTTGAAATTTCGTCTCCTTCTTTGAAAAGCTCTTCCTCCTTATATTGTGGAAACCCGTGCTTTATTGCCTCTTGAACATCCTTTTGATACATTTCACCGTACTGTTCATTGGCAATGGGTAGATTCCAATTCGCATCGAAAATGATCAGCTTTCCGTCTTTCTTCAACCATTTGTGCCAGTCAGAGTACACTTTTTCCGGCCGATGTAATGTCCAGGTTACATTGCGTGAGAGGATGATATCAAACGTATTCACAGGGTTAAAGGAGGAATCTCCGGTTACATGAATAAATTGCGGCTGTACGTGTGCTAATGCACTGTTCTTTTTTGCTGTTTCGATCATCTCTTTAGAAAAGTCAATCCCGGTTACCTGATGGCCCATCTGCGACAATATGATCGAGAAAAAGCCTGGTCCGGTTCCAACATCCAATATTTGAAGTGATCGCCGATCATCGGCGAGGTGCTCCTTTAGCAGGCTTTGCCAAGCCTCTTTTTTAAAGCTATGCAGCTCTTCTTGAATAATGTCATCATAAATGACTGCACTTTTATTCCAATAATCCTGATGTTTTATTTCATCCATAGGGCACGCTCCTTTGTAAATAACTGTTGACTTTTAAAATAATTACTCTATTATTTTAAACGTAATGATTCCTATTTTCAATAAAAGATTCAGGAGGATACATCATGAAGAGTAAAGGTTACTATTTTGTTTTGATGGCATTTATTTTATTTTTTACAGGAGCCTGTTCCGAAAAAGAGAATGCAGCAGAAGAGCCGGCATTACATGAAGATTCACAGACGGTACAGGTTGCGATTGCGACTGACACGGGAGCGGATAAGCTTGATGCCGCTTCGTATGATGGAGCGATGTCGGCCTATACAGCTATTTATGAACCGTTGGTTGAATATGGACCAAAGGGTGACATACAACCGGCTCTTGCTCAAGCTTGGGAACTATCTGAAGATGGCAAGCAGTATACTTTTTATTTACGCGAGGATGTTTATTTTTCAGATGGATCGAAAATGGATAGTGACGCTGTGCTCTTTTCGATTAACCGCTGGAAAGGAAAACAGGAGCATGATTGGTTAAAAACAGTGTCTACGTTGCAAACTGTCGAAAAAATAGATGATTATACGATCAAGCTTACGTTTTCAGAACCAAGTGCTGACATTTTAAATGAATTAACTGCTGCCCGTCCTTTACGGATCATGAGCCCAAATGCAGTAGAGCCTGCCGGTGATCCAGATGGAGAGTTTGTCAACGCAATTGGAACGGGACCGTTTCAAATCGACGATTACCTAAAAGATAAAGAAACAACGTTCATCCCAAATCCAAACTATTGGGGAGAAAAAGCGCAAATCGAGAAAATGGTCTGGAGGGTCATCCCGGATCCGGAAACTCGGTCCTTAGCCCTGCAGGAAGGCAGTATCCAATTGGCCGGGGGAGAAATGAGCAAAATCCCGTACCAGGCTTTACGTACTTTTAAAGATGATGATCAGTTCAAGGTCGAGTCTAAGCCCGGAACGATGAGCTACTTTCTCGTAATGAACAACGGAAGAGAGCCGCTACAGGATGTAAAAGTACGACAAGCCTTAAATTTTGCGATTGATAAAGAAAGCCTTGCGAATGAGTTGCTTGATAAAAATGGAAACGCGGCAAAAGGCTTATTTGCCGAAACAGTCCCTTTTGTAAACGAACAGAACAGTCCTGGATACGCTTATGATTTAGATAAGGCAAAAGAGTTGTTGAGAGAGGCTGGATATGGGGAGGATGACAATCAGCTAAAGCTAAAACTTGTTTTGCAAACAGAAGAATTTCCAGAGTGGAAACAAATTGCTGAAATGATTCAAAGTGATTTTAATCAGGCTGGAATTGAAGTGACACTGGATAGTATGGAATCGGCAGCTTATTACGATAACCTATGGGAAAAGCAGGACTACGATCTTTTTATCTATCGTACATACGCAGACGGGCTGAACCCTCAAGGCTTCCTTGATGCACTTTTTACAATCAATGAACAGGGGACGGGAGTGGGCTTTACTGATCCGACACTTTCAGAGCATATTCACGAGGCCGCAAAAGCGCTAAGCGACGAGGATCGCCAAGCTGCCTATAATACAGTGCTATCTTATATGCATGACAATGCCGTAACGGTACCTTTGTTCTATCCAAATGAAATTGTGGTCCGTGACGCGGGACTGGAAGGGTTCGGCTGGGGTGCCATTAGTGATCACCCTGTACGATGGAATAAGCTGAAAAAGGAAAATTAACAAATGGGCCGCATTATTGCTAGAAGAGTCCCTATTATCATTCTCTCCCTGTTTCTGTTAAGTATGTTTTTGTTTTTTCTTGTACGCTTCATTCCGGGATCACCAGAAATGGTGATTCTTTTACAGCGTGGGGGATCAGTAAATGAGGAAGAGCTTAACGAAATAAGGAGAGAATTGGGACTGGATGCATCCTTGTTTCAGCAATATTGGGAGTGGATAGGAAATTTGGCCCGGCTCGACTTTGGTCTCTCCTATCAATCGGGTCTACCGGTTATGGAGGAAATTGGCTCCCGATCGGGGCATTCTTTAAGCCTTATTTTGATTTCCTTAATTGGTTCCATTACTGTCGGAATGCTTCTGGCGTTCTTTGCCGCTCTGTATAAAGATAGCAAATGGGATGTATGGGTGCGGAACATAGCCATTTTCCTCTCTTCACTTCCTACTTATTTCATCAGTTTATTGCTTGTGCTTTTTTTCTCGATTCATTTGAGGCTGTTACCTGTTTTTGGGAATGATTCCTCGGTTCATTTTATTTTGCCTGTTGCTACGATTAGTCTGTCTCTCGTCGCGATGTTTGTTCCGTTATTCAGGCAAATCTTTGGAGAAGTGATGGGAAGTTTGTATTTTGAAGCGATGAGGGCGAGAGGGGCAAAGCGGCTCAGTTTATATGGCACATCATTACTCAAGCCGAGTATCCACGGGATGTTAACAATAATCGCTTCGAGTACCGGTTCACTTTGGGGCGCGATTATCGTCACGGAGAATATCTTTGCCTTACCCGGGCTTGGCAGTTATATTATTAGCTCGATTTCGGCAAGAGACTACTCAGTTATCATTGGATTTACGATGAGCATGGCGTTTTTTACGATGATCCTTTACTTGATAATCGACTTGCTGCTATATATGGTCGACCCGAGAAAGGGGATACGGGAAGAAAATGATTAAGATAGAGAAATCACGATGGAGGCGGCCGGCCCTTTGTTGTGCACTATTGCTGATGGCTATTGTGATCGCTATGATCGTCACCCCCTATGATCCTTATCATGTCGATGTTTCAAACAAGCTTCAAAAGCCAAGCTCCCTTCACTGGTTCGGAACAGATCATCTCGGCCGTGATGTCCTGACCAGATTAGTATACGGGGCGCCGTTTACTTTGCTTTTTCCTTTTCTTGTCTTAGTCATTTCTGCTATCATCGGTAGTCTGTTTGGACTTGTTAGCAGCTATGTAGGAGGGAAGGTGGATAGCGCGATGACAGCTGTGATGGATGCGTTCAGCTCGATTCCGAACCTGCTTCTTGCGATTGCGATAACCGGCTTACTTGGTCCCGGCCTACTTAATACACTTCTGGCCATTTCGATTTCCTGGTGGGTTCAATATGCCCGAATTGTCCGGAGTGTCGGCATTACGATTCGCCGAGAGCCTTATATGCTTGCTGCACAATTAAGTGGCTCGTTTGGAGGCAAGCTGATCTATCGTCATTTGCTTCCGAATACGAAGCCGCTTGTGCGGGAGCTTTTCTTTTTAGATATGGGGGCTGTTATCCTGCTTATGTCAAGTCTGTCCTTTCTTGGTCTTGGCGCACAGCCTCCGTTGGCGGAATGGGGGAGTATGATGTTCGATGGAAAAAGTTATTTACAGATCGCTCCTTGGATTACCCTGATTCCTGCAGCTGCCATTACCGTTTTCGTCATGCTCTTTTATTTGATCGGAAGGGGGTTACAGTCACGTGAATAGCAGCAACGCATTACTGGAAGTCAGCCGCCTTTCCGTTGATTTAGGGGAAAACCGGTTAATCGATGACGTGACCTTTAACATTAATAAAAATGAGGTTTTCTGTCTGGTTGGAGAATCGGGAAGCGGGAAGTCCCTTACTTCACGGGCGATTATGGGGCTGCTCGCTAAAAGAAAGTGGAACATTTCAGGAAACGTTCAACTGGAAGCATGCCCTTCAAATTTAACAACATTATCGGAAAAGCATTGGCAGGACATCCGCGGCAAAGAAATCGCGATGATCTATCAGAATCCGACCCAGGCTCTTCATCCCTTCTTAAAGATCAAGTCACAAATGATCCAACAGCTTAAAAGTACAGGAATGAAAAGCAAGAAAGAAATGAACAACCGCATCCTGCAGCAATTAGATGATATGAACTTTCCTGAGCCCGATCAAATTGCCAACGCCTACCCCTGCCAACTAAGCGGAGGGATGAATCAGCGGGTGATGATTGCGCTCGCGCTCTTAAGGAAGCCGCGCCTGTTAATCGCCGATGAACCGACCACTGGTCTTGATACCATTAACCAGCAACTTATTATCAACCACTTATTACAGTTGAAGAAAAGGAACGGTATGTCGATCTTGTTTATCACACATGACTTGCGGTTGGTTAATAAGCTTGCAAATAAAGTAGCTGTCATGAGAAAGGGAAAAATTGTAGAGGCCGGCGCACTGACCAAGATAAAAAACGAACCGGACCATCCCTATACAAAAGAATTATGGAAACAAATTCCCAGACTTTATGAAAGAAGGGAAGCCAGTGATCATTGAAGCGAAAAATTTGACGGCAGCCTATCAAAAAAAGAAAGTGCTGCACGATCTCTCTTTCACCTTGAAAAAAGGCGAGAAGCTCGGAATCGTTGGAGAATCAGGAAGTGGAAAAAGTACACTGACACGTGTCTTATCAGGGTTTCACCCTACAATAAAAGGAGAGCTGTCCATCCGAGAAAGACCCGTTCAAGCGACAGTTAAAGATCGAAGATGGTTGTGCAAGCTTGTTCAAGTAGTATTTCAAGATCCTTTTTCCTCCTTGGATCCACAGCAAACGGTCCAACAAGTATTAGAGGAACCACTGCTTAATTTCTTCACCTTGACGAAAGAAGAGAGAAACCAACAATTGTTGGAAATAGTAGAGGAAGTCAATTTAGAAAAGGATCTGTTAAAACAAAAAGCAGGACGGTAAGCGGCGGCCAGGCACAGCGAATTTGCATAGCCCGCGCTTTGCTTGCCAGACCGGACATTTTAATTTGCGATGAACCTGTAACAAGCCTCGATATGATGACGCAAATAAAGATCCTAAATTTATTAAAAAAGATCGTTACGGAAAAGCAGCTGTCCATTGTATTTGTCTCCCATGATATTTCCTTAGTATTTGAATTGTGTGATACGGTTTTAGTGCTGAAGGACGGTAAAAAAATGGACTTCTTTAAAGCCGCCGATTGGCACCGGCCAGAACGAAGCAGCTATACAAATAAATTAATTCATTCAGTCCATTTAAAGTAATCATGATTAAAAAAACCGGCACGCTCTTTAAAGGTGCCGGTTTTACAGACATAAGGTTAGAAGGTTGTGAGCTAGAAATTTTAATCATTACAATATAGGCTTATGAACGACGGTTTGAATAACATGCCCCAAGCCCGTGTGTAAATTACCCTCATGACGTACAGCCTCGCCATAATAAAAATGTTTGAAATGCCAATCGGCAAAGACGGTTAAAACTTCCTCAGGCGTGTAAAGTAAACGGATATCGTTTCCACCTCCACTTTGATAAGGGAGCTGTTGATCTGAGTAAACTTCCATAATATATGTACCACCGGGGCGCAGCATTTCTTTTATTCCATTCATTAGCTTTTTACGGGAATCGGCATCACTGATATGACCAAACACATTGAGTACGACGTCCCATTACTGTTTCTTATAGTCGATTTCTTGAGTTAAATCAACCAACTCAGTTTTTACTTTTACATTTCTGGAATCAGCTAACTGGTGCATCTTGTCAAACCCCACAGTCGAATAATCCCATGCTGTGACACGATGACCTAATTGTGCTGCATAAACAGCGTTCCGACCTTCTCCCTCAGCAAGAGACAACACTTCACAAGAAGAAGGGAGGTCAGGTAAAACAGCTTGAACGAAGGCGTTAGGCTCAGTTCCATACACATACTCTTGCTTAGAAAAACGCTCATCCCATTGGTTGCTCATTATTTTTTCCTCCTTTTCATATTGCTACATACGCTGGCTAGTTCCATATACAGGGGATGCTAGTTGACACGTTTTACAAATTCCATAAAACACCAAATGGTGATGGGTGATTTTATACTTTGTTAAAACACCAAATGGTGATGGGTGATTTTATACTTTGTTCTTTTCGCTGCATACTGGTCAATTTCTTCTAAGTAGGGATAATGTAAGTCAACGACCTTCCCGCATGTCGTGCAAATAACATGATAATGGTGATCTGTCACGGCATCATAATGTATCGTTTCACCGAAATTCAGCTCTTTTATTATTCCTTTCTTTTTTAAAGATCGAAGCGTGTTATAAACTGTTGCATAGCTGACACTCGGAAAATCAACTTTCACTGATTGATACAATTCGTTCGCAGTCGGATGCTCTTTTTTTAGTAAGTTACGATAGATCGCCAGCCTTTGTGGAGTTATTCGTATTCCATTTGCTTTCAGCTTTGCCAAAGCTAATTCCGTCTGTTTTTCCATTTTCTTATATCCTTATTTACTCATGTTGCTATAAGTAAAGTCTGGATTCGTTTCACTTTGAAGGTGGCCCGAGCGCTTAATTTTCGTTTGAATATATCGTTCGTTGTCTGGCGTAAGCGAACACCAAACTGGGATCCGCTTGTTTATCCAAATTCCGGCCTGCTGAAGCTTTTCTAATTTATGCGGATTGTTCGTCATTAAATCGATCGGACGCTTCCGTAAATACTTTAAAATAGCCGCCGGTTCCTCATATGTTCGTAAATCGTCATCAAATCCGAGTGCTAGATTTGCTTCAACGGTATCCATACCCTGCTGTTGCAATAAATAGGCCATTGCCTTATGAAATAATCCGATTCCTCTGCCTTCTTGATTGGCGATATAAAAAATCGCCCCACAGCCATGCTCCACAATCATCTGCTTCGCTTCTCTAAATTGTTCCCCGCAATCACATTTTTGACTTCCGAAGACATCTCCTGTGTGGCAAATACTATGAAAACGAACAAAAGCCTGCTCCGCGTTTTCAAAATCTCCATAAACCAACACGGATGATACCTGCTTATCCGCCATTGAAATTCCTTGTACTACTTTTATCGATTCCTGAACTGATAATTCCTTACATTCCTCTGTCTGATGAATCCATGTGTACCAGTTGAACGAAACGGTTTTACCGTTTACATCAAGAGGAAGAGGAACAGGGCCTAACAGCAAAAGGCTGCCTGAGCGTGAAGACACTTTGTTTAGATAGTTATTTGCAATTTCGTCGTAATGCTTCATAGTAGACTTGGACAACTACGTTCTCTCCTTTATTTTGATCGAGGATCACGAGATTTGATTTATTTCTCCCTTCCTTTTTCGAGTACGAACATTGCGCTCCTCAACATATTTAGCTATAATTTAATTTGAAAATAGTAATCATTACGATTTAACAATAACTCATAAAGGAAAGTGGTGCAACAATATTGAATCAAATTCTTTCATTTAAACGTCATCGCAGATTACGTTCATCGACATTTCTGAGAAATTTAGTGCAGGAGACCAGGCTTAGTACGGCGGATTTAATTTTTCCTCTTTTTGTACAAGAGGGGGTCAGCTTGAGAACAGAAGTACCTTCGATGCCTGGTGTGTACCAGCTGACAATCGATTTATTAGAACAGGAAGTGAGGGAGTTAAAACAACTGGGATTGAAAGCACTCCTTCTTTTTGGCATTCCAAGCTGGAAAGATGACCTCGCAACTTCAGCGTATACAAAAGATGGAATTGTCCAACGAGCTATTCGACAAATAAAAGCTTTATATCCTGAATTGGTGGTTATTACGGATACATGCATTTGCCACTACCAAACAGATGGACATTGTGGTATACCGGTTAACGGCAGAATCGATAACGATAAGTCATTAAACATTCATGCAAAAGTGGCCTTGTCACAAGCTGAGGCCGGGGCTGATATTTTAGCACCGTCAAGTATGATGGATGGGTTTGTCGCGTATATCCGTCATGCGTTGGATGAGCATGGTTACGAGAATGTTCCTATCATGTCGTATGGAGTGAAGTATGCTTCAAGTTATTATGGACCTTTTCATGATGCAGCGGATAATTCACCAGCTTTTGGTGATCGGCGCACGTATCAGATGGATCCGGCCAATCGTTTAGAGGCTTTTCGCGAAGCACAGTCAGATGTTGAAGAGGGGGCAGATTTTTTAATTATTAAGCCGGGATTTCCATATTTGGATATTATCAGAGATATGCGCAATTCGTTCCATATTCCGCTCATCTCTTATCAAGTAAGCGGGGAGTATGCCCAAATAAAGGCTGCCGCGCAAAATGGTTGGATAGACGAAAGAAGCACTGTATTAGAAAGCATGATTTCAATGAAGCGGGCCGGTGCTGACCTTATTGTGACATACTTTGCAAAGGATATCGCAAGATTTCTTATGGAGGAGAAAGAGTAATGAAAAAGCTGGCTATTCTATTGATCCGTCCGTATCAAAAGGCGATATCGCCGCTGTTCCCACCAACTTGCAGATTTTATCCGACATGCTCACACTACGGAATAGAAGCTTTTCAAAGATTTGGCTTTCTAAAAGGCGGTTGGCTGCTTACAAAGCGCTTACTGAAATGCCATCCCTTTCATCCAGGTGGGGTGGACCCCGTCCCGAAGAAAATAGATAAAAGAACCGGGAGAAGCTTCAGATGAACCGACCGTATGAAGTTCGCTTTGACTCTTTCCGATAGTGTGTTTCCAGTCAAAAAGGATTTTTTGTTGCAGGAGCAAGTGATGATCAAGTAGTTAAACGCTTCCCCGATCATTTTGAGTGGCTCTGAATTTTATGTACCTGCAAATTTCCTCTTTAAGCTTCTGAAAGCCTTTCCTTTTATTGATAATAAAGGATATAGTGGAGGTGAGGGCATTTCTCGATATGTTTTGTATCTATTTATATGAAACGAATCAAAGCAGCTTCATCCCATTCAAAAAGGGAGGGTAGCATGTACAGGCATGTAAATTCAAAAACGTATACGATGGCAGCGGGTCATTTGTTTTGCGACATGAATCAAGGAGCTCTTCCGGCCATATTACCTTTTTTAATTTTGAATTACGGGTTTAGTTACACGGCGGCCGCCGGCTTAATCTTGGCGGCAAATATCATATCTTCTATCTTTCAACCTTTAATAGGGCTATACTCCGACAAGGCATCTAAAGGCTGGATGGTTCCACTGGGATTGCTGCTCAGCGGCGGGGGCTTAGCGGCTATCGGTTTTTTATCGAATTATTGGCTTATTTTTATTTCGGTTATGATGAGCGGGCTTGGCATCGCCATCTTCCATCCCGAAGCAGCAAAGACCGTCCACATGACATCAGGTGAACAGAAAGCCACAAGCATGAGTGTTTTTTCATTGGGAGGCACAATGGGCTTTGCGCTTGGCCCCATTGTTGTCACTGTCTCTGTTCTTCTATGGGGGCTCCAAGGGCTTCTTACATTAATCATCCCTGCTATTATCATGGGCTTGATTACGATGAGACCGCTAAACAAACCTGTTACGAAAAACGATGGTATGGAAAAGAAGGAACGTACGCGTCCTGATGAAATCAAAATCGATCAGTGGAAGCCATTTTCCCTTTTAAGCATTGTTCTTTGTGTTCGTTCGATCGTGTTTTATGGCTTAAACACGTTTATTCCACTTCTTTGGGTTTCTGTTTTCCTTCAATCGGGCAGTTCAGGCAATGTCTTATTGAGTCTGTTTTTATTGTTCGGCGCGCTGGGAACGATAATGGGCGGAAGAATAGCTGATACATACGGACTTGTTAAACTTATTCGAATAAGCTTTGCCCTATTAGTGCCCATCCTGTTTCTCCTGTCGGCAACCGATTCACCACTTCTAGCAGGAGGATTCATCCTATTAGCGGGGATCTTTATTTTTATGCCCTACAGTTCAATGGTCGTCTTAGGGCAAAAATATTTGCCAAACAGGCTTGGTCTGGCTTCAGGAATTACGCTTGGGGTTGCAGTAAGTGCAGGGGGAATTTTCGCGCCAGTATTAGGCAGAATCGCTGACAGCTACGGCATCCAAACCGTCTTGTTGGTTTTATCCTGTATATCGATCATTTCCATGCTATTTTCTTATACACTTTCTGTAGATAAAAAGCCTGCCGTCAACTCACGGTCAGTAACCGAACGTTAACGGCAGGCTTCTCATGCCTCAAGATGCTTATTATAAAGCGTAGTAATAAATGCCCCCGTTGGAATCCATATACAGACCCGTTGGGATATCCGACTGGCCATTTCCTGGTGAGTAATACAGCTGCGAGCAGCAGGAGGAGCCGTCATTCCACCAATAGCTGAAACCACTTGCGGAAGCGCTGGAGGCAAACAAGGTCAAACTAAGAATCGCCGCTCCAACAAGCAACATCAGTTTTTTTCTCATCATTTTCACCTCATTGAAATTTTTGGCCCGATTCATTCTGATTGGTTAGTACGGAAGGTAGAAAATTTCATGCGTGGAGCTGAAGTCATAGATCGTGCCAGTGCCACCCATATAGTAAGGCAAGCCATAAGCACCACTTCCATCTGTATAGTACAATTGGTTCCAGGAACTGCTGCCGTCATTGAACCAATACGTGTAGTTAGCTGAAGCACTGGAAGCGAAAAGAGCAAGCGAGAGCACGAGGATCAGAACAGTTACGATCATTTTCTTTCTCACAGGATCAACCTCCTTTCCCGTAATATACCTGCTTTTTATACTCAAATCATAATCAAATGCTCACATACTCACAAGGGTAGATGGTCGTTTAAACGACGGGGCTTTCCTACCGAGAAAACCATTACGTTTGGTGAAAAGAAGGAAAAGGAAGGCCGCTCCAATCCTTCTACCTATTCCTAATGTCTGATAATTCCGAATTATTGTTATGAAAATAAAGGCCCGAGTAGGTTCGCTTGTGCTAAACATGTCTACTATTCGGGCTTCAGCTTGAGAGGCTCAATGACAGGCGGAGAGTAGTTGAATGACAGATAAGAATGTGCAAGAATATGGTTATCCATAAAAGAGGAAGCTACGACTAGGAGGCAGCATTCATGAGTACCTACGGCAATCTTGAGGAGAAAGAGGAAAGACCTGTTTTGGTTTTTCAGCGCAACTATTCATTTAGCCCTGAAAAGGTATTTCGTTTTATCACAGAGCCTGATTATTTTACCCAATGGTACCCCTTCGCAACTGGAGAAATGGATCTTACCATTGGTGGAAAGATAACATTCGTTGATGGGGAAGGGTCACTTTATGAGGCTGTTATTACCGAATTCCATCCTCCCCATGCCATTTCTTTTCAAGAAATCGATGATTTGCTGGAGATCCAGATCGATGCCACGGAGCAAGGATCGACCTTGACGTTCAGGCATACGTTTGATGATCGCGAAATGGCGTTATATACGGCCGCCGGATGGCACAGATGCCTCGATGCCCTCGGCCAATTAATCGATGGTCGCGCAATAGAATGGCCAGATAATGCCCTTGAACTGCGTGAATTCTACAAAAAGAAATTTATGCAGCCATAATCCATTGCGATCCGTTTGATCAAACGTGTGTAAGCATGGTATAAGTGTAAAGAGGCAAGGGTGGTTTGCCTTTAATTTTGGGTTGAGGGGTTTATTGCTCATCCCATCATGAGAGGAATGGAAGTTTAGGATGAACGATAATTTTTGGCGTGAGTTACCACGACCTTTTTTTATACTGGCACCAATGGAAGAAGTGACGGATGTTGTGTTTCGTCATGTTGTGAGCGCAGCGGCCAAACCTGATGTGTTTTTTACGGAGTTCACAAACAGTGATAGCTATTGTCATCCAGAGGGAAAACAAAGCGTGCGCGGGCGTTTGACGTATACTGAGGATGAACAGCCGATTGTCGCTCATATATGGGGAGATAAGCCTGAAAGCTTTCGCGAAATGAGCATTGGGATGGCAGAGCTTGGGTTCAAGGGGCTTGATATTAACATGGGATGTCCCGTGCCTAATGTCACCCAGCATGGAAAGGGAAGCGGCCTTATTCGCCGGCCGGAAGTGGCAGCAGAATTAATCCAGGCTGCCAAAGCAGGGGGATTGCCCGTAAGTGTCAAAACCCGGCTTGGGTACACCGATGTAGACGAGTGGCGCGATTGGCTGACGCATATTTTGAAACAGGATATTGTCAATCTTTCCATTCATCTGCGGACAAGAGCGGAAATGAGCAAAGCGGATGCTCATTGGGAGCTGATTCCCGAGATTAAGAAGCTCCGCGATCAGATAGCACCCAATACGCTCTTGACGATCAATGGCGATATTCCGGATCGTCAAACCGGGTTGAAGCTCGCCCGCCAATATGATATTGACGGGGTTATGATTGGCCGCGGCATTTTCGCCAATCCGTTTGCCTTTGAAACGGAGCCGAAAGAGCATAGCAGCAAGGAATTGCTTGATCTTTTGCGCTTGCATCTCGACCTCCATGATCAATACGCAGATTTGGGCCTGCGGCCGTTTAAAGCTCTTCATCGCTTTTTTAAGATCTATGTCAAAGGATTTCGCGGCGCAAGCGGCTTACGAAATCAGCTCATGAACACAGAGTCAACAGAGGAAGTCCGCGACATGCTCGATCGCTTTGAAGCAAGTCAGCTTGAAGAAATGGACATTCACTCCTCATAAAAGCGAACAGTTACTTGGCTGGTGGAAAGCCGGTGTTGAACCGGATTCCTGCCAGTCAATTTTGGTTTCTGCGGTTGATTAGGCATGAATAGGAAACGATAGGAAACGTATTTCAGCCATTATCCTCCATTCGCCCTTATCTTAATAAGAAAAATTAATCTTTCTTCATGCATACCATTAAATAAAAACCAAGAAAAATGAGCATAAATTGTTCTATTAATCCGCTATTAATATTAGTATATCTAATGGTTCCAAAGCTAATCAGTAGAGTTACCGTAATGGTGATGGTAAACGGAATGACTCCACCTAGTACGAACTGCAAGAAATGAAAGCGCCACGTACCATTTTTTTCTTTTTCCCGGATCAGAAGGAAGGATCCCAAAGAAATCCCAAAAAATATATGAACGAAACAGGAGGTAATAACCATTAAGTTTTGTTCAGGGTCATCAAAGCTTAAGGGCATTCGATTTCTCCATTCTAATAACCAGCCTAATAAAAAGACAAATAATGTAAGGGAAATTGGATAAAGAAAATTTCGATACATACGATCACTCCAGCTTAAAAATTTGAAACAAGAGGACAAGTAGTCACAGCATCCAATTAGATCAACGTAAAAAAGAGAATTATTCCAGTCAATTTCTATTTCATTCTGTTTTTCCTTCTTGAAAGGAGGCTAATGTATCGCCTAATTTAATCTGTTCAGCTTTTTTTATAAGGTCGCTATTCATTTGGATAAGAAAGAGTTTGGTGACGGCGTCATCCGTGCAATGATCCCTTTGCGCCTCAAGTTGCAAATCAATGAGTGCGGCTTCTTCCGCAAAAGACACTTCTTTAATGTTTTTAGGACAAGTAGAAGATTCTAGTGTTTCCACATATATAAACCCTTGATCTTCCCAATTGTTTTTGTCAACATCAGTAAGGCTTTGAGGAAGAAAAATAGCCAAAGCCTCCCGATCTAAAATTTTTTGAGCGTACAAGCTGTCATGTCCTATAAGCTGCACATCCACAGGCGAGAGATGGTTTTCTAAAATGATGACATTCGCTTCTTGCTGTTGCGTGCTGCATGCTGAAAGAAACACGATCACTGTCAAATAAAACGAGAAGACTTTTTTCACTGTCATCCTCCTTATTTACGCTTTGCTTTATATCATAGCATTTAATAAAGGATAACTTTTTGAAAGTTAGTATATTTTATTTTATCGGGGAAGCAAGAAAATGGCGGATATGCTGTGCGAATTTTTGCTCCTGAGAATAATACAAAATTCTGTCTGGAGACAGTCGGCTTTCAAACCATTGTCCGCATGCTATTTGCTTTGTAATAGTGGGTGGTATTACCTAATCAAACTGAATTATTTGAGAAGAAGAGACCTGCTTGTTAGCAGGTCTGAGAAGATATGGCATTGCCGTCCGTTCTGGCCATCCTTAGCATGGCGTCCAATATATTTTTAGAGCAAATGTCCGCCTGATGCTTCAATGTCCTGGGCTGTAACCCAGCCGAAATCATCGGACAATAGGTTTACAATGACCTTGGCCAGATCTTCGGGTTTGCCGATTCTGCCGAATGCAGACTGTTCTGCCAGAGGCTGGATGAATTCAGGATGTTTATCGAATGCTCCATCGCCGAAATTGCTGTGCGTAGGGCCAGGAGAAACGGCGTTAACCCGAATTTTTCGTGGCGCAAGCTCTTTGGCGATGTACCTGGTCCACGAAGAGAATGCTGCTTTTAATGATCCATATGCGGAGTAGCCGGGAAAGGATTGGTTCTTGGCTGTGCTTGTCGTATTTACGATGGCCCCGGCATCATCCATGAATCGGACTAGATGCTGAGTTAAGAAAACAGGTCCTTTGAAGTTTGTATTAAGAATCTTGTCGAAATACTCTTCGCTCATATCAGCGAACAACATTGGACCACCAACACCACCGTTATTGACTAAATAATCAAAAGTCGTTCTGTTCCAAATTTCCTGGAGGCTCTTTTGAACTTCCAGAACGAATCCTTCGAATGACGATAGGTGGGACAGATCCAGTTTTAGTGCTACTGCCCGAACTCCTTTGTTCTTCTCAATTTCCTTAACGACAGCTTCCGCTCTGTTCTGATAGGAATGGTATGTGAGAATGACGCCGACTCCACGTTTACCAAGCTCAAGCGCGGTTGCTTTTCCAATGCCGTTACTTCCTCCGGTTACGATTGCGATTTTCATAATTATCCTCCTTTTTTGTTGTCGACCTGGCTTCCATTTTAGTCGTTTCTACTGATGCCAGATAGATTCAATCCTGCCTTTTTATTGCCTAAAAACACCGATGATACGTCCGGATCATCTCCGGGCTACCTTATTAGGAGAGTTTAAAAATGCCGAATTGTTTCAGCGCTTTATTGAGGAATAGAAAGGCGTGTGATAGAATTTGCGTATGAATAACGTTAAAAATGAAATTATCGATCTAATGAAAAGAGCAGGCACTCGACCACTCGAAACTGGAGTGCCGGGGCTGAGCATGATTAAGGGAGACATTCCCGCACATCAACTCGCAGCGCTTTACAAGCCGATGATTGGTTTTACGGTTCAAGGAACAAAGATTCTTTCAATTGGGAATCGCAGCACTGCCTTGGAAGGCCCTTCCTATCATGTGCTTCCGCTACATGTTCCTGCAACGGGAAGTGTACATCAAGACCGTGATGGCCGTCCATATATGGCTCTCGGTCTTGAGTTGAATCAGCATGTTCTTCAGAGCTTATTAAGAGATCTTCCTGAAGATTTAGTGCCAATTGCTTCTGAACGGTTCGCCGCTTGTGAAATAGACATTGAATTGATGGAGGCTTGGCTTCGGTTATTGCGATTATCGAAAACACCAAGAGATATTCCGGCTCTTGCGCCAGCCTATGAACGAGAAATCCTTTATCGTGTTCTGATGGGCCCCCAAGGATGGTATTTGAGGCAGCTTGGCTTGCGGGAAAGCAATTTCTCCAAGATTTCTCAGACTGTTCAATGGCTTCGCGATAATTATAAGAAGCCAATAGCCATCGGCGAGATGGCATCAAAATCCGGTATGGCTATCAATACGTTTCACCGTCATTTTAAACAGGCAACGGGTTTAAGTCCGATTCAATTTCAAAAGCAATTACGGCTGCTGGAGGCTAGAAACCTCATTGCATTTGAAGGCTATGCAGTAGCCAGTGCCGCATATGAAGTTGGTTACCAGAGTCCTTCACAGTTTAACCGAGAGTACTCCCGCTTCTTCGGTACATCGCCAGCTCGGGATACCGAGAAACTAAGACGAATCGAAGGCGCAAGAGATTAGCCTCGGTTTCGTAAGCAGGGAAATCAGACAAAGAGAATGGCAATTCCATTCAAATTGCGGAACTGAGGAATTTGAGGAAATGGGATCAAGCGGCTTATTTATCCGGCCTACCATTAGCCCAAAAATATATTCTGTAGAAAAAGGGGTTGAAATTATTGGAAAGGTCAGTTACATTAGTAATTGATCAATAACATTTTTGCCGTTAAATTAAAGTACAGGAGAGTTTATATCATGGTTAAACCGAAGTGGGAAAGCCGTAAAGAAGAAATCCTTGAAGCTGGTTTAGAAGTGTTTGCGAATCGAGGGTATTACAATACAACGACTGCACATATCGCAGAAAAAGCAGGCATTTCCCAGCCCTACGTATTTCGTTTTTTTAAAACAAAGGAAGATTTATTTATTGCAGCTTTGGAAAGAGCTTTTGAGAGAATTCTTAAAACATTTCACAATGTTGAAGCCGCTCACGAAGAAGTGGGTAAAGAGATGGTTAAAGCCTATGAAGAATTAATGGTATCTAATCCTAATGAAGTGGCGTTGCAAGTAATCGCGATTTCAATCACAGAAGAAGCCATTCAAAAAGTAGTAAAATCAGGATTGGTTCGTATGAGGAATATCTTTTTGGAAAAATTCAAGCAAGCAGGAATAGACGACGCAGAAAGAAACGCTACCTTCTCAATTGCAATGGGCATGCTCTGTAATATTTCTTATTTCTTAGATCTTCCTGAGTTCTTTGGCGATATGCCAAAGAACTCACCGATAGATAATCGTTGAAAAATTTAAAAAGACTGCTGTAGCCTATTTTCTGCATATTTGTTATTGATTAATCAATAAAATTTTAATTGATGATAATGCAGAGAAGATGAATAAGAAGGAGGACAATCAATGAACAGTTCTTAATGGCTTTACCCTTTGCTTGTTGAACCATTCAGGTAAACGTAATCCAATCAATTAATAAAAAAGGAGTGTGGAAAAATGAATACGGGTGTTCACCCTCATACCAAATCAAATGAGCGCAGCCCGAAACGATGGCTTGCTCTTGTATTTCTTGCTTTAGCTCAATTCTTAGAATCATTAAATCCAGTAACATTCATACGCCGGTTAATTATTGATCAATCACTAATAAAGGAGTTAGTAAAATGAAAAAAGCGATTGTTTTAGGGGCAACTGGAGCGACGGGGCAAGTCATCATAACTGAACTATTAGCAAAAGACATCCAAGTTGTTGCTTTTGCACGCACTGAGACAAAATTAAAGGAATTAATGAAAAAGCATCAGTATGATCAGAGATTGTCCTACAAAGTAGGAGATATATTTGATTATCAACAAATTGTAGCCGCAGCAGAAGGGGCAGAAATACTATTTCTCTGTTCTGGTGTGGCGTATCAGGATATGGAAGAAAAACTTCTTTTGTTTGGAGAAAGTGCGATGAAAGCTGCCGATAGTTTAGGAGCTAAAATCGTCGTTGTTGATGGAATTTACGTGTATGGATACCAAATGGCGAAAGGGAATGAAAGTCATCCTAAACACCCCCATACGAAAAAGGGAAAGCTAAGGGTAGATTACGAGAAGTTAATATTCAGTAACAAATGGCAAAACGCTAAAGCTTTAATTGTGAGACTTCCGGATTATTACGGAGCAACCTCCCAAGGCTCATACATGCAGCCAACATTAGAAGGGATGGCAAATAAAAAAGTATCGATTTTTTTTGGCAACCTGAAAACTCCGAGGGAATATGTCTATTTACCGGATGCAGGCAAAATGATTGTGAATATAGCGGAGAAAGATGATGCATACGGAGAGAACTGGAATATACCCGGAGCTGGGCTGATTTCGGGCAAAGAAATCATCGAGATCGCTCGTGAGGTAACGAGTAACCGTAAAATGGTCATTCCATTGACTAAAACTACCGTTCGTTTTATGGGGTTGTTTAGTTCATTTATGAGAGAAGTCGTTGAAATTATGTACCTTACAAAAGAAGGATTTGTATTAAGCGGAGAAAAATACGAAAATCGTATCGGCCCGATACCGGCCACCCCTTATAGGCAAGGGATTGAAGAAACGTTACGCGTTTTAATGAATCGTAAAATCGATAAAAAATGAATGGTGGCTTCTTGGGTGTACGCGTACCTATATCGGGCACACCCAAGAATGCTTCTTATGCTGGGAATGTCTCCTGTTCGCTTCTTTAGATATGAAACTTACGCGCAGGTTAGTGGAAAAGTAAGAATGTTTATCGTATTTGGACCCATATTTTTATTAATTGTCTTTCAGCTTTTGTTTCACTAACGGCGGCTTAACCTTAAGAAAAAATAGGTAGGCGTTAGGCGATAATGAAAAAACTTATTATTGATGATGGTTTATTGCTTATGGATATGGAAGTGCTATTTAATAAAAAATCTCTTCATTTACAACGTATGTTAGGTGATACTGGTTAAAGTAACAGGTGCTTATGTAGAGAAGAAGGAAGATGAAAAATAAAATCATTTTTTAGTTTACATAATATATATTATCGGAAGCAGTTATGATTTCTTATTTTCTGTCTCAATCACGAAGTTAACTTATGTTTTTGAGACAGAAAATGTTAAACAGCGAGCAATGCGACTGTAAGAAAAAGTAAACTTACGCCAATTATCGTTTCGCCTAGCTTAGATCCTGTGTGGTTATGTAATGGCAATTGAAAGCTCGTTTGCAATGGATACAGCAATTTCACTCCGCGCGGCGTCATCGCATCAAGAATGATATGACTGATCACTCCTGCCAGAATGCCGGCTTGAAGATCTGCTGCAAAGCCAAATGACAATTGATTTAACAGCCAGGCCAAACCGATGACAAAAAGCAAGCTGTGTGTGATCGCACGATGGCCAAAAACGCGGTGAATGCTTTTTGAAATGATCGGTATCCGTCTTCCGAGCATCGATTTCGGATGGCAAATATCCGGTATGATGGCGCCGATTAGTGCTGAGCTGTAAAAGATCATCGGCTGTTGTACTGAAATGTCAAATCCTTGTGTTGTGATGACAGCGGCTGCCAGGCCGCCGATTATATGCGTTGTTCCCTTCATCTTTCCACCTCGATGTTTCTTTAGTTTACATAATATATTTATCTGTTACTAAATGCCAACAGAAAACAACATTATACCTTATTTTTTCTTTGTTAATAAAGTGCCTTTTTGATCAAGTTTAAAAAAGCCTCAAACAAAGCCTCCACCCTTTTTGCTCGTCGGGTGAAGGCTTTGTTTCCCTTTATAGTAGCTGGGCATGTGCTTTCATTTGGGCAATAATGTTCTCGGCCACTTCTGCCGTGCTTGTTCCACCAATATCGACCGTTTTTACACCGCGTTTGACTGTTCTGGCAACCGCTTGCTCAATCAATTCGCCGGCTTTTTTCGCTTCCGGGCAGCTATGCTGATCACTCAGCCAATCGAGCATCATGCTTCCTGATAAAATTGTTGCCAGCGGATTGGCGATTCCTTTGCCGGCAATCGTTGGCGCAGAGCCGTGAGCTGGTTGAAACATCGCGTGGTTATGACCGATATCTCCTGATGGCGCCATCCCCATCCCGCCTACTAATGCTGCTGCTAAATCAGAAATAATATCACCGAACTGATTTTCGGTTACGATAATATCATAATTTTGCGGCTGCTGCACCATTAACAACGTCATCGCATCAATTAAAACGTGGTCCCTCTCCACCTGCCCCTCGTAACGATCGGCGACATCATGAAAGACTTTATTGAAAAAGGCCATCGAACGAAAGACGTTGCTTTTATCCGTACATGTGACGACCCGCTTCTGGTCTAAAAGGCGACCGCCGCGTTTTAAAGCAAGCTGAAAGCCCATATCAACAATTTTTTCGGTCCCTTTTCTTGTGATCACCATCGTATCTGTGGCGACTTCATCTGAAACGAGCGTGCCACCTCCGTAGGAAGCGAACAAACCTTCGATGTTTTCCCGCAGCACAACAAAGTCAATGTTCTCCATATCACGCAGCGGGCTGTCAATTCCTTTATATAATTTGATTGGCCGAACTCCCGCGAATAAATCTAAATCAAAGCGAAGCTTAAACATCACCTGTCCGCTGACTTCCGGCCCTCCGGGGAATTCCCGGACATCCGGTAGTCCGATTGCTCCTAAATAGATCGCATCACTTGACCGGCACGCCTCAAAGGTTGCTTCCGGTAAAGCGGTGCCGGTCCGTTTATGGTGCTCGGCTCCTGCGTCAAAGTGAGCAAAATCAAGCTCAAAGCCAGAAACGATTTCTTCAGCGGCCTTTAAGACGCTGACGCCCGCCTCCATTATTTCTTTCCCGATGCCATCACCTGGTAACACTGCAATTGAAAACCTCACTCTTTCTATTAGTCTTTACGATCACCTCTCATTATTACAGAATTTTCTGAATTAATAAACCAATTTTTTACTTATATTGAATGAAAAATAAAGCAGGCAGCCAAAGGGGCAGATCCTTTTTAGTTTCGCCTGGCTGACTGCGATAATGATAATGCGGAAAAGCTGTACTGGAGAAGGGTTTGTACTACCAGAAAAAGCAGTGCACCTGGAATCGTCAATGAAAGAAAGACAGCTTGTGATAGCAAAGAGAGCGCGAGTCCTCCAACGAGCCCGATTCCCACATACACGGTGATGACGATCGCAGCCTTCTTCATTCCTGTCCATTTTCGATAATAGGAAAATCTATGATCGACCCAGGTTGAGAAAATGGCTCCGAAAATAAAAAACAGAAAGAAGGAAGAAGGGAAAAGAAACGCAAATAAAGTCATAAATGAATGGTACAATACCTCGGCAGCCCTTTCGTCCGGCGGTGTATAGCTTAACCATGACATCCCAGCACTAAATGCGACTGATGAAATAATGGCGGACATGATTTTGATCAATAGCGCAAACCGGCTGTTCATCTCATTCCCCCTCCTTTTTCCGCTTTGATAAAACAGGCGCTCCACTTTAGATGGAAGCGCCTGACTGAGAATGAAAAATGTCGGTTTACTCCGTTCCAGCCTGCACATGGCGCCATACGTCCACGACTTCTCCGTCCGTTGCCTGATCAATCACGAAGGAACCGTTGTTGTAGCGGTCACTGTTACGGTAGTCTTTCGGCTGAATGTCCACCGTTGTTCCTTTGCTCGTGAGGACAGTGTAACGCTCATCTGACTGGACAACCCGACGGCACGCAATAACGCGGTGCGGATTGGATTTTAACTCACGCAGCATCACGAGACCACGTTTCGCGCGTGAGGACTTGTCGAATTCCGTAATTGCCATTTTCTTCACGGCGCCACGGTGGGTGACGACGAGCAATTCCACTTTATCATCGAGAGTAAAGGTAGAGGCGTCGACAAGCTGGTCACCGTCTTTTAAATTAATCGCCTTTACCCCGGCGGCACGCTGACCGACAAGGTTCACTTCTTCTTCGCGGAACCATAGTCCGTAGCCAAACTTTGTTGCTAAAAAGAGTTCCTGGTGACCATCTGTTTTGTGAACGGCGACGACTTCATCGTTAGCCTTCAGCTTCAGAGCCATCAGCGGCTTAGAGAATCGCTGCGCCTGATAGAGCGAGAGCTGCGAGCGCTTCGCCATGCCGTCTTTCGTAATAAAGAGGAGCGATTGTTCTTCTGTAAACTGCTGGATCGGGATCGCCTCAATGATTTCATCGTCGCGCTCGATGCCGGAAACAAGATTGGCGACATGCTGGGCGTTATCCTTCCATCGAATATCCGGCAGCTGATGAACCGGAACATAGAGATAGTTTCCAAGCTTCGTAAAGAGCAGCAGCGTATCCGTCGTGTTCATGTCATAGCGGCCAAGCAGATAGTCGCCTTCCTTCATACCCGGAGCTTCTCCACTAGATGCCGTATACGAACGGATGCTCGTCCGCTTTACATAGCCCTCCTTCGTCACGGTCACGACGACGTCCTCAGAGGCAATGAGCACTTCCATATTGATTTTAAGCTCCTCGACCTCTTCCTTAATGACAGTGCGCCGTGAATCGGCGTATTTTTTCTTAATCGCCAGCAGGCTTTTTTTGATAACGGAAATCAGCTTCTTCTCGCTCGCCAAAATCGCTTCAAGCTCATGAATGCGACGTTCAAGCTCCGCCGCTTCTTCCTCGAGAGTCGTAATGTCTGTATTCGTCAACCGGTAAAGCTGCAAGGTGACGATCGCCTCGGCCTGCTCTTCCGTAAAAGCAAACTGTTCAATTAAATTATGTTTAGCATCCTTCTTGTCGGCTGAGGCCCGGATCGTGGCGATCACTTCATCAAGAATCGAAATCGCCTTAATCAGCCCGTGCACGATATGCTGGCGGTCCTGAGCTTTTTTCAAGTCATAATGAGCCCGTCTCGTAAACACGAGCTTTTGATGATCAATATAGGCTTGAATTAGTGCTTGCAGCCCCATCAGCTTCGGCGCTTTATTGTGAATCGCGACCATATTAAAGTTATAGGTCACTTGCAGATCGGTATTTTTATATAAATAATGTAAAATCGCTTCGGCATCGGCTTCTTTCTTTAATTCGACAACGATACGCAAGCCGGTACGATCGGTCTCATCCCGAACCTCGGCAATCCCGTCGACTTTTTTATCGAAACGAAGCTCGTCCATTTTCTTCACAAGGTTCGCTTTTACGACTTCAAATGGAATTTCTGTAATGACAATCTGTGAGCGCCCGCCCCGTACTTCCTCAACTTCCGTTTTCGCGCGGACGATCACCTTGCCTTTTCCTGTCTGGTACGCCTGGCGGATGCCGTCAATGCCCTGGACAATACCGCCGGTCGGAAAATCAGGCCCTTTTATCACCGTCAGCAAATCGTCAAGCGTCGTTGACGGCCGCTCCATCTGCATAATGACGCCATCGATGACCTCACCTAAATGATGGGGCGGAATATCGGTCGCATAACCGGCAGAGATCCCTGTCGAGCCGTTGACGAGCAGGTTCGGAAACATCGCCGGAAGAACGACCGGCTCCTCTTCTGAGTCATCAAAGTTCGGAATGAATTCGACTGTATCACGGTCAATATCACGCAGCAGTTCAGAGGCGATCGCAGATAAACGCGCTTCCGTGTAACGCATCGCCGCCGGCGGATCACCGTCGACGGAGCCGTTATTTCCGTGCATGTCAACAAGCAGGTTGCGCACCTTCCAATCCTGACTCATCCGGATCATAGCTTCATAAACCGAGGAATCGCCGTGCGGATGATAATTCCCGATCACGTTCCCGACGGTTTTGGCCGATTTACGGAAAGGCTTATCCGCCGTGTTTCCGTCCTTATGCATCGCATATAAAATTCGGCGCTGCACCGGCTTAAGTCCGTCGCGTGCATCCGGCAGGGCTCGTTCCTGGATAATATATTTACTGTAGCGGCCAAAACGGTCGCCAATGACTTCTTCAAAAGGAAGATCTAAGTAACGCTCTGTTTGTGCCAAGCTTACTCCTCCTCAACTATCGCAAGATTTTCATTCTCTAATATATTCGATTCCTCATCAAGACCGAAGGCGACATGGGATTCTATCCATTTCCGCCGTGGTTCAACTTTATCACCCATCAAAGTCGTGACACGCTTTTCTGCGCGCGCTGCGTCCTCAAGCTTGACGCGGATCAATGTACGCGTTTCCGGGTCCATCGTCGTTTCCCACAGCTGAACGGCATTCATTTCACCAAGCCCCTTGTAGCGCTGAAGCGTATAGCCGCGTCCGACCTGGTTTATCACCTTGGCCAGCTCTCGTTCATCCCAGGCGTACTCCACAACTTCCTTTTTGCCGGCGCCTTTGCTGACCTTATAGAGCGGCGGCAGGGCGATGTAAATCTTCCCGGCCTCAAACAGCGGTCGCATATAGCGGTAAAAAAACGTCAGCAGCAGCACCTGAATATGCGCGCCGTCCGTGTCGGCATCGGTCATGATGACGATTTTATCATAGTTGACATCTTCCAGTGAAAAATCAGCGCCGACTCCAGCACCGATCGTATGAATGATCGTCCGGATTTCCTCGTTTTTCATAATATCATCAAGCTTCGCTTTTTCCGTGTTGATGACTTTTCCGCGCAATGGCAGAACGGCCTGGAATTTACGGTCGCGTCCCTGCTTGGCTGATCCGCCGGCGGAATCCCCTTCGACAAGATACAGCTCATTACGCTGCGGATTTTTCGATTGGGCCGGTGTCAGCTTTCCGCTTAAGAGCACGTCCTTGCGCTTGCTTTTTTTGCCGTTGCGTGCATCCTCACGCGCCCTGCGTGCTGCTTCGCGGGCCTGCGCCGCTTTAATCGCTTTCTTGATCAGCATCGTGCTAATTTCCGGATTTTCTTCAAAGAAATAAGAAAGCTTCTCAGAGACAAGACTGTCAACCGCCGAACGTGCTTCTGGCGTGCCGAGCTTGCCTTTTGTCTGGCCTTCAAACTGCAGCTTCGCTTCCGGGACCCTGACAGAGATTATCGCGGTAAAGCCTTCGCGGATATCGGAGCCGTCGAGATTTTTATCCTTTTCCTTTAACAGCTTTACCTTTCGCGCATATTCATTAAAGGCGCGCGTCATCCCAGCCTTGGCGCCGAGCTCATGCGTCCCGCCGTCCTTCGTCCGCACATTGTTGACAAAGGAGAGAACATTCTCCGTATAGCCGTCATTGAACTGAAAGGCAATTTCGATCTCAATCTCGTTTTGCTCTCCGGAAAAAAAGACGACCGGACTCAATGTTTCTTTTTCTTCATTTAAATATTCCACGAAGGCTTCAATGCCGTTTTCGAAATAAAAGGTTTCCTCTGACCGTTCCCCGCGCAGATCAATTAATTCGATTTTTAATCCCTTTAACAGGAAGGCTGCTTCCCGTAAGCGCTCGGTCAACGTCTCCTTATTGTAAGTCGTCGTCGTGAAGATCGTCGGATCAGGCTTGAAATGAATCGTCGTCCCTGATTTTCGTGCTTTTCCTTTTTTCTCAAGAGAGGTAACCGCCTTGCCCCCGTTCTCAAAGCGTTGTGTATAGACAAAGCCGTCGCGCTTAATCTCGACGACGAGCCACTCTGATAACGCATTGACGACCGAAGCGCCGACACCATGAAGCCCGCCGCTCGTCGCATAGCCGCCTTGGCCGAATTTCCCGCCGGCATGGAGCACGGTTAAAATCACTTCGGGAGTCGGCTTTCCTGACTTGTGCATCCCGGTCGGCATCCCGCGTCCTTCGTCACTAACAGAAACACTATTATCTGGATGTATCGTCACATTTATGTATGATCCGTAGCCGGCTAGTGCCTCATCAACGGAATTGTCCACGATTTCATAAACAAGGTGGTGGAGGCCGCGGGCATCCGTACTGCCAATATACATACCCGGACGCTTTCTGACCGCTTCCAATCCCTCGAGTACCTGTATTGCATCATCGTTATAGTCGTTGTATTGTTTTTTAGCCAATGCTGCTACTCCTTTCATCGTGCTACTGTTCATTGTAGCACAACAGAACAAACGTTTCTATTTGTCATTCGTTCTACCTTGCTTTTACTATTGTAGCGATTATTTCAATATTCGCAACCGCCAATCGCACGTTCCACTTAAAAAAACCGCGTAGCGGCTTTTCTTGGAAGCGGCATGCAGAGCCGTTACATCGGTAGAGGTTGGCTGCAAACAGGGGTCTTTCAGCCATTTGGGTCACATGCCAAGCCGATGCTCTTCCTCGAACCAGTCCGAAAATGTAATCCTTTCTCAGCTTAAAAAAACTCTCGAAAAGATCAGAAACAGATCTTTCGAGAGCATTTTCGGTTATTTCCACTTCGCATGCTCAACCTTAATACAGCGATTCATGACACTGATAATACCATGCTCCTGAAGAATGTCAAAGGCTTCCTCGCTCTCAAGCCCAAGCTGCGCCCAAAACACCTTCGCTCCGACCTCGGCCGTTTCCCTGGCCACCTCAGGCAAATATTCACTGCGCCGGAACACATTCACAATGTCAATCTCCCCGTCGATGTCTTTCAGGGACGCGACGGCCTTGACCCCTAATATTTCATCCGCTGTCGGGTTAACCGGAATAATCTCATAGCCCGCTTTTTGCATCGCTTCTGACACCATATAGGAAGTCCGCTCCGGCTTATCGGATAAGCCGACAACCGCAATTCGTTTGTTTGTCGCCAAAATCTCTTTAATTTCCTGATCACTTGGATTTTGAATGCTCATCTTTCCAGCTCCTTCGTCATCTTCTTCTATCCTACACTGTTCTCCATCAACCACTTACATTCCTGCTGCTGACGGAGGAAAATCATGCTTTTATTTAATATATCCCTTTTCCTGTAAAAAATCACGCGCGACAGCTTCCGGGTCAGCATCCTCATAGTCGACTGCATAATTCAACTGCCGGATCTCCTCCTCCGTCACCGCTCCAGCCAGACGTTCAAGCGGAGCTTCTATTTCCGGATAGCGCAACAGCGTATCCTCGCGCACAAGCGCCCCTCCCTGATAAGGAGGAAACAGCTGGCGGTCATCCTCCAGCACATGCAATTCATATTCAACGAGCTCCGGATCGGTCGAATAGGCATCAATCAGCTGCACCTCCCCGGAAACGAGTGCTCTGGCGCGCAAGGCGGCATCCATCGTCTGAACATCGGCAAATTCAAAGCCGTACACCTCGGAAAAACCAGCGTAGCCGTCCTGTCGATCAATGAATTCAAAGGTAAAGCCGGCGACGAGCTGATCGCGATACGGCTCAAGCTCTGAAATCGTCTGCACACCAGTTTCTTCAGCAAATTCCTTCGTTACAGCGATCGCATATGTATTCTGATAAGCCATCGGCTCAAGAAAGACGAGTCCGTCCGCCTCATACATCTCATCGCGCGCTTCCTCGTAGGCGGTGCGGGGATCATAGCTGAACTCCGTCTTTTGCAGAATGCCGCTTAAAATCGTGCCGGAGAATTCAAGATAAAGATCAATGTCCCCCACTTTCAACGCGTTAAAGACGATATCCGTGCCGCCAAGCCCCGACTGAACATCGACGGTCAAGTCCGTTTCTTCTTCAATTAACAGCTTGTACATATTCGCGACGATCGCCGGCTCCGCCTGAAGCTTTCCGCCGATCACAATATCCGTTCCACTCTCCTCGGTAAACAACAGCGGAACGACGATCAATGCCACAGCACATGTAATCAGGCCAATGATCGGTTTGTACGAGGCGCCTTTCGTCCGCTTTTCCGTCACACGCAGCACAAGATCAAACCCTAAAGCGAGCAGCGCCGCCGGTATCGCACCGAGCAGAATGTATTCATTGTTCGCCCGCTGGATGCCGATCATAATCAAATCACCAAGGCCGCCGGCTCCGATTAACGCCGCAAGCGTCGCCGTACCGACAATGAGCACCATTGATGTCCGGATGCCGGCCATTACTGTCGGCATCGCCAGCGGCAGCTCGACCTTGAGCAATCGATGGCGCCAATTCATCCCCATTCCTGTCGCCGCTTCGCGAATCGCCGGGTCGACTTCATTAATGCCGGTATACGTGTTGCGGAGAATCGGCAGCAACGCATAGATCGTCAGGGCGATAATCGCCGGCGTCGGTCCGATTCCGACGAGCAGAATCATAAAGCCGAGGAGCGCCAGGCTTGGAATCGTCTGCAGGACGGCCGCCACGCCGATAACCCACTCCGCATAACGCGGATAACGGGAGAGGACAATTCCTAAGGGGACGGCAATGAAAACAGCGCATAAGAGGGAAAGTAACGATAATTGCATATGCTGCCATAAGGATGACCATAGCAACTCCTGCCGCATAACAAACAAGTCCTGTAACCGCTGGATCGCTTCCATCAGGCACCTCCTTTGGCGAGATGGTAGGCAAAGTCTTTATATGTAATTCGACCGACCACGTCCGCCCCTTCTATGACATACAGCTCCGGTTCACCGGCCAGACGTTCATACACTTCATGCAGCGGCGCATCAATTGAAATTGTGCTTAAGTCTTTTGCGATCCTCTCCTCCAGAGGAGTCATCAGCTGACGCAGCGTCACCGGTGCTTGGCGGTTGCCGATAAATTCTGCGACGAAGTCATTTGCCGGCTCCTTCTGCAGCTGGGCCGGCGTGCCGATCTGCACCACGTTGCCATCCTTCATAATACAGAGGCGATCCCCGAGCTTCAGCGCTTCCTCCATGTCGTGTGTCACGAACAATATCGTTTTTCGAATTGACTGTTGGAGCCGCTTAATGTCATCCTGCAGCTGCTCACGGCTGATTGGATCCAACGCGCTAAACGGCTCGTCCATCAGCAATATATCCGGATCAGCCGCCAGCGCTCTGGCGACGCCGACGCGCTGCTGCTGGCCGCCGGACAATTCCCGCGGATAGCGGTGACGAAATTGAGCCGGAGCAAGTCCGATCAGCGTCAGCAACTGATCGATTCGTTCGTCAATCGCCCGCTTCGACCATTTTTTCAGCTCAGGCACAACAGCAATGTTTTCGGCAACGGTCATCGTTGGAAATAAGGCAATTTGCTGCAGCACATACCCGATGTTCCAGCGCAGGTGATCGATGTTCACGTCGGCGATGTTTTTCTGCTGAATCGAGACACTCCCTTCACTTGGCTCGATTAAGCGGTTCACCATTTTCATTGTCGTCGTTTTTCCGCAGCCTGAAGGGCCGATCAAGACAAAGCATTCCCCCGCCTCAATCGTCATATTGAGCTGCTTCACCGCGACGGTTCCATCCGGATAGGCCTTTGTTACATTTTTAAATGTGATCATAAAATGACGTACACTCCCTTTACCTAACATCCTACGTTTTATACCCTTTTTCCTGAATCGTAAGCCTGTGAATCATTCCCATTTGTTTGCCGACTTTCCGTTATGATTGACGAAAAAACAAAAAACAAACGGAATAATATGGGATTGTACCATTATTTACGCTATAATAGAATACAAGAAAAGGAATGAGGATAAAAAAAGCCGCATTCTAAAAAGGAATGATCACTTGGAGACAAAGAAAAAGCAGGTTGAAATCGCAAGCAGAATCGGGAAGGTGCTGCGCGATCACTTTGGGAAAGGACCAGAAGGCGTATTCGTCAGTATCTCCGAGCCGTTTGTGACGATTTTTCTCCGACGCTTCATCGCCCCGATGGAACAAGTGTTGCTTGAGCAAAACGATCTTCTGACGATCCAACAGACGAGAGACAAAATGATGGACCGCCTCCTTCCCGAGATCGCTGCGATTATTGAAGAAAGCACGGGAGTCGTCGTTGATGAGCTTTACTATGATTGGACGCTGGAGCAATACTCGGGTCTGCTCTGCGGGATTTCGCATCAAGATGCTGATAGGAGCGTTTATACATATCCGAATAGCGAACTCGTCAATGAGGAAGTAGGACATATTACGAAAAAGGCGGAAAAGCTCCCCGATCAAGTGGCTTCCTATTTACTCAATCCGCGCACGCTTGTCATCATCCGCCACGGCATTCTCGTCGAGATCGAGAAGGAGCTGATTGAGCTCGGGTTTGAGGAGCAGCTCACCTTGGCGAAGCGCAGGCTGGAAAAAGCGTTGCTGACAAAAAGCAAGGAGCAGTTTGAGATTTATCTGGAGGCCCAGGTGGAAGACATTTTTGTCAACTGGGATTTTCACGCCGATAAAAGCATTATCGTCTTCATTTTAACTCCTAACAAGCTATAATGGCGGCAATGAGCTAGAAACAAAGCTAGTCATAAGCCAAAAAGAAGGTACTAGGCGACCTTCTTTTTGGCTTTTTTTATTTTCCCAACTGGCACTTATGGAGGTTATACGATGACTACATTCACTCTTACACTTACGACAAAAGCTGATATTGTCAACGCACGAAACAAAATAAGACAGGCTGCTGAAGAAATCGGCTTCTCTCCCATTGACCGAACGAAGGTCGTGACAGCCATCTCTGAGCTCACACGAACAGTGATTCGTCATGCGGCTGGCGCGACGATGATGGTGCAGCTGCTCGACGAGCTTGAAAAAACCGGAATGAGGATTACCGTGACAATCAGTGACAGTCCCGCCCATATCCCGGAAAAACCATCAGTACTCCGCACGATCCTCGACGAAGAGCTGCATCATGTGAAACGGCTGATGAATACATACGCGATTACCGCTGAGCCTGAAAAAGGAATCACGATCAGTACCGGAAAATGGGCGTTGAAATAGGGCCTGTGTGTGGGGGCTTGGGCAAAAGGTTGTTTTTTACCCTTTTGCCCAAGCCTGATTTTTTTACGAAATAACGTTCCATGAAATATCAATTTCACAGAATGTTATTTTTGCGTTAAACTGGTAAAGAGGTGAATAAGATGTCGCTATTTGCAAAACTAAATCGCATGCCACAAACAGAGGAACACGAGCATTTTTCCTCGAAGCTACAGCTTCTCTCCACATTTAAAAAAGCAGGCGAGCTGCCCGGCTTTGTCCAGGATTACTTGCTGAGCCGGCTGGCGCTCGGCTATTCCCCGGCGACGATTCAGCGCTATATTTATGATTTCTGCTTTTTCTTTTCCTATGTGAAACAGGCAACCGGTTCAAGTGAGGCTGATATGTCCTCCCTCACTCTTGATGATTTCCTCCAGCTGCAAAAGGACGGGATTGAGCATTATTTATCGTACCTCGCCCTGGAAGTTGAAAATGAAGCGCGGACAATTAACCGCAAGCTGTCAGTCCTGCAATCGCTGTTTGATTATTTGATAAAAAAAGGAAAGACGGAAACCAACCCAGTACTGGCAGTGAAACGGCCAAAAATCGGCAAAAAGGAGCCGGTTTATTTGACGAAGGAGGAGATGCGCCAGTTTTTCAAGCAGCTCGATGCCGAGTTGCCGACAGGTACGAGCGAACGCCAAAAACGCTACCATCAATACTTGAAGGAGCGTGATTTCCTCGTGATTCATCTGCTTGTCTTTACCGGCTTGCGAATTTCCGAGCTTGCTTCCCTAAGGCTGAAACAGGTACAATTTGAACGAAGGACGATTCTCGTTCACGGCAAAGGAAACAAAGAGCGCACCGTCCCTCTATCTGCGGAAACGATTAACCTTATAAGGCGCTACCTGGAATCCCTGCCGAAAAAAAGCCGGCCCGCTCACGGCGAGGCCCCCCTTCTAGTCGGCTATGATTTCAAAACAGGCGCGTATCTGCCTGGCGTTACGGTCAGCGCGCTGCAAAAGATGCTTCAGCGCCAGCTGAAAAAAGCGGCCCGCTCGATTCCTTCTTTACAGACAAAACCGATTTCCGCTCATAAGCTGCGTCATACATTCGCCACAGCGCTGATTGAGCAGGGGGTCGATGTGCTGACGGTGCAAAGCCTGCTCGGTCATGAGACGGTCGCGACAACGCAAGTATATGCCCATGTTCAAAACAAGGCCCGCGAAAAAGCGATTGAGCAGCTTTCGTTTTGACATTGAGGAGGAGTTTGCATGAATGATATTTTTGCCTATGACAGCAGCTATTATGAACCGGCGCTTTTTCTGTCGCCGGCCCATCTTTGGATTTTATTATGTTTTGTCTTGTTTCTGATCCTTTATTACCGCTGGCGCGCCACACCCGTCGTGCAGCGCTACGGGCGCTGGATCATCCTGGCGATATTGCTCGTATCTGAGCTGAGCCTGCTACTTTGGACATTACTCGCGACGACATGGGATGTCCGCTATCATCTTCCCTTTCAGCTTTGTACGATCAGCCTGTACGTGTGTATACTGATGCTTTTTCAGAAAAGCCGGAGCCTGTTTGAAATCGTTTATTTTTTCGGTCTTGCCGGCGCTCTTCAAGCGATCCTTACGCCTGATTTATTTTATACGTTCCCTCATTATCGCTTTCTGCACTTTTTTATCGCTCATTTTGCGATCATTACGGCGATTTTGCATATGGTGTGGGTGGAACGGTTCACCATCAGAGCGGTGGCGATCATCAAGTCCTTTCTCGTTTTAAACGGCTTTGCGCTGGTCGCCTTTCTTGTCAACCTCTGGACAGGTGCCAATTATATGTTTCTCGCCAGAAAACCGGTCAATGGCAGCATCCTTGATTTTCTTGCGCCTTACCCGTGGTACATTCTTCAGCTTGAGCTCATTGCCCTGCTGATGTTCGGCCTGCTTTATCTGCCATTTCTTAAAAAAAGAGGCTGACTTTATTTAAGTCAGCCCCGAAAGCCGTAGGACGGCTTCGCATTTCTTTCTCTGTTATGACAGCTGGTAGAGCCGGCTGTATTTTTCGGTTAAATAATTGATCAGCGGCTTCGCATCAATTCCTCCGCCGGTAATTGAGCGGATCAGCTCGGCCGGCTGCTTGAGCTTTCCGTACTGGTGAACATTCGTCTTCAGCCAGTCGCGAATCGGTGCAAAATCGCCTGAGCGGACGAGCTGATCAAACTGCGGCAGCTCTCCTGCAAGCGCTTCTTTTACTTGCGCGGCATAAATATAGCCGAGCGCGTAGGACGGAAAATAACCGAATGCCCCAAACGACCAATGGACATCCTGCAGCACTCCTTCTCCGTCGTTTTCCGGTCGAATCCCTATATATTGTTCCATCTTCTCATTCCACGCCGCCGGCAAATCCTTTACGTCAAGCGAGCCTTCCATCAGCGCTTTTTCAAGCTCGTAGCGGATGATGATGTGGAGGCAGTACGTTAATTCATCGCTTTCAATCCGGATGAGCGACGGCTTCGCTTCATTGACGGCGAAGTAAAAATCCTCAAGCGAAACAGAAGAAAATTGCTCACTGCTGTATTGCTTTAGCAAATCATAATGCCGTTCCCAAAAGCCAACGTGCTGACCGACGAATTTTTCCCAGAAAAGCGACTGCGATTCATGGATGCCCATTGACGTGCCGTCACATAGCGGCGTGCCGATCAGCTCCTGTGAAATGTTTTGCTCATACAGCGCATGACCGCATTCATGAATCGTGCCAAACAAGGCGACGCGGAAATCGTTCTCCTTGTATTTTGTCGTAATCCGCACATCATTCGGATTGATGCCAATCGCAAACGGATGCACCGTCTCATCAAGGCGGCCGGCCGAGAAATCATAGCCGATCTTCTCCAATATCGCCAAGCTTAGTTCCTTTTGCTTTTCCTTTGGAAATGAGTGAAACAGAAAATCCGTCTGCGGCTGATGCGCTGATTCCGTCACCCGCTTAACGAGCAGAATTAAGGCGTCACGCAGCTCAGCAAACACTTGATCGAGCGTCGCGACAAACACACCAGGCTCATAATCATCAAGCAGCGTATTATACGGATGCTCCTCGTACCCCCAATAGCCGATGAATTTCTTTTTAAAGGCGACCAGTTTCTCCAGATTCGGCTGGAACATCGCAAAGTCCGCTTTTTCCTTCGCTTCTTCCCAAAGCGTTTCTGTTTGCGACTGGAGCAGGACATATTCCTTGAACTCCTCTTTCGGTATTTTTACATTTCGTTCAAATTCCTTGTGACACTCATCAACCGTTTTCCGAGTCACCTCTGAAAGAGTGGCATACAGCGCTTCTTCCCGTAATTGACCGAGGTACTCCGCCATTTCCTCGGAAGTTGAAAGGGCAAACACCTCCGCGGATAACGTCGCGATGACTTCCGAGCGCTGCGCCATTCCTTTCTTTGGCGCGCCGGTTCGTGAATCCCAGGCGAGCAAAGCCAATGCTTGCTTGTAATCTTCTATTTTTTTCACGAACTGACGAAAATCCGTCTCAAGCTGAGCGTTATGTTCCGGCATCTTATGTCCCACCTTTTCCAATTGTTTCTTCTGCCATCATAACGAGATCACCGGAAATAATCAATCTCTTTCTCGCCCTTGGCGCAATATGCTATGCTAAGAAGAACATAAGGAGGAGAATGTGATGAAGCTTACGATTACCGATTCGGCAGCTGCCTTATATATAAGAGAAATTCCGCTCCACCCGGGAGATACGCTCCGCCTGTACGTCCGGGTTGGCGGCGTCGGCTCCGGCGGGTTTTCTGTCGGCGTGATGAAGGAAAGACCGCAGCCAACATCCTATTTAGTGGAGAAAGAGGATGTGACCTTTTTTGTGAACGAAGATGATTTCTGGTATTTAGACGGAATGGTGATTGATTATGAGGAGGATTCCGGCTACCTTGATTTCAGTCATCCAACGTATAAAGAAATTCATCATCCGGAATGAAAGCAAAACGGAATGAGACAAAAATCTTCAAACAACGGATAAGCTTTTTCCTGCGAAAGAGGCTCGGCAAAAGATAAAAAAACAACCTTTTGCCGAGCCTCTTGCAATGAGGAAGCCAATCGATGGCTACTCTTTATCTTTTGCTTCCTTCAATTGATGATCGGCTTTGGCCAATAATTCCTCTGACATCTCAAAAAAGTGCTGATCGACTCCCGTCTCAAACGCAGTCGCTTTTTTCAGCTGGTTCCGTGCATCCTGGAGCGCGTTCGTCGCTGCTTCCAGCTGCTCCTCATCCATGCTTCTTGTCGCCTGACCAACCATATGCTCAGCCGATTGAATCGCAAGCTCAATCTGCTTTAGCTCGTCGTATTCATTCTGACCTAAGTCCCGCTGCTTCATTGGATCTCCCTCCTTTTCTCATTTCCTTCCTTGCTAAGTGTTTCCAACCTGAACGAAAACATGCATTGTTAACATAATATAATTATCGTTTATTTATAATCAAACCCGGGTATCTTCACCGTAGTCTTATGACCTAATCATTTCCCCCACTTAAGTACCATTATGCATAAATGCAGGTAAATGTCACTAGAAAAAGCAAAAGAAACGAGACAAAAGAGGCGCTTTTTTTTCTTTTATCAAGCTCGAGGCAATAAGCCACGACCTTAAAGCCCATTGTGAGAGCTTCTCACAATGGGCTTGGGGCGAGTGGAACTATTGCAGTTGGATGACTTCTGCTCCCTATCCAGCCATCTTATTGAATCTTTTGCTTCACCTGTTTTAATGTCGCGACAATCAAAAAGCTGACAATCACTAATAAAAGCCACGAGCTGACCTTTCCGAGATGAACGAGACTCCAAGCCTCGGTTTGGTTCGGATATTCCCAGGCTCCGAAAAATGTCGCGATATTTTCGGCGACCCAGATGAAAAATCCGATCAGGACGAACGAAAGGGCGATCGGCATCCGATAACCGGTCCCGTTCACCTCGTACGTTACCCATGACCGCCAGAAAACGATAATCACAAGGACTGATAACCACCAGCGAATGTCAATCCAATAATGATGAGTGAAAAAATTCAAATAGATCGCAGCGGCGAGCGGGACAACGAGGATCAACGGCGGCCAGTTTACGAGATCGACATGTAATCGTCTCCACGCCTGGCAGAGATAGCTCGCGACGCTGGCGTACATGAATCCACTGTACAACGGCACATCGAAAATTTTGACATAGCCCTCCTCCGGATAAGACCAGGAACCCATATGAACCTTGAAGATTTCCAGCGCGAGACCGATAAGGTGAAACAAGGTGATCACCTTAAGTTCATCCCGCGTTTCAAGCCCTGAACGTACCATCCACCACTGCATCAGCAGGCAAATGAGCAACAGCCAGTCATAGCGCGGCAGCCAAGGCAGTGAAATGACTTGCGTTATTGCGAGAGAGGCAAAAATCACAACAGGAAACAAGCAGGATAACGCCTGCTCCCAGCCAAAACGAACGAGCTGTTTTCCCGCTCTAACGAGTTGCGGCTCGACGTATTCTTTTTTACGGATTACTTGCATGAACAGCTCTCCTTTCCCGAAGCAAGGCACGCAACGCGCGGAGCCATTACTCCTCTTCCCCTTCATCTCTCCGGTATTCCAGTATGTCTCCCGGCTGGCAGTCCAAAGCCTTGCAAATTGCCTCTAATGTAGATAAGCGAATCGCTTTCGCCTTGCCATTTTTCAAAATAGAAAGATTTGCCATCGTGATTCCGACCTTTTCCGAAAGCTCGGTCACGCTCATTTTCCTCTTTGCCAGCATGACATCAATATTAATAATAATCGCCATCTTCTTCACCTCAGACCGTTAAATCATTTTCTGATTTTATCTGCACAGCTTCCTGTAAAAGCCTCTGCAGGACAGCAGCAAACACGGCGATCACCGCTGAGGCAAAAATGATGACCAGCCCAATTACGATAATCCCCGGGGCATCATCTACTTCAGCCACAAGGAAAAAAAGCGGCATGCCCGCCAGATAAAAAATGCTGAGTATCATTGCACAATACTTAATTTTCTTTAAGGCAGTCACCGATAATTCCGAAAATGCTTTGTTCCTGTCAATATAGCTTAGCAATTTAATCGCTTGATAAAGCGCTCCATAAAACGGAATGGCCGTCATATAGAAAAAAATAAAAACAAAATAATTCACATACGCTATTGTCGGAAGCAGCTGCGCGGCAAACTGGGCAATCTTAGGCACGAGAAAAATGCACAAAGCAAGCACCGGAATGCCGATCAGTATAACGGCGATCCTTAAAAAGAGCGTTGTTCCTTGTTTCATCAAAAAGCACCTCACTTCGTAATTTCAATAAAACTATAACACTTCATTTATCGTTTTACAATAAATAAATATTGATTTGTATAATATTATTGTTGTTAGTCTTTCACATCCTGCCCGTCTTTCGATATTTACAAAAAAGAGCTTGAGACAAAACCAGCTTTGGACCTACTGGCAATGGATTCACACGCCACAAGCCCGTTGTGAGAAACCCACTCACAACGGGCTTTAAAAAGTTCGTGGCGGTTCCGCTCATTGCTTAAAGGCTGTGCCAAAAGGTAAAACCAACCTTTTGTCACAGCCTCCTTTCCCCTACACTTAATTATTGAGCTGTCTTTGCTCGGTGATCACACCGAATGTCGATGCCTGAATATATGGCTGATCCTGTAAGGCAGAGAGCTGCTCCGGCGTCCCCGTCACGACCGCACCGATAATCGAGATTTCTTCCTCTTCAATTTGATCATTCTCCCCGGCTATCGCCTCATAGATTTGTTCGATTTCCCAGCCAAATGAGAAACGTTTCTTTTGACGAAGCTGCTCCAGATGTGAGATGAAGTTTGTTACCCCCCTAGATCCTTCAGGTTGATATCTGTCCGAATAAAATCCATTAATGAACCAAGAAGAGGCAACTACCGTGTCTTGTACCTCTTTCATAAAGTTTATCCTTTCATCTGTATAGGCATCCACCCACCACCAAGCGACTTGTACCTCTGGCGGCATCATTGCTTCAATCTCTTCAAGCTGATAGCCTTGATCAAATGACAGGCCGAGCTCGAGCAGGGCGTTCTCGTTCAACGCTTCCATTTCACTAAGACTGTCGCGGTAGGTATCATAGTCGATTTCAGGATGATAAAAGAGCATCTCCTGGTCACCGGTATGTAGATTAAAGCGTTCAAATTGATTTGTCTCGATTAGGGATTCTGATCCTTTTAATTGAATCGAGTTGTACACGCTAAAATCCAATAAATAATTACCAAAGAGATTGTATGTTCCTTCAATTGGCTGCCAGATATAAGGCTGATCACCGAGAATTTTAAAGGTTGTAAGCTTAAAGTTACCTTTAAACCAATTCGGATCATAATGCAGATGACTAATATGGACATTTGGTGCTGTTATGAGATTCCATAAACGTACTTCTTCCAGCACCTCGTCTCCCCGTTTGTGTGAGAGTTTTTCAATGCCAAACCAGAGAGTAAACAGAATGATTGGCGTTACAACCATAACAATCACGACGATTTTCAAAGTTGACCAGAATCTCGCTTTTCGAATGAGCTTCTTTGACTCTTTTTCATTAAACAAAAAATGCTCCTTTTCACTCATAAATCGAATTCCTCCTTTACTTGCTTTACCATCTTTTCCCTGGCGCGCTTCATATGCGTTTTCAGCGTATTTTGATTCATATTGAATAAGGCCGAAAGATCGTTGTATGTAAGCTCCAACTCGTATTTCAAAATCAAAAGCTCCTGATGAAAGGGGGACAGGGTATCAAGCGCTTCTCGGATTGATGCTCGTTGTTCCTTCTGCAGATAGCTCATTTCCGGCATATGCGTTAATGACAGCAGCGAATCTGCATCTACGTCCGCTGCTTGATAGCGCCTTTCTTTCCGCTTTAAATCGTAAAATTGATTCGTGGCAACCCGATAAAGCCAGCTCGTCACATGATCAGCACCAATCCCATTTTGATGTAGCAAAAACTTATAACACGTATCCTGGACAATATCTTCCGCATCTTCATGCGTCAGCCCGCGTTTTCGTAAATACCGGTACAGCAGAGTGCCGACCTGCTGCAAAAATTCATTCATCGTCTTGTTTGCCATGCTTACCTCCCTTCTTCTTTTATAACGTGAAGTTGGGCAAATCGTTTACACCTTCAGAAAAATATTTTGTATGTATAAATGGAAAAGGTTGTGCCAAAAAGATTCCTCTTTTCGGCACAACCTAAAAGCAAGCTGCTTACGTTTTATGTGAATTTCGCTAGAAACATCAAAGTTTTTTACCCGTATGCATGGATATTCTAAAAACTGAATGTAGACCCCTTCACAACAGAAGAGGTCTACATGACTTTCGTCTACATAGTGGGCAGCTTGCTTTTATGTGAGTAAATAAGATCTACTCCTTTATTATCCAGTTAACATAGCAATTCATAGTGAGGCGCTATTCTACAACCTTCAAACCTTTGGCACATCATCCCCCCGCGGCGGTCGCGGTCCGAAGAATTGATAGTAGTCGGTTTTTAAATTTCCGTTGTAGAGCTTTCGCTTTTTGGATGCTTTTTTGCCGTACAGCTCCTCGAAGCCTTCGTGGGAGGTCAGCATATAAATCGACCATGTTGGCAAGTGCTGCTGAAATACGTCTCCCATATCACGGTACAGCTGCTCGATGTCTGCTCTTTCCCCGAGACGTTCGCCGTACGGGGGATTGCCTACCAAAATGCCGAACTCGCCCCGGTGTCTGAAATCTTTGACCTGCATTTGCTTAAAGGTGAGTAAATCAGCAAAGCCGGCTTCCTGGGCGTTATTTTGCGCGAGCTCAACGCTGCGGTGGTCAATATCGCTGCCAAGAATATCGAGCGGCTGATCGTAATTCGCCAGGTCCTCGACTTCCTGTCTTGCTTCATTCCAGCGATTTTCCCCGATCCAATGCCAGCTCTCCGAAACAAATTCCCGATTAAAGCCGGGAGCGATGTTTTGCCCGATCATCGCCGCTTCGATCGGCAGCGTACCTGAACCGCAGAAAGGATCGGCAAATGGACGATCCGGCTTCCATGGTGTCAGCATAATCATCGCTGCTGCGAGCGTCTCCTTTAACGGAGCCTGATTGTGAAAGTAGCGGTAGCCGCGCTTGTGCAGCCCTTCTCCGCTCGTGTCAATTGTTAGCGTCGCGATATCCTTATGGAGTGCGACTTCAATCCGGTAAAAAGGGCCATCCTCATCAAACCAGCCTCGTTTGTAGCGTTTTTTTAAGCTTTCGACAACCGCTTTTTTGACGATTGCCTGGCAATCGGAAACGCTGAACAGCTTGGACTTTACCGAGCGGCCGATAACCGGAAATTCAGCGTGGACAGGGATAAAATCGGCCCACGGCAGTGCTTTCGTCTTTTCAAATAATTCATCGAAGGTGAGAGCTTTAAATTCTCCGATCCTCACTTTGACGCGGTCTGCTGTCCGCAGCCACAGATTGGCGCGCGGGATCGCGGAAACATCCGCTGTGAAGGTCACCTTTCCATTGTCGACCTGGACATCTTCATAGCCCAATGCTTTTACTTCGCGTGCAACGAGAGCTTCCAGCCCCATTGTCGCCGTGGCGATTAACGTTACTTTTTCCATTATGTATAAACTCCTTACGTACTGGCATCATCCTCTTATTATACAGGAAATAGGACGGGATACAACCAGCACGGAAACCTGTTGTTCATGTGTCGCTTTGCCGCACAAAAGTGCCCGGATAAAAAGGGGATTCCCCTTTTGCTCCGGGCCATCGTTTTCGACTTACATTCGTTTTTTCCGTTGCTTATGCCAAAACAGCGCGGTCGCTGTCCATTTGCTTACCGCGGATTCGCTGGAATTCCTTAAGCAGCTTTTCAATCGTTAATGTTTCCTTCGTTTCACTGTCGACATTCAGAATAATTTGCCCTTTATCCATCATAATCAGACGATTCCCGAGATCGAGCGCCTGCTGCATATTATGCGTGACCATCAGCGTCGTCAGCTGATACTTTTTCACGATGTCACGGGTCAGGTTTGTAATCAGCTCGGCTCTTGACGGGTCAAGGGCAGCCGTATGCTCATCGAGAAGAAGAATCTTTGGTTCGGTGAACGTCGCCATTAACAACGATAATGCCTGACGCTCTCCTCCTGAAAGCAGACCGACCTTGGCGGAAAGCCGATTCTCCAAGCCAAGATTCAATGTTTCCAAATACTCACGGAAGAGATCTTTTCGTTTTTTGTTCACGCCTATTTTCAACGTGCGCTTTTTGTTTCGCGAATAGGCGATCGCCAAGTTTTCTTCAATCGTCATCGTCGGTGCCGTACCAGCCATTGGATCCTGGAAGACCCGTCCGATCAACTGGGAACGTTTGTATTCAGGTAAGTATGTGACCTCTTTGTCAGCGATCTTCACTTCCCCCACATCCGGATTCAAGGAGCCTGAGATGACGTTCATCAACGTCGATTTCCCCGCTCCGTTACTGCCGATAATCGTTACGAAATCGCCTTTTTCGAGCGAGAGATTCGTATTCTGTAATGCTTTTTTCTCATCGGGCGTCCCTTCATTAAAGGTTAGTGAAATATCATGCAGATGAAGCATGCTCGCCGCCTCCTTTGCGTGCCAGCTGTTTTTGCCGGCGTCTTTTCTTTTCTTTACGCGCCTCAATCAACTTCGGTGACACGAGTGCGGCAATGACGAGAATCGCGGTGATCAATCTCATATCTCCCGCTTCAAGGAAATCAACTCGTAATGCAAGGGTGACGACAATCCGGTAAATAATCGCTCCGCCGATCACGGCAAGCGTCGTGCGGAAAATCGTTTTCGTGCCGAATAATGCTTCCCCGATAATAACCGAAGCGAGACCGATAATGATCAGACCGATTCCCATCCCGGCATCGGCAAACCCGCCGAGCTGGGCGATAAACGCACCGGCTAAGGCAACTAGGCCGTTCGAAAGTCCAAGGCCGATGATAATATAGGAATCCGTATTCGCTGAGAAGCTACGGATCATTTTCTGGTTGTCACCAGTTGCCCGAAGTGCGAGCCCGGCTTCTGTTTTCAGGAAATAGTCGGCAGCAAACTTAATGATCAGCGTCACGATGATCATGAGCAGCAAAATCGACCATGTCCGTGGTGCTTGCGCAAGTCCGAGCATCTGCGTAAAGCTGTTCAGCGCATTGTCAATCCCGAGCGCTTCCCAAATGCCGGCGATCTGCCGAAAGACCGTTGGCTCGTTGATCAAGGACACATTCGGCTGACCCATAATGCGCAGGTTAATCGAATAGAGCGCAATCATCATTAAAATCCCGGCAAGAAGCGGGTTGATTTTCCCTTTTGTGTGTAACAAGCCTGTGAAACAGCCTGCGATAAAGCCGGCAATGGCTGCCAGCGCCGTCGCCACAAATGGATTGACTCCATTTACAATGGAAATCGCGGCTACGGCTGCTCCGGTAACAAAGCTGCCATCAACGGTTAAATCAGGGAAGTCCAATACGCGAAACGTTAAGTATACCCCTAGCGCCATAATGGCATAAATAATTCCAGATTCAACTGCGCTAAAAATAGATAAAAACATAGGAACCTCCCAATGTGCATGCAAATCTCTTATTTCTGCGGACTGATTCTTTCGAGTTCAACCCGTGAGAAATAAGAGTTTCATATAATCAATACAAATATAGTTTACGCTATTCATCTTTAATGTCAATCATTCTATCCAGATGTAAGCGCTTCTTGACAAGGATTTCCTCAGACAGAAGTAAAAAGTGGGTCACCACACATAACATGCGGAACCTCGCTCTTCTTCACTCACTTCTGCTCCTTGAAAAAAACGGAAACCGACTTGCCGTACTGACAGGTCGGTCTCCAACGTGCTCCTTATTCTGCCTCATAAAATTCGGCGATCTCATCCCATTCTGGATTCCATTCAACACCCTGCTCTTCCGCAGCTTCTTTGTTGATGAGCAGCTGCATATTAGCAGGATATTCTACAGGAATTTCAGACGTTGCTTTTTCACCTGTAAGAATGTCCACCGCCATTTCACCTGTGCGGTAACCGATTGAGTGGTAGTCAATTCCAAATGTCGCAAATCCGCCTCCAGCTAGGGAATCCGGCTCACCAACGACAAGTGGGATATCCTGTTCATTTGCAACACCGACAACGGTTGCAAGCGCTGAAACAACAGTATTGTCCGTTACGATATAAAAGAGATCCACTTCGCTGACAAGCGACGCGGCTGCTTGTTGGACCTCGGCTGAAGTCGCTACTGTTCTCGTTACAAGCGAAAGGCTCGTTCCATCAGCAGCAGCCTGGACAGCTTCGATTTGGGCAACAGAGTTTGGCTCACCGGCGTTATAAATCAAGCCGACCGTTGCATCGGCGAAATATTGATCAATAAAGTCAACGGTATTTTGGATGGCGTCAGGATGAAGATCTAGCACTCCTGTAATATTCTCTCCAGGCTGATCCATCGCTTCGACAAGTCCTGCTCCAACTGCATCTGTTACAGAAGTAAAGAGGATCGGAATATCATTTGTCGCTTGAAGGGCGCCTAATGCACTTGGCGTCGAGTTGGCAAAAATGAGATCAACTTGATCGGCAACAAAGTTATTCGCAATCGCGCTCGTATTATTTTGATCGCCTTGCGCGCTTTGGAAATCATACGTTACATCGAGACCGGCATCAGCAAGCGCTGCCTGAAAGCCTTCAAAAGCGGCATCCAGCGACGGATGTTCCACAATTTGTGTCGCACCGATTGTAAATTGAAGCGCTTCATCTGTTTCGGCAGTCTCTCCACCGCCCTCTGTCTCCTCAGGTGCATCCGTTGGTGCCTGCTCTGTTCCACCAGAGCCACAGGCGGTTAAACCAAGACCTAATACTGCAATACTCAACCAATGTTTCCATGTCTTTTTCATAATCAAACCCCTTTAGTAATTTTCAAATAGTTTGGTATTATCTTAAAACAATATTAATCTAATATTTATCGTATGTAAACAAAAAAATTCATTGCTTTAAAGCGCTTCGGGAGTGATGCGTCACCGAGAAATGATTTTTCAGGAAAGATTTTTAAGCTTATTTTCGCAAAAAAACATCCCCAAAACTTGGTCTTTTGGGGATGTTTTTTAACGTCAAAAGGCCTGCCCTGAATGTCTCCATACAGGCAGGCGGCGCGAAGCATTTCGACGATGCTTGCACATTTGCTTACGTTGATGTTGTAAGTCGCTTTTGTTGCATCTCTTAAGCATTCGATAAGCCATGTTCTGTACCATTGTACTTCAAACGGTGATGAGCCTCGTACTCCGGTGGTAACCATCTATCTACAAAGAAATCTCTTTGTTCTTCCAGGCTGTTCATTTCCAGCCGGGAAAATGCCCCTACCATATTTTGGGTTTCTCGCTCGAGGGGTTTACCGCGTTCCACTCCACCCGTTTCCAGGCGGACTACGTCACTGTGGCACTTTCAAAGGGCTCACACCATATCACGAAGACGTAGGTGCTTCCCTTGCCGTTAGCCCAGTCGAAACCGGACTACCCTAGCTTATGAATTGGCTAGGCACGAACACTACGAGCATCTCAGCTCGTGCGAGCATGGACTTTCCTCTACATACTAACGCATGCAGCGGTTACCTGAATGCTTGAAGCAGTCTTAAGCGACAAATTTAATTATATGCTAAAACGTCAGTCAAATCAATGGTATTATTTAGCGTTCTCCCGAATCGCCCTTCTCGCCAGCTGGTCGGCGTCTTTATTTTGGTTACTTGGCACCCATTTCATAAAAAACAGATCAAATGTATCGATTTTTTCGAGCGCTTTGTGCAAATAAGGCTGGTAACGTTTATTTTTCACATAGCGCTTTTCAACCGCCTCATCAATCAGCTTGGAATCGGTTCGAAATGAAACCATCGTCAAACCGCGCTCCAGACATAAATCAAGCGCTAGGAGCAGCGCTTCATACTCGGCCTCATGGTTCGATAACAAACCGAGGGGAATCGAATGATGCTCCACCTGTCCATTTTTATAATTAATAAAAATACCAGCGCCCGAGAAGCCGGGATTGCCAGCGCTGGCCCCATCGATATAGACATCAACCATTCTCTTTTCGCTCACTCGTAAAGCTTGCTCCCGAAAACCTTCTTCTCCAGATTTGAAAGTCGCTGAAGAATGTCATAGTTTGTATTCCCGGCCGCCGGGGCCGGCGTTTGTCGCTGACTGCGTTCAGACAGCTTCTTTACCTCGCGCTTTAATTGGGCGTTTTCTTGTTCCAGACTCGCTACCTTATTTTGAAAAGCTTCGTAGTCTTGGATAATAGCATCTAAAAATTTGTCTACCTCGTCAGGGCTATAGCCTCTCATACTTGTTTTGAAGTCTTTTTCCAAAATGTCCTTTGCTGTAAAACGAATATCCTGTTGATTCAATTTTATCACCTCTACTATGCAGCATATATGTACAGCTTACTCTATTTTTTCAAAAGTTCTTGAACTTGTCAATTTGTCTTCGTAAGCGGGAGTTCCTTGTTCCACGCCTTTATTCCCAGCTTTGCTCGTCCGAAATGAGCAAATCCAGATCTTCAGGGGTAATAAAGTAGACCGGAAAGTCCTCGGTTTGCTGGCGTTTTTTGGCAACCTCCAAATAGTAATGGGGAGAGCCGATCTTCTCTTCATCATACAGCAATAATAATCCTTCTGCTTTGCTAATAATAAATTCATTTTTCAACCGCAGCTGAGCCGGACTTTCATAAGGGCGCTTTGTAATGCTGTCGACGAAGTCTGCTTTGGATAGCAGTTCCTGATAATACTGTTTCGTTGCCTCCTGCCAATTATCCTCCTGCTGCAAAAAAGGCGTCAATACAGCCAATTGCAGGGAGGGGAAATCATCCTTAAGCTGATAAACAACCTCGGCTGTCCATAACTCTACGCCCAGCTGTCCGCTAATAATCACCCACTCGAGCCCTTCATCGGCAAATGCGCGCAGCCGCTGTTCAATTGCTTTCTTAATATAATAAATCCCTCGATGCTTTTGATCAAAAATACCTAATTCATGCGCTTTATAACCGGAAACAGCCAGTGTTTTCATAGTCACATCCTTTCAAAAAAAGAGCAAACTGGTCTTCAGCCTGCTCTCTCACGTTTTGCTATTTACTTAGCATCCACATGATTTATTGCCCTTCATGTTATTCATCGCACCCATGACAGGCGCATTCGCTTGGCTCATCGCGCCCATCACAGGTGCGTTTGCCTGGCTCATTGCTCCCATGACAGGGGCATTCGCTTGACTCATCGCACCCATCACAGGACCATTCATTCCCATTTGTCCCATCATATTCGGGCGTGGTGACGTCATCGCGCCAGCTACCGGTGCTCCAAACCCTTGAGAAGGAGCAACAAACTGCTGGTTGCTGATTGTTTGATCAAAGGATTGAGTTTGCGGGAAGCTTTTTACATGCTTATACACATGGTTCGTCACGTTTGTTGTATGCGTCGGATACACTTCTGGGACAATATATTCGCATGTTTTCTCTACGATATTGTGCTGTGTTGGGTGTACCTGAGCTGGCATAACCTGCGTCGTAGTTGGCAATTGACAATGATTCGGTCTTGGCGGACAATGATTTACTTTCGGTGGACAATGCATAAGTTTTATTTCCTCCTTTTATTGTGAGTCAATATTAACCTATGTTAGTCACTATGTAGTTGTACTAGTTGTTTCACCTATTTATAAGCAAATCCTGCCGCTTCGTCTTATAGAAAGGCAAACGCCCCGTCGCGAATTTCACTCATCACAAACAAAGTTAGGCCAATGATCACAAAAAACAATACTAATATGGTGCGATACATCTTCGTTCACTCATCCTTTTAATTGATTTCGCTCATATTGTAAATGATTTTCAGCTCATTGACAATTGACTTTTTAAGGAAGAAAACTAGTCTTTATTGCGCGTTCACAAAATTGTTGATTTTTGTAGGAAAATCAGTCTTTTTGCGCTTCCCCAGGAAATAGCTTTTTATTTCTTTCCCGCCTTTTTCAATAAGCGCTCCATCCTTTGCCGAAGCTGGCGATGAAGCTGCTTTTGCTTTTCGTTGGCAGGTAAATGGCGCGCCGCAAGTTCACTATAATAAATCGCCTGTTCCGGGTCTTTCCTTTTATGCTCAGCCAGCTTTGCACACTCAATCGCAGCTTCAAAGGAATGGGCGGATAACGAGGTGAGACGTTGAAAATGGAAAAATGCGTCTTCCCACTTTTCCTGCCGCTTTAACCCGGTCGCATAAGCAAAACGGGCGTGTTCAGCGATGTCATCATCTCCGTCAAGTAACTGAGCATACAGAGACGAAGCCAGCTCGCTCTCCCCTACCGCTTCATACCAGCGCGCGATTTCATAGGCTTCCCGCCGCGATGGCCGGCTCTCCTGCTGGAGCCAATCAAGCACGAGCATCGATTGACAGGCATATAACGTCATTAACGAAAGCACATCCCACTCATGGTGCTGGAAAATCCCTTTCATATAATCCGGATGCTGCTCCTGCAAAAAATCAAAATAAAGCATTGGCGCCATATAGCCCGGGGTATCTTCCACCCGCTCAAATTGCAGAACCTGTTCTTCAACGACAGAAAGCTTGCAGCTTGGCAATGCTTCCTTCCATAGTCTTCTCGCCGCATGTAATAAATCAAAATGACCAAATTGAGGCAGCTTCGGCACCTGATCACGCACAAACGTGTGACGCGTTTTCACCTGCGGCCAATCGAACGATTTTCCGTTATAGGTCACAAGATTGCGCAAGTCTGTCACATCCGTTAAAAAATGATGGTATAGCGCCACCTCATGCTCCGGTCCAGGCAAAAAATATTGTTTGACGCGCACTTCTCCAGCTTCGATTTTCGCATAGCCTAATAAAAAAATCGTATTGCCGGCTCCGCTGCTCAGGCCGGTCGTTTCCGTATCAAAGAACAACAGGTCATCCACTTGACGACCTTTCGCCGACAGTGGATGATGCCATAGATGGTCCTGCCATCTGGCCACTGCCTCTTCCACAGCGCTGAAGCGAAAACGACCATGCTGATGGTTCAGCGAATACTGCTGATTCCTTACCAGCGTATATTCGTCCTCGAACCAATGAGCGCTTACTTGCCGCTCCTTCCATTCTTTTTCAAACGGCACTTTCTGCTGAGCTGAAACGGCGCCCTCACTGCCGACGGACGAAGGCTGTTTTTCCTGAAGCTGCAGATGCTGTTTCATCCGTTGAAGCTTTTGCTTCATCATACATGTCTCTCCTCTGCTTTGCGTAATAAGGAAATGAATCTTTTCACGAGCGCTTTTGTGTTAATTCCGCTGTCGGAAGCGGCACCGACACAGGACGGACAGCCATGTTCGCACCGGCACGAATTCAGCAAATCGTAAACTTGGGCAAGAATTGTCGGCAGGTGTCGATAAACCTCTTTCGCCAGCCCAATTCCCCCGGGATAACGATCATAGAGAAAAATCGTCGGAAGCTCAGAATGCTCGGCCTTCATTTGCGGAACAACATGAAGGTCATGACGGTCACACATGACAAATACCGGCGCAACCTGCTGCAGAAGCTGAGCAAGCCCAGTCAATGCCTGGTCAAACGGCGCTTCGCCAAATTGCTCGACTATTTCACTGGAAAAGCTGATCCACATCGCACTTGTATGGAGCTCTTCTTCCGGCAGATGAATCGGGCCGGAGCCGATATTTTCAAAGGTTGAGAGCCTTATTTTCTTGAAAATCGTTGCCTTGGCGTTAACCATTACATCCCCGTAATGAATGGTCGCCTCCGGCTCAGCGCGCTGCTCATCCTCTTCCAACACCCGAAGCTGCACAGCCAGATTCGCGTCGGTAAAATATTCAACCGAAACTTCCCGGACGAACGCTTTTTTCTCCTCCCAGTCAAGATATTCCACCTGGTACTGCACCCCTTGATGAAGATAAATCGCCTCATCATGCAGCAAGGTCATCGCGCTGAAGCGATCCATTTCCCCGATCACCCGGTGATGAGCGCGGTCGCTTTGGTCAATGATCACGACATTTTCCTGCGACGCCGAACGGAGGCTGATACCATGAGCCGGAAACGCGTCATTCATCCAGTACCATTTCTTCCCACGCTGATGCAGCACCTGCTCTTCCGCAAGAAACTCAAGAATATCGTCAAGCTCCACCCCGTCAAAGGTTTCTCCCTGCTTAAATGGCAGCTCATAGGCAGCGCATTTAATATGGTCAATCAAAATAATGAGATTGTCCGGATTGATCCGGGCCGATTCCGGGCTACGCTCAAAGAAATATTCCGGATGCTGGACAATATACTGATCAAGTGGGGTGGAACCCGCCACCATAATAATCACCGCTTCATTTTGCCGTCTGCCGGCCCGTCCGGCCTGTTGCCAGGCGCTGGCGACAGATCCCGGATAGCCGGTCATAATACATACCTGGAGCTGGCCGATATCGACGCCAAGCTCAAGCGCATTCGTGCTGACGACGCCGATAATCTCACCTTGACGCAAGCCCTGCTCAATTTCCCGCCGCTGCTTCGGTAAATAACCGCCGCGGTAGCCGCGGATCGATTTCGGGCCGAGTTCTTTTTCAACAAGAGCCTGCAAATGGCTTAAAATGATCTCCACCCGCACCCGGCTCCGGGCAAACACGATCGTCTGAATATGATTCTCGAGAAAACGTTTGGCGAGCATATTAACATCAACGGTCGCGCTCCGCCGGATATGCAGCGGCTCATTAATAATCGGCGGATTATAAAAGAGAAAATGCTTTTTCCCCTGGGGCGCCCCGTTTTGATCAATTAACCGCATCGGCTCACCTGTCAGTTGCTCAGCCAGCTCTTGCGGGTTGGCAATCGTTGCCGACGTACAAATAAATTGCGGGTCACTGCCATAAAAACGGGCAATCCGCTTCAAGCGGCGAAGGACATTGGCGACATGGCTGCCGAATACGCCGCGATACGTATGCAATTCATCAATAACAATGTATTTCAAGTTCTCAAAAAACGCGACCCATTTCGTATGATGCGGCAAAATCGCCGAATGGAGCATATCGGGATTGGTAATTACAATATGACCTGCTTTCCGGACCGTTTGGCGAATCGTCGGTGCCGTATCGCCATCATACGTAAAACATCTTACCTTACCTCCCATTTCCTCTATTACTTCATTAATCTCACTATTCTGGTCCTGCGCTAAAGCCTTCGTTGGAAATAAATAAAGCGCCCGGCTTTCCTCATCCTTTAAAATCTCCTCAAGAACAGGCAGATTGTAGCACAGTGTTTTCCCGGAAGCGGTCGGAGTAACCGCCACAAAATTCTCCCCCCTGGCGGCATAGCTGACCGCCTCGTGCTGATGGAGGTAAAGCTCGGAAACTCCCCTCCGTTGTAAAGCCTGCTTTAAACGGTCATCGATAAATTCAGGAAACGGCCTGGTCCGCGCCGGCACTTCCTTCATTTCGCGCCAATGGACTATTCGCTCTTTAAAATCCTCACCATCTCGTAACTCAGCTAATAGCTGTTCTAACGTTTCTTTAAACATCCGCTCACCTCACCAATCTCTTCCTCCATTGTACCGAATGTTTGTTTGTTTTTCTAGAGGAACGGCTGGATAAAAATGACCGCTTTCAGCAGAACAGAGACTGGGACACAAAGTGTTCTGCAAATCCGGACGAATGACAGCGGGTATATCCTGAAATAAACGGTTCCTTCCACTCATTTTAGCTGAAAAAGCCCGTCGACCTCATTCACGGGAAGGTCGACGGGCTGAAGCGTCATATGCTATGATCGGCTCTTTTCATAGAGCTTGACGTTGACATAAATGCTTTTTAATACAGGGGTTTCAATCTTATGGTGCTGTGCTTTTTTAAGCAGGTACCCTTGGAGATGGTCGACCTCTACCGGGGCGCCTTTTTCCATATCGCGCTGCATGGATGATTTCATTTTATAGTCCAATGCGATGAAACGGCCATATTGTTCTGCTTCCACCTCTTCGGCAATTGGAGCGCCTTCCGCCCGCATTACCTGAGTGATTTCATTGATGACGGTTTTAATAACTTCCTGGCCTTCCTCCAATTCAAGGATCGGCCCGATCGGCTGCTGGAATAATGTCGTCACCCCGGACATGGCTGTAATAAACAAATATTTATTCCACAATTCGCTCATGATCGAGTTGCTCGCTTTAAACTTTCCTTTCGTTCCGGAAAAAACGTCCTCAAGCTGCTTAAGCCGCTCTGTTGCTTGTCCATCAAGCTCCCCGAACAGGAAATGATGAATGCCGCTCGTTTGCTGGATGATTCCGTCTGCCGTCACGGTCGATTCAATGAAACAGAGACCGCCCAACACCTGTTCCTTTGAAAAAGCTTGCTGAAGCTGTTCAATGTGCGCAATTCCGTTCAGCATTGGAATAATGATCGTTTTGCTATGTACAAACGGTTTTACAGAGTCAATCGCCTGATCGAGATGATACGCTTTTGTCCCAATTAAAACAACATCGAACGACCCTTGATCCGCAGCGGTGATCACTTGCGGGATAACGCTTACATCCCCGTGCTTACTTTCTACGACGAGGCCATCTTCAAGCAGCTGCTGCTTTCGCTTTTCACGTACTAAAAAGGTCACGTCTTCTCCCTTTTCAATTAATCTTGCGCCAAAATAGCCTCCAACTGCTCCTGCTCCAACGATTAATATTTTCATCTTTTCATTCCTCCTCTATAAACCCCTTACTAGTAAGTATACAACGTGCTTTTTTACTTTAGTAGTTTTTTCTATTTCTCGGCATGTACTCGCCCCGTTTGCTGAGCCATCATGATTTCTGTTCTCCCTGTCTGTTTTTGTTTCCATCAACCTGAAAACCGTCCGCTAAATGGCTTGCTAACTTCTTTAATCGCGGTTTTGACGTTTTTTCATTTTTAAAGAAATACGGTATGTGAAATTATCAAAATAATCTTTCTTTCATTCTTTTTTGTGACATTACACAGTTTTTCAAGATACGAAAGACAGCCTTAACAAAATTACTTCTGTTACAAATTTTATCCAAATAAACAGAACGAAAGACCCGTTGATTTTCACCTTTCTACTATGCTTATCCCGTCCACCTTTTGGAATTAAAAGGGTTTTACTCCCTTTTTTGGCGCTTAGCTCCTGTTTGATCGGCTTTTTACTTTTTTCTGGTTATCTACTATACTTCAAATTACATAGTACAGTGTTTTCTTTCTACGTGAAAGGGGATTAGAGAAGCAAGACGAGAGATGCGATGACGGATTTTATCACATAAAGAAAGATGATGATCTCTTATGGGCAAACAATATTTGCATGAAATTTCTTTTTTACGAAGCATCGCCTGTTTAAGCATAGTCCTTCTCCACTCGATTGACTGGGGCATGGACTATATTAGCTTCCTTGCGGCCTTGCCGAACTACAGTAAGCTAGTGCTTGATTCAGTCAATATGTTCCTATATTATGGTACGCCGACGTTCATCTTTATCACGGCGCTCATTCTCGGATTCAGCTACAAAGGACAAAAGGAGATCCCGGAAAATTTTTTAGCAAAACGGGTCAAATTTATTTTGATTCCTTACGTCTGTATGGGATTTCTTTATGCTTTCCCTTATTTGCTCGTTTCTTCAGGAGAGTTCGCCAAAAAAGCGTTTTTAAACATTTTTATCGGCGATTTCCATGCCTACTTCGTCCTGATTATTTTTCAATTTTATTTATTTTTCGTCTGGGGCCGCAGCTGGCTTGACCGCCATCCGCCTTTAAAGGTGATCGGCTTATCTCTCATTCTCAATGTCATTTATTTGTCCGTGTTCAATTTTACCGACCCGGTCGCGCTGCCGTTTGCCGATTACATTTGGGAGCGCTATTATTGGATTCCATTTCCAGGCTGGATCTTTTACTTTACTTTAGCCTATTACATCGGTTCTCACTATGAGACTTTTTCAGCGATGATTAAAAAGTATAAAGTTTGGGTCTTGATCGCCCCGTTTGTCAGCGGCGCTGTCTTGCTTCTTTCCTATCATAATGGCTTTACCATTGACAGTTCAAAGCGGGTTGATATACTGTTTCATACATGCAGCGTAATCGTTTTTGTCCTTTATTTTGCGATGAAGATGAAAACCGTTCCGCAGTTATTTATTAAAATCAGCCAATATTCGTACGGCATCTATTTGCTTCATACGATGTACATGGCCTTGTTAATTATTCTTTTTGATTACACTCCGCTGAATTTTGGCATTTTTACGATTCTTGTCTTGTTTCTTGTCAGTACCACCTTTTCCATGTTGACGATTTTCGTGTTAAATAAGTGGAAATACGGTCATTACATTGTCGGCAGAATTAATGTTTCAACGGCAAAGACGAAACGGCGGGAGATCAAGACGAGTCAAGCGGCAAGTATTCCTTCATGTAATCGAACGAGTTAGGAATGGGTCATTTATGAGTAAACGCGAAAAAAGAACGATCATTATACTAGCAGGGATGATAAATATGATTGCTCTTCTCATAATCGGGTATCAAGACACACCGCTTCTTAAAACGGAGTCGACCTGGCCGAAGCATGAAAACCTCGAAGAGATCGGCTGGTCGGAAGAAAAGCTTGAAGAAGCCCGCAAATTTTACCGATCGCTTGGCTCAACGGCGGCGATGGCGATTTATGACGGAAAAGTGTTATTCTCCTGGGGGAACACAAGTCAGAAAAGCAACGTCCATTCCATTCGCAAAAGCTATTTAAGCGCGCTGTACGGAATTCATGTTCAGGAAGGGACGATCGCTTTATCGAAAACGCTGCGTGAGCTTGGGATTGAAGATCGCGTCGCGTTGACGGAGATGGAAAAAGAGGCGCAAATTGAAGACTTATTAACGTCACGTTCCGGTATCTTTTTAAGAGCCGGAGAGGAATCTTTAATGATGAGATGGCGGCGGCCTGAACGGGAGCTTCACCTCCCTGGTTCGTATTTCTACTATAATAATTGGGACTTCAATGTGTTAGGAACGATCTTCAATAATCTGACCGGCAAAGATTTATTTGATGAGTTTTATCACAAAATTGCCCTGCCGCTTGGAATGGAAGATTTTGAGCCTGAGGATGGAAGCTATAAGTATGAACTGCGCCGTTCGTTGCATCCATCCTACCTTTTCCGGATGTCAGCCCGTGACATGGCGCGTTTCGGACAACTTTATTTGCAAAACGGACAATGGGAAGGAAAGCAAATTATCCCCGAGGAATGGGTCGAGGTGAGCACGCAGGCTCATGCACATGCGCCTTCCTCCAATGAATATGGCTACGGCTATATGTGGTGGGTCGCAGAAAAAGAGTTTGCCGATGTCGGCCTTTATTCTGCTGTCGGCCGCTACGGGCAATCGATCGATATTGTGCCGGAAAAAAACCTTGTTTTCGTTCACCGGGTCAATTCGGACCGCTTCTTTAACCGGACTGTCCGCTACGTCAGCTCCAGTCAGCGATTGCAGCTTTTATCGATGATCCTCGATGCAAAAATCGAGCCGGAGTGAGAATTTCCAGAGGAAGCTGGCGTTGAAAAGAGGTAGACAAAGGGCGCGCTTCGCCTTTTGTCTACCTCTTGATTTTAATAGGATGTGAGCCGCATCTTTACTCAAACCTCGGCTCTCTTTTTTCAAAGAACGCTTTAACGCCTTCCTCACAATCGCGCGTTTGAAAAACCCGATCACTCAGTTCCAGCGTCAGCTCCGTATTCTCGGCAACGGTCAATCTCGCTGATCGCTTAACTCCTTGTTTAATCGCTTTTAATGATGCCTTTGGCTTTTGTGCAAGTCTTTCTGCAAGACGAAGCGCGTAATCAAAAACGTCGTCGTCAGGAACCACTTCATTGACTAGTCCGATGCGGTAAGCCTCCTTAGCGTCGATTAAATCGCCGAAATACATCAGCTCGAGAGCCTTCGCTTCGCCGACGACTTGCGGAAGACGGAATAACCCGCCGCTTCCCGGAAAGACACCTAAATTAACCTCTGGAAAGCCAATGCGGCTCGTTTCAGCGATAATCCGGATGTCACACGCTAACGCTATTTCTCCGCCGCCGCCGCAGGCGACACCATTGATCGCGGCGATAACCGGTTTTGGCAGCGCCTCGATCGCGTTGAAAGCTTCGTTTTCCTTTCTTAGCTTTTTTCCGATAACATCATCCCGCACGCTTGGAAATTCGTTAATATCCGAGCCGGCGCAAAATGCTTTTTCACCGGCACCGGTTAAAATGACGACCCGTACTTCATCATCCGCTTCAATTTCTTGCAAAATGGAACGCAACTGCTTCGTCGCTTCGAGCGTCGTCACATTCAAGGGCGGATTGTTAAGCGTCAGCACCGCCACTTTATTTGTTCGTTTTTCAAATTGAATCAGTTCACTTGCTACGGTCATTTCTTTTCCCCTTTCCTGAACGTAATTTATAGCATAAAGGCCCCGCCGCTAATATGGAGGCACTCTCCTGTTACATAGTCCGCTTCACGGGAAGCGAGGAAGGCAATCGCCCCGGCGACATCGTCGGGCGTACCGGCGCGTGCCAGCGGCACTTCGCCAATCCGCTGCCGCTTTGGTTCCCCGACCTTCATTCCTTTCAGCTCCGCCCACTCCCGGTCGCATCTCTCCCATAATGCCGTATCAACAATCCCGGGTGCAACCGCATTAACCCGAATGCCCGTATCAGCAAGTGCAAGAGCGAACGATTTCGTTAAACTGATGATCGCCGCTTTCGAGGCCGCATAATGGGCGTAGAGCGGATGACCGTTCCTGCCCATCACCGACGCGACGTTGATAATGACTCCGCCAGTGTGGTTCTGTTTCATCGCCGCCGCTGCCACCTGCATCCCGAAAAAGCTCCCTCGCGCATTGATGTCAAGCATCCGGTCCCAATCATCTGCCGTAATGGTTAAAATATCCTTCACTTGCTGGATGCCGGCATTATTAACCATAACAGTTAACGGGGCGGCAAACTGCTCCTGGGCAATTGCCGGAATTTCGCTGACAGCCTCCTTGTCGCGCACATCCACCGCTAACGGAAATGCCTTCCCCTGCTGCTCTTCAATCAGCCTCACCGTCTTTTCGGCATCAGCGGCATATTGGTCGGTAACGAGCACGGCCGCGCCTTCCGAGGCAAATTTGAGCGCCGCCGCGCGCCCGATTCCTTTTCCTGCTCCTGTAATCGCCACGACTTGCTTTGCCAATCTGTTCATCGTCTTCACCTGCTTTAGCGGAGATTTTCCGAGCCTGGCAAACGCGCTTCAATCAGCGCCTTTCTGATCTGTTCCCTTTCTTCAGCGGAGATGCGTTGAAGCGGCGGACGGACGTGTGCTTCGTCAATCCGGCTGAGCATCGCGATCGCTTCCTTCATCCGGTTATGCATATCGATAAACGGCTCGGCATAGAAAACCTGTACGAGCGGATAGAGGCGGGCGGCATGCTCTCTTGCCAATGCCAGGTCACCCTTTTGCACGGCGTCGAACAAAGCGGCCTGAATTTCGGCAATCATACTACCGTGTCCGGATAAAATGCCGTCCGCCCCGATGCAAAGCGAAGGAAGCAACGCCTTGCTGAAGCTCGTCAAAACAGATATATGCTTCGGCAGGGCCTTCAGCTCGCGATAGTTGCGCTCATAGACGCTAATGTCATTGGACCATTCTTTGATCGCCACCACTTGATCAATGTCACGGCAAATCCGGACAACGGTTTCGGTCGGCAAATGCAGTCCCGACGTGACCGGATACACAAAGGCGATCATTGGCAACGATGTCGCTTCGGCGATTGCTTCATAATGCCGATAAGCCATTTCAGGTCTGAGCTGCGCGCCCAGATCGAGCACAGCTGACGGAAAGATTAATAAGCAATCTGCCCCTTCCCGTTCAGCCATTTTCGCCAGCTCGGCGGCCTGCTTCGTTCCATCGGCATAAATTCCGCAAATGACCGGAATTTCCTTGTCTGCCTCTTCGACGGTGATCCCCAGGCTGCGCTGCTGCTCCTCCCGGGTTAATGTCGCGATTTCAGCGGCATGACCATTTGTTGTGATCGCGCTAACTCCGGGCGTCTCAATCAATGCACGGAGATGGCGGCGGTAATTTCTTTCATCAATGTCCAAATCGCTTGTAAACGGCAATAAATTAGCGGGGATGACCCCTGACAGCTTTAGATCTTTTTTCATCTTGCATACCTCCTTGATTGTTTCCCTGCAAATCGCTCCGCTTCATCTAGTCCGATTTTTTCCGGGGAAAAAATGCGTTTATCCATATAAGTAAGTTCCTCTGCAATATGCGGCCGGTACTCCATTTGCTGCAAAATATCGCGCTCCAGCTCAACTCCCGGCGCAATCTCGATTAACGTTACCCCTTTATCTGTCAAAGTGAAGACGGCGCGCTCTGTCACATAATAAACTTCCTGCCCTTTTTTCAGCGCTTCACGGCCATTAAAGGTGAGATGCGCGAGCTCGGTGACAAATTTTTTATACCGGCCCTCGTGGATGATGCGAATCGCCTGATTCTCAATCGCGACATGTAATTGCCCTGCTGTAAACGAGCCGCAGAAGACAATTTTTTTCGTCGCATGGACGATATCGATGAAGCCGCCGAGATTATATTTGCCGTTAACCTTGCTGACATTAATGCTGCCATCCGAGGCTATCTGGGCCATTCCGAGGCAGGTCATATCGAGCCGGCCGGCATCATAAAAATCAAAAATTGCATGAGCATCCATAACCGCCATCATATTCACGCCGGCGCCAAACGCTTCTTTATTGTTCGGAATTCCGCCGACCGGGCCGTGCTCGACGTTGAAAATCACCTGCTCGGCAATGCCTTCTTCAGCGGCGATTTGCGGCACGCCGGCACTAACACCGAAACCGAAGTTGACAAGCGCCCCAGGCTCAAGCTCCATTGCTGCCCGGCGCGCAATCACTTTTTTGTAATCGAGCGGTGCCGGAGCAAGCTGTTTGACAGGGAGGCGAATATCGCCGGTCCAGGCCGGATTGTATGGCATATTCTTCATTTGCTCAGGAACGAGAACAACATAATCGACAAAGATTGCCGGGACCGTCACTGTCTTCGGATGAATGCTGCCGCGTTCGGCGAGCTGAGAGACCTGGGCAATCACGATGCCGCCATTGTTTTTCGCCGCCATTGCCTGGTGGAGGATTCCGATGGAATTAGGCTCATGCTCCAGCGACAGATTGCCATCTTCATCGGCCGTTGTCGCCCGGATGATCGCGACATCGGAAGGCAGCGCTTTGTAAAATAAAAATTCCTGGCCGTCGATCACCTGAACGGTCGCCAGCTCCTCCGTCGTTCGTGGCGTTAATTTGTTTTGCGCCATGCGCGGATCCACCATCGTATGCAGGCCTACCGCTGTCAGAATGCCGGGCTGATGGGCGGCGGCGGCCCGGACCATATTGTAAAGCGCCCCGTATGGCACTAAATAAGCTTCTACCTCGTTTTCAGCAATTAATGTGTTTAATCGATCTACCTTCAGCGTATAATAGCTTCCGGCATACATTCGTTTCACCATTCCTTTGTGGGCAAAGCGGTCAATTCCCGTGCCGCTGCGCTGTGCTCCGGGAATGACATTGTACACGAGCGTCAACTGATCAGGCTGCTCTGTTTCCAAATAACGTTGCTCAAGCTGTTGCAAGATCTCATCCGGCAGCAGCATTTCTCCATTTCCGGAGACGCTTATCGTCTGTCCGGACTGAATCAAAGCCGCTGCTTCTTTGGCAGACAGGATTTCCATTCTCTCATCCCCTTTTTTTGCCAGTTAATAGAAAAGCGCCAATCGCTCGTGATCGTTTTTATGAATTAAGCGGTATAACGCCTCAACGAAATAATAATCACCGTACATCGTCGACTCGCCGATCCCGGAGCGGCGCGGCTGATCAACGGTCGCTCTTTCAATCAAGCCATAGCAATCAGACCGGGGCGAAAAGCAATGGTCAACCAGCGCCTGAACAAGAAGCTCGCCGCGCTTATGCCAGCGCGCCTCCTGCTCCGCCGGTGATTGGTCGGCAAGCAGGAGCATCCCGGCTGCGGCAATGCTCGCCGCCGAAGAATCAATCGGCGCATCCGGCTCATTTCTAAAATAAAAATCCCAGCGCGGCAAAGTCGTTCCGTCGTCAAGATGGTCCCAGAAGTAGTCAGCGAGCCTGGCGGAGCAGTCAAGATAGCGCTTCTCCCCCGTATAGCGATACATATTGGCAAATCCATACAGTGCCCAGGCCTGCCCGCGGGACCAGCAAGTTTCGGCGGAAAAGCCTTGATGCGTCCCCCGTTCAACAACAGCAAAGGACTCGGTGTCCCAGCGCACTGTATGATAGGTGGAAGCATCCGCACGCACATGATAGCGGATGATGTTGTCGGCAACCTGTATGGCGGTTTGCGCCAGTTTTTCGTTCCCTGTTTCTTGACTTGCCCAGACCATGAGCGGTAAATTCATGATCGTATCAACGATGGCGACACCTTCATAGCCCGGCTCATCCCAAGCCAAAATCAATCCTGCTCGCTCCTCGTAAAGATCGCTCATATTATAGGCGCCGGCAATCGCCAGCTCTTTCAGCTGGCCGTCACTTGTCAGACGCTCGCCCATTACGCAGCTCGGGCCGAAAAGAAAGCCCATATCATGCGTCTTGTTGTCATCCGTCCGGGCTTTCAACCTTCGCGCCCAAGCTGCCGCCTGCTGAAGCGCCTTCTGCTGATCGGTCTCATAGAGTGATTTGATCCATTGCAATCCCGTCCAAAAACCGCCGGTCCAATGACCGTAGCGGAATGTCAGCCATTTTCCGTCCTTCGTAATATGAGGAAAATCGCTCACTTTCTTTTCGATCTCCGTCACTTTCTCCAGGCTTTTCATTAAGACATCTGCTAGATTATTCGTCATCCCTCATCCGCCCTTAGTCCATTAAGGTGCCGCCATTGACTTCGATCATTTCGCCAGTCATGTAATCGGCTGCCTCAGAAGCGAGAAACAGCACCGCACCGACACATTCCTCCGGTGTCCCCTCACGGCCGAGCGGGATTTGCATCTGCATCTTCGCCCGCATCTCCTCTGGCGTGTAGCGATCATGGAACGGCGTCGCGATAATTCCCGGAGCAATCCCGTTTACGAGAATATTTGCGGAAGCGAGTTCCTTCGCCAGCCCCTTTGTAAACGTGCTTACCGCCCCTTTTGAAGAGGCGTAAGCGATCGAACCGCCACCGCCGCCATTTCTCGCAGCCTGTGAGGAGAGATTAATAATCTTGCCCCCTCCCTGCTGTTTCAAAAGTGGAATCGCCTGCTTCGAGCATAAAAAGACCGATTTCGCATTAACTTCAAAGACGCGGTCCCACAGCTCTTCCTCCATTTCCTCAATCGCGGTTCGCTTTAACAGACCGCCGGCATTATTGATTAAAAGATTCAGCTTGCCATAGGTGTCAACCGTTTGCGCAAATAAGGCTTCCACTTCTTCCTTGCGTGATACATCGGCCTGGACCGCGATGGCGCGTCCTCCTTTTCTTTCAATCTCGGAAACAACCTCTTCCGCCTTCTCTTTGCTGTTGTTATAATTGACGACAACTTGGGCGCCAGCTTCGGCAAGCCCTTTCGCAACCGCCGCCCCAATTCCTGTGCTCGCTCCGGTTACGATCGCGACCTGCCCGTTCAATTCAATCTTCATACTTTAGTCCTCCCTGTCGATGAATTTTAAAATATGTGTTGCGACGGTACAAAGCTCGTCATCCTGATTGCGGACTTCAATCGACGCCTTTGTCTTTTGCCCGCCTTCGTCCACTTCGGTAATCGTATATGACACGGTTATCGTATCGCCGATAAAAATCGGCTGAATAAAGCGGATCCGGTCATAGCCGTATGAGACGGCAGGCAAGCCGGTTTTTTCAACCATTAATGTTGAAGTCGTCGAGGCAAAGCCGACCGAAAGCACGCCATGAGCGATTCTTTTCTTATAAGCTGTTTTGCTCATGTACTGCTCATTGACGTGATTCGGACTTAAATCCCCGGTAATCCCGGCGAACAAATACACATCGGTCTCGCCAATCGTTTTGCTGAATTGAACCGAATCGCCCACTTTAATTGGCAGCTGCTTCATTGCTTCACCCCCTCTCCTTTTTCTGCAAGTGAAATCACCCGCTTTTGATCTAGCGACTGCTTGACAGCATCAAGCACTCTCATCAGCGTAACGATTTCTCTTCCGGAAGCAATCGGCTCACGCCCATCAATGATCGCTTCGCAAAACTCCGCCATTTGCCGCTCGAAATTGACGCCGCCATCAAGATAGGAGCCGTACGGCTCTGTCACCATTAGCTCATCAGCGATCCATAAATCTTTTTCATCCTTAATCCGCATCGTCCCATTTGTGCCGACGATAATTCGCTCATTATAAGGTGGCGCGCAATGAAAGGAGAGATGAACCGTTGCTGTTTTTCCTGAAGGAAATGTCAACACAATCGTCGCCTGACTTGTGCCGGTCAGCTGGTCGCTGAAGCTTCCGCCGACCGCATAGACCGTTTCCGGTGCTTCCTCAAGAAGATACAATGTCGTATCGAGCGGATGAGGGGCGTTTAACTCAACAATGAGATGCTTCATTTCGTTCCACCATTCCGTCAGTACCCGGTCAAACGACACACCTAAATAATGAGTTGTGTCGATCACTTCACCGATTTGTTTCTGTTTCAGCGAAGCTTTGGCGGCGCGTGCCGCCTTAAAAAAGCGCCGGCATTGCGCGATCATCAGCGTAACATGGTGCCTGTCGGCCGCTTCAACCATTTTTTCAGCATCTTCAACGCTCATCGCCATCGGCTTCTCGACAAGGATGTGCTTGCCGGCCTGCGCCGCAGCGATCGCCTGCTCCGCATGCACTTCATTTGGTGTGCAAAGAATAACACCGTCAATTTCAGGATTATTTAATAGCTCCTCATATTCGGTATAGATGGACGGAATGCCGTACTCTTTCGCTGCTTTTTCAGCCCGGCTGCGGTTTCTGCTCATGACAGCGACAAGCTCAGCCTTTTCCTTCGCCTGCAAGATGCTGCGAATATGAGCCGTTGATATTCTGCCGATTCCGACTACGGCAAGCTTTACTTTCTTCGTCAATCGAATCATCTCCTTCGCCTCAATTTGGCATTATTCCATTAAAATCCCGCCATCGACATTCAAACTTTCGCCGTACACATAGCTCGCTTTATCCGAACAGAGAAACAGAACGGCATTCGCAATCTCTTCCGGCTTCGCAAACCGCCCAAGCGGAATAGCGGCTGCGACACTTTCCCGTAATTCCTCGTTCAGCTGATGATGCATCGACGTATCGGCCGGGCCCGGACAAATGCTGTTTATCCGGATTCCCGACCCGGCCATCTCTCTGGCGATTGATTTCACCATCGCCAGCACGCCGCCTTTTGACGCACCGTAGGCGGCGGTGCCGATTCTTCCACCGCCGCGCTTCGCCGTGTCCGAAGCAATCGCGACGATGCTGCCGGTCTTTTGCGGCAGCATCAGCTCATATGATTTCTGCACGCAAAGAAATGTGCCGCTTAAATTGATCCGTATAACCTCCTCCCATTCAGCCAACGTCAGCTCAAGCAGCTTCGTTTTATTAATCACGCCGGCACACGTCACGCAATGATCAAGCCTGCCGAACTGCTGGCCGATATCGTCAAACAGCGCTTCAACGCTCTCCTCATTCCTGACATCAACCTGATAGGCGCTTGCCCGCCCGCCGTATTCCCTGAACACCGCAGCGACAGCTTCCGCCTGTTGCAAATCGCGATCAGCAAGACAGACGGTCACTCCTTCCTTGAAAAAAGCTTCCGAAACAGCACGGCCTATCCCGCTTGCTGCCCCGGTGACTAAAGCAACTCGTTGATTCATCTCGATCAGCTCTTTTCGCTCATATTTTTTTGTTTTCCGTTATGGACAAATATAGCCGCCTTCCGGTCCGACAAAGCAGCCGACTGATTCCGGCATAAAGACCTTCGGCAAATACAGCACCGTATCAGGGAAAAAGACGACGATCGTCAAGGTGATAATAAACACTCCATACATCGGCAAGCATTGCAGCAAAGCGTCTTTAAAGCGGACCTTTGACAACCCGGACGCCAAAAGCAAAGCGAGGCCGTACGGTGGTGTAATTAAACCGAAGGCAAGCGTGATAATGACGATAACCCCCATATGAACCGGGTTGATATTGCCAAGTTCGACAAGGGAAATGACAATCGGCATAAAAATAATGATCGCCGGAACCGCATCGACAAATTGGCCGACAACAATAAACATCAGGATGACAAGAAACATAATCAAAATCGGATTGGTGCCGGCAAAGCGCTCGATATAGCCGGAAACGACTTCGGGCGCTTTTAAGTAAGCAATCATCCAGCCGAACGCCGAGGCTGCCGCGACGCAGATTAACGGCACCGAATAGAGGACGCCGGCATTCATAAAATCTTTATGAAGATGGCGCAAATGGCTCTTTTTTAGGACGGGAATCGCGACGCAGATCGTGTAGACGACGGCAATCATCCCGGCTTCTGTCGGCGTAAACCAGCCGCTCAAAATTCCGCCCATAATAATAAACGGAATCATCAGCGGAAGCGCCGCCCTCTTTGCTGACTGGCTGATTTCCACAAAGGTCGAGCGCTGTTTGCGAATCGGCGGCGCCTGAAAGAAGAAACAATACACCATAAAGCCGCCGGCGATTAAGATGCCGGGAATAATTCCTCCAAGAAAAATGCCGATAATCGAAACTCCGCCGCTCGCCCCGTAAATGATCGCCATAATGCTCGGCGGCACGATATTGGCCAATGTCGCCGTTGCGGCGATCAACGCCGCGGTAAAGGCCGGATGATAGCCTTCATTTTTCATCTGCGGAGCGAGGATTCTCGTCGCCGCAGCCACATCAGCGGTTGAGGAACCAGACATCCCCGCGAAAAACAGACTGAAAACGGTGTTTACTTGGGCCAGCCCGCTGCGAATATGACCGACCAGGCTGTTGGCCAGGCGGATAATCCGCTCGGTAATATTCGTTGAGGCCATCAGCTCGCCGGCAAGCAGGAAAAATGGAACCGCCATCAGCGGGACGGAGTTAATCCCGTTAAACAGCTGACCGACCATTGAAGGAAGGCTGATCTCTGTGAACAAGGTGGCAACGAGCACGCTGGCAATAATCGCAAAGGCAACAGGCACGCCAATTACACCAAAAAAGAGAAACAGAAAGCTCATTAATCCGATTATCATTCCAGCTGACATTATCCGGTCATCTCCTCTTCATCCGACTTGTTTTCCTCAAACATCGAGTGCGTATGAAATCCTTTTTTCCACCCATTAATGAGCTGCTCAATCGTAAAGAGGGAGATCAGCACCCCGGAAATGGGAAGAATGACGGTCAAGACAGCGATCGGGGTCATTGAAGGCATCAAATAGCTTTGAAAGCCGTGCAGAAAATTGATGTAGCCGAAATACAATAACGACAGAGCAACACCGAGTACGACAAGACGGTTAAATGTTTCCAGCAGTACGCGGCTTGCTCCTCGCAAATTTTCAGTTGTATTGGCAAGAATGACATGCTCATTACGGCGTACGGCAACCGAAGCGCCTAGAAAGATTCCGTAGACGAAGAAGCCCAATGTTACCTCTTGGAGCCAGAGCCACGGATGACCTATCGAGCGGGTAACGACGTCTAGAAAGACACCTAATGTAAAGCCCGCTATCGCCACTCCGCAAAGAATCATCAAAATCCGCTCCAGCACATCAAATGCTTTCCATTTCAAGTTGCGGTCTTGTTGAGAAACAATCGTTTCCTTTTGACTCATTCCAGACACCTCACTTTTGTAGAACGGGTCTGCTCCAAAGACGGAATGGCTGTTGAAGCAGACCTTGCTCAAATTGCTGGCGATCCGTTACCGAAAACGAGTTTGCTTAGCGCAACGCACGAACGAGCTGTAAAATTTTCTCGGCATGCGGTCCCATTTCCGCCGCTAATTGATCCTGAATCGGTTCGGCCGCTTCCATAAAGCCCGACTTGTCTACCTCCTTCACCACTTTCACTCCAAGCTCTTCCAGTTCGGCCAACGACTCCGCTTCCAGCTCCAATGCCTTCTTCGGCTGGTTTTTGCCGACTTCATCAGCGGCAGCCTGAACCCATTCCCTTTCTTCTTCCGTTAAGCTTTCCATCACTTTGTCGCTCGCCCAGACGACGGAATTGTTGGCGGCATGCTGAGTAATCGAGAGGATCGGGGCAACCTCATAATGCTTGTTTTCCAAATAAACATTAATGCCGTTTTCAGCGATATCCATTACTCCGGTCTGGAGTGACGTGTAGACTTCGCCAAAAGCCATATGAACGGTTTGCGCTCCATAGGCCGGCATATGCACGTCCTCGGTTCTTGTGGCTTGTACGCGAATTTTTTTGCCATTGAGATCGTCGACGCTCTGAATTTCATCCTTGGAATACATATTGCGCAAACCTAGCGTCATCGGCGACAATACTTGTGCTCCGGTTACCGACTCACTGAACATATCCTTCAATGCCTGCGTGACTTCCGGATCAGCCAAGGCGCGGGCGAGGTGGTCTTCATCCTCAAAAATATAATGCAAGGAAAAAACGGCTGACTGCTCCGCTACAGTTGTCGCATTCGCAGTAGAACTGATAATAAAGTCAATATCTCCGGAACGAACCTTTTGCAGCATTTCAGGCTCTGAGCCAAGCTGAGCTCCCGGATAATGGGCAATCGTCATCTTGCCGCCGCTTAATTCTTCAAGCTTCTCACGAAAAATTTCTCCGGCGATTCCGTAACCGGTGGACTGCGGCTGGTCGTAGCCGAATGAAAATGTTCGCACTTCTCCATTATTTGCGGCCTCCCCGCCGGCATCAGGCGCCGGTGCATCCGGAGTTTGTGCAGGATCGCTTGACGTTCCGCCCCCGCAGGCAGCAAGCATCATGATAACGCTTACAAATAAAATCACCGTAAGACCTCTTTTTTTTCCCATATTATCTCCTCCTTACCTGTTATCGTCTTGCGAAGTCAGTCGTTTTCCCCACCTCCTTTCAGTGATAAAGGGCGATCTTAAGAAAACGTTTACATTTTTTTCGACAAAATCTTTGAATTAAAAGCGGTTAAATTGGAGTAATCAGCTAAATTACGCATAATACAAGAAAACGTTTACAATAAAATCCTCGCTTATTCACGTTTATTCTAGCGGCTCAGAATCGATCAGTCAATATAATTCTGAATATTTTTATTATTTAAAATCTCTTTCCCGTATGAAAATCAGCAATTTTGCTTATGATTAATCTTGAAAGGAGGCATTATGAGACAAGCTGTTTTTTTAGACCGGGATGGGGTAATAAATGAAGTGTTATCGAAACGAGTGAGATTCGTCAATCGTCCATCGCATTTTTTCTTGTTAGATGGTGTCGGTGAAGCGATACATCTTCTCAACCGGGCGAACTGGCCGGTATTTGTCGTAACAAACCAGGGCGGCGTCGGCCTTGGCTACATGAGTGAAGCTTCCCTCCAGGAGGTTCATCAGGAGATGATCAGGCAGCTGGCTGCTTACGAGGCCAGAATCACGGCGATTGCCTATTGTGCGCACGCTCCCCATGCAGGCTGCGCCTGCCGCAAACCAGGCTCGAAAATGCTTGAAGATTTAGCCGTGAGATATGATGTTGATCTTGCAGCAAGCGTGATGGTCGGCGACCGGCAGGCTGATATTGAAGCGGGCAAAAAAGCGGGATGCACGACAATTGGCATTGGACAAAACGTGACCGGCGCCGATGCTCATTTCCCAAGCCTGCGTGCCGCCGTACCATGGATTCTCTCCAATACTTGAGGAGGCGGCGGCTCAGCCCTTTGCCAGACGCTTCTGCTCCCTCCGTAACTCCTGCAGTTTATGTTTTATTTCCTGCACACTCATTTGATTGTTAGTCGTCAGCTCTTCATGAAGGACCATTAAATAATAGTCGATCTCCTGATAAATCTCGCGGGCTGTCCGTTTTCTTTTTTGCTCCAGCCTCTTCCTCGTTTTCAACGTAAATTGAATCGAGAAATCAAGTACTTGCAGCACAGGGAAACTAATGATTTGGGCCCGCAGAAGCTCGAGGTAATGTTTATGACGACGGAATGTTAATAAATTCCGCTCCTCTGAATTATAAATGTGCAAAATCATCGTCCCTTTATGAAACCCCCAAAATATTTGAAATTGCTGGTTCAAACAAGCCTGGACAATTCCTTTTAACTCCTTACGCGTTATAGCGAGTGATAAGTCTTCATGAACAAGTTTTTTCATTCAGTTCACCAACTTTCACAAGTGATCGCCTGCCAGAAAGCGTTTTCACCTCTTTATTTTATCCTATTCACTGATTTTCGTCATTATGTCAGTTTTATTGTTTACATAATAAAATTATAGGAAATAGGAAAACACGTAGCGTCCTTTCTTAGAAGCCGACGCCCTTCCTCGAATCAACCCGAAAACTTTTCTACTTTCTTATCTTTAAAAAAATCGAAGCAACTTCCCCTCTTTCCATTTCTAATTTGCTTACCATAATTTTATTGGACTATCCTTCCGATGATTCCCTACTAAATTCGCAAATAGAAGCAATACATTTATTTTTCTGAAATATCTTTTAGGTCATTTTTACTATTTTTTGTTTTTTCGTACACGCTCCGTTAATAATACGGTAGAATCAAAATCGTGTTTCCTTTTAAACAGATCGCACACTCTCTATATTTTATGATGAAAGGAGTTTATCTTGATGGATGATTCAATAAAGAAGCAAGGTATTTTCGGAAAATTTCTAAGCTTCATTGAGCGAGTTGGTAATAAATTGCCTCATCCGATTACGCTTTTTGCTATATTAGCCGTCGTTGTTGTGTTTCTGTCCGCTCTACTATCTTCCTTTGACATCAGCGTCGAGAATCCGACCGAGCCCGGTGAAACGTTGGCCATCACCAATCTGTTAAGCGGAGAGGGAATCGCTTATATTGTCACAAGCATGGTCAGCAATTTTATCAACTTTGCTCCGCTCGGTGTCGTCCTCGCGACGATGATCGGGATTGGCGTCGCCGAAAGAAGTCAGCTTATTAGCGCTGCGCTGCGCGGCCTTGTCACTTCTGTCCCGAGCCGCTTAATTACCGCTGCCTTGGTTTTCGCCGGGATTATGTCAAGCGTCGCTTCCGACGCCGGCTATGTTGTTCTTCCTCCATTAGGAGCGCTGCTCTTTGTTGCGTTAGGACGCCATCCTCTCGCCGGGCTTGCTGCTGCTTTTGCGGGCGTCTCCGCCGGTTTCAGCGCGAATTTATTTCTCTCTGCCACAGATCCGATGCTTGGCGAACTGACAAGACAGGCGGCGGCGACGTTTGATCCAGCCTATGCTGAGACGATCAATATTGCGATGAACTACTACTTTATCGCGGTCTCTGTATTCGTCTTGACCATTGCCGGAACGTTCGTCACTGAAAAAATCGTCGAACCGAGACTTGGCACGTACAAAAACAAGCTGGAGGCAAGCCCTACGGGAATCGACTACTTACAAAAAGACGAAAAGCGCGCCCTCACATGGGCAGGTATTTCAATGGTTATTGTCGCTGTCATTATGTCTCTGCTTGTGTTACCTGAATGGGGACCTCTGCGCGGGGAAGGGCCGAACCCGATCGCCAATTCTCCGTTTATGCGCTCGTTGGGCCCTGTTATTTTAGTGCTGTTCCTCGTCCCGGGGATTGTGTACGGCGTGTTAATGAAGACGATTCGTAATGACAAAGATGTCGCGAACCAAATGTCCGATACGATGGCTTCGATGGGGATGTTTGTTGTTCTCGCCTTTACGGCCGGTCAATTTGTTGCCTATTTCAATGAAACGAATATGGGGATTGTTCTTGGTGTGTATGGAGCTGAGTTTTTGCAGAGTGTGAATTTCACGGGAATTCCGTTAGTTCTTGCCTTCATCGCTGTGACTGGATTGATTAATTTATTTATCGGCAGCGCCTCGGCGAAATGGGCGATTATGGCTCCGGTATTCATTCCGATTATGATGCAGCTCGGCTATTCTCCGGAACTGACACAAATGGCGTACCGGATCGCTGATTCGACGACCAACATTATTTCACCATTGATGACCTACTTCGCGATTATCATCGCCTTTGCGCAAAAGTATGATAAGAAGATGGGGATTGGGACACTTATTTCCGTCATGGTCCCATACTCGATTGTTTTCTCAATCGTTTGGACGGCTATGTTAATCATCTGGATGCTGCTCGGAATTGATCTCGGGCCGGCCTCGCCGATTCACTATCCTTCATAGCAAAACTTGTTCAAACCGACTTTAAAAATGTACTTAAAAAGGGTGCCCCTTTAAGGGACACCCTTTTTATATAAGCAAATTAAAGTTTTACAACGTTAGCTGCTTGTGGTCCACGGTCGCCTTCAACGATTTCAAATTCAACAGATTGACCTTCGTCAAGTGTTTTGAAACCTTCGCCAGTGATAGCACTGAAGTGTACGAATACGTCGTTTCCGCCTTCTACTTCAATGAAACCGAATCCTTTTTCTGCATTGAACCATTTAACTGTTCCAGTTTGTGCCATGCTAAAAACCCCAATCTTAATATTATTTACTTAATATGCTAATCATATTTACAAACCAAGGTAAATAAAAAATTCACATATTATAAGGAACATCAATCACAAATCGAGTGAATATCCCTTATAACATGTGAATACCAAACTCTTATGAATCTGTGTTTCTTATTTGATGAGCAAAACTAAATATAAATTGGTTATCAAGGATCTAGTATCAATCTTCAATCGATGAAAGCCCTACCTCTCATTCATCTTTACGGTTCCTTGACCGCGCCAGTGGAATGAAAAGAGCTATCTTGGGAATGAAGTCGACAACCATTGACTTTACTATAACTTATTATTGACAAAAATGCAAGCGCAATAATTTACTTTTCACCATTCCTGCCGCCTCCTTCTGTTTCATAACAGAAAGCAGAAAAGCTTGAGACTCAACTAGCTTACAGGCTGGACAAAAGGTAAAACACAACCTTTTGTCCAGCTTCCTTTACTCAAGATCAAGTACGGCTGTAGTAATCATTAATCGATTCAAGGATCGTCGGCTCTTCTTTCACTTCAACCGGCTTGCGGTCAGTTTCCTTGCTCTGTTTTCTCACGATGATCTCCCTCCCGTTTTTTGTTATTCATTACCTGTGCTCTTCTCTTTCTCTTTCTCTTTCTCTTTCTCTTTCTCTTTCTCTTTCTCTTTCTCTTTCTCTTACCGCTAGTATATTCTTCTGTTATACAATAGTCAACCTTTTTCGGAAAATTGTATTATTACATAATGTATTTTGTTTCAAAAAAAAGTGTGGCAAGGTTCTCTCCCCTTCACCACAACGGTTTTAATTCTTTTTCAGCTGTTGCTCAATTTGCAGTAAATGTTCATCGGCACGTTTGTTGACGATGGTTTCAAGAGTATGAGACATATGATTCCCGAACATCATCACCCCAAAAAACAAAGTAAAAAAGCAAATACTAAACACGATCACCATCACGCTCCGCTCCCCCTTCATGCCTTTCTACCATGTATACGGTTTACCGGAGGCAGTCATGCATAAAAAAAGCGTCTGCTTCCATACTAAAGAAAAATTGGTTATGAAAGAGAGTTGAAGATACGTGTTTAGTCGAGCCTTCCTCACCTTTATGCTTCCTTTATTTTTGCTGCTTTTTGGCTGTGCAATGAATCCGCAGGACGACCTGATGAAAAATCTCGATGCAGAGCAGCATAAACGAGCAGACAGCTTAGCTCTACATTCCAACAATACAGATCAAAATAAAGTTCGCGGCTTGCAGACGAACGACCTCCAGTCTTTTGCCAGTGAAGTTGGCTACTATCTTTCACAATCCGGCGAGCTGTTGCAGCAAATTTCTCCCTATTTTGATACTCCGAACTTGGGCGAGGGAGAGCTCGATCACATTTATGCCGCCTTAACGGCCTTTGAAGCGCAGAGTGAGCAGCTGCAAACGTTGTCGCACCCGCCTGAATTTAATGGCTTTTTCCAAGTTCAGATGAGTACGCTGATTGAAGCCCGGGCTCTCGCTGACCTGATTACAGCAGTGGCCGAAACCGGTGATATGTCACAGCTGGCGAACGGAAGAATTTATTATGAAAATGTCGTCATGGCTCATAAGCTGATGGAACGGGAATATTTAAATGTCTCCGAAGAGCACGGCCTTTACTAACAAATGCACCAAACTGAAAAAAGGTTGTTCCAATCATAAGATGGCACAACTTTCTTTCAGGAAAATAAGCGGACGGCGCATGCCGTTACCTGCGTCCTTGAATCGTATCATCAATCAGATCGGCGAGCTCGCCGACGGCGCCGCCCACTCCTTCAAAAGGATGTGGCCAGGAGACATGATGCTCAATCGCATTCATTTGGTTAATCAAACGTCGGTTCGTTGTAATATAAACAGTTGATCCGCCAATCTCATCACGGATTTCATTTTCGACTGATTTGATTAGTTTCTTTCGATCCTGTTCATATGATTCAATGCCGATAATGATTTGATCGTCTTCGGCCAGCACATGAGCATCTTCAATATGTTCAAGGGCTTCTATCCGTTGTTCAATGCGGCGGAGTCTTTCTCCTTGCGCTGTTTGTTCGGTTTGAGCCTGATAAGATTTCCTCTGCAAGTACGGCTTATCACGATGAGCGTATTTATCCCGCAGAACATTCGGTCGGTTATTCAGCACCCTTTCCCCGCGTTTCGTACTTAAAATTCGTTTATTCGTCGTATATTGGCCTTCATGCCGAAGGGAATGTACAGGATCCGTCAACCCTTTCGGCGCGCGATCAGGCACGACCAAGTCCATTAAGGGGCCTTCCAAGCCACGGACACGCGCTACTCCATAGCCGCTGAATCCTTCCTCACGATTAGAATTCGCTCCCATTACAGACTTTTGTTCTACTTGACATCCTCCACAAAAAAGAATGCCCATTATAAGGATGATCGAAATGATTTTTTTCATTGGTACCTCCCTTCTTTTTGTTTAGTTTACGACATTCTTTTTATTTCACTCTTGCAATATTCAACAGGAATGGTGCAACACTCCACAGAGAAAAGTGTCGAACTTTCGGGGATTTTCATTTTTTCTGACTACTTTCGTGGAATTGCTTTTTTATTTACAAAAACCGGGTATAATGTAGCATTGTGATAGATAAAAACAATGTGCATTTTGCAAAATATAAGATGGAGTGAAGCAATGTATTATTTAAAAATCGAACAGAAAAGGGAACAAATGTTGACACTTGCCAAAACATACGGATTGACCGCCGACGTCACCGTACAGTGCAGCCAGGAGCTTGACAAGCTGCTCAACCAATTGCAGGCGAAAATGGTGCCTTTCTTAATGAAATAATCGGACAGATGGGTGATCCGAGCAACCTGTGTTTTCCTTTGAATCACCTTCATCTTGACCAGAAGCGGCGCAACGGCTTTGATCAATCTTTTTACGAAATAATTGAAATTCGCCCTAAAGTATTGCAATTATTAGCAGCATCTGTTAAGGTAGACACAAATTCATGTAAGAACTTACTTCATACGCTGAAGTGAGGGTAGAGGCGCAAATGCCATAAGTAAGCTTGTCGAGGAGTATGAGCTCTGAAGAAGCAAGTCGAAAGGGGAATTTGCCGAAGTTAACGGAAGCTCATAGTCCGTTGGCTGGGACTGTATTGAATAAATACAGGACTGTCATATAGCGTTTGCTATATGGAGGGCTATCTCACACATTGATTTGGTCTAGCGTCGTTTATGTACTGACGTACAGCTAGCCTGCAACAATGAGTCGAGAGCTCGTTGTTGTTTTTTTGTGCCTCCCAAAGTAGCCCAAACAACGTATGTAAACTTTTTAGAATTGAGGGTGAATAAGGATGAATTTCGGACGTATTCTAACAGCAATGGTGACACCGTTTAATCAGCATGGACAAGTTGATGTTGAAGCAACAAAGGAGCTTGTCGCCCATTTAATCTCAAATGGCTCAGACGCATTGGTCGTTGGTGGAACAACTGGTGAATCGCCAACTTTATCAACAGAGGAAAAATGCTTATTGTTTGAAACGGTTGTAAAAGCAGCAGACGGTAAGGTTCCGGTTATTGCCGGTACAGGTTCGAATAATACACAGGCTTCCATCGAGCTGACGCAAAAAGCTGAAAAGCTCGGTGTAGATGGCATTATGCTTGTCGTTCCTTATTATAATAAGCCTTCACAGGAAGGGATCTTTGCCCATTTCAGCACGATCGCCCGGTCTACAAAGCTTCCGGTGATGTTATATAACATCCCTGGCCGCAGTGCAGTGACGATGTCGGTTGAAACAACCTTGCGTCTTGCCCAGATTCCGAACATCGTGGCGACGAAAGAAGCAAGCGCTGATTTAGAAGCAATGGCGGCGATTATTGAAGGTGCGCCAGACGGCTTCTCTCTATATAGTGGAGATGACAGCCTGACATTGCCGATTCTTTCCATCGGCGGCATTGGCGTCGTTTCAGTCGCCTCGCACATTATCGGTAACGAAATGCAGCAAATGGTCCGCAATTTTCAGGCAGGACAGGTTCAAGCAGCTGCCCTGCAGCATCGCCAGCTTCTCCCTGTAATGAAATCGCTGTTTATGGCGCCGAACCCGACTCCGGTAAAGGCTGCCCTCGAAATGCAGGGGATTAAAGCCGGCCCTGTCCGCTTACCGCTTGTGCCGCTCTCCGCAGAACAGCAACAGCAGCTGAAAAGCGTGATCACACCGACGATGAATTTCTTTGTAAGTTAAATGAAAGTGAACAGATCAAATAGCTGAAGGGGTGTATCAAAAGGAAACAGTCCTTTTGATACACCCCTTTTAGCGCAAATCCTTCATCTCGACAAAATCCATGTCTGTAAAGGTATAATTTTCACCAGCCATCGCCCATATAAACGTATAATTGTTCGTGCCTACACCCGAATGAATCGACCAGGGAGGCGAAATGACTGCTTCCTCATTTTTGACGAGTAAATGCCTCGTCTCTGACGGCTCCCCCATGAAATGGAATACACGCGCATCTTCTTCCATATCAAAATAGAGATAAACCTCATTGCGCCGATCATGCACATGGGCAGGCATTGTATTCCACATATTATTCGGCTCCAAAATCGTCATCCCCATCATCAGCTGACAGCTTTGAATGCCTTCCTCATGAATGTATTTGTAAATCGTCCGGTTATTGGACTGCGCATCTGAGCCGAGTCTTGTTGGAACGGCAGCGTCAATCGGCAGCACCTTTGTCGGATAATCCCGGTGCGCCGTTGTCGAGACAAAGTAAAGCCTCGCTGGCGCTTTATCGTCGACACTTGCAAACAGCACACTTTCCTTCCCACGGCCGATATAGAGACAATCATGCTTATTCAGAAGGTATTCCTCACCGTCGACCGTAACCTTCCCTTGACCACCAATATTAATAATGCCCACTTCACGGCGTTCGAGAAAATAAGCAGTACGCAGAAAATCACCCGCTTCAAGCTTTAGCTTGTTCTCCACCGGGACCGCGCCGCCAATGACGGTCCGGTCATAGTGACTGTACACCATTTTCAGTTCTCCATCAGTAAACAACTTTTCGATAAGAAAGTCTTCTCTCAGACGTGCGGTTGTATATTGCTTTACATCAGTCGGGTTTGCCGCATATCGATTCTCCATATTCTCAATCCCTTCTCTTCTTTTTCTCTCCCTTATTTACCTGCCCATCCATCCTCCGTCGACGGTAATAATCGTTCCGTTGACGTAATTCGATGCATTCGATGCTAAATAAACAATGGTCGCCTTAAAATCTTCCGGTTCTCCCCACCGGTCGGCAGGGATCCGCGCCAGTATTTCTTGTGAGCGTTGGGGATCCGCACGCAATGCCTCTGTATTATCGGTTGCGATATAACCTGGGGCGATCGCGTTAACCTGAATTCCCTTCGCCGCCCACTCGTTTGCCAGCGCCTTCGTTAATTGACCAATCGCCCCTTTGCTTGCCGCATACCCCGGCACATTGATCCCACCCTGAAACGTCAGCAACGAAGCGGTGAAAATGATTTTACCAGACTGTTGTGATATCATCATTTTCCCGATTTCCCGGCTTAAAATGAATGGCGCGTCCAGGTTCACATTGACAACCTCATCCCAGTATTCATCCGAATGCTCCGCAGCCGGGTTTCTTTTGATCGTCCCTGCATTGTTGACTAGAATATCAATCGTTCCGAAATCCCTTTGCAGCTCGGCAATAAATGTATAGAGCTGATCGCGGTCTGAAAAATCACAAGTATAGCCCTTGAACTGCCGGCCTAATGCTTTTACGCTTTGCTCCACCTCACTGTTTTCCCCAAGAGTCGCGCTAACACCGATAATATCAGCCCCTGCTTCAGCCAAAGCCTCGGCAAGCGCCTTGCCAATTCCGCGCTTGCATCCTGTGACCAGCGCCCTTTTTCCATCAAGCTTAAACATATCGAGTACAGTCATCTCTCTTTTGACCTCCTAGCTTTTTATGAACAAGTGAGCAGCACTTTCATCACATTGCCGCCCCCTTCCATTTCCTTTAGTCCCTGCTCGAGATTTTCCAATGGGTAAACATTTGTTATCACCTGATCAAGCGGCAGCTCGCCTGACGCGGCAAGGGCAATCGCCTGGTCAAAGTCCTCCGGTTCATATACACGGGCCCCGAACATCTTCAGTTCCTTCCAAAAAAATTGAAACAGGTCAACCTGCGACGCTTGCCCAAAAATTCCAACGATGACAATTCTTCCTCTCGTTCGTAACAGCTTTGTCATCATTTGCGCTCCTGTTTGTGAAGAGGTTACTTCAAAGACAACGTCCGCTCCCGCTCCATTCGTTTCTGCATAAACGATTTTTTCTAGATCCTCGTTTTTAGAATCAACGACTTCAAAGCCCAACTGCTGAAGAAGGTTGATCCGATAAGGATTGATTTCAACAATTTTTACCGTTGCGCCCTTCTGCCTTGCGACCATCGCAATTAAGGCACCTATTGGTCCGCCACCAATAACGACAACATATTCGCCTGCTTCGATTTGTCCGGTTCTGACATCATGGCAGGCAACCGCCAACGGTTCGATTAAAGCGCCATGCTTTAATGACACACTCTCCGGCAGCTTATGAATCGTATAAGCAGGGACATTCCAATACGTTTGAAAGGCTCCTTGTGTCTCGATTCCTAAAAAGGCAAGATGATGACATATATGCGAGTGGCCCGCTTCACAAGCCGGACAGTGACCGCAAGGCGACAAAGGCCGGACGGTTACCCGGTTGCCGACGGCGACATTCTCTACACCATTACCGACCGCCTCAACAATACCGGACATTTCATGACCTAAAATTTGCGGAAAGGTAACGCGATGGTCCATCACGCCATGATAAATATGAAGGTCCGTCCCGCAAATTCCACAATGAGAAACTTTAATCTGCACCTCGCCTTCCCCCGGTTGAACCGGCCGCGATTCCCCTACTGTAATTTTTTTATCTCCCTCATAGAAAACAGCCTTCATCGTCTCCACCTCTTTTATAAAATTCAGCTTTTGCCATCCATTGTTTTATCCGTTGTGCAAACCAAGAATCCCCGGCAACCATATTGACAGCTGCGGCACATAAGTTATGAGCAGCAGCACGGCAACTGAGACAACGAAAAAAGGCAGAAGCGGTTTAATAACATCTTCAATTTTTAAATTTGCCACCTTCGCCCCGACAAAGAGAACAGGTCCGACCGGCGGGGTGATCGTTCCAATACAAAGATTAAAAACGAGCATAATGCCAAAATGAACAGGATCAATCCCAAAACTGACGGCAATCGGTAGAAAAATCGGGGTGAAAATTAAAACGGCAGGCGTTGGATCCATAAATGTTCCAACGAGCAGCAGCACTAAGTTCATAATCAACAAAATCACGAAAATATTACTTGTCAAGCTGAGCAGACCGTCGGCGATCAGTCCTGGAATATTCGTAAAGGACATCACCCAGGACATAATGGAAGAAACGCCGACTAAAAAGATAACAATTGACGTTGTTTTCGTCGCCTCCAGTAAAATCCGCGGCAAATCCTTCACTTTTATCGTTCTATATATTAATGAAAGAAGAAGCGAGTAAACAACGGCAATCGCTGAGCCTTCCGTCGCCGTGAACACACCGCCGATAATCCCGCCAATGACGATAACGACAAGCAGCAAGCTTGGAATCGCGTCTAACATAACAAGCAGTGCTTGGCTGAAACTGATACGATCATTTCTTTTTAAGCGATACCGCTTTGCCAGCACGAGCGCGACGATCATACAACCAAGTCCCCAGAGAATTCCAGGTAGATAGCCGGCCATAAATAAAGCGGCAATCGAAGTTCCCCCGCTAACAAGGGAATACACAATCAGCGTATTACTCGGTGGAATAAGCATCCCGGTCGGTGCCGAGGCGATGTTAACGGCCGCGCTGAATTTGCGGTCATACCCTTCCTTTTCCTGAAGAGGCGCCATCGTGCTGCCGACGGCTGCTGAAGCTGCAACGGCTGATCCGCTAATCGACCCAAACAGCATATTGGCCAATATATTTGTATGGGCAAGCGAGCCCGGCATCCGGCCACTCAGCACTTTGGCGCAATTGACGAGCCGAATGGCTATACCGCCATTATTCATAATGACACCAGCCAAGATAAAAAACGGAATCGCAATCAGCGTAAACGAATTTATCCCGGTAAACAGTCTTTGTGCTGACGTCAACATTCCATTCCCGACATCCACGATGGTGAACATCGCCAGCACAGATGCTAAGCCTACACTTACGCTGATTGGCACTCCAATCACGAGCAAAACACCAACACTAATAAAAAGGATTAATGCGGCTTGAACAGCAACATCCATCAGGATATTCTCCTTCCTAGCTATGCTTTCTTTGCTTGATGCAAGCCTTGTTTTAACAATTGATAAATATTGTTCAGACTATAAAAGACGATGCAAAGCCCGCTTAATGGCATGGCTGCATATAAATAGCCAACAGGAATTTGCAAGGCGGCAGCCATTTGCGTCCATGCCAAGTTAGTTGCGTTAATACCGCCTAACACCAGCGCAAATACGGCGAACGCCATGATCACAATTTCAATTATAATATCGGTTCCAAGCTGCCATTTTTGCGGAAAGGTATTTTTTATAAATTCAATCGACATATGTCCTTTCTCTCCAAACACGTATGCAGCGCCGAATAATACAAGCCAGACAAAACAGTATTTTGCCAATTCCTCAGAGATGACACTCGGATCGTTTAATACGAACCGAGTGAACACCTGCCAGGTAACCAATAGTACCAGGAAACCGAAAAGCCCAATACAGAATAATGTTAGTACTTTATCTAAGCTTTTTTTGATGAGATTCATATCACCACTCCATCAGCTATTGCAAAGCATTTTGCACTTTTTCATAAAGAGCCTGTGCTGTATCAGTCGTTAATTTTTCATCAATAACCGGCTGAACGGCGTCTTTAAAAAGCTGCGTATCCGGATAATTAAATTCTGCTCCAGCTTCCTCCGCTGCTGCGATGGCCGCTTCTACATCCTGATCCCATAAATCAAACTCAAGATCAATAGCCTTATCCAGTTCATCGAGGAAAATTTGCTGATGCTCTTCTGACATGCTATTAAAGAAGTTAGTATTGACGATCAAATAATCAGGAAACATGAGATGCTGGGTATAGGAATAATAAGGAGCAATCTCATCATGATTTAAATTGGCGAAAATCAGTTCATTGTTTTCACCGCCATCCAGTACACCGGACTGAATCGCTGTATACACTTCCCCCTGCCCCATTGGCGTACCGGTTCCGCCCATAGCTGCCATCATCTGAATATTTGTATCACTTTCAATGACTCGGATTTTCATTCCCTGCAAATCTTCAGGTGTCTCAATTGGTTTAATAGAGTTATAGACATTGCGGACTCCACCGTGGAATCCTGCTAATACGGTAACCCCCTGATCCTCAATCGATGTATACAAATCACCGACAATATCACTGTCCTTTAAAACGGCTTTTTGATGTTCAGCTGAATCAAACACATACGGCAAATTGAACACCGCAAAATCCTCGTTGAAGTTTTCAAGCAGACTTCCGGCGACAATCGACATTTCGATCGTTCCAGACTGAGCTAGCTCGATTGTTTCGCGCTGGGCACCCAGTAATTCATTCGGCGAAATTTCAATCTGATAAGCTCCGTCCGTTAATTCATACACGCGCTCACCAAATTCCTCCATCGCTTTGAACTGAGGATGATTTTCCGGCTGGTTAAAGGCCACTTTAATCGTTTTCGCTTCCACCTGTGCCTCAGATCCGCCTTCCGCCGCTCCCCCTGCCGAAGAATCCGTATTACCACAAGCAGCCAGAAAAAAAACCACCAAGACAGCGCTTACAATTATAGAAAGCTTTAGTTCTTTAGTTTTCATTGTTATTCCCCCTAAAAATAAACAAATTTTCTTCAGCTTTGTAATCCTTTTCATTTTGCAAATTAAAACTGCGCAACGTAAATTCTTTAAACACCCCTTTCTTTGTTCCGTATCGTAATACAACGTTCCGTATAATGATTATAGTTAATCTTTCCTTTTTTTTCAATAACTTTTTTAAATATTTTTATTTTGCTTTTTTTAACTGTTCTATGATGCTCTATTTGTGACAGTAGTTTACAATACGGTACAATTCCACTATGATAAAATTCAGAGATTCTCTTTTATAACACTCAAAAGGAGTTAGACATGGCAAACGTTCAATCAGTAGAACGCGCTCTTACGCTTTTAAACGTTTTATCCGAATATCCGGACGGCATTCAGGTGACTCGTCTTTCTGAGCAAGTTGGGCTGACGAAGAGTACGACGCATCGTCTTTTGACAACACTTGTTAACATGAATTTCGTCTTAAAGGATAAGGATTCAGATAAATATAAACTTGGTTATCAAGTTGTTTATTTATCAAGGCAATTATTAAATAATTCTGACCTGATCCAAATCTCAAGGCCGTATTTAAAAAAGCTATGTGATGATGTCAATGAAGCGATTCATCTTTGTATCGAAGATAATGAGGAAGTTTTGTACATTGATAAGATTGAAAGTACACAAACGATTCGAATGTATTCTCGTATTGGAAACCGACGTCCTTTCTACTGTACAGGTGTCGGTAAGGTTCTGCTCGCCGGCATGGAGCCGGAGCGTTATCAGCATGTATTAAAAAATATCGACTTTGAAGTCCGTACCCCGAACACGATTACAACGCCAGAGGAATTGACCAAGGAAGTAAGTAGTGTCAAGGAACAAGGCTATGCTCTGGACAATGTTGAGGTAGAAGAAGGAATCCGCTGCATCGCTGCGCCAATTTACAATGCAAAAGGCAGCATTATTGCCAGCTTCAGCATCTCCGGTCCAAGCAATCGCGTAACGCTTGAGCGGATTCAAGACGAGCTTATTGAACGAGTCCGGCAAACAACGCGCGAAATTTCCGAACAGCTCAAGCTGTGGAATATTTAGAGTAACGATGGATCTGCTGCCTTTAAAGCACAGGATATTAACTAAATTAAAAAGAAATTGTCCCAAAAAGCAAGCTTTTGGGACAATTTCTTATCTATATATGCTTTACAGCCTTTTTAGCTACAGGATGATGCTTTGCCCAAGCCCGTTCAATATAACCAGTGCCAAACAGAACACCGAGCACAATAAAGACAAAGCCAAATGTTTGATACCAGTAGATTTTTTCCCCTAAAAAAATCGCCGAGCTGACCAGACCAAAGAATGGAACGAAATTATTGAAAAGCGCGGTTTGGCCTGCCCCGATTTGCTGAATCGCCGCGTTAAATAAAAAGTGCCCTAAAGCCGTGGCAACGACAGCTGACAGGAAAAACAGAACATATAGATAAAACGGCGCACCGACTAAGGCTGACGGCCCAGTTGGTTCCAACATTAAGCTTAAACCAAGCAACCCGATTGAGCCAAATAACAGCATAAACGACGTCATCTGTTTTGAATCAAGCGTAGCGGTCGCTTTTTTAATATAAATAAAGCTGATCGCCTGCATCACCATCGCGATAAACACATACAGCTCGCCCGTTTGTACCGCCCAGTTACCGCCCCCGAGTCCCTGAATGAACATGACGCCGATAAAGGCCATCACAATGCCAAAGAAGCGCCATTTTGTTAAACGGTCTCCTAAAAAGATCACAGCGAACAAAAAGGTCGTCAACGGCAACAATGCGAGGATCAGCACCGTATTTGAAGCATTCGTTAACGTTAACCCTTGCGATAAAAAGAAATGATGGCCGACGACGCCGAAAGCTGTTGCTAAAAGCGTCAGCTGCCATTCCTTTTTCGTCATTTTTCTCATTTGCTTACTGAAAAGGACAATGGCAATCGCCACTACACCCGCAAGCATGATACGGAAGCTCGTCATCGTTGCCGGCGGGAAGGCATCCACGAGCAGCTTCAACAAAACGATGTTCAGCCCCCAGATGATCATCACGACAAAAATGACACAGTACGTAAAAATTAATGATTTCTCTTTCATTTTCTCCACTCCAGTTTTTCTCTCTCCCTTTTGTCTACCTCCCATCTTACCACTGTCAAATCGCCTTCGCTACGACTTTTTTTCCAAAATTTGTAGAAAGCGCTTTCTTGAAAAGGCCGGAAATCAGGAGGTCATTGAAAAACGTCCTATTTCGTAACTCGAAGAAAAAAGCTGCTGAAAAAGTGTAAATCGTCCTTTTTCAGCAGCTTCGTCGACCCGAAAGCCTGTGCGTTCTACGATGTGTGTTCGTCCGGAATGATGGAGATGACCGGTTTTTCGTACAAATCCCGTGGGAAAGCTGTCATCGTTTCTACGCCACGGTTGGTAATGCGAATTGTTTCCGTAATCTCCACACCATAGTCCTCGTACCATAAGCCTGGCATTAAGTGAAACGTCATATTCGGTTGCAGGACGGTTTGATCTCCCGGCCGAAAACTGACTGTATGCTCGCCCCAGTCTGGCGGGAAGCTTAACCCGACTGAATAGCCGAGACGCGAGCTTTTATGAAAGCCGTACTTTCCGATCGTTTGCCGCCACACCTGCTCCACTTCCTCGGCGAGCATCCCCGGCTTAATCGCTGCCAGCGTTGTCGCGATTCCTTCCTGGACGACAGCAGCCATTTCCTTAACATGCTGCGGGGCGCGGCCGACCGCCATCGTTCTCGCCATCGGCGTATGGTAGCGCTGATAGACGCCGGCAATTTCAATTGTCAAAAAATCCCCTTCTTCATAGCGCCGTTCTGTCCAGGTCAAATGCGGGCAGGCCGTCTTCTCATTCGTCGGCAGCATCGGCACGATGGATGGATAATCACCACCGAACTCAGCCGTCCCCTGAACTTGCGCATGCGAGATCGCAGCGGCGACATCACACTCCCTCACTCCTGGGGCGACGGCCTCGTAAGCAGCCTTCATCGCTTTCTCCACAATCTTCGCCGCTTTCTTCATGTAGACAATTTCCTGCTCTGATTTGATCAAACGAACGCCGTTTACAAGACTTGACGTGTCCTTTAGCTTCGCGTTTGGCAAGCCGTGCTTCAGCCGCTCATAGCTTAAGGCGGTAAAGTAATGGGCGTCCATCTCGACCCCGATGGCGCGGCTTCCTTGACCGATTTCCGTTAAAATATTGGCGATAAAATCAATCGGGTGTCTTTCTGTAGACTGGACATAATAATCCGGATAGGCAATAATATGCTGTTCATCAAGCCACGTTGTTTTGGCGACGCCCCCTGCATCCATCTGTCTGCCGATCCATAGCGGCTGGTCATCGTCCAGCGTCACGATCATCATCTGATGAACGTAAAAGCTCCAGGCCGCATAATGACTGACATAGTACATATTGGAAGGATTGGAAATGAGGAGCACATCAATGCCGACATCAACCATTCTGCTTTTTACCTTTTCCAGCCTTTGCTTATATTCTGATAACGGGAACAAATGATCCACCCTCCTTTTTTCTTGTTGATTCTCCATTATGCCATCCAATCGGATCCACATTGGATGGTGGATAGCGCTTTACCGGATAACAGGCGGAGGCCTGCTTCGACGAGAATGTTCGTACCAAGCTCAAGTGCCGCCTCATTAAAATCAAATGTTGGCTGGTGAAGCGCCGTCTGCTGCGGAAGGCCCGCCCCGAGAAAAAGCATGGCTCCCGGCCGCTGAGCTGCCAGATGACTAAAATCCTCGCTGCCCATTCCGTACGGCTGCTCGTGAATCGCTATTTCCGGCTCAACCGAACGTACTGTTTCTTCGAGCAGCTTCACTATTTCCGGCGCATTTTTTAGAGCTGGTTCTCCGTGTTCCATCGTCAGCTCATAGCTCCCTCCATATGCTTTCACACTCTCAAGAACATGACGCAGCGCTATTTCCATTTGGCCTCTCGCCACGATTGAATAGGTTCGAATCGTCCCATTGATCCTGACCTGTGACGGAATGACATTTGCCGAGCTGCCAGCCTCAAGCCTGCCGATACTTAACACCGCCGGCTCCAGCGCCGCGATTTTCCGCGCCGGGATTCCATACAATCCGGGGAGAATCAGCGAAGTTAGCCAGATCGGATCAACAGCCTGCTCCGGATAGGCTCCATGCCCACCCGTCCCGCTAATGACGATCGAAAACGTATCGACATTCGCCATCACAATTCCCGAACATAGCTTAATCTGCTTATATGGAAGCTCCGGGTCAAGATGAAGGGCGATCATCGCCATGACATCATCAAGAATTCCAGAAGCCAGTATATGCTGGGCGCCTGTCAAGCCTTGTTCATCACTCGTTTCTTCCGCCGGCTGAAACAGACATTTGACCGTGCCTTTCAGCTTGCCGCTTTCATGCAATTCGCTTAAGCGATGGACCGCGCCAAGCAGCATCGCTGTATGACCGTCATGCCCACAGGCATGCATGATGCCGCGGTGGACAGACTGATAATCGGCTCCGGTTTTCTCTTCAATCGGCAGGGCGTCAATATCGGCTCGCAAGCCAATGACTGGCGATTCCCCGTTTCCGACCGTGGCCAGGACGCCGGTATCAAGCCCGATTGTTTCCTTGCCGGTATGAAGCGTTACGCCAGGCAGACCGGCTAATTGCTCAACGATATAGGCAGTCGTTTTATGCTCGGCAAAGCTAAGCTCAGGATAGCGATGGAGATGGCGGCGCCAGATGATTAACTGTTCGGCTGCTGTCATCCTTCGTTCACGGCTTCAAGAGCCTGCTTCAAATCCGCCAGCAAATCACCTTGATCTTCAATTCCGGCTGAATAACGAACGAGACCTTCCGGAATGCCAAGCGCCGCCCGCTCCTCCGGCGTGTTCTCGACATGACTTGTCGTCCGCGCCGGCCCAACCGTTGTTTCCACCGCGCCGAGATTTGCGGCACGATGTGCGATCTCAAGCTGCGGCAAAAATTGTCTGACCGCTTCCAGTCCTCCTTTTAAGGCAAAGCTCAGCATTCCGCCGAAGCCGCTCATCTGCTCCCGGGCAATCTGATGGTTCGGATGAGTCGCAAGCCCGGGATAATAAACGCTTGCGACTTTTTCATGTCCACTTAAATAACGTGCTACCGCGAGGGCGTTCTCCTGCTGCTTTTCAACGCGCAGCTTTAATGTTTTCATTCCGCGCAGCAACAGATAGGCTGCCATCGGATCAAGTGAGGCGCCATTTATTTCGCGGTAATGGTAAATCGCTTCAACGAGCTGACGATCACCGCAAACGACACCGCCAAGCGCATCGGCATGCCCGCCGAGAAATTTAGTCGCACTGTGAATGACAAGATCCGCTCCGAGCGCCAGTGGATTTTGATTAATCGGTGTCGCGAACGTATTATCGACGAAAACGAGTGCTCCCGACTGTTTTGCCGCTTGCACAATCCGGCGGATGTCCGTTATTTTCACCGTTGGATTCGTTGGTGTTTCCAAATAGACGAGCCTGCAGCCTTTTTCGATTTCTGCTTCCATCTGCTCATGATTGCCCGTTTCGACAAGCTCGACCTCGATTTGCAGCTGAGGCAGAAATTCGGAAAAGATTTTATTCGTCCCGCCGTACGTGTCCTTGATTGAGACGAGGCGGTCGCCCGGTCTCAATACGGTCATGAGCGCATTGGAGATCGCCGCCATTCCGGTTGAACAGCTCGTTGCCGCTTCTGCTCCTTCCAGCTCTTTCACTTTTTCCTCAAAGGCCTGGACGGTTGGATTCGTATTGCGGCCGTAAATATGCCCGTCCCGTTTTCCAATCGCCACTTCATACCATTCATCAATGTCGTCGTATCCGTATGCTACACTATGAACAACCGGAACCTGCGTTGCTCCATGGGCCAAATAGTTCTTCTCCCCCGACCAGACGACCTGCGTTGCCTTCTTCATTCCTTCATATGCTCCCATGAAACCACCCCTTTACCAGTATGTAGTTCCATCTTACTCAGAATAATCAGAAAAAACATTGACCAAATTGTATGAAGATCATCGATGATTTTCATCTATTTTTAGCAATAGGCTATAGATGAGGAGAAAAGAAAGATTGTCCGGCGTTCCTTTCTTCTTATACAATAGGAAAAAACAAAAGCTGTTCAGGTGATGGAAGGAGTGAAGTGAATGGGGATAACGATGCAAGAGGTGTACAGTCTGCCATTATTCGAACATTCCATTCTCTGCTCCGGTACAGAGAAAATGGAAACAACCGTTGTAAAAGGAGTATCCGTGATCGAAACGCCTGTCGAGTCATTTGTCCGGCAGAATGAATTCGTGCTTACTTCCGGCGTCTCGTGCCGCGATGAAGACAGCTTCCATCAATTTGTAGACGAAGTGATCGCGGCAAAAGCAGCCGGACTCGCTGTCGCTTTAGGACCTTATGTCAAGCAAATTCCCGCTTCTGTTATCGAGCTGGCCCAGGCAAAGCAGTTCATTCTGCTGACAGTGGACTGGGAGGTTCGTTTTTCCGACATTCTCGAAGCTGTCTTTGCCCGAATTCATCAACGAAAGCGGGAAAATTTGGAGAAGATCGAGGCGTTGCGCAAATCGTTGCTGCATTATATTCTCTCCGGTCAATCGCTCCATACCGTAGCCGACCATGTCGCCAGTACGCTGACTTGTGACATCCTGATTGCGGATAAAAGAGGCGTGATTCTCGGTAAATCGAAAGCCGTCCATCCGGACCTTCAGGAGAAATGGCTCGTCTTTCTTCACAAACAATTAGTGGATGACGGAATTTATCAGCATGTGAACAGTGGCTTTGATTGGCTCGCCTATGAGGATGGCTATGCGCTGCAGCTGACGATTCATTCCGGCGCGGCGATTCAGGGCTACATCGTCGTTGGCGGCTTTGGAGAGGAGCCATTCAGTGAAGAGGAGCATCAGGAGTGGGTCAGCCTGCTTGAGCATGTTGCCACCGCCGTGGCGATTCACTTCTTTCATCAACAAGCAGCAAAAGAAACCGAGTGGCGCCTACGTGATGATTTTGTGTGGGAGCTGTCGCGCGGGGCGATTGCGACAAAGGAAGCGATGCTCTCACGGGCGAAATCACTCAGCTATCAAATCAACCTGCCCTATCTCGCTCTTGTTGCCAAAGCAGAGCAGGTCGAACAGGCATTCCAGGCAGCGAGTCATGTGACGATTTCCTTCGATCACTGGCTTCATGAATGCATCCGCTATATGGAAGAGGAGGCTGAAAGCATTGCCAAATCGATGGCGCTCAAATCGATGGTCACCTATCAGCAGCAGGAATTAATTATTTTTCTTGAAATCACCCATGAACCGGCCAGCTCCCAGGCGATGATCTATATTAAAAAATTTACAGAGCGGCTGCAACTGCTTTACCCTTCTCTCACGCTGTCGTGGGGGATCGCCAAGCAGTATGGCTATTCCTGCTTCCATACGAGCTATTTGGAGGCGAAACGGGCGCTGGAGATCGGCCGCAAGCGGAAAGGTATCCCGTCCATTTCGACGTTCTCGGATACAAAGGTCGACCGCATCCTGGAAAGCATTTATCAAAACAACGAGCTGCTGGAGATTACCGGTTCGATCTTGACGGCCTTGCTGCGTTATAGCGAGGAAAGGCAAATTGATCTGCTTCACACGTTTACCACGTATCACCGCAACCGGCAAAACGTCAGTCAGACAGCGCGCGAGCTTAATCTTCATCGGCAATCGCTCCTCTATCGCCTCCGAAAAATCGAAAGCTTAACAGGCTGTTCGCTCGATGATGCCGACGATTTATTTTTGCTCGACTTAAGCACCCGCTTATGGCTTTATGACGGTGAATAATCCGACGATACGCAAAAAGAGTATGGGAGCTTTCACCACCCATACTCTTTTTCACATTCTTTCAGCTTTTCTTCGCATTTTCTCGCCCACTCACTATCAAGCTGCTGACAATTGGCAAGCTCCTTTTGAAACGCTTCTTTCAGTGATTCTTGATACGAAGGAATTTCACCTTCATACGGCTTCATCGACGAGAGCGGGACCCACGTTTTTTCGAATTCAGCCAGTGCTTTCCGCTGATGAAAAAGCGGGACATCCGCTTCCTTCGGATGATGCAGATCACCCTGCATCGGGTGCTTTAAAACCGCCGCCACTTTTACGAGAGCGCGCTGATTGGCAGGCTGCTCTTCAAGCAGTTCGGCGATATAAACCCCTGTTTTGTAAACAGCCCGGACATACTGGCGTTCCACTGCTGATCTCCCCCTTATCTTGTGACAAATCCACTGCCGAACATCAGCAGTAAATAGGCCGCAATCATCACAAATCCAATTCCAAAGCTCCACATCGCCCGCTTCTTTTTCTGTTGAAAGATGCTATAAATCCCGATCATACCAAAAATGCCAGTCAACAGAAAGAAACCAAATACGGCTAAAATGATAACTAAGTCCTGTTCCATCATAGGCCCGGAATGAGCCATGTAAAGGCCCGCCACATAAATTCTGACACAGGTACTAAATACTTTGTCGAAAACTCTTCCAATGATGTAGAGTGAGTGAAGGCATCAATGACAATGAAGCCAAAGGTAACTAAAATGACAATGATCGTTATGGATAAAATAATGGCAAGTAAAGCGATGTAGCTCAGAACGATCCGCAAGATCCACTTCAGCCACGGCGGTCTTGCTTTTCTATCTACTTGTGCATCCACGCAAATCCCCCTCATAGTTCAGACATGATACTCCCCTCTTATCCTACCAAATATCATCCTCAAGTTAGAGCTTGATTTGCGAAAAAATGATGAACAAGTCAATCAAGGTGAAGCTTTGATAATATTCCATCAATCGGCACCCCGGCCGGAGTAGAGATGTCATTAAAGTCAAACTCGGTTAAATTGATTGTGTCCGCTTCTGACGAGTCCTCCCCTTTCCCTTCTCCTGCATCGGCAACTGCACTTCCTTCTTCCTCACCATCATCCGTTCGTTGTTGCTCATTGAATGGATCAGCTGCTTCAGCTGTTTCCTCCAGCGAGACATCATCTGTTGAACCTGTCTGTAGAAACTGAACAATCACAAGTGTCCAAATCGTCACAAAAAGCAACGCTGCCGGCAATAACAGCCATCTTTGTTTAGCCATATGCTCCACTCCATAACATACATACTTCTTTTTGTTTACGTTACTCTGCTCCTGCTAACTAGTACCTTTATTCTATCATGGCCGGCCAGCTTTTGTCATCGTTCTCCATTTTCCTTGTTCATGATAACGATGGAAAGGAGAGCCAGCGTTTCCTCGGGCTGAGCAGCCCGCCTCCATAGAAAAAACCGCATCCATTTAGACGCGGTCTTCTCCGTTCCATTGGGGAGGCATGTCCTTTCCCCAGTAAATCGTCCCCAATTCATGGTGACGTTCGTATTGATCGAGGTATGTGTGATAATGAAAATTAAAGAAGTAGCCTTGCTTCGGCGGCTGGTCACGCCGAACATGAAAGCGAAAATAGTCCGTACCGCTTTCATCATTGTACAAGTGAACAATTTTCTCTCCCAACCCCGAGGCAGGCTGAACTGAAAGCTTGACGTGCTTCCAGTCCTCTTCTGTAAACGTCCGGGCGGTATCGATCAGCCCTGTTGTCAGACGCGGCAATATTTCCTCCGCAAATGGCTTATTGATCCGTTGAGAAATTGCCGTTCCGAACTTATTCAAGCTTTGCTTATAAGCCTGCTTCACGAAATATTGCTGCAGCACCTCAGCCGATGTAATATCGCGGTGAATATAGTGCTCCGTCTTCGCCGGAAGCACTTCATGAAATAGATCATAATTATCCTGATCAACTTTATAAATTAGTGGGTTGTCGTTATTTTCATCCAGTGCCCTCTGCGGCTCGTCTGCATGGACCTCCCGAACAAAGTCGAAAGGAACAAACATTCCAAGTGTCAACAAGGCCGATGATATGACGATACCACGCTTCATCCATGGAAACATCATGAGTCGCCCTTTCATTGTTACAATTTTCTCTCTATTTTCATTTTCTCATGAAACAATGAAAAAGGCTATTACAAAATCGTTACAAGCTTATAACATCTTATGGTAAATTAGAGCTTCCCATCAAATAACGATCACATTCTCTTGCTGCTTCTCTTCCTTCATGAATCGCCCAGACGACCAGGCTTTGGCCGCGGCGATTATCGCCGGCAGCAAAAACACCGTCTACACTCGTCGCATACTTGCCGTATGCCGCCTCAATCGTTTGACGCGCCGTTGTAGCAAGTGACAGCTCTTCGATGATACGCTCTTCCGGACCGGTAAAACCGACAGCAAGCAATACCAGGTCAGCCGGCCATACTTTTTCCGTCCCTGGAATCGGCGTCCGCGTCTTCCGTCCGTTTTCATCAATTTTCGTTTCAACGTCAATCGTGTGCAATTCTTTTACGTTGCCGTGTTCGTCACCGACAAACTTTGTCGTACTAACCTGATAGCTGCGCGGATCACTGCCGTAAACCGCCTGTGCTTCCTTTTGGCCATCCTCAACTTGATGCACAATTGGAAACAGCGGCCAAGGGTTTTTCTCCTCATCACGGACACCAGGCTTCTGCTTATTAATATCAAATTGCGTAATGGATTTTGCCCCATGACGGACAGATGTCGTAATACAATCGACCCCGGTATCTCCGCCGCCAATCACGATAACATTTTTCCCTTCCGCGGAAATGTAGTTGTTATCCTGATGGTTGGAGTTAAGCAGGCTCTTCGTATTTGCCGTGAGAAAATCCATCGCAAAATGAATCCCTTTTAGCTCGCGGCCTTCTACTTCCACATCACGCGGCTTCGTCGCCCCCGTGCAGAGCAAAACAGCATCAAAATCGTTTTTCAGCTGGGCAGCCGGTATATCCTTGCCAATTTCGACGTTCGCCTTGAACATAACGCCTTCCTCTTCAAGAATTTTGACGCGGCGCTCGACGACATGGTAGGCAAGCTTCACATCCGGAATGCCGTATGTTAGCAAGCCGCCAATCCGGTCCTCACGTTCAAAGACCGTCACCGTATGGCCCGCTTTATTTAATTGAGCCGCAGCAGCTAAGCCGGCCGGCCCTGAACCAACGACAGCAACCGTTTTACCAGTGCGCTTCGCCGGTGGCTGAGGTACGATCCAGCCTTCCTGAAATCCGCGTTCAACGATATGAAACTCAATGCTTTTAATCGAAACGGCCTCATCGGAAATCGCGACGGTACAGGAACCCTCACAAGGCGCCGGACAGACCCGTCCTGTAAATTCAGGGAAATTATTCGTCTTGTGCAGACGCTCCAATGCTTCCTTCCACTTTCCGTGATAAACCAAATCATTCCATTCCGGAATTAAATTATATACCGGACAGCCGATCTCACCTGAACCGTCCATCGTCGTGCCTGTCTGACAAAAAGGCACCCCGCAATCCATACAACGAGCACCTTGCTGACGTAAAACTGGTTCAGGCATTAAAATATGAAACTCCTGCCAGCTTTTCGTCCGCTCGAACGGATCACGCTTTTTTGTTGTTTCTCTCTTATACTCCATAAATCCAGTTGGCTTCCCCATCGCATTCACTCCAATCCTTGTCTGTCTACTTCCAGCCTTCCATCCTAAAAGGGGAAGCGGGCATGCAAAGATGAGCCAGCCTGTAGTCTGCTTTCCGCGCTTTCTACTTAAGGCTTTACTCATCCTGCAACTACCTTTTTATTTTCCGCCTACACGTGATTTATCGCTTTTGTTTTCATCAAAGGCGACCATGACGGCATCGACGCCGCTCAAGCCTTCCTGCTTGACGCGCTCAATCGCCGCCAGCATCCGCTTGTAATCTTTCGGAATCACCTTCGTGAACTTCGGTAAATACGAATTCCAGTCTTTAAGAATCGCCGCTGCGCGCTCACTGTTCGTATAGGCGACATGGTTTTCAAGCAATTGTCTAAGCTGTTCAATATCCTTCTGCTCGACTACATCTTCAAGCAGCACCATTTCTTTGTTGCACTTAGAGGCGAAACGATTGTCCTCATCAAGGACGAATGCTAACCCGCCTGACATTCCTGCGGCGAAGTTTTTGCCGACTGTTCCAAGGTTAACTACGACACCACCGGTCATGTATTCAAGACCATGGTCACCGACCCCTTCCACGACAACCTTCGCGCCGGAATTCCGTACAGCAAACCGTTCCCCGGCAATCCCGCGAATATACGCTTCACCGCTTGTAGCTCCATAGAAGGACGTATTTCCAATTAAAATATTCTCTTCAGCCTTGAAGGTTGACTCCTGTGGCGGGAACACGACAATTTTTCCGCCGGAAAGTCCCTTACCTGTATAGTCATTTGCATCTCCTTCAAGACGCAATGTCATTCCCTTCGGAATAAAGGCACCGAAGCTTTGTCCGGCAGAGCCTTTGAAATCAAACGTAATCGTATCATCCGGCAGACCCGCTGCCCCGTATCGTTTACTAATCTCACTGCCGACCATCGTACCGACAACACGATCAACATTGAAAATCTTAAATGAGCCATTCACTTTTTCGCCGCGTTCAAGCGCAGGAAGGCTGGCGGCCATCAGCTCACGGCTATCAAGCGAGAGCTCAAGCTGGTGATCCTGAGATTTCGTGCAATAGTTGCGTTCCTGTTCTTCCGGCTTCGGCTGATAAAGAAGGCTCGACAAATCAATCTGTTTTGCCTTTTCATTCTCAATGTCGCGGTTCATTTCAAGAAGGTCAGTCCGTCCGATCAGCTCATCAATTTTGCGGAATCCTAACTCTGCCATCAGCTCGCGAATTTCTTGCGCGATAAAACGCATGAAGTTGACGACATGGTCAGCCTCGCCCATGTACTTTTTGCGAAGCTCCGGATTTTGCGTCGCAATGCCGACTGGGCATGTATCTAAATGACATACGCGCATGATGATACAGCCTAAGACGACAAGCGGCGCAGTTGAGAATGCAAATTCTTCAGCGCCGAGCAGCGCGGCAACTACGACATCTCGTCCTGTCATCAGCTTACCGTCGGTTTCCACCGTAATCCGGTCGCGCAAGTTATTAAGCACAAGCGTCTGATGCGTTTCCGCCAAGCCGATTTCCCACGGAAGACCGGTATGCTTAATACTCGTTCTCGCCGCCGCTCCTGTTCCTCCGTCGTACCCGCTAATAATGACGCCGTCGGCTCGGCCTTTGGCGACGCCGGCAGCAATCGTCCCGACACCGGTACCGGCAACGAGCTTCACGCTGACTTTCGCCGTTGGGTTGGCATTTTTCAAGTCATGAATCAACTCCGCCAAATCCTCAATCGAATAAATATCATGATGAGGAGGTGGTGAAATGAGGCCGACGCCCGGCGTTGAACCGCGAACTTCTGCAACCCACGGATACACTTTGTTTCCAGGCAGCTGTCCACCTTCGCCCGGCTTCGCACCTTGGGCGACCTTGATTTGAATTTCATCGGCATTGACTAAATAATGACTCGTTACACCGAAACGACCGGATGCCACCTGTTTAATTGCACTGCGGCGCAGATCGCCATTTTCATCCGGGATAAACCGCTTAGGATCTTCCCCGCCTTCACCTGTGTTACTCTTTGCGCCAAGCCGGTTCATGGCGATCGCCAGCGTTTCATGCGCTTCCTGAGAAATTGATCCGAACGACATCGCCCCTGTGCGGAAGCGTTTCACGATCTCTTCGACCGACTCAACCTCATCAACCGGAATCGGCGTACGACCTTCCTTGAACTTCAGCAAACCGCGAAGCGTTGTTTGCTCCTTCGTCTGTTCATTGATCGCCTGTGAATATTTTTTAAATAAATCATAATTATTTTGACGGCAGGCATGCTGCAGCATATGGATCGTATGAGGATTGTACTGATGCGGATCCCCATTGCGACGCCATTGCAAATCATCGCCTGGATCTAAGGCGCCGTCTACACCTTCTTGTTCAGAGTAAGCGCGCTTATGACGGGCTAACACTTCTTTTTCGATCATCGCCAGGTCGACGCCGCCGATGCGGGTTGTCGTCCATGTGAAATAACGATCAACAACCGATTCATGAATGCCGACAGCTTCAAAAATTTGCGCGCCGCGGTAACTTTGAATCGTTGAAATCCCCATCTTCGAAAGAACCTTCATGATCCCTTTTGCGGCAGCTTTAATATACTTATTCACCGCTTCGACATAGGAAATATCATCAAGCAGCCCTTCATGAATCAAGTGATCGACCGAATCAAACACAAGGTACGGATTAATCGCTTCCGCTCCGTATCCAAGCAGAACCGCGAAATGATGCACCTCTCTCGGTTCACCTGATTCTACTAGAATACTAACCTTTGTCCGCGTTCCTTGCCGGATCAAATGATGATGCAGGCCGGAAACAGCGAGCAACGCAGGCATGGCCGCCTGCTTCTCGTTAAGGCCGCGATCGCTTAAAATAAGCAGGGTATGACCGTCTTCAATCGCTTGATCCGCTTGAGCAAACAAGGAATCGAGTGCCTTTTCCAGCTGGTTCTCCCCTTCTTTAACGTCAAACAAAATCGGAAGCGTCATCGATGTAAAGCCATCCATTTTGTTATGGCGCAGCTTAGCCAGCTCTTCATTATCAAGAATCGGATATGGCAGGTGAATATGACGGCAGCTGATCGGCTCAGGCGCAAGCAGGTTGCGCTCCGCCCCGATCGTTGTTCCCATCGCTGTGACAACCTCTTCACGAATCGCGTCAATCGGCGGGTTCGTGACTTGCGCGAATAACTGTTTGAAATAGTTATACAACAGCTGAGGCTTCTTCGACAGAACCGCTAATGGCGAGTCATATCCCATTGAGCCAATCGGATCAACACCTTCCATAACCATCGGCTTGATCACCTTGGAAATCTCTTCATATGTGTAGCCAAACGCCAGCTGACGCGAGCTGAGCGCTTTAAAGTCTGTATTTTCAACATGAGCCGTCTCCAGCACATCCTCAAGCTGAATCAGATGCTCAGCGACCCATTCACCGTATGGCTGCTCCGTCGCGATTTGGTGCTTGATTTCTTCATCTGGGATAATTCTTCCCTCTTCTGTATCGACAAGCAGCATATGACCAGGATGAAGTCTTTCCTTATAAAGGACGTTTGCCGGATCAATATCAAGCACACCGACCTCGGACGACATCACGATGTAGTCGTCTTTTGTTACATAATAGCGCGATGGTCTCAGTCCGTTCCGATCAAGACAGGCGCCGATTTGCTTGCCGTCAGTAAAGACGATCGCCGTCGGTCCGTCCCACGGCTCCATTAAACAGCTGTGGAATTGATAGAACGCCTTCTTCTCTGCGCTCATATGCGCGTCATTTTGCCACGGCTCCGGAATCATCATCATCGCAGAGTGAGCCATCGATCGGCCGGCAAGCGACAAAAATTCAAGCGTATTATCAAACATCGCCGAATCAGATCCATCCTGATCGACGATCGGATGAATTTTCGCAATATTGTCTCCAAATACGTCGGATTTAAAGACGGCCTCTCTGGCGTGCATCCAGTTGACATTTCCTTTTACTGTATTGATTTCCCCGTTATGAATCATGTAGCGGTTCGGATGAGCCCGTTCCCAGCTTGGAAACGTATTCGTACTGAAACGCGAATGAACAAGCGCGATCGCTGTTTCAAAATCCGGATCTGTCATATCGAGATAGAACTGAGCAACCTGCTCCGTTGTCAGCATTCCCTTATAAACAATCGTCCGGCTTGAAAGGCTGGCAAAATAAAAGGATTCCTGCTCAGGAACAAGCGAGGAAAGCTCATGCTCCGCCCGTTTGCGCAGCACATAAAGCTTGCGCTCAAAATCAAGCTCGCTCATGCCAGCTTCATTGTGTTTGACAAAAAGCTGCCGGATAAATGGCATAGCTGCTTTTGCCGCATTACCAAGCATAGAATCATCAACAGGTACTGTGCGCCAGCCAAGAAGTTCCATCTTCTCTTCTTTTATAAGAGCTTCCAGGCCCTGTTCACACTTCTCCCGTGCTTCTTCATCCTGTGGCAAAAACAGCATCCCAACTCCATACTCACCTATATTAGGAAGAGTAATCCCTTCTACCAAACAAACTTTTTCAAAGAAACGGTGTGGCAGCTGCAAAAGCATCCCTGCTCCATCACCAGTATTCACTTCATCACCTTGTCCGCCACGATGTTCTAAATTCCGAAGAATCTGAAGCGCATCCTGAACAACTTGATGCGATTTTTGCCCCTTCATATGTGCTAAAAAGCCAATACCGCAATTGTCATGCTCAAATTGCGGGTCATAAAGGCCTTGTTTCTTCGGGTATTGTGCGTTCCGCATTGGCATCAACCTTCCTTCAAAAAAGTAAAAATTCATCAACTCTCCCCAAAAACTACTGAGCTAATATACAGGATCATATCATTTTTCTGACATTTCGGCAAATTAAACTTTTTACGATTATAATTTGAAAGCGGTTACTTTGCTGTGATGTAGCGATATTAAAAAAAATATCGCCTTAAAATTGTCATATTTGCGTATCTGTATATAACCATCATTGACATGTATAAAAATTCATACTTTTTTCTCACCAATCACTTTTTTATAAAAGTGTATTCGGTATGGACATTTGTTTATTAACGAATATTTGTTACTATTAGTGCCATTATCTCTCTGGATTCCGGCGGAAAATCTGCTTATCCGTCCGAGTCTTTTTTTGTCCAAATGGTCCATACGTCTGCTCCAGAAAACGAAACTTTCGCGACCTGTTCATGAGGACGATTGTTGAAGCCCTTGTCCCGTACTTTTCTCCTTTAATGAAGATCGGAGACAGCCTCCGCTCCCGCTCCAGATCGACGCCGGTTTCAGGCAGCATTTCGTCCGGATAAGGGCGGTCATCCCGAAGGCTGTCGAATATCGCTTCAAGCCAGCGGTCAACTGGTTGTCTGTTATCTTTAAGCAAAGCAGTGATCGACGTCTTTAATTGTTCTGTTTTCGGCCAAGGTGTATTCAACGACGCATTGCTCAGCACATGGATGCCATCCGGTAATTTTCCACTTTCATTCGCTCGATTAGAGGCGTAATAAAGCTCGTTTTCCACACCGAAGACCGCATTGTAGCCCTGATAGAGGGCGTTTTTCTTCAGCAGCTGGCGCGAATAATCTGCTCCGCTGACCGTCGAACACAAAAAATCAGTGACGATCTTCCCCCTTGATTCGGTGGCGGAGGCTGTCCCCGCAGCCGCTTCCCGCACATTCGTCACGGCAGCGAACCGCCCAGAACGAGTCAGACCGAGCCACGTCCCGCCTTTTTCTAAATCTCTCCCGCCAAACAATTGTCCGTCCTCCCCCCAATAATGAGCATCGGCGGCAGGACGGTCGTAAAATTCATCTCTATTGCCGCAGAAAATCAGCGGATAATCCGGATGTTGGTTAATCGCAAGTAGCAGCAGACACATCTTCTCATCTCTCCTTTTCGCTTTTTATATCGTTTCCTTACCTATTAAATTAGCAGGATTTTCTCGCCTGACCTGCCTAAGTTGAATTTTTTCCATACATCCGCCTCCAGGATGATTGTGTTCCTTTTTAAAATCCATCATAATAGAAATGACAGCTTTCTACAAAAATTGAAACGGATTCAGCTTTTTTTCCGTAAATATAAATAACGACATCTTTTATTTTGCGACGTCAGAGGAGGATTTTCATGGAGGAAAATAAGAATCAATTACATGATAAAAACGAACAATCATTGCCGGAGGAAAAAGATCTCTCCAAAATTTTAGAAGGATTAGATAAATTGGGCGAGGAGGAACAGCGCCAGGCCGGTGAGTCGCTCGAAGCGTTAAAGCGGCCGGTTAAAACGATGATGCAGGACCAGTCGAACCAGCTGCCTAGTCAGCTGCTGCAGCTGAAGGAAACGGTCAGTCAGCTTGAGCCTACTCATCTGCAGGAGAGCCAGGCGAAAAAATGGCTCAATAAAGTACTGCGCCGCAATCCAATCGAACAATACGCCCGCAAATATAAAACGGTTGAAGCCCAAGTGGAAAATATTATCGACGGCCTGCTGAGCGGCAAGGACAAGCTGCAGGAAGATACGCTGATGCTTCACCAGTTAAAGGACGTGGCGAAAGAACGCATTGCCAACTTAAACAAGCAAATTGAGTACGGCCAGCAGCTTCACGACATGCTCGAAGCAGAAATGACATCTGAGCGCTGGGCGGACAATCCAAATGAAATCAAAAAAGGCCAGCTGAAAATCGTGACGAGAATGAAAAATATGTCTCAGGCGGTCATGGTACTGCAGCAGTCCCTTGCCTCTGTTGATTTGATTGTCGAAAATAACGACAAGCTGGAGGAAGCGATTTTTAATGCGATTACGATGACGAAAAATGTCATTACCGTTTCGGCTTCGATTCAGCTTGCCCTCTCCAACCAGCAAAAAGTAATCAAGGCGGTAAAAAATGTTAATGAAGCAACAGAATCGATGCTGCTGTCAAATGCCGAGCTGTTAAAGCAAAATACAGCCGACACATTGAAAACATTGGAAGAGCCGGCGATTGCGATCGAGTCCTTCCGCAAAGCCTATCAAAATGTGTTTGAAGCAATCGAGATGACCGAGCAGTCGAATGAGCGAATTGTTGAATCAGGCAAAGCCTTTATCCAGGAGCTTGATACGCTCAACAAGGAAATGCAAACAAAACTGCTACAATAACAACCATGGAGGGAGGCTTGACATGCAGGCTTCATGGATGACGAAAATCCAGGATTTTTTTACTCCATCACATAAGAAACCTGTCGATGAACACATTCTGCGTGATCGGACAACGAGAAAACTAATTGAAGATACGGAAGAATTGCTGATGCGGATGACGCAAAATGCCCCGCCTTCCAATAAAAAGAGAACGATTCGCCGCAAGACAAAAGAATGGACGATTAAAGTCAAAGTCAATCACACATTTATTACAGTGATGATGTTCGACCAAAAGCATTCTCCGGCCCCCATCAAAAAAAGAATCGTCATTACCTGTTTTCGTAAATATATGAAAGCAAAGGACGGGGTCGGCGTGTGCAAGGAAGCGTCGATCCGCTACATGAAGGACGGACGGGTTCAGACCCGCTCGGTGCGTGAATCGCCGGTGCTGCACACGTTATTTTACCGCATTCATCACCTTGATTTAGCCTTTGCCAACGAGCAGGTGACACCCGGGACGACCTCCCAGGCGATCCTTGCCAATCAGCAGCAGCTTTTGAAAACCGCGACCGGTACAGATGTTGCCCTGCTTGTCGAGGAAGCAAAGCGCTATATTGACACCGTCAAGCAATTCACCGTTGATCCGACGATTGAGAATCGTCTCGAACGGCTGATCCATCAAGCTCATAAAATTCAGGATGACTTCGAATTGCTTGATTTCGAGGAGCGCCATACGGTACGTCGTATGTTTCGCGAAGATATCCCTTCGCTGCTGCATACCTTCCTTTCTTTATCGGTGAAGCACCAGCTTGAACAGAAGGAGAAGGTTTTTGTCGCGCTCTCGAAGATGGAATTAACATTGATTGATTACGCCGATCGTCTGGAGCGCCTGCGGGTCGAGCGGATGGATTATTTGCTCAAGCTCCAGTCGCTCCGCTACGAAAGACCATCGCAGGGATAAGAAGTAAAGCACAAAAAATGTGACGAAAGCAGACAAATTCCCTCTTTACTTGCGAAATGTCACTACTCTTGTCTATAATATGTATAGCAAACGGCTGCACGGTGTAAAAGAAGACAGCGATACAGCTGTGAAACTGAGATGTAGAAGTGAGGGTTTTCATGGATCGTAAACAAGCACAGAACCATATAGGGAAAGCAGTAATCATTGATGAAGGTCAAGGCGGAAGCTACCTCGGCATGCTGGAGGGTGTCATTGCCCCGCCCCGGAAAACATGGCGTGGAACGGTTCAGATTCAAGCCGTTGTCGAACTCCCTTCCTTCTTGCCTGAGAAGGACGAGATCACCCTGCTTCCGTTAAAATATAAGGATCGTGATGTCGTGGAATGCATCGGCTCTAAGCTGAGCCTTGCTCCGGAAGAGATTTCCACCTCCTTTCAGCAAAGCATGGAGAACGCCGCTATCCGGCGCCTGCAAGAGCTTATGGAGCAAAAGGAAAGCCTCGCCCATAAGCAGAAAGCTTTAGAGCAATTTGTTGATGCTCACGACCTTTCCTTGCCTGAGGAAGCGCAAATGGAAGAAACGGAAGACGAAGAGGACGAAGCAATCGCCTATACCTTCCACTATGAAAATGGCAAGTACCTCCTGCTCGACGAACGAAAAGAGGCACTTGCGCTTGAGGAATGTCCATTTGAGTTGCAATGGGTAAACGAAAACAACGAAACCTGTACTGGTCATTATGAAGAGAACGGAACATTTATGTCCAACGACGGCGTCCGCTTTTCACCAAAGGAAGGGACCGTCTTCACGATCGACAAAAAGCAATTTGATCCATATGTGATTTTTCAGAAGGAGCTTGAGCCGGGCGCTCTCCAGTCGCTTGAAAAAAGCCTGCAATCCTTTGGGGTTTCTCACGATCATTTAGTCGACTGTCACAACGCGCTTCTCACGCAATTTCTGCTGTCGGAAGGCCGTACATCCTTCCAGGGTGTTAACTTCCTGACTTATCGTGGAAGCCAGGGAATCATTATGGTCCAGCACCATTTTGACCGCAAGCTGCACAATCAGAAAAACGATGAAATTTATGACCGCTTTGAATTTACGACCGAGCAGGGCAAACGCTCGATTGTAACGTACACGAACGAATTTTCACGCTGAAAATAGAGGCTGGGAAAAAGGTTGTTTTTTGACCTTTTTCCCAGCCTCTCTATTTGCCCAACCCCAAAGCTCGGTTTGTCTCAGGCTCTCTGTTCAACTGAAAACCATTGCAATAGCCGCTCAGCGTGCTGCTCATCCAAATGCGACACGGTAAACGATTTTCCGACCACACTTGATAACACAGAGAAACGAAAGCTGCGTAGCTGCTTTCTTCGCTGAAACGGCGATACTCTTGTTTCTGCCGCCTGAATTTTCGGCTTGAACGAAATGACTTGCACCTGACTCAGCTGGCGATAGCGCACCGCTACAAACTCGCCGTCCACTCCTGCCCCCGCGTCTTTATATTGCAAACAGCCAAGTCCGATTCCGAACAGGACAACCAGCAATCCGTAATAGCCATACGGACTCCAAAAATAGCCGATTCCAAGCGCGATCAGCAAAGGAATGACCACAAGCGGGAAACAAAACCGCAGGATCGCCCGCCGCGGTGCCCCTTTGATTTCGACAGAACGAGCATAGCGCGGCAGCACGTCGGCCAGCAGCGCTTCGATTTCTTTATTCGCCGCAAGCGGGATAAGCACGGTCGAAAGCTGCTCATCCTTTGTCCCTCCGCCCGCACTTTCAACATAGACGGAGGCAAAGCCGAACGGCTGGCGAAAAATATTGCGGACGATGCGCACCGCAGTCACGCGATCAGGATGAATCGTCAATTGTCGTTTTTCAAGCAGCCCGCGGGAAATGACGATCTCATTTTCATACGTTTCAATCGTAAAATGTCCATACTTCAGCACGGTACCTAAAAAGGATAATAGCCAAGAGAGCAATAAGATGATCACAATCCATGCCGCAAATGCTGAAAGTTGAGTCCGGCTGACGAGACCCATGAGTTGTTGATAATAGGCATCTGGAATAAATTGCTCGACCTGACTGAATAAAGCGATCACAGCGGAGAGGGTCAAGCCGATGCCGCTTGACGTTAGGGCGGCGATGACGAGACGGTTCGGCTTCAGCTTCCACGTTACATCAGGCTTAGCTTCCTGTTCGCTGCTTTCCGGCTCGGCGGCACTCACTTTGTTTAATAATTTACTTCTAATCTCTTCAGCCTCTTCCCTGCTAATCGCAATAAGCTGAATTTCAGGCTCCAGTCCGCCCCCGGCTGTTTCGATTTTCAGCTTTACGAGACCAAAGATCCGTTGCAGCAGCCCTGCGGTAATATCAATGCTTTGAACGCGCTGCTGCTGGATGTAGCGCTTTTTGCGGACAAACATCCCTTTTTGAATATAAAGCTCGCCATCCTCAAAACGATAGCGAAAGAAAATCCAATGAACGATTCCAGCAATAAAACTCAAGACGATGATCGCGATCCATATATATTCCATCCGGAAAAAGCCGCCGGAAGATTGGGAGCCGCCGATAAAGAGTGAAACAAGTAAAGGAATCAGAAAACTTCTTAACGCCTGGAAAAACGAGACAAAAATCGCCGCTACGTGCAAACGCCTTAAACTATTCATCTTCGGCCACCGCCGCCAGCTGGGCGATCCGGTCACGTAGCTCATCGGCAACCTCAATCGTTAAAGACGGAATCCGATGAACTGTCGCCGCCGTAGAGATCGAAACAGCAGCAAGCTGGTAGCGGCGTAAGAGCGGCCCTTGCTCCGTATCAACATGCTGGACACGACTCATCGGAATTAAGGTTCGCTTAACGATAAATACGCCGTGCATCAAATCAATCTCTTCTGCGAGCACATCATAGCGCCACCTTTTCCAGCGCAATGGAGGAATCAAATAGACGAAAATAAAAAGATAGAGCAAATAACAGCCGATCAGCGCCCATAGAATCCAAAGCGGGAACTGAAAAAAATAGAGCAGTACGCCATAGGCAATTGGTACAAGCGCTACAAATAAGCTTTCAACAAAAGCTTGCAGGCGCCAGGCTGGAAGAGCTTTTCTTGATAAGGACTTCGATGGTTCAGGACGCAAGCGGCTTCCCTCTTCCCATATCAGCCGTTTTCCTCTTCATCTTTCACATAGATCATCGTCACGCCAAGCTCTTCCAATACGCGAATGAGCGCCTCATTTAACTGGCGGTCATAAACGAGTCCGATTGATTCAACGAGCTCCAGCTCCTGTAAATCACCGCTTTCAGCATCTTCGACCAATTCCAGCATTTCCTCCATCTGTCTGCTCTTTAACGTTTCAATCACTTCTTCCTTAGTCATATCCGTCTCCCCCTTCTACTGCTCCGCTTTACGTGACTCTGTCATCTGCTTCCATACAGAGCCCTTCGCTTCTTCTCCGCCTTCGATCCGGGCCAATGCCATTCTGGCCTGCAGAGCGACCTCAAATTCCGGATCATTCTCCGCCTGTCGTAACGCGTCAATCGCCCGCTCATCGCCTACTTCATATAAAAACATCGCCGCGCGCCAGCGCACTAATTTGTTTTTATCCTGCATTGCTTCAATCATAGCGGGAATCGCCGCCGGGTTGCCCAGATCGGACAAACAGTCCCCCGCCGTCCGTCTCACCGTGACAGACGAATCCTTCAAGGCTTGATAAAGATACGGAAGCACTTTTTCTGTTTCAATCATTCCGAAATAAACCGTCGCCAGCCGGCGGATGGAAGCCTTTTCGTCGTGTAACGCCTTTTCTAACACCGGGATATCTTTTTCCTTCGGATCGAGGCGCTCCAGCACAGCATAGCGTTCGCGCCAGTCCTCATGATCCAGCATCTCCTCGGTCACCTCAATAAAGCGCTGCGCCTGGGCAGCCTGAACCTCTGACTCATTGCCATTGGCCAGTGCAATCAGCGCACGCAGCCGTTCAGCGGGATAGGCAGCGGCGATTTCCTCGGCCACTTCTTTGGCGACGTCCTCTAAATCACCGTAGCGAACCCCTTTTTCGACCCATTTCCGTTCCATCACGACGTTATCGTCAGGATTTTGCGCTTCTGCGACAGCCTCACGAAAGCGCTCCGGCAGTCCTTCCCGCTTCTCCTGCTCCCCGTCGCTCACCTTAATCTGCATCGGGATTCCTTTAAACGTTTGCACGAAAACATTGACTTCGCCAAAATGCTCATCGATTGCAGTCTCTTTTTCCGCCTGCTCTGCGCTGTCCTCTCCAAAGACAGCTCGCACCTCTGGTAAAATCACCTTCCAATCGACTTTCGGGTGACGGTCAATCGCGATGAAATCAGCTACATGGTAGACGCTCTTCACACCCTCTATTTCAAACAGCGCTTGTATGTAAGGAGGTGCTTGATCCTTATTTTTTTCAGAGTAGCTGTTTCGCGTGCTGCCTTCAAGGCTTTCACTTAACGTCAGCTTCATCGTATTCGGACTTGGTGTTGGTTCAATCGATGTAATATACATAAAAACAGACCTCCTATCACTTTCTTCCTCTTTCCTTGATCTTATCATATGATTTTCTTCCGTGCCAATGAGTAGGCATTTCCCTTGCCTTTTCAGCCTTTCGCTTGATGTTTTTACATCGTTCCACGTCTTCTCTCCTACTTTTTAATCAAATTGAAATAACGCTAAAAAGAGGTTGTCTGGTATAATGGAGAAAAAAGGGAGGTTTTTAAATGAGAATAGCTTTTTTATCCGATATTCATGGAAATGCAACAGCTCTCGAAGCGGTATTCAGAGATATAAACCAGCATCAGGTTGACCGAATATGCGTTCTTGGCGACCTTTGCTTTCGCGGACCGGAGCCGAAGCGGGTTCTGGATATGATTCGCAGCCTCGATGCCGATGTCATTAAAGGAAATGCAGATGAATGGTTGGTGCGCGGCATTCAGCAGGGCGAGGTACCGGATGAAGCGCTGGAAATTATGGGAAAAGAGCGGGATTGGACGTTAAATCGTTTAAATGAGGATGATTTAGCTTATTTACGTGATTTACCGACCGATCTTGTCGTAGATGACCTCGATTTAATCGTTCATGCGTTTCATGCGACACCGACAAGTCTGTTTGAGCCGGTACTGCCGGATGAAACAGAGCGTATTGAAGAGACCATCATGAGCCGGGATGAAGCTGATCTCTATGTGTATGGCCACATTCACCAGCCGTTTATCCGCTCAATGCACGGGAAAAACATTGCCAATACAGGCAGTGTCGGCATGCCGTTTGACGGGCATCCGCTCGCTTCCTATTTACTCGTCGAAATCGAGGAGGGCAGACACCGCCTTCACCTTAATCGCGTACCGTATAATCGCGAACATGTGGTAGAGCTTTATAAACAGAGCGGGTATCCGAACATTGAAACGATGGGCAGAGTCATTTTCTATGGGGTGAAGCCTTAACTTGCCCCCTTTCTTATGCGGAAGCAGACTGAAAGCCGTTTCACCTTTCGCTATAATAATCTCACAAAAGAAGCCGTCCGCCAGGTTACTCATCCCTGGAGCGGACGGCTTCTTTATGAGCGATACTCAGCTTTGGCAATGCTCGTTGTATGCCAACGCCAAATTACGGATAATGCTTTCCGGGGTCGCCCCTTCAATCTGCTCGCGCGGAATAAAGTGGACAACCTCTTTCCCTTTCAGTAAAGCCATTGAGGGCGAAGACGGCGGATACTGTTCAAAATAAGAGCGCATTTTCGCTGTTGCTTCTTTGTCCTGACCGGCAAATACCGTCACAAGATGATCAGGCGTATGGTCATGCTGAAGCGACGTAACAACTGATGGACGGGCCAAACCTGCGGCACAGCCACAGACGGAGTTAATCATGACAAGAGTCGTCCCTTCCGCTTGCTCCATGTAGTTTTCGACCTCTTCTGCTGTTGTTAGTTCCTGAAACCCTGCCTCCGTTAATTCCGCACGCATCGGCAGCACGACTTGACGCATATATTCTTCATAAGCTGTTGACATTGATTCGATCCCCTTTCCTACTGAAATGAGTTTGTATAGGATACATATTTTTTCAAGAGATTGTGAAGATAAGGCAGTGACCGGAAAGCGTAAATCCGCTCCACGCCCAAGCCCTTTTGAAAAACGAGCAGACACGGGACACTTTCAATCTTCCATTCTTGGGCAAACCACGGCGCCTCATTAATATTGATCGAAACAATCTGCAGCCCGTGAAAGGACTCCTCCACCAGCTCAAGCATCGTTCGCGCCAGCTTGCACGTGCCACAGAGAGGAGTATGAACAAAGACAATTGTCAGTTCTTCTCGCCCGGCGATGCTTTGCTTCAGCTGCTCACCAGAAATCTCCTTCACTTCATCGCCTCCCTTACTTCCTCCCCATTGTACCAGAAACCCCCAACCAATGGGAAGAGGTGTGCCTAAAGGATGAATTTCCCCTTTGGGCACACCTCTCAAAAAAGCGTGTAGAGTCTGGGCAATGGTTTAAAGCCAAAACGGACCCGCGGCATGATTTAACGTCAGCCATGAGCCGTACTGCCGTCTCTGTTTCGTTATTTCCTCTATTATCGTCGTAAAATAAAATGATTTTGCAGCTGCCTTACCTGCTGTTGGGTGCGGCTGACTTGATCACGTTGTTCAGGCGTTGCGGCACGGCTTAAGGCATCAAGCTCTTCGCTGATTTCTTCCAATTGCAGCTGCGCCTGTCTGTATTGATCCGGATCTGTTCCCTCAAGGCGCTGGGCGTGCTCAAATACCTGCTCAGCCTCTGCAAGTGTCTTTTCCGCTTTCTGAAGTGACTGCTCAAGCGAGCTGTGCTCTGCCATACTCATTCCTCCTTTAAGATGAAGCAATGATCTTACTTTGTACAGCTTTTAGCACGAATATGCGCTACAGCTTAAAAATCATCCCGTCATAAGCGATTTTCGCAGCAGGAAAGACACGTTTCGCCTCAAGCTCAAGCTCCTTCTCTTCTTCCGCATAGCGGGAGCTGATATGGGTAATGATTAGATGCTCAACGTCGGCTTCTCTTGCCAAAGAGGCAGCTTCTGTTATCGTTGAATGGCCAAACCGCTGGGCATGCTCCTGCTTATCCCCGCGGAACGTTCCTTCATGAATGAGCAAATTAGCGGCGCCGGCAAAGGCTTTCACTTTCTCGCTCAATCTCGTATCGCCGGCGATGATCACAACTCGTCCTTTTTTCGCCGGACCAAGATAATCGTCGCCGTTCACAACCGTTCCATCCGCGAGCTCCACGACGTCTCCGCGCTGAATCCGTTGATAGATCGGTCCCGGCTCGATGCCGATTTCCCGCAGCCGTTCAACCTGGAGTGTCCCCGGCCGGTCGGCCTCCGTCAGACGAAAGGCGTAGCTTGGAATCACATGGTCAATCTCCAGCGCTTCGACTGACATCATTTCATCCGCAAATATAATCCCTTCCTGGACGATGGCATACTCCACCTCGAAAGACAGATAGGAGGAGGAGACAGATAAAGCCGTTTCGACAAAAGCCTGGATGCCATACGGGCCGTAAATCGTCAGCGGCGTCGTCGCTCCCTGGGCCGAACGCGAGCAAAGCAGGCCGGGCAGGCCAAAAATATGATCCCCATGCAAATGACTAATAAAGATTTTATCAATTTTTGTCAGCGTAATCGGGCTTTCAAGAAGCTGGTGCTGTGTCGCCTCTCCACAATCAAACAGCCATTGCGAGCTTTTCCGCTGTAAAAAACGAAGAGCCAGTCCACTGACGTTCCGCTGTTTGGAGGGCAGGCCCGCTCCCGTTCCTAAAAAATGAAATTCCATAGCAGTCACCTAGGCAAGTGCATCAGCAAACGCTTTTGCATATGGCGGCAAGTCCGGCGGCCTGCGGCTTGAAATCACATGGCCATCCACGACAACCGCTTCATCAAGCCACGTCGCTCCCGCGTTTTCCATATCGTCGCGAATCCCCGGTGTGCTCGTCACGTTTCGCCCGCGAAGAATGTTGGCTGATATCAATACCCAGCCAGCATGACAAATCTGCCCGATCGGCTTCTGCTGCTGATCCATTTCCTTAATGAAATCAAGCACTTGCGGATAGCGTCTAAGCTTATCCGGCGCCCAGCCGCCAGGCACGAGAATCCCGTCATAATCACTGGCAGCGATATCATCGAAGGCGAAATCAGAAGTAGCCGGTACGCCGTATTTTCCGGTATATTTTTTTCCTTTTTCCTGTCCGACCAGATGAACCGTAGCACCTTCCTCCCGCAAACGCATTACCGGATACCAAAGTTCCAAATCTTCAAATTCCTCATCGACGAGGGCGATAATTTTTTTATGCTGCAATCGCATATGCTCACTCCTTCTCTCTCATGTCATTGTGTATTAGTATAGCATGGATTTTTCATTGCAAAAAGGAAATCCGGTTCTAGTACCAGCCGGACGTCATAAACTATGTGGTGAATCATTGCGACAACAGGAGGGGACAGATGAAGACGAAAACGAAGGGAACGCTGCTGCTGTCTGCCGCTATGCTTGGTACCGTGATGTATATGCCATTGAACCAGGAAAAAGCGCTTGCCGCACCGAAAAAAGGCGCACCGCTCGACCATTCATGGTTACTCCAGTTTGGCCGGACTGACGCCCAGGTCATGCAGCTGCAAAGCTACTTAAAAGCATTCCATTATTATGACGGGGCAATCGACGGATTTTTCGGCCTGATGACGAGACAGGCGGTCTCTATCTATCAGCGCAATCACGCCTTAAAAATCGATGGTGTTGCCGGTCCGGAAACGAGCCGTCATTTGCGGCTGTCGACCGAAATTCGTTTTGCGAATCAAGAAGACAGAACAGCGACGATCCAGCAAGGAGAAAACAATCCGGAGCAGGCGTTGATCGCCGCTGCTCAGTCGCCGACCTTAAAAGGGAGCTCGATTCAGCTGCTGAAAGAAGGGGCAAAAGGGGCCTCCGTCAAAAAGACCCAGCAAGTGCTGGAAGAGTACGGATATTATCAAGGAGTCGATGGCATATTCGGTCCGAGAACGACCGCAGCTGTCAAGCAATTCCAGCAAGCGCACGGGCTTCAGGTCGATGGTATTATCGGACCTGAAACAAAAAAAGCACTGAAGGCACCGCAAGTTAAAGCGGCGGCAATCAGCGCTGAACCGGAGGAACAACAAGTCGAACAGCAGGTCGAGCAGCCCGTTCAGAATTCGCTTATTCAAACCGCGCTTTCCCTGCAGGGGATTCCCTATGCGTGGGGCGGCACCTCAACGGCCGGCTTCGATTGTAGCGGGTTTATTCAATATGTGTTCCGCCAGCATAACAAGCAGCTTCCGCGGACGACAAGAGAGCTTTTTCGCAGTGGACAATCGGTTTCCCAGCTAAAGACTGGTGATCTCGTCTTTTTCTCCACAGCTCAAAGCGGCCCTTCTCACGCCGGCATTTACCTAGGAAACCGGCAATTTATTCATGCCGGCTCATCAACCGGCGTCACAGTTTCTTCATTAGACCAGCCTTATTGGTCACATCGCTATCTTGGCGGCAAACGCTTTTAGGCAGTGTAGTCGATTATTTCGCCGGAGTCTTCAGGTCAGAGCCTGGCGAGACAGCCGCTTGATATGTGGACGCAGCGTCCGCCTTAATCGGCGACTTCTTGTAGCGGCCAATAATCGAGCTGGCGAGAAAAATCGTGACAACAGACAGCAACGCCAAATTCCAGCCGACGAGAAAAGCGGCACTGAGCACGATCAGCAGATCGCTAACGAAGATCGTCCAGCCGCGGTTCACGCCCCAGCGGTGATCGATATACAAGGCCAGAATATGAATCCCGCCAAGCGAGGAGCCGTTATTCAGTACAAAGGTTACGCCGACTCCGATCAAAATACCGGCAACGATTGCCGCAAGCCATGGCAGCATTTCAACCGTCGGCAATAACGTAAGCCCATCGCGAATGACTGAAATGGCCGTAATCGACATAAAGCTCGAAAGTGTAAACCATTTTCCAAGCTCTTTCACCGACATTAAAAAGAAGGGCAGATTGACAAAGAAAAACAGCACAGCCCACGACCAGGGGGTCAAAAAAGTCAGTACAGTCGCAAGTCCTGCTGTTCCTCCAAATGTTAACTGATGAATGTCAAGAAGATGCAGCCCGACAGACGTTAACACGAGACCTAGCAAAACGAAGATCAGTTGTTTTACGCGTTCTTTCATCCGATCACCTCCCTTTTACTCTACGGGATAAACGGTGACCGGTCAATGAATATCAATGTATTTTTATTCATTTGAATTTTCTGACAAACGTTGACATGAACGGGTGTAAACAGGATACTGTCTCCTTTTTTCGCAAAGTGCTTTGAACCAATAAAAAATATCCTGTATGAGTGTTATACAGGATATCATACATCGATTAAATCAGTTGGTCGATTTGCCCGATTAATTTGACGATCTCCGGCTTGCTCACTTGCCCGTCAGCTCCGACCCGTTCGCCCTTATGGTAGAGGTCATCTGTAATCAGTGAGGAAAAAATGATGACAGGAATGTCCTTTAGGCTTTCATCCTCTTTTATTTTTCGAGTAAGATGATGACCGTCCATTTTCGGCATTTCCAAGTCGGTAATGATCAGCTGCACTTCATTGTGGACATCACCCGTCGATTTCAAGTATTCAAGGTACTCCCATGCTTCCTTACCATTTTGAAAAAATGTCACTTGGTCGTAGCCAGCTTCTGCAAGTGTGTCGTGCAACAGCTTCTGCAGCATCGCTGAATCTTCAGCGGCGACAATTTTTTTATGACGTCTTTCGCGCTTGCCTAATGTTTTCACCTGGGAAACATTAATTCCCTTGTCCGGATTAATGTCGACGACGACCTTTTCAAAATCAAGCAGTAAAATCATCTGGTCGTCCAGCTTGACCACCCCTGTGGCTGCACTTTCAAGATTTTGCGATAAATCGGTCGGCTTTTCAATCTGCTCCCATGACAGGCGATGGATACGTGAGACGCTCTGTACTCTGAAGGCCACCTTTAATTGATTTAGTTCGGAGATGATCAGCTTGTCTTCCTCGGGATGCTCCGACGGGGGAAACCCGAGCACTGTCGTCAGATTCACAACGGTCAGCACTTCATCACGCAAACGCACAATCCCTTCAATATGCGGATGACTGTTTGGCATCGAAGTGACCGGTGGCGCTTTAATAATTTCGCGCACCTTCATCACATTAATCCCAAATACTCCTGTGCCGACTTGAAAGACGATTACCTCCAGTTCATTTGTTCCACTTTCTAATAAAATCTCTTTATTCTGTTGAATCACCGCAAATCCTCCCCTTGTTTTTACGTCGCGACAGCTAGATTAACAAATTAAACAGGCTGGCATCCTTATTGATTTCCTGATAATCAAAGCCTTTTTTCTGTAAACGTTTGATCAGCGGCTCATAGTCCTTATGGCATTTCAATTCAATTCCGATCAGGACGGGTCCATTTGATTTATTGTTTTTCTTCGTATACTCAAATCTTGTAATATCGTCATCCGGTCCGAGCACATCAGTGATAAACTCCCTTAATGCTCCGGCCCGCTGTGGAAATTGAACGATGAAATAGTATTGAAGTCCTTCGTAAATTAAGGAACGTTCTCTCATTTCCTGCATTCTCCCAATGTCGTTATTCCCCCCGCTTACTACACATACGACAGTCTTGCCTTTTATTTCTTCCTTATAAAAGTCGAGCGCCGTAATCGACATCGCGCCGGCCGGCTCGGCGACAATCGCGTTTTGATTATACAGCTCTAAAATCGTCGTGCAAATTTTGCCTTCTGGTACGAGCACAATATCGTCCAGGATGTTTTTGCAAATTTCGAACGGCAGCTCCCCTACTTTTTTGACCGCTGCCCCATCGACAAATTTGTCGATCTTCTCAAGCTCGACTACCTTTCCCTGTTTCAGCGATTCCTTCATTGACGGTGCCCCGCTCGGCTCACAGCCAATCACCTTCGTCCGCGGGCTGATGCTTTTGATATATGTACCGACTCCACTAATTAAGCCGCCGCCGCCAATTGAAGAAAATAAATAGTCGATATTCTCATCAATATCGTTCATAATTTCCATTCCGACCGTCCCTTGTCCGGCGACGATTTTCTCCTGGTCAAATGGATGGATGAACGCCATCTGATGCTCCGTGCAGTATGCCATTGCTTCGTTAAAGGAATCATCAAACGTATCTCCGGTTAAAATAACCTCAACGTACTCTTTTCCGAAAAACTTCACTTGATCGACCTTTTGGCGCGGAGTCGTTGATGGCATAAAAATCTTTCCGTTAATGCGGAGCGTCTGGCAGGAATACGCGACACCCTGTGCATGATTTCCCGCACTGGCGCAGACGACGCCATTATTCAGTTCTTCAACGGATAAGCTCGAAATTTGGTAAAAGGCTCCACGAATCTTAAAGGAGCGTACGACCTGGAGGTCCTCTCTTTTCAAATAAACCTGACAATCATAACGTTCTGACAGCACTTGATTTTTTTGAAGTGGCGTATGTGTTACGACGTCTTTTAAGCGTTGATTCGCAATAATGATATCTTCAATATGTACAGTTCCCATCGTCTTGTCCTTTCATTTCAAACTGAATCTTACAATAACTTCGACTACTTGCATAGTACATTCATCTTATCATAACGCCTATCGTTTGCGAACCCCCAGAGCTGCGAGAGATGATCTAGCATTCGAGCTTGAGACAACGCGCAAAGGTTTGCGAAACAGTCTGCATACCGCCTGTGACTCGAATATCGAACAAAGCACTAACGTAGCGGATGAAAGAAACTGTATTCTTTTTGATTCGCTCACAGATTAGCCATATTTTATCGCGCTGGTTTAGGTTGATTATTTGTTTTTCGCTCCCTATAATAAAAGGGATAGTCAATGGGATCATCTGACAGTCATTGAGGTTTTAAAGGAAAAGATACATATGTGAAAAGAGGAGGGTTGATCTTGGGTAAAGTGATTTCATTTTTCGGAGCTTGTCTCGTTGCTTTCCTAGTTCCGCTTCAGGTTCTGGCTGCGGCCGCCGAAGAAAGCGGTGCTGAGGAAGTGGCCCACGCAGAGCCGTCCGGGATGCTCGTAACAATTTTAGCTGTTCTGTCCTTTGCGACGATTATTTTTATGACGTTTTTAGCTTTTCGCGATAATGGATAAGTAAAAAAGCAGCGCTTCCGCTGCTTTTTTGCTGCCTTTTCCTATTCGTTCATTTGCCTGCTGCTGTTGAAATCGCGTCGAGCAGCTGATTGAGGACGTACTCGACAGATTTAAAGGTTTCCATTTGTCTTTTTAAGCTTGTCTGTTTGTAAAACGATTTGATCGCGACGATTTCGAGATTTTCCGCTGTCTGCTGAAGCTGACTCGGATGCAGATGCAGCGGTCTTTCCTTCTGGACAAAGGCGGTTGCCGCGGGCAGCCACTGCTCCCTGACCGCCGCCACGCGATCGGCAAATGGCTTCACCTTGCCGAAAAAGTCCGGTTCATAGCTGTCATGCCGGCGAACGACGTCGAGGTAGTAATCTTCTGCTTCTTTATTAAGAGCGAGTAAATCGCTTGTATATTGCTGTAATTGAGAACGTATTTCCCTGCTCATAGCCAGCACCTCCGTTCTCAATCTTACCAAATGGCTGTCATGCTTCAAAGTCCTTTGTCCTCTTCATCAGAGAATTAGAAAGAAAACAGCTGCATCAACGTTCGCCGTTTCTTTTTGATTTCGTCACCGGCAACTAACGGCAGCTCTCTCTCATGGCCGTGCTGCGGATAGTCAATTTTCTGTTCCATTTGCGCCAGCCGTTTCTCCAATCCTTTAATGAGCTTCATCATTTCCTCCAGCTCCGACCGATGCTTCAACAGTTGATAGCTGACAACTTCATCGGCTTTTTTACTAAGCCGATATTCGAGCTCCTGGACTTTTTTCATCACTTCTTGCAGCTTTTTTTCATATAGCTCTGTATCAATCGTCTGCTGCAGCTTTGCCGGTCTTTCGCCTTTCATTCCCGGGAATTGCTCCAATGTAATCTCTCTCATCCGTTTGCCGAGAGCGAGCTCCTGTTGAATATGCTGCAAAATCTCTACATGTTCCGCCGTGAACAGATAATGCCCATGTTCGTTCGTTTCGCATTCTAAGCCGAAATATTTTACCCAGCGCTGGACCGTCGTCGGGTTCACACCTAATTGATCCGATACTTCCTTCGTTTTAAATGTTCTCATTGTCGGTCCCTCCTTTTAAATAATAAGCTTGAGGGTAGTTTCTCGCCGCCTCCTGCGAATTCCTTTGCGCCTGACAAAAGTAGAATGGATTCGGCAAACAAAGTGCTCATTCCGTAAGAAACGGAACAGAAGGCGGAATTTTGACTGAACATGCATGGAAATGCAATGATCCGACAAACTATTCATAAGGAGGGACGTATGAAGACAAATAAACGCACAAAAAGCGACAAGCAAAAGAATGAACGGGAACAAACAGCCAAAGGGCTCAATTCGTATACCGGCGATAAAAAGCTCGGTGGACCAAACCGCCCTGCTGAATGACTTGGACCAAAAGGCTGTTTTTTTACCTTTTGGTCCAGTCTCTAAGCAATGAGCGGAACCGCCACGATCTTTTTAAAGCCCGTTGTGAGTGGGTTTCTCACAACGGGCTTGTGGCGTGTGAAGCCATTGCCATGTCTCAAGCTCTTGTGGCGAATGAAGCCATTGCTACTCCATGCTAACTAGTTTTGCCTCAACCCCGAAGCAGCTGTTTCACCTTCATCAGAAGATAAAGCTCACCCATCTTCATTTGCAGCCAGTTGGTTCGTTCAACTGGCTCTATTTTTTCTTCCTCGGCAAAGAGCGCCATGACATTCTCGTCTGTCCGTAAATACCAGTCCTTTCGATTCGACCAGTGATGGGCGACGAGAGGTACCGTCCCACGGAGCGCCGGACTGGTGTTGGAAAACGACCAATCCATATATTGACTATAATCGTGGCGCGAGCCGGTCGGCGGTGTATCGCGCAAAAACTGAATAATCTCAGCATGAATTTGCTGATGAAATAACAGCTTTGCCAGCTGCTTTCCAAGCCAGATACGCTTGTGGACATCGCGAAAATCGCGCGTATATAAGCCGTAGAGATTGCCGCTCTTCGTTGGAAAGAGGACGTAGCTGAAATGAGCATGCTCTTCAGCAGCATATAGCGCGGTGGCAAATACCCGGTTTTGATAAGGCGGCTTCCGCAGCACCGGCTCTTCAATGACAAATTGTTCATTAATAATCAGCGCCGTGCAAAGCCGTTGCTCATCGCGCTTCTCCCAAAATCGTCTCCACTCGTTCTGCATGAATTGGCTCGCCCCTAACGCCGCAAGCAAGGAATAATCAGGGTGCCTTTTTTTCTTTGCCCGCTCATACCAGAGCAGCTGCGGATAGGCATCGGCAAAAATCGTCCAATTCGCCCGCTCATATGTTGAAAATAGTAGATTCCTCTCCTCTGTGCTAATGAGAACGTGAAACCATTTGCTCCAAAGATCCGTCATATTCCAGCCGGCGTTACGGGAAACGAGTCCGGCGAGCAGCGCCCACTTTATTTCCGGGTGCTTCATGTAAAACTGCTCATATAGTACGGTACGTGAAATATTATCTAGATTACCTCGTGCTGAGCGCTTTTTTATCGTATGTATTACATGTTTTTTCATGATTTTCAGCCTTTCTTTCATCGTATCCCCAAAAAATGACCTACCTTTTCCGGGGCCATTTATGGTAAGATTATGTGATGGAATCTACCTTATTTTGATCTCTATCTTTGATTCCATGCATTGTTTTAGAAAGGTTTGTGAGCGGTTATGGCGATTCATTACCCAAACGGCAGGCGCTTTGAAGCAAATACGCCTCCTGCAAAAAAAGCGGGCTCAAGCGCAACGAATATGTACAGCAATCGTGGAATGACGCTGGAAGAAGACTTAAACGTAACGAACCAGTACTATTTAGAGCATCAGCTCGCCGTCATTCATAAGAAGCCGACACCTGTGCAAATAGTCGACGTCGACTATCCGCGGCGCAGCGCTGCCGTCATTAAAGAAGCCTATTTCAAACAGGCCTCCACGACGGACTATAACGGTGTTTTTAAAGGGCGCTATATTGATTTCGAAGCGAAGGAAACGAAGAATAAAACCTCCTTTCCGCTAAAGAATTTTCATCAGCATCAAATTGAACATATGCGCCAGGTCATCGGCCAGGGCGGGATTGCGTTTGTTATTCTTCGCTTTACGGTAACAGATGAAATCTATTTACTGGATGCCAGCCACCTCCTTTCTTTTTACGACAGACAGGAGCAAACCCGAAAATCCATCCGAAAGTCGGATATTGAACAGTTAGGGTATTCGATTAAAATAGGATATCATCCACGAATTGATTACTTGAAAGTAGTCGAATCGGTCTACTTCAAAAAGTAGTGGATGCAGAAAGGGAGAGACACACGATGTCAAAAGAAATAAAAACAAGACAAGGGCGTCGTCAAGCACGTCAATCAATGAAAAAGGGGAAAAAGACGTCAACGAAAGGCCTTTGGAAAAAAATATTCTTATTCATTGTCACGCTTGGTATCATCACAGCCATCGCCGGCGGAATTACCGTTTTCGCGATGATTCAAGGAGCACCGGCGCTCGATGAAGACAAGCTGACTTTATCGCAGGCAGCGCAAATGTTTGACCAGAATGATGAGCTTGTCTCACAGCTCGACTCAAGTGAACGGCGGGTCAATGTCAGCATTCAGGATATCCCGCAAATCGTCGAGGATGCGTTTCTTTCCGTCGAGGACATTCGCTTCCGCGAGCACTTCGGGGTCGACATCCGCCGCTTGTTTGGTGCAGTCGCCGCCAATATAACCGAGGGATTTGGAGCTGAAGGAGCGAGTACGATTACCCAGCAGCTCGTCAAAAACCTTTTTCTGAACGAGGAGAAACGTTTAACGAGAAAGATTCAGGAGCAATATTTAGCGATCAAACTGGAGCAGCGCTATTCGAAGGACCAGATTCTTGAAATGTACTTGAATCAAATTTATTTAGGCTCCGGCGTGTACGGCGTGGAACTCGCCTCGCAAACGTACTTTAATAAATCAGTCGGCGAATTGTCGCTCGCTGATGCCGCGTTGCTCGCCGGGATTCCGCGGCGCCCGAGCTTTTATGATCCGACGAAAAATCCGGAAGCCGCCGAGAGCAGACGTAACCTCGTCCTCTCTTTAATGGAGCAGCACGGAAAAATTACGAGTGAAGAGGCCGAAGCGGCCAAAGCGATTCCATTGGAGGATCAGCTTCACTTAACAGAGCGCGAATCTTACCCGTATGAAGCCTTTTATAATCAAGTGCTAGCAGAGCTTGAAGAGATGGAAGGCATTACTGTTAATGATTTGTACAATGCCGGACTAAAGGTGTATACAACGCTTGATGTTCATGCACAGGAGCATGTGGAAACCGTCCTGCAAACGGATCAGTACATTACGAGCTTTCCTGATAATGAAGACTTTCAGGCCGGTATTACGCTGCTTGATACAAAAACCGGTCAGATCAAGGCGATCGGAAGCGGCTTGCAGGATACTGATGTCCAGCGTGGGTTTAACTATGCGACCGATATTCGTAAACAACCTGGTTCAACGATCAAACCGATTTTGGATTACGGACCGGCAATTGAGTATTTGCAATGGTCAACCGGCCACGTCTTAGTCGACGAACCTCATGAATACAGTGTCGGTGTACCGATTCGCAACTTTGACCGTTCCTACGACGGCGCCCTTTCCATGCGGCGGGCCTTAGCCCGCTCGCGAAATGTTCCGGCAATTAAAGCATTGCAGGAAGTTGGCGTTGACCGTGCCGAAGAATTCGCCAAAGGTCTCGGTGTTCCGATTGAATACGATGATGGTGAGATGCCCGAAGCATTTGGACTTGGAGGTTTCCGCGATGGGATTTCCACCCTCCATCTCGCCGGCGCTTACGCCGCTTTTGGCAATAACGGAACGTACACAAAACCATATACAGTCCGGAAAATCGTCTTTCCTGACGGACGGGAAATCAATATGGCGCCTGAATCACAAAAAGCAATGAGCGACTACACCGCCTATATGATTACCGATATGCTAAAAACAGCCGTAACGGACGGAACCGGAACGACAGCAAACATTCCGGGCTTACCGATGGCTGGAAAAACGGGGACAACGAATTTTGATGAAGATACCCGTCGGACCCACGGGATCCCGGAAAATGAAGTGCCGGACATTTGGTTTGCCGGCTATACAACGAATTATACGGCTGCCGTCTGGACCGGCTTCAGCCGCAATGGCCCGAACAATTACCTTAGACGCGGGGAAGAGCGCCTGCTTGCGCAACGGATTTTTAAAGCGGTCATGCAGGAAGTTTCGGCTAATAAACAAACAGAGGATTTCACAATGCCGAATTCCGTTGTCCGCGTCGGTGTCGAGCGTTCAACCGGCTTACTGCCTAGTCCGTATACACCGCAAAGTGAAATTGTTTATGAATTATTTGTCCGTGGTAACGAGCCGACCCGTGTCTCCGAAGAGTTCATGGAGCTTGCTGCCCCGTCGGGTATGATGGCCAGCTATGAAGCGGACGCCGATCAAATTATCGTCAGCTGGGATTATCCAAGTGATCTCGCAGATGAAGTGACGTTCGAGCTTCAAGTGTCCATTGATGGCAATAGCCCGCAATTACTCGATCGAATGAAAGACATGCAATTTATTTTTAACGCACCTGAGCACGGCTCGACGTATGAATTTACGGTTCGCGCGATTTCAGATGAAAATCCAAATGTCCAAAGTGATTCCGCTTCAGCCCGTGTCGTCATTGAAGATGCCATTGATGAGGATGAAGAAGAGATTCCAGACCCGCTTGACGAGCTGGATCCCGATGGCAATCAGCCGGGAGAGGATGAAGAAACCCCTCCAGAAGAAAACGGCAATAATGGCAACAACAACGGCAATGGGAACGGCGGTCCCGGAAACGGCAATAACAACGGGAATGGCAACAATCCGGATGACAACAACAACGGAGATGCAGAACAGCCTCCTGGTCCGGAAACCGATGAAGGAGCTGACGAAGGAAGCGAAACGTAAAGAGACGCTGGGCCAAACGGGTTAGCGTAGATGCGTAAAGGCTTGGAGAAAAGGTAAAGAACACCCTTTTCTTCAAGCCTTCTTTATTTTGTTTACAGGAAGCTGAAAATCAATTACAGTTATTAAAGAGTAATTATATCTATAATTACTCAGAAAGGAGTTAGTCGTAAAATGGAATTCTGGGAGTCCAGTTTTATCGAAAAACAAATGATGTGGGGCTTCGCGCCCACAGATTCGGCCATTTTGGCAAAGGACTTATTCCTTGAAAGAAATGCGAACGATATCCTACTGCCTGGAATTGGCTATGGAAGAAACGCAAAAGTGTTTATTGAAAATGGAATCGCTGTTACAGGAATTGAGATTTCACAAACGGCGATTGATTTGGCGAGGAAAAACGGGATTAATTGTAAAATATACCATGGTTCAGTAACCGAGATGCCTTTCGATTCTAAACAATATGACGGCATTTTCTCCCATGCCCTGCTCCATCTATTGAATAAGGAAGAAAGAGCGACGTTTATTAAAGATTGCTACCATCAGCTAAAGCCTGGTGCCACGATGATGTTTACAACCGTTTCAAAAAAAGCACCGATGTTTGGAAAAGGCAAGCAGTTGGATCAGGACTATTTTGAGACAAAGGACGGTGTAAAGCTGTTTTTTTATGACGCCGACTCGATTAAGCAGGAATTTAGCGAATACGGGCTGGAGGCGTTTTCGGAAATTGATGAACCGAATAAGGATAGCGACAATAAACCGCCAATAACTTTCTTAATGATAAGATGCAAAAAGTCGACAGGCGTTTTGTAGTTTAAGAAAATACTGGAAGCTGCTGAAAAAGTACGATTTTCATTTTTTTCAGCAGCTTTTTCGTAATGAGCGTAGCCGTTGCCTGATTTTGAAAGCCTTGCTTCGAATAGGTTTCTCGAAGCAAGGCACGCAGCGCGCGGAGCCATTACTCTTCTTCGACTGACGAAAAAGGAAGTTTTTTTTCAGTGGCCTCTTTTCCTGCCAGCTTTACGTTCGGGTGCAAACTTCGCTCGCTGCTTCGATAATAGAGTGTCCCAAAGAGACACTCTATTTGAAGCAATGTGCGGAGCCGCTGCAAGATTTTCAAGTCATCCAGGAGTGCCCTTCTCCTGGATGATGCGCAGCGCGCGGAGCCATGGCGCTAATTCAATAGGGTAAGTCGCCCTTTGTGATGGGCTTTTGCCTGCGCTTCGACTCTTGTTTTCTTTTGGCTTATGGGGCTGGCAGCGGCTCCGTTTTGCACGCGCCAGCAGGAAAGAAACCCGCTTTCCTGCCAGCTTACGTTCGGGTGCAAACTTCGCTCGCTGCTTCGTCGCTAATTCAATAGGGTAAGTCGCCCTATTGAATTAGCGACTGAAACCGGTCATATTCTTGTTGGAGGCCTTGTTGGTGTTTTGGATCGGTCAGGGCGTCGAACCGTTCTACTTCGCGGTTAAGTCCTTCGACAAAGGCGGACTTAGCCGCGGCTAATGATTGGGCGAACGCCGATTCAAGCTGGACGAGTGTTTCTTCTTCGATGTTTCGCAGCGCATCACTTGCGACGACGGTTCCGTCTTCAACAAGCTTATCCTTCAACGCGCGTACTTGCTGGCCTTCAAAGAAAGCCTTTAGCGACTGAAAGCTGGCGCTGTAGTCTTCAAGACGCAAATCGAGTAAGCGGTTCGAAAGCTCAAGCTGCAGCTCCTGCTTCTTCTGCTCTGCCGGAAGAGCAAAGGATGGAAAGTCCTTTCTCAGCCGCTCTACTGTTTCAGAAAGCCACTGGTCAACCGCCCGGTACAGCGCTAATTCGAGGCGGACGAATGTCGCCCGGAGCTCCTGCTGGAGAAAATGCTCTCCCTCGCCCCTCCACTCCTTTAACGCCTGAAGCAGCGCCTGCTGCTGGGCCCTCTTGCTTGCGCCGACGACCGTCGTCACATTGACCGCCGCCTGAAACTCATCCCCTAACACAAAGCGAATCCGCTCACGAAGGTAGAGGAAAAGCTGGCTCGTTTCCATTTTTATCGCCTGCTCGACCTGTAAAGGCTGGGATTGCTGAATGTCGTCCTTCCACTGCTCGACGCGGTCAGCAAGCTCTTGCCGTCTCGCTGTCTTTGTCGCTTCCTCACTCGTCGCATACTCAAGCCCTTTCGCCAGCGTCATCGTATAGCGTTTTGTTTCTTCGCGCAGCAATTCAAAGCTCAACCGTTTCAACTCGGAGATGGTTTGCTCGTAAAACGCTGTTTCAAAAACGGCGAACAACGGATCCTGCTCTTGATTCCCCTGTTTGGCCTGCAAGCCTTTTTTACTTGATAACGGATAAAGCCTCGGCTCATCAATGCCATTATGAACGAGCTGATCATAGACATGCTTCCGCACCCCGTTTAATTCCTGTTCGCTGCTGGCCAGATCAGCCGCGTTTAAAATAAAGTAGAGCTTATCATTTTGGAAGTCGCCGTTGACCTTGGCCATTTGCTGTAAAAATGCCTGATCGGCCTTTGAGAAAGCGTGATTATAGTAGCTGACGTAAAAAATCGCATCGGAATCACGCAATTGCTTAAAGGCGACATTTGTATGGCGGCCGTGAATCGAATTCACCCCCGGCGTATCGACAAGCACAATCCCTTGCTTTGTGATCGGACTGTCGAAGTAAAGCGTGACTTGCTCGATTAAGCAGGCATCGTTTTCATTGGCGACAAATGGCTGCAGTTCATCAAGCGTTACTTCAAATGACGAGCCGAGCTCCCATTTTTCCGCCGCAATGCTTTTATGCAGCGTCGTTAAGTAAGCCTGGTATGTTTTCTGCCAGCTTGTTTGGGCCTCTTTTGGATTTGCCTTCCAGCCTGCCAATGAATCAAATGACAGCTGCTGATCGAGCTGTTCGGCAACGGCTTTAATTTCAGCGTCAAGCTGTTCTCTTGTTTTCACATGGACGACCGCTGTTTCTGACGGATGGCCCTCCTCCGCCTGTTTGACAAGATTGACCGTGGCGGTTGTCGGATGTGGCGATACAGGAAGCACCGACTTGCCTAATAAAGCATTGGCAAAGCTCGACTTTCCGGCACTGAACGCCCCAAACAACGAGATCGTAAACGTCTGCTGCTGAAATTTAGCCGTCCGTTCGGCAAGTTCCTCACGCTCTATCTCCATTCTCTCTTCTCCGCGTGACTCATTCAGTGCTTCCATCAGCTTCGCCGTCCACTGCTCAGCGAGCTGTTGGTCGAACAGCGGGCGGCTTGATGTACCGCCTTGCTCCCAGTCGGTGGCAATCACCGTTTCTTCCGGCAAACGAATATCGGAAAACGTCGTTTGTTCAAATGCGGGCACTTCTTTTTCCATCGCTTCCTTCAACGAACGCTCGTAGCCCCCGGCATCCTGAAATTGGTCAGCCTGCTGGCGGTAATGCACCATCCCACTTTGATACGCTGCACTTGTCTGCTTCAGCTCATCAGCATATTTTTTTACTTCGTTCAACTGCTCCAGCTTTTCTTTCAGCTCTTTTCGCTCGACCTGCCAATGTGTTTCCATCCCCTTGACGAGTAAAGCGATTACCGTCGCCGCTTTTTGCCGCAGCTCTCTCGTGACCGCAGCCGTCCGTTCCTTCGTGAAGGTGTAGACATATTCACGGTTTTTCGGTCCAGCCTGTACTGCTTTTGTAAAGAAATCAGCATCGAGCGAGAGGGTAAGATTATCAAGCGCCCGCTCAACCTCCTCGCGGTTGCTCAGCAACGTGAAATCATAGCGCTTAAATAGTTGATGAAGATGAAATTCAAGCTGGCTTTTCACTTTATCCTGCACTTCATCAAGCAGCCCCTTCAAACGTCGCTCCTGTTCTTCTTCGGTTTTTTTCTTTGCGAACAACAGTCCAACCTTAAAGTTCGGCTGAATGCTCTCAAGCCACTGGCGCGCAAGCTCTGTCGTCGTATAAGGAAAAATCGTCACATCCTTCATCAGCTTCTGAATGTCAGCCTCGATTTCTTCCTCCAACAGCTGCTTCGCCTGCTGCGCGCGTTCATAAGCGACAGCGGTCTTTTCCCGCTCTTCCAGCCACTCCAGCGCGAAGCCTTCTTCCTTTACCCGCTCTTTGATTTCATCCATTTCCGCTTCCATTTCTTCTTGAAGCCGGGCGGCAATGCTTAAATAAAAACCTTGCAAAAGCCGCTGCTTCGCGTATGGCAACAGCTCATTGCCGTGATAGAGCATCGCCTTCATATCACGGTCAAACTGGTCAAGCTGATTAAGATGATGGGAGCGGTTTTTCATGCTCGTGTAACTCAATTTCAAAATGTTAATGCCCCACTCCGAAAATGTCTGGCGCACAGATTGGTCAAAATGAGAAAACGACAGCTCCGCTTCATCATGCTTGTCAATTTGATTGATCACTAAGTAAAGCGGCTTCTTCTCATCGGAAAGCTGCTTCAAAAACGTTAAATTCGTTTCCGATTGAACATGGTTATAATCCATCACATACACGATGAAATCGGTCGTATAAAGCGCTTCGAGCGTAACAGCCTGATGGGTCGGGTCGGTTGAATCAACCCCCGGCGTATCATAAATAATGCTCTCCTGTCCTAAAAACGGAAGCGGTGCCGAAATCGTCAGCGAAGCAATCTCGCCGCCATTCATCCCCCATTCACGCACCCGCTGCCAAGGTATTTCCCCTTCCCAGCTTTCCTCTTCTCCGTTCGTGCCAACAACGGTTAAGCCAAGCTCACCATTTTGAATTCCAATAATATTCGCACTTGTTGGAATCGGACTCGTCGGCAGCATCTCCGCTCCAAGCAAATGGTTCAAAATCGTTGACTTTCCCGCGGAAAAGTGACCGCAAAAGGCGACCTGAAAGGCGGTATTTTTCCGCTTTTCTTCGACAATCGTTAACCGTTCTTTTTCCTTTTCTGTCATTTCTAAAAGATTTGCTTTCTTTTCAAGATCTCGCACTACGATGATAATCACCTACTCATAAATTTGACATCCGTTTGTTTTCGTCCCGCTTTTCAAGCATGAGCATTTTCGCAAATATTTTCTGCTGCTCGTCAAACAGCGCCTTTAATTGCAGAAAAGCATGAAAACGGGGAAGGTCGCTCAGGACATAATGGAGCCGTTCCCCGATGTTTACCGGTTTATAAAGCAATGCTTCGCTTGTTTCTTCAAGCTGGTGTAAAGAGGTCACCGGGCGTCCGTGGCTCCACCAAAGGCAGTTCATATACAGCGCACTCATCGCGATCATCCGCTGTTTTGCGGCCTGCGGCTTTCGTTCACTGTAGCACGCTGCCAGCTGAGGCTCGATCTGCCGCCAAAGCGCGAACAAGAGCGGAACCGTCTCCCTTTTATGAAGCCAAGGCCGCTCTTCCTGCGTCAAGTCATAATAAAAAGGCGTCTTTAGCAACATTTCCGGAAATGACTGAGCTTGCCCCGGCGTAAGCTCGGTTTCTTTCTGAAAAAAAGGTGGGCGGCGAAATGAAGCGGGAATCTTCATTTGCCTTCCCGCGCTTTCATCCGCTTCTGCCCCTCCCGGCAGCGATCAAGCAGCGGACAGGTGTCACATTGCGGCGATTGGGCCTTGCAATGATACCTGCCGAAAAAAATAAATTGATGATGGGCATCGGACCAGCGTTCTTTTGGAATTTTTTTCATCAATGTTTCTTCTACTTCCTTGACGCTGTCCTTCCAGCGGCAAATGCCGAGCCGTTTTGAAACGCGCTCGACATGCGTATCAACAGCAATTGCCGGCACGCCGAAAGCAACCGATGTTACGACGTTCGCCGTCTTTCTGCCGACACCGGCCAGCTTCACAAGCTCTTCGCGGGTTTTTGGTACTTCACCGTTATGCTGCTCAAGTAAGGCTTGTGACAGCTTCTTAATATTTTTTGCTTTGCTGCGGAACAAGCCGATCGAACGGATATCCTGCTCCAGCTCTTCAAGTGGAACAGCTATGTAATCCTCCGGTTTTTTGTATTTCGCAAACAGACCAGGTGTGACTTTATTAACGAGCGCATCGGTGCACTGTGCGGAAAGCACAACAGCAATTAGCAGCTCGAACGGATTGGAATGGGTCAATTCACATTCCGCATCCGGAAACATTTCGGCGATCAGATCCAGTGCTTCAATGGTTTGTTTCTTTGACATCATACTCATTCTCTCCTTACTCAGCGCTGTTCAAGCCAGCTGAAGCCCGGATAAGAATCAGCGCCCGCCCGCGGCTTCTCCTGCTTCTTTACTTGGTTGTATTTACGAAATTTTTCCCCGTGGAGCTTTGCTTGCTCGAGACTTGTCACGCCATTTCGCTTCCATTCAAATAAAATCCGGTCGATATAGCGGAAGTTGACTTTGCCCGAGACGACAGCTTCTCTTAAAGCGGCGACGATTAACGTCGGGGAATGGCGATCTTCATCAAGCCACATCGAAAGGGTTTCCGCTTCAATCGGCGAAAGCGGACGGCCGAATTCTTCTTCAAAGCGCTTGAACAGCTGGCCCTCCTGCTCGTGCTGGTCTTCTTCTCTCGCCCGCAGCGTTTCGCCTTTTAGCAGCTCAATCAGCTTTATCCAAAGCGGCTCAAGCGAATAGCATTCGTAAACGATACCCTGTTCGTCCGATTTCCGCTCCAACGCAAGAAACCCCCGCCGTACTAAGCGCCCTAATAACTCAGCACATTCAGAAGCCGTCAGCGTCATCCGCTCACTGATTAAGTCGGGCGTCGGAAATTGATTGCCCGCTTCAATGTATGTTTGCACCTGTAAAAGGGCGATCAGCTCATTTTCTTTTAGCCCCATTTCAGCGTAATGTTGCAGTAATAATGTCGGTACAGTGAGCTGCTTTTGTGTAGCCCATTTTAATAAGATTTTCTCTTGCATCGTGGAAACACCTCACTTCTTAGTATAACACGGCTTTGCCATTCCGTCGTTTGTCATATAAAAAAGGAGCTATCCGAAACATGGCTGGACAGCTCCTTTCGCCGTTAAGTGAAGCGTGACAGGCTCATACCGTTATGGATACAGGCGATTCAGCAAGCGCGGAAACGGAATGGTCTCGCGGACATGCTCGACGCCGGCAAGCCATGCAACGGTTCGCTCAAGACCGAGGCCGAAGCCAGAGTGCGGGACAGAGCCGTAATGCCGCAGTTCCATATACCATTTATACGCATCCTCGGACAGCTGATGCTCTTTAATTCGCTGCTTCAATAAATCAGCATCGTCAATCCGCTGCGAACCGCCGATGATTTCTCCATAGCCTTCCGGCGCGATCAAATCGGCGCATAGGACAACATCGTCGCGCTCGGGATCCGGCTGCATATAAAATGGCTTCAATGATGTCGGGTAATGGGTGATGAACACCGGCTTGTCGTAATGCTCGGCAATTGCCGTCTCATGCGGCGCCCCGAAATCATCGCCCCATGTAATATCGTCAAATCCTTTTTCCTGGAGGAAGGTGATCGCTTGATCATAATGAATCCGCGGAAATGGTGCCGTAATCTGTTCGAGCTTGCTCGTATCGCGCCCAAGCACGTTAAGCTCAAGTTGGCAGGCATCGAGCACGGCCTTAACGATATAGGCAACATACTGCTCCTGAATTTCTAAATTCTCCTCAAATTCAACGAAAGCCATTTCAGGTTCAATCATCCAAAACTCGATCAAATGCCGTCTCGTTTTTGATTTTTCCGCGCGGAATGTCGGGCCAAAGGAAAAAACACGACCTAATGCCATCGCCGCCGCTTCCATATAGAGCTGACCACTTTGTGAAAGATAGGCGTCCTCATCAAAATATTTCGTCGCAAACAGCTCAGATGTCCCTTCCGGAGCACTGCCGGTCAAAATCGGCGGATCAACTTTCACAAAGCCATTTTCATTAAAAAATTGATACGTCGCCCGGATGATTTCATTTCTGATCTTCATTACGGCGTGCTGCCGTTTCGAGCGAAGCCATAAATGACGATGATCCATCAAAAATTCGGTTCCGTGCTCCTTCGGTGTAATTGGATAGTCCGTTGCCGCATGCAGCAGATCGATATGAGAAACGACCAGCTCGTACCCTGAAGGAGAACGTTCATCAGCCTTCACCGTGCCGGTTACATAGAGTGAGCTTTCCTGAGTTAGGTTTTTCGCTTGTTGAAACTGTTCTTCCCCCGCCTCGGCTTTGACGACCACACCTTGGATAAAGCCGGTTCCGTCGCGCAGCTGGAGGAAGGCAATTTTACCACTGGATCGTTTGCCGGCAAGCCAGGCGCCAATGGTCACTTCCTGTCCTTCATATTGACCAATCTTTGCTATTGTCGTTTTCATGTAATACCTCCTCGATAACACCCTACATTATACCGTTGTATTTTTTTTGAAGTCAACAAGTGGGCGTGCCAAAAGGTGTTTTTCCTTTTAACACGCCCACTCTGTCCTGCCTGCTTGCACGTTTTTTCTATTGACTCTTGAGCATCCCTCTTACGCTCTTGCTTTCGCTTTCACAAACCGCTCGATCCGCGTCAATGCTTCTTCCAGTGCTTCAAAGGAGGTCGCATAGGACAAGCGCACATTGTTCGGCGCCCCGAAGCCGGAGCCTGGAACGAGCGCGACCTTCTCTTCCTCCAACAATGCTTCAACCCAGCTGTCCACATCGGCGAACCCATTTAATTCTGCCGCTTCCCTGACATTCGGGAATAAATAAAAAGCGCCCTGCGGTTTGACACATGTGATCCCTGGAATGGTGATAAGCCGTTCGTAAATCCCGTTTAAACGTTGCTCAAAAGCTTGACGCATCGTCTCGACCGAACCGTCGTCCTCCGTATAAGCGGCAATCGTTCCGTATTGAGCGTTCGTTGTCGGGTTGGACGTGCTGTGGCTGGCGAGGTTGGTCATCGCTTTAATAATCGTTGCATTACCGGCCGCATAGCCGATTCTCCAGCCCGTCATCGAATGCGATTTCGATACGCCATTTACGACAATTGTCTGCTCTTTCAACTCGGGAGACAGCTGGGCAACCGACGTATGAGTCGCCCCATCGTAAACAAGCTTTTCATAAATTTCATCAGAAATGATTAACACATCGTGCTTGAGGCAGACGTCTCCAAGCTGGCGGAGCTCTTCTTCTGCATACATCGCCCCAGTCGGATTGCTTGGCGAATTCAAAATAAATGCCTTCGTCTGAGGTGTAATCGCCTTTTCCAGCTGGTCAGCCGTTACTTTAAAGCCGTTTTCCTCTTTTCCTTCAATAAACAAAGGCGTGCCGTTTGCCAGTTTAACCTGTTCCGGATAGCTCACCCAGTAAGGAGAAGGTATGATCACTTCATCGCCTTCGTCAAGGATTGCCTGAAATAACGTATACAAAATATGCTTCGCTCCAGAACCGACGATAATTTCAGCCGCTGAATAGCTTAGCTGTTGATCGCGCTGGAATTTGCCGATAATCGCTTCCTTTAGCTTCGGCAGCCCGCCGGAAGGTGTATATTTCGTATGACCTTCTTCCATCGAACGAATCGCTGCCTGAATAATATAAGCCGGTGTATTAAAATCCGGCTCGCCGGCTCCAAGTCCAATCACATCATGGCCCTGCTCCCGCAACTCCTTCGCTTTCGCGGTAATCGCTAAAGTGGAAGACGGGGTTAACGTCGATACTCGCTTTGCTAATTTCATGACAATTGTCCCTCCAGTTTATGTACTATATCCACTATAGAGTGTCCGCTGTCAACAATCAAGTGTCAATTCAGAATAGACAGAACTATTTTCCAACTGACTATCCGACTCTGAGCTGATAGCGTTTCATAAAGGTCCCGTCAGCAAATGTCATGTAATAATAAGCTTGATTCCCTTCCGAATTAATGTAGGTTACTTCATACACCGGCAGCTGCCGCTCAAAGCCTAAGCGTATCGCCTGCACGTGATCGATATCGACTTGACTGGCCGCTATTTCGAGCGCTTGCTGTTTTGTGATGCCATCAGCCGCTGCTTCCATGTGATGAGACTGAAAGTCATCGGGAATCCAGATAATCTGCTCCTGCTCCGTATCACTCCCGGTTACAACATAATACGTATTTGTCCCATGATAATAAGTAATATCTGTAATCGTATGTAGTCCAGCTTCATTGATCGCATAAGCCTCTGCCCGCGCATATTGCTCGTCTAAAGGAGTGCGAATGCTGTTATAGCTGTATGCCACAGCACCGCACACAACAAGAAACAACACGATAATCCCGCTAACAATCCATTTTTTCATTCTTATGTTCTGTAAATGGTAAAAACCATTTTCTCCTCATCTTTCTCATCAAGCGCCAGACCAAACATCAGGTCTTTCTCTTTCAATGTGCGATTAAGCGAATCAACAATTTTATAGAGGTCAGCAGCCTTTTGCACTCTAACTGTTGATAACACTTCCATTTTCTGTCCCACTTTTATTCCTCCGTTCCTCTGCCAAATGTGCGGCAAGTTTTTCTAAACATAGCCGGCGGCCAGCTGGTGATACTATACATAAGCCGGAAAGGGGGCTTATGTCGTGTCAAAAACGACAATCGCTGAGGCTTTTCAGCGCGATAAAGAAACGGTCGCATTAGTAAGCCGGGAGGGAGCGACCTGGTATCGGGCCATTCCCGTCACGCTCCATCAGACGCTATTCCCTTCTTTTTTTCAACCAGATCGTCAACAGCATGATGAAACGTAACTATAATTTCCTACTCACACCTCTTTTGTCGCTCTGTACATGCCCACCGTACAGAGCACTTACATAAGCGAGCAAACTTTCTTATATTGGCGGTTCGCCTGATAACGGATTTTTTCCTCATCTAACGTCAGGAGCGAGCGATTTCTCATCAGCGCCTTTCCTTGAACAAAAACATCGGTGATATCAGCTGCCTTTACGGCGTAAACGAGATGGGAAAGTACATGCGCAGCCGGCTGGACGTGCAGCTGCTCTCCATCAAGTAAAATAAAATCGGCCTGATAGCCTGCTTTCAGCTTGCCGAGCTCCGGAAATTGCAAAGCTTCAGCCCCGTTTATCGTCGCCAGTTCAAGCGTCGTCCCAGCTGAAAGTGCCGTTGCGTCCTGATAACTTCCTTTTTGCAGCAAATTCCCGATTCTCAACTCCTCAAACAGATCAAGTGTATTATTCGCCGCGACGCTGTCGGTGCCAAACGAGACGCGAATCCCGCGCTCAAGCATCTCCTTAACCGGTGCGATGCCGGAGCCAAGCTTTAAATTGCTTTTCGGGTTGTAGCTGATCGTTGCCTCTGTCCGGGCGAGTCGTTCCAGCTGCACCTCAGCAAGATGGACACCGTGCGCGAAGAGCCATGGGACAGCGTCAAGCACGCCCAGCTGATCCAAATGGTCAAGCGGATGGCAGCCATATTGCTCCAAATGGTCAGCCACTTCTTTTTTTGTTTCAGCAAGATGCATATGAACCGGCAACTGCAACTGGACCGCTTCTTCGACAATTCGTTCAATAAAAGCCGGCGGACATGTATATGGAGCATGAGGGGCAAGCATCGTCCGAATTCGGCCGTCAGCCCTCTCATGCCACTGCTTGGCAAAGCGAACCGCTTCCCCCAGCTTCGCCTCCTGTTCTTCCTTAGAGCAGAGCCCGATCATCGAGCGCATTAACGTCGCTCTCATCCCCGCCTCTTCTACGGCTTCGGCGCACTGATCCATATATAAATGATACATTTCCAAAAAAGTCGTCGTTCCGGATTTGATCATTTCGGCAAGCGCCAGCGCCCGACCGGCATGGACCGCCTCCTCGTCCTGCTTTCCTTCAAACGGCCACATTTTCTCTTCCAGCCAGCGGTGCAGCGGCAAATCATCTGAATGACCGCGAAGCAAGGTCATGCCGATATGGCCGTGAGTGTTGATCAAACCAGGCATCAGCCATTTTCCCTTGACTGAAATCACCTCTGCGGCATCCGACTCCTGCTTTTCTGATGGCGAGCCGCTGCCGACCTCAATCAGCTTCCCATCCGCGATGACGAGAAAGCCGTTGTCGATAAAAGGATTCTCCTTATCCATCGTGACGATCGCCGCATCCTTTAGTAATAGCATGCTTTCATCCTTCCTTTTTCGGCCCTTCTTTTTCCGTAGCCAGCTTATTTAAAAATGGGCCGTCACTAGCTGATAATCATCTTCATTTAATTTTATTATAACAGATCCATTTTGTCTCGTTTGGTACGTATCGATCCACGTTTCCTGCAGGCGTTCAAGCAGCTGGCCGTTCGGAATCGTGTTCTTTTTTGAAAAAACAATCGCCACCTGGGGATCAATCGCATCTAAAAACGGTTCAGTCGTTTCCACCCCGACGCCGAACTCAGCCACCTTCAGCCCGGTCATCGCCGGCAGGCTTCTTTCAAGCCAGGCTTCTTCAATGCTTTCGCTCGATTCCGCGGCAAACAAAAAATGATGCCGGTCGAAAAAAGACACGACAAAGGAGAGCGACGGAAGGAGAGCGTGGTCGGTCGGCAACGTTTGAAGCTGAACCTGGTCTTCGATCATGTACGTAGCCTCATGATCCCAGCCGATCAGTTCCGGCTTAGCACCTTCAGCAAATTGCGCTTCCGCCAGTGTCAGACCGGCCTGTGGAACGACGAGCTTTTTCACCTCAAACTGCTCGAAAAGCCGCTCAGCATTGGCGCTGTATTCTTTATCAAAACGTGGCAAAATGAGAACATCTATTGTCTGAATTTGCAGCCTCTTCAGCCTGCGCTTTAACTCGGTCCACGAATCTTCCGCGCCCGTGCCAATTAAATAGGAGGTTTGTGAGGGCAGCCTGAGATAAGTCGCCTCCCCGTTCGGCAGGTCAAAAAACACGAGTCCGGCCTGATCCGCCTCCGTTCCGTCTTCTGTAAGCGCCAAGCCTTGTTCTCCGCCAAAGAAAGCAAGAACAAAGGCGAAGAGCAGACCGCCAAGTATCCGTTTCATGTCCATGAATATCGTCCTCCCGTTAAAGCTGCGAGTGGGTTTCTCGAAGCAAGGCGCGCAATGCGCGAGCCATTACTCTTCTTCGAGTTACTACTCGTCTCTCCCTTAGTGTGGTCCGTTGTCTCCCGTTGGATACTCCGTCCGTTCAGAGAAAATCAGCAAATTGCTCTAATAAATGCTCAAGCTTTCCTTCATGAACAGGGACCTCTGGCAATGAGCGGATAAATTGTTTTCCGTAGCGCGTTGTGGAAATCCGCCGGTCGAGGACGAACACACAGCCGCGGTCAGACTGCGTCCGGATTAAGCGGCCGAAGCCTTGCTTAAAGCGGATGATCGCCTGCGGGAGCGAAATGTCCATAAACGGATTCAAGCCTTCCTCTTTTGCCTTTTCAAATTGGGCCTGCTGCAGCGGCTGATCCGGTGGTGAAAACGGCAGGCGGACAATCACGAGCGTATGAAGCTGCTCACCCGGCAAGTCGATCCCTTCCCAGAAACTGCTCGTCCCAAATAAGATCGCCTGGCTACTCTGTTTAAACATTTTCATTAGCTTTGCCCGGCTGCCGCTCGTCACTCCCTGGCCGATCAGTTGCAAATGACCAAACTGATTGAAATCCTTCACATGCTGATAAACGCGCTTCAGCATCTCATAAGAGGTGAAGAGGACGAGCATTTTCCCGCTTGAAACTTCAGCGATCCGCCAAAGCTTCACCGCCACCTCTTCCGCGAATTCCTCTTCGGATACGTCCTTTATCGAAGGCAAATCGGACGGTAGCAGCAAGCGGGCCTGCTCTTCATAGGAAAACGGCGACGGTATGACACATTGTCTTACGCCGAAATCAGTTAGGCCGAGCCGTTTCTCCTGATAGGAAAAAACACCATTGACCGATAATGTCGCCGAGGTTAAAATGACGCTTTTCTTTTTGGCGAAAAAATGATCGGCTAACAGCTCAGCGACATCGACGGGCTTGCTGTATAAAAAGGTCGCATTACGCGCTCCCCTTGGCTCAACCTCAATCCAGTAAACGACATTCGGATCATATTCGAGCAGCAGCTCATACAAATTTTGCTCCTGCTCGTACAACGCTTCAACGATCCGCTCAAAATCAGCGATCAAGCCTCGCTCCGGATAGGAAAGCGCCTCCTGCTTTTCCTGAAAAAGCTGAGACAGATTGCGGCAAAAGTTGATTCCATCCTTCATCATCATATGAACGCGCATCATACATTCGAGAATCGCCTGCCACGTCGCCCCTTCCTCTTCGTAGCTTGCGTAGCGGTACCGAATCCGGCCGATATCGGTCGAGCTTTTCTGCCGGGTGTGCATCACAAATTGATGAATCATCCGAAACAGGTCATCGACCTCTTCTTTGGCGGTAAGCAGGACGTCCTCAGCTTCCTTTCTCGTCTGGCGAAGCGGGAGCTGATGCTTGCCAATCAGCTCAAAAAGCGTTTCCAGCATCCCTGTCTCCTGCTGTACGCCGAGGCGCTGAAACAAATAGGAAAAGGTGACATAATCAGCGCTGTTTCCTAAATAGTCGCTCGCTGTTTCTTCAAAATGATGGGCCTCATCAATGACAGCATGACTATAGGACGGTAAAATCCGTTGCTCATTCGTTAAATCGGTGCAGAGCAGGGCGTGATTCGTAATGATCAGATCGGCCTCCTGCGCCCGTCTCCGCGCCCGGTGGTAAAAGCAGCGCGAAAACCACGGACTGAATCTTCCTAAATCAGAGGCAGCATCACTTTCCACTTCATACCAGAATCCTTTTCCGCCGGATGGCAGATTTAATTCCTCGACATCGCCATTCTCTGTTTCCGTCAGCCAGATCAACAGCAGCGCCTTCGTTAAAATGACATCATAGCTGTCCGTTTCAATCGACTGTAATGATTGCTCAAACTTGCGCAAGCATAAATAATGGCTTCTTCCTTTGAGCAAAGCCGCTTTTACCGGAAAAGGCAGAAGCTGGCGAATGAGCGGCAAGTCGCGCTCAAGCAGCTGCTCCTGTAACGGAATCGTTTGCGTGCTTATGACGACAGGGTTTCCTGTTGAATGGGCGTAATAAGCAGCGGGCAGAAGATAAGCGAGCGACTTGCCCGTTCCGGTCCCCGCTTCAACGAGCAGATGCTGGCATTGTTCAAATGCCTCGTCAACCTCCCGCATCATCTGACGCTGGCCCGGACGCAGTTCGTAATGAAGAAAGGCTTCCTTCATTTTCCCGTCCATGAAAGTCGAGAAAAAATCAGGAAACGACAGCGCGTCAGTTGCCGCCGGCTGTACCGGCTCCGTTTCTTCCTCTGGCATCCTTTTTAAAGCAAGCTGGCGGTAACAATCATATTGTCGCTCGTCCTCGCCCCCTTGACGAAGCTTTTCAGTAATATAATGGGCGAGCAGCGGCTCTAAATCGCTCTTTAACCGTTTGGCAAACGGCTGAAGCTGCTGCAGCGTCAAGAGCGGGAGTTGCTTTAGTTTATGTAATAACGTTAAAAATAAGGTCGCCGTCACTTCGGCATCGCTGTCGGCTTGATGCGGCCGCTCATGATCGAAGCCGAGCTGATCGGCAAGCTGATTCAGCTTATAGCCCTCCTGTTTCGGCAACAGCATCCGGGCCAGCTCCACCGTGTCAAACAGCGGAACCGGAGGAAACATATAGCCCTCCAGCTCAAGCTGCTCAGCTAAAAAGGAACGGTCAAAATCAACATTGTGAGCGACAAACGCACTGTTTTTCAGCAAGCGTAAAATCTCAGGGACAAGCGAGTGAAAAGAAGGTGCCTGTTCGACCAGCTCATCGGAAATCCCTGTTAAGTCTTCAATAAATGGCGGAACCGGAAGACCTGGATTAACAAACGAAGAAAACGTCTCAACGATCTCTCCCTGCTCAATCACAACCGCCCCGATTTGGATGATCCGGTCTCCTTTTTTAGCAGAGTGGCCGGTTGTTTCTATATCGACGACCACATATCTTTCTTGTTCTATCATGGATTGCACCTCAATTAATCAAGCCGTTCTTTCCCGCCCCAAGCAGCGAACGCCATTCTTCCTCGGGCCAATGCTCGTCAAGCCAGCTGATCGAGGAACGAATATGTGAATTGAATGGGTCGAATTGCAATGCTTTTCGGAACGTCACCATCGCTTTTTTTCCTTCTCCCGCCAAGGCATAATTCCAGGCCAGTCCATGGAGCACCTTCTGCTCCAGCCCTTCGCTTTCCTGAATCCGCTTATAGCAGTGGACAGCTGTTTGATGGTAGCCATGCCATTCGCACACATGGGCCAAAGCGAGCAGAGAAGTCGTTGATTCAGCGACGTGAATGCTCGTCAGCCAGGAAACCCAGGCCGCCTCCTTATCCCCTTTCAGCCATTGGCAACAGCCAAGAAAGAAGTAAGCTTCTTCATCCTCACTCACCTGCTCGATATAATCGAGAAAATAGGATTCAGCTAGGTGGAACGCTTCTTGAACGTAATAACACACGCCTAAATTATACACGACATCCGCCGTCGTGATAAGCTGATTTGCCCGCTCAAAACAGACGGTCGCTTCCTCAAAGCATTGGCGGCGGGCGTGAATACAGCCTAAACCGACATAGGCAAAATGATGAAAAACTTTTTTCCGGGCAGCCTGAACGAGATAAAGAAACAACTCCAGCGCTTTTTGTTCATTGTCGGCAAACAGGAAAGCAAAGCCGGTGTAGAGCAGGCGTAAATCATCCTCATCCCCGCTTGCCTGCTCTGATTGCAAAGTATCGGCCGCTTTCGCAAACATCTCAAGCTGATAATACACCGTGCCGGTCGAGCGGTATTGCGGGAGGTCGCTTTGCTCTGTCCCTTCCGCACGAAGCTTCTGGACGAGTTCATCCATTTGCGTCCATTCATCGAGCAATGTCCCGGCCGTCTCCTCCAAGTATGTCAGCTGTTTCTTTTGCTCATTCGGGCTTAACAATGCCCATTTCTTTTCTGTTTGTTGATAGAGAGAATGCCACGACGTGAACCAATCCATCAAAAAACCCCTCCTCTCGATGGCTTTTTACTCAAAGTGTTCATCGAAACAGAGGGGAATATGCGGATTAGAGCACGGTAGAAGCTGGCTCCGAACGTAACATTTCGACAATCTGATTGTTTTCATCCATAATGGCTACCCGCGGCGTGTGCGATTTCACTTTTTCTTCAGGTACAAGCGCATAGGAGATCACGATCACGACATCGCCTTCCTGAACGAGACGGGCAGCCGCGCCGTTCAGACAGAGAACGCCGCTTCCTCTTTCTCCCTTAATAACATACGTTTCAAAGCGCGCGCCATTGTTGTTATTGACAATTTGCACCTTTTCATTTTCCAGTATATCAACCGCATCCATTATATCTTCATCAATCGTAATGCTGCCAACGTAGTTAAGATTTGACTCCGTCACGCGGGCGCGGTGAATTTTTGCCTTCATCATGGTCCGAAACATGCTAAGCCTCCTCTCCCTCAAGCTCGATGATAATATTATCAATTAATCGAGCATGTGTATAGTGATACGCAACAGCGAAAATGATTCGTCCTGCAAGCTTTTCCTGCTGTTCAAGCGCAGGGTAGGTTAACACGTCGACATAATCAATTGTCCCACTTCCACCCTCAAGCTGTCGGGTTAAAAACTGAAGCAGCTGTTCACGGCTGCGTTCACCCGCTTGGGCCCGTTCAGCCGTTTTCTGCAGCGCTTGATACAAAAATGGCGCTTCCTGCCGCTCTTCTTCTGTTAGGTAGACATTGCGCGAGCTTTTGGCGAGTCCGTCCTCTTCGCGCACAGTCGGACAGCTGACAATGCCAACAGGAACATTAAATGTCTCGACCATATTTGTGATAATCGCTACCTGCTGCGCATCCTTCTGGCCAAAAAAGGCTTCATCCGGCGCAGTCAGCTGAAACAGCTTCATCACGACAGTCGCGACGCCGTCAAAGTGGCCCGGGCGGCTGGCTCCGCATAACACGTCGATCCCCTTTGTCACATGGATCGTCATCGCCGTTTCGCCGGGGTACATTTCTTCCACTCCCGGGCAGAACAAAATATCCACACCGCTGTTTCGCGCCAGCCGTTCATCTCGATCCAGGTCGCGCGGATAACGTTCAAAATCTTCATTCGGCCCAAATTGCAATGGATTGACAAAAATGCTCACCATTACAACATCGTGCTTCGCCCGCGCCGCTTCAATCAAGCTGAGATGACCTTCGTGTAAAAAGCCCATCGTCGGGACTAAGCCGATCGAGCGGCCTTCTGCTTTTATTTTCCGTACTTCCTCACGGATAGCGGAAACCGTTTTGACAATTTTCATCACTTGCTTCCTCCATAAAGAGCAGCAAGCTCTTCTTCTTTCATCGCAAACCGGTGTTCTTCCCCCGGGAAAATTCCTTCCTTCACTTCATGGACATACATTTTCAACGCATCTTCAATCACTGGTGAAAGCGTCGCATAACGCTTGACGAATTTAGGAACGTGAACATCGCCATAGCCAAGCACATCATGATAGACGAGCACCTGGCCGTCCGTGTGTACACCGGCGCCAATGCCAATGATCGGCACTTGACACGTTTTACTAAGCAGGGCGCCGACCGGCTCCGGTACACATTCGACAACAAGGGCGAACGCGCCGGCCGCTTCAAGCGCTTTGGCGTCGGCCAGTAATTGTTCCGCGGCTTCCCGGCTCTTTCCCTGGACGCGGTAGCCACCGAGCACCTCAACCGATTGCGGCGTCAAGCCTAAGTGACCCATCACCGGCACGCCAGCTGCGGTAAGCTGTTCGACGAGCTGAATCACAACTTCCCCTGCCCCTTCAAGCTTGACGGCATTGGCGCCTGTTTCCTGCATCACTCTTTGCGCATAGCGAAATGCTTCCGTCCGATCCGTTTGGTACGATAAAAAAGGAAAGTCAACGACGATAAATGTATCCCTTGCCCCCCGTCTCACCGCTCTGGCATGCAGCAGCATGTCTTCGGTTGTGACCGGAATCGTCGAATCGTAGCCGAGCACGACCATGCCAAGCGAATCGCCGACAAGAATCATATCCATTCCAGCCTGTTCGACGAGCTTTGCCGATGGCGCATCATAAGCGGTCATCATCGTAATTTTTTCCTTGTTTTCCTTCATTTTTCTCAACCCAGCAGTTGTCTTCATTCGTTTTCCTCCTTTTTTTTAAAAGGAGAGCTTCAGCCAGACCGCACAAAAAAATCCCGCTTCACAATACGGAAGAAGGATGCTCATGTGAAAGAAGCCATTCCGCCACGGCGAAATTGCAATCTGAAGCTAGCTGAATCCCTCTGTCCTAGTCCAACATGGATCAAGGCAGATCATCTATCCGATTAGCCTTTATGTGTTGGTGCAGTTCGTAACGATACTGCCCATTTCATCAAAAGTATAACAGAAAGTTACGTCGGGTGGGAAGCAATTTCGATATCAGCTGAATAGATCTGATGCGTTTTGCCTGCTTCATCTTTTAATAAGAGGGCTCCTTCGTCGGTAATCCCTTGCGCATAGCCATAAATGACTTCCTTCGTCGTCCGTGCATAAAGATGCGTTCCGATGCTGATCGAATGCGCCTCCCAAAGAGAACGGATCGCCGAAAAGCCCGAGCTGATATAGAGCTCGTACAGCACTTCAAATTGATTAAGAATTGCCGCGATTAACGGTGCCCGCTTGATGCTCGCTCCTTTTTCGATTGCCAGTGACGTTGCCACCGTTTCAATGTCATCGGCAAATTCATCGGGCGTTTGGTTGACATTGATGCCGATGCCGATAATGACGGAATGGACAACGTCCGGTTCGGATTGCATTTCCGTCAATATGCCAACAAGCTTTTTGCCATTGATCAAAATATCATTCGGCCATTTGATCGAACAGTCGATTCCGGTTTCCTGTTTGATCGCCCGGACGACAGCCACAGCAGCGAGCAAGGTCAGCTGCGGCGTCCGCTGCGGTGGAAGCTCGGGGCGCAGGATCAGGCTCATTGAAATCGTTGAACCGGCGCGGGAATACCACTTCCGTCCGAGCCGGCCTTTTCCGGCGGTCTGCTCATTGGCAACAACGAGGTGGCCTTCCACTGCGCCTTCCTGGGCAAGGCGGTGGGCGACTGATTGCGTCGACGATACGGCTTCATAGTACGTTTGCTCGTGACCGAGCCACTTCGTTTGCAAGCTGACCTTCACTTCATGCGGCTGAATCTCATCCGGCTTGGAAACAAGCCGGTAGCCTTTGCGCGGCGCTGATTCAAGCTGATAGCCGTTTTTCCGCAGTTCATCAATATGCTTCCAAATCGCCGTACGCGAGCAGCCGAGCTGCTGACTGATCTTTTCGCCTGATAAAAATTGGCCTTCATGCTCGGCAAACATCTTCAGCAATGCCTCTTTCATTCGGTCTCCCTCCTTTCCTCAAGCGCTGCAATAATCTGCCGGTGGTCATTTGGCAAACGGCCGGAAAGGACAGCCCGTTCGGCCCATTCCAGTTCCTCCTTAAGCCATGGTCCCGGCTTTCTTCCTTTCTGTAACAAATCATGCCCGCTGATCGCCAGGTCGCTCTTCTGCTTCAAGACGAGCCCGTCCCAGATCGCCTGCAGCGTCTCGTCTGTTTCATGCGAATAGCCGAACCAGCTCCGCAATCGTTCCACATCGCGCGCCACTTCGAGCGAGGCGCGGTACAGCTCATACGCCGACCAGGCTGCCTCCCGACGCAGCTGAAAATAAGACAGCCGCTTCCGAATCGCCCGCGCGGATGCTTTAGAGAGCGCCAGGCTGCCAAGATTGACCTCGGTCTCTCCCCGACAGAGAAAAAAAGCGGTCCAGACGAGCTCCTCGCTCGCCTCTTCTTCAAAGCCCGGCAGCTTAGCGAGCGCCTCAAGCTGATCGTCTGTTACCGCCAGGCCGGCCAGCGCGTGGTGAAGCCCGGATTGCCGAAGCTCGGCCAGCGCGGCCGTACGCGCTGGCCCCTTTAACAGCTTGAGCCATTCTTTCGTGATCCGTTCAACAGCCGTCTCGCGGATTCGTTCCTTATTGCAATGAATAACCTTCTGCAGCTCCTCGTCAATCGCGAAGCCGAGCTGACTCGCAAACCGATAAACGCGCAGCATCCGCAATGGATCCTCCGTCATCCGGCTTTCCGGATCGATCGAGCGCAGCCGGCCAAGCTTGAGGTCCTCGCGCCCGCCAGCCGGGTCAAGCACCGTTTCATCGGCCGTCAGCGCGATGCTGTTAATCGTCAGATCTCGGCAACAGAGGTCATCTTCAATCGTAGCGCCGCGCAGCGTCGTCACTTCAAACAAGTGACCATTCGAACGGACGATGACCGTCTGATGAGCGGTGTTCATCTGAAAGGTTTTCGAAAAAACCCGCCCAAGCTCTTCGGGTCTGGCAGAGGTCACAATGTCGATATCGGCACTATTCTTGGCAAGCAGCCAATCACGAACCGCCCCGCCGACAATGTAAGCCTGATAGCCATGCCGTTCTACTATTTGAATGAGATGTAAGGCTTCCTTCCACGCGCTTTGCATCTTATTTCCTCTTTTCCTTCATGCCGTATTCTAAAGCATTTGCTGATAAAGCTGCTCATAACGGGACACAATAAGCTGTGAATGGAATGTCGCGGCGACGCGTTCCATTGCTTTTTTTGAAAACGCCTGATAGCGTTCCTCGTCCTCGAGCAAAGTCAGAGCGCGGTGGGCCACACATTCAATATCGCCGACCTCGCATAAATAGCCGGTTTCCCCGTCAACCACCACTTCAGGAATGCCTCCTGTATTCGTCCCGATTACAGGCACACCACAGGCCATCGCCTCAAGTGCGACCAGGCCGAAGCTTTCCTTTTCACTGAGCAGCAGCATTAAGTCACTCATCGATAGCAATTCTGCAATATGCTTTTGATTCCCGAGCAGCAGCACCTGATCTTCAAGCTGAAGCGATTTAACAAGATCTCTTGCCACCTGCAAATCAGGCCCATTGCCGATCAATAATAATTTCGATTTCACGTGCCTGGCGATTTCAGCAAAGCTGCGGACAACATCCGGAACACGCTTAACCGGCCGGAAATTCGAAATATGAATCAGCACCCGTTCATCTGCGGCGATATCGTAATGTCGTTTTAGCTCCTCGACCTCCAGCTTTGTATAAACCCGTTCATCAATGAAATTATAGACCGTTTCAATCGGTTTATCCGTCTGAATCAGTTCGCACGTCTGTTTCACTAAATCATGTGAAACAGCTGTTACCATATCAGACTGCTCAATGCCAAAGCGAATAATATCCTTCAGCGACGGGTCATAGCCGAGCACGGTAATATCCGTCCCGTGGAGCGTCGTCATAATTTTCAAATCATAGCCGGCCATTTGCTTTGCCAATATCGCGCATATCGCGTGGGGCACGGCATAATGAACGTGGATTAAATCAAGCTTCTGACGCTTGGCGACTTCAGCCATTTTACTGGCCAGCGTCAAATCATAAGGCGGGTATTGAAAAACAGAATACTGATTGACTTCCACCTCATGATAGAAAATGTTCGGATAGACGCGGTCAAGACGAAACGGCATGCTTGACGTAATAAAATGCACCTCATGTCCACGTTCCGCCAAAAGCTTTCCAAGCTCAGTCGCAATCACGCCTGAGCCGCCTACCGTCGGATAACAGCTAATCCCGATTTTCAGCTTCATGCCTCTGTTCCTTTCCAGCCAACAAATCCCCAAGCAGCAGCGGCCGCTCACTCATGAACCCTTCGGCAAAAGGGACGCCCGCTTCCTTGCCGAAAAGACGGTCACGCGCCTCAACCGCTGTGATGTAGCCGTCTGTAAGCGGGGTCGCTACCGTTTCCCCGCTGTATGTAAACTGGCTTTTATAGGCGGACAGTGCCTGTATTTTTGTCTCGATAAACGGAGTCGTGTCCTGAACAAAATCAGGATGCTCATAGCCGTTAATAAAATAATAATAATGAGCCTCTGGACGAAAGGCCGGCAAGTTCTCCTTGCAGCGATAGCGGAGAATCCCGGCATTAAAAGCCGCTTCTTTCACCAGCTCGGTACAGGCGCCGTGGTCAGGGTGGCGATCGACCGCATACGGCGAAAAGATCAGTCTTGGCCGCAAGCGGCGAATGACGGAAACAAGCTCCTGAAGCTGCTCATAGCCGGCCGCCTTCAAGCCACGATCCGCAAAGCTTAATTGAATGCGCTCGCTCACCCCGAGAATGTCGGCGGCATGCTCTGCCTCGCGCTGCCGCAGCTCGACCGTTCCATTTGAGGAAAGCTCGGCCTTCGTCAAATTACATATGCCGACGCGGTAGCCGGCGGCGGCGTATTTCGCCAAGGTCGCTCCCATGCCAATTTCAACATCGTCGGGATGAGCACCGAAGGCGAGAAGATCAAGCGTTGCCTGACTCATCATCGCTATCCTGTTCACGCCAGGCGAAATCGCCCCGCTCCAGTCCTTTAATCAAAATTTCAGCCGTTCCAAGATTTGTCGCCAAAGGTACCTGTCTCACGTCACAAAGCCGGATTAAAGCCGAGACATCAGGCTCATGCGGCTGGGCAGTAAGCGGGTCGCGAAAAAATAAAATCAAGTCGAATTTGTTTTCCGCCACAAGCGCTCCAATTTGCTGATCTCCTCCAAGCGGGCCTGATTTAAAGCGGATCACTTTCAGGTCGGTCGCTTCCATAATCCGCGTCCCCGTCGTTCCGGTTCCATATAACTCATGCTTTGCCAGTACAGCCTGGTAAGCAGTGGCAAACTGGACCATTTCCTCTTTCTTTTTATCATGAGCAATGAGCGCGATTCTCATAAGCATCTCTCTCCCTCTATTCAATAATATGTTCTAATCCGTAGACAAGCGTATCAAGCTGGAGCACGGTCTCAACCGCCAGCTTTACTCCCGGCATAAAGGAGGCCCGGTTCAGTGAATCGTGGCGGATCGTCAACGTCTGGCCTTCGCCTCCGAAAATAACCTCCTGATGGGCGACAAGACCCGGTAGTCGCACGCTGTGTATTTTCATGCCGTCATAATCGGCGCCGCGCGCGCCGGCGAGATCCTCATGCTCTTCAGGATGCCCCTGCTGCTTCTGCCGGCGAACTTCCTTGATCAGCTCAGCCGTTTTGACAGCCGTTCCGGAAGGCGCATCAAGCTTGCGATCATGATGACGCTCAATAATCTCGACATCCGGTAAATAATAGGCAGCCATTTTGGCGAACTTCATCATTAAAATCGCCCCGATCGCAAAATTCGGCGCAATAATCGCCCCAAGCTGTTTTTCTTCGGCAATCGCCCGCAAGCTCGTAATATCGCTTTCCGTGAAGCCGGTCGTCCCGACGACCGGGCGTACGCCATGGGCGAATGCGAGCTCCATATGCTTGCGCCCGAAAGCCGGCGCGGTTAAATCAATCAGCACATCCGGTTCGTGTTCACTAAAGCACTGCTCCATATCGGTATAAACAGGCACATCTACTCCCGCGAATTCACCAATTTCCGATAGCCGCATTTGATCATGCTTCGAATCAACGACAGCGACCAGCTCAAAGCTGTCTGTCGCCTCAACCATTTTCACCGCTTCTTTTCCCATATTCCCGCGTGGGCCGGCAATGACAATCTTTACATTACTCATCTTTGACACCTTCTTCTTCTATTCTTGTCCAACGGTCATGATCACGAGTCTCAAACTTATTCATGACGCGGTCAAATGCCTCTTCTAAATCAATATGTAATGAATTTGCAAAACAGATTAGAACAAATAAGACGTCCCCCATTTCCTCTTCCATGGAACGCTTTTCTTCTGTTGATTTTTTTGGTTTTTCCCCATAAACATGATTCACTTCTCGCGCCAGTTCGCCAACCTCTTCACTCATTCTTGCTAGTAAAGCGAGCGGGCTGAAATAGCCTTCTTTAAATTGGCCAATATAATCATCAACTTGTTTTTGCATGTCCTCCATCGTTTTTTGCTTCAATGCTGTCGTCACCTCACATTCCTACTCATTCATGTTAGCGAATCAGGACGATTTTGACAAATCTTAATGTTTCATTTGCAAAAAAAATGTGATACTGACTATAATAGAAGCTGCTGAAAAAGTACGATTTTCACTTTTTCAACGGCTTTTTCGTAATGAGCGTAGCCGTTGCTTGAATTTGAAAGCCTTGCTACGAATGGGTTTCTCGAAGCAAGGCGCGCAACGCGCGGAGCCATTACTCTTCTTCGTGTTACGAAAAAGGAAGTTTTTCAGTGGCCCCTATAATAGGGGATATTTTCCTTTTGGCATGATTTCATTCCTCAAAGGGGGCACGCTTCATTCTATGCGCAAAAAAGTGAAAAACAGTCTATTTATTATTCTCGGTTCGGCGATTTTATCCTTTGGGCTCGTTTATTTTAATATGGAAAATAATTTGGCCGACGGTGGATTTACCGGAATCACGCTCATTCTTTATTTTGTCTTTCAATTTAATCCGGCGATTTCAAATTTGCTATTGAATATTCCTCTCTTTTTTATCGGCTGGAAAATACTCGGGAGAACGACGTTTATTTACACCTTGATCGGCACCTTCAGCGTTTCGCTTTTTCTCGAACTGTTTCAGCGCGTTCAGCTGATTCATATTCCGCTGCGCGATGATATGACACTTGCCGCGCTTTTTGCCGGCGTCTTTATCGGCGTTGGCCTCGGGATTGTCTTTCGGTACGGGGGAACGACTGGCGGGGTCGATATTATCGCCAAGCTTGGCTTTCGCTATCTCGGCTGGAGCATGGGAAAAACGATGTTCATGTTTGATGCGGCCGTTATTACATCCTCGCTCATTTATTTGAATTACCGCGAGGCGATGTATACGCTCGTCGCCGTCTTTATTGCGGCGAAAGTAATTGACTTTATTCAGCAGGGCGCTTATTCCGCCAAGGCTTCTTTCATCATTTCCGACCACAGCAAGGCGATTGCCGAGGCGATCGCCAAGGAAATGGATCGCGGCGCCACACTGTTGAAAGGAAAGGGAAGCTTCACAAACAGTGAACGGGAGGTGCTGTATTGCGTCGTCGGGCGCAACGAATTAATCCGCCTGAAAACACTCGTTGAAAAAATCGACCCACACGCCTTCGTTACGGTCAACGACGTCCAGGATGTCATCGGCGAAGGGTTCACTCTCGACGAAAACAAGCAGCCGCTCGAGCATTGAAAAGGGAGGTGCAAAAAGGTTGTTTCCTTTTTGCACCTCCCCTGAATGGCAAGCGCTGTTTACGCTTTGTGCAAGGCGGAACGATTACTATCCTTTAAAGCCCGTAGCACGTGGCCTTACCCTAAAAAAAGCCTGGAGGGGAATCAACTTCTCCTCTCCAGACCAGTCGCAAACAAACTGCTTATTTTCTTCCTGCTTATTCGTCGTTGCCCATCCCAACATACATCAGGATAAAGCGGACAAGCTCCATCAAGGCAACGAGCGCACCGGCTACATAGGTGAGCGCAGCCGCATTCAGCACCTTCCGTGTTTCACGCTCTTCATCATTGCGAATCACGCCGACTGAGACGATTTGCTCCATCGCGCGGTTGCTCGCGTTAAACTCGACAGGAAGGGTAACGACTTGAAAGAGCACCGCTGCTGCCATCGCAACAATCCCAAGCAGAAGCAGACCGGAAGCCTGGAATAAAATCCCTGCAAGAATTAAAAAGAACGAAACATTGGAACCAAAACCGGCTACAGGGACAAGCGCGTGACGGAAGCGTAGAAAGGCGTAGTCTTCCGCGTCCTGAATCGCATGGCCGACCTCATGCGCCGCGACAGCTGCTCCGGCGACGGAGGTGCCATGGTAATTGTCGCTTGATAAACGAACAACCTTTGAGCGCGGATCATAGTGATCGGTCAATTGCCCGCGAACTTCCTCGATTCTCACATTAAACAGGCCATTGTCATCGAGAATTCTTCGAGCAACCTGTGCTCCGGTCATTCCAGAAGATGCCGGGACTTGCGAATATTTGCGATAGGCGCTCTTCACTTTCATTTGTGCCCAGATTGGAATGATCAGAAGCAGAATGAAGTAAATCAAAAACCCCATATTTTGCAGTCACCTCTGTAGTCTTTTATTTAATTATTATTCTAAAGTCAGCCATGTCGAAAGTCAAACAAAACACCTCTCAATTCCTTGCCGCACAAGCGTTTTCACAATTCCGACACATTATTCCTTCATTCTCACTTTGCTTTTTTCCGCCCGGTACTTTTTCCAGCCGACATAGGAAAGCGAAAGCACGATCATCCCGCCAATGGTAAACATCACCCACCATAAGGACGGATCGGCGCTGTCTTCCTTCACCTGCTGATAGAGCTTCTGCCATTCTTCCTCCATCATCGTCAAATGCGCAGTCAATGTGCCGGACTCAAGCGACTCTGCCCTCCGTTTTTCGAGAAAGGTGATTTGCGATTCAATCCGTTGCAAAAGCGGCGGCTCTAAATGAATGAACAACGCCGGCCGGATCATTTGATAATGGCGGAGAAATTCATTGAGGCGATGCTGATAAGCCTGCTGATCCCGCGCGACCACCGTTTCCCGCATTTTCGCCAACGCCTGCATCACCGATTGTTCCGTTTGCAGCCAGAGCGGGTGGTGCTCACTCGTTAGCGCATCAACTGCCAGGCGAAACGAGGTGATGGCATAAATCCGTTCTTCCACCGGCAAATCAGCCGCCGTCACCGCTTCCTCCGCTTTCTCGAACGTCAGCGTTACCGTCCGTAGCGCGCTCATCGTGATCCCTTCTGCCTGAAAATCAACCTCTAAAAAGTTGCGTGAAAAATAGTCCAGCAATTGCTTTGCTTCCTCATACTTTTCCGCTTTGACCAGCTGAAGGATCTGGTCCGAGGTATGGTTTAATTCTTTCCATCTATGTAGAGATGACTCTTCATCCGTCTCGGCATACACTGGACTCATCAGCAAACAAACGGCTAAAAAAATAAGCACTAGTTGACGCATCATCCGTCCCCCCTTTTTCTACTCTCATCCTATGTACAATGGGACAAGAGTAGACCAAGAAAAGGCGAAAATGCGACCTAGCGCTCAATTTCGAGACGAAGAGCTTGTTTGCGAACCGTTAAACCGTAAACGGTCACAAGCGAGAAAATGCTGAGCCAGAACGTAAAGTAACCGATTTGCGTCACATACGGCATCAGTCCGTACGAAACGGTCGGGTGCATCATAAATACATAATCAATGATGTCATTATGTACGGTCCAGACAGCGACGACAACGAGGTGCCAAGGTTTGATCCGATAATAAGGCGCATATAAAACAGCCTGCAACGCCATCCCGGCATGAGAGAAAATCAGCATGTAGTGGCGCCAATTTAACGGGTCGCCAACATAACCGGCAGCGACATTCATCACGACAGCCCAAATGCCATATTTAATCAACGTAACAGCTGCAAGCGCTTCAATCAGCGGCCAATTGCGTCCGAGCAAAAAAGCGATCAGCACGAACACAAAAAAGAGACTTGCTGTCGGACTGTCCGGCACGAACGGGAGAAAAAGGTCCGGCGTCCGGGCCAGCTGGGAGCTGTACCACATATAGCCATAAATCGTTCCGGGAATATTGATCAAGAGCAGCATGATCAGCATCGGTTTCTTTCCAAATAAGCGCAAAAGAGCATGTAGCATTGTTTAATCCTACCTTTTTTCTTTGTAGAGTAATCCGCTATCGACCGACAGAAAAGGGGATGTCTCAAAAGGTATATGACAAACCTTTCAAAACATCCCGTTTTTCAGAAGCTGTTATTCTTCAGGATGACCGTGGGCGGCAATGTATTCAGCAAGGATTTGAAGCTCCTCTTCAGAACCTTCAAACATACCTCCTGGCATTGCACCTTGACCGTTAACGATCGTCTCGATAACCTCTTCAGGCGTCTTTTCCGTCTCTAGTAAGTTCGGACCGCCTGATCCACCAGCCATTGTGTCCCCGTGACAGCCCATACATGACTGTTGTGAAGAGTAAATTTCGTACCCTTGGGCTTCCATATCAATATCAGCTTCCTCCTGGATCGCCCCCTGTTCAGCGGCAGCTTCCCAGTCATGCTGATCGACAGATTCCCACGTTAAGTAAATCGTCGCAATTAACGCAAGCATCATCATTCCAGATGCAATCGGACGCTTTAATGGACGACGCTCTTTCCCGGTATCGAGCCATGGCGCAAGCAATAATGCACCAAATGCAAGCCCCGGGATAACAACTGTTCCGACGACATTATAGTCACCAGAAGCATATGAATATTTAAGTAGCTGATACAAAAATAAAAAGTACCAGTCCGGTAATGGAATATATCCAGAGTCTGTTGGATCAGCCATACGCTCAAGCGGCGCTGGATGCGCAACGGTTAAAAGAAGGTATCCCATTAGGAATACAGCTCCAACCATCCACTCTTTCAAGAGGAAGTTCGGCCAGAACGCTTCTGTTTTTCCTGGATATTCGGAGTAGTCTTTTGGAATATTCGCTTTGCGATTGTTTGCCTTGACACGAGAGTCACCGACAAACTTCATCCCTTTACCACGTTCCATCTCGTTCCCTCCTTTTCAACTTTTCTATTAGTCAACAGGCTTATCTCTTCAATCCGAGCGTCTTCCGGCTCTTACAACGGTCCGGAAATACCTTGCTTACGGATCATGTAGAAGTGAGCTGCTAAAAGACCTAACAATGCAGCCGGCAGGAAGAATACGTGAATCGCAAAGAAACGTGCAAGCGTCGATGCTCCAATGACTTCTCCCCCAGCAAGTAATGTTTTGGCGAAGCCACCGATAATCGGTACACTTTCCGCAATTTGAAGCCCTACTACTGTCGCAAAATAAGCTTTCATATCCCATGGTAGCAAGTAACCTGTAAATCCTAAACCAAGCATAACGAAGAAAATAAGGACACCGACTACCCAGTTTAATTCACGTGGCTTCTTATACGATCCCGTAAAGAATACACGCAATGTGTGTAAAAACATCATGACAATAACTAAACTAGCTCCCCAGTGGTGCATCCCACGAACGATGACCCCATAGGCAACTTCCTGTTGTAAGTATGCTACTGATTGATAAGCGTTAATAATATCTGGCACATAGTACATCGTCAAAAACATCCCAGATAGAATTTGAATGACTGTGACAAAGAAGGTTAATCCCCCGAAACAGTAAACAAACGCAGAAAAATGATGAGCAGGGTTAACGTGCTCAGGAACTTCATGGTCAGCAATATCGCGCCACATAGGCGTAATATCTAGACGCTCATCAACATAGTCGTAAATTTTTTGAAGCATCGATTACGCCCCTCCTTATGTTCGCTGATTGATTTGACCTAAGTAAACTTTTCCATCCTCCACCGTCACTTCAAACACATCCAGCGGACGCTGTGGCGGTGTGCCGGGTACGTTAATCCCCTCTTTCGAAAACATCCCGAAATGGCACGGACAGCGGAATCCATCCGGATTCTCTTCATGACCGTAAGTCACCGTACAGCCTAAATGGGTACATACAGGTGAAAGTGCTACCACTTCATCCCCATTTAAATAAATGTACGCATCGTGCGTAACTTCTGATTCGTACCAAGCATCAGTCTGGTCAAAGCTAAAAGGGAATTTTTGCGGTTCTTCTGTCAGTTCCGACACTTCACATACATATACACTATCTGACTCCGCTCCGGCTTTCAAAGCAGGATCAAGTGCAAATCGAGCCATTGGCATAATCATTCCCGCAGCCATAAAACCGCCAACACCCGTTAGTGTGTACGTTAAAAATTGACGTCTTGATACTTTGTGATCTTTTTCGCTCACTCATTTTCCCCCCTTACACAATAAGGTAAACCCATTTTCGGGCACATAATAAACACATATTATACTAGGACATACCCATGATAATACATCCGAACTTAATGTGCAAGATAATACATGAATTGGCACAAATTCGGCATATTTTCATCAAAGCTTCAATCAACCCTAGCTCTTTTTATCCTTCCTCATTTTTCACTTTTTTAACAAATCTTCTTTCCCAGTTTGAGCCAAGGCCGGTTGAGAAAAACTTCATACGGACCTCGCCTGCCTGACGACTCCCTTCCCCATTTGGTCAAACTCTGCTATAGTAGCGCTTGAGGAGGGATCGGATTGAAGTCGCAAAAAATTCCGTTCATCAGCTTTGTCTATTTTATTATGGCAATGCTTTGGCTGATTGGAGCAGTCGTCGCCTACGGAGAAATGTTCTTTCTCTTATTTATACTTCTGGCTTGCCTGAATGTTTTTATCGGGCTACGAATCATCAAGCAGAACAAAAAGCAGGAAAGCTAGCTTTCCTGCCATTTTTTCGTCAAAATCGGAATGAGCTGCTTCAGCTGATCGGCGATGATTTCCCTTTTGTAGCTTTCCTCAAGATGCTCTAACGGAATCGTCGGCAGCCACGTTAGCAGTCCTTCAATCTCGCTTTCACTCGTCTTCCATTCCCCGTCCGAGGTTAAGAAAATAAAATGGGTAACGCCCCCCGCTTTTAATTCCGTGATCCAGCTTTCGAGCCGCTCAAGGCGAGCTGTCATCTCTTCTGCCTTCAAATACGTAAAGGAAGGAAAATGCACCACTCTTCCGTGAAACTGACGCTCGACTTCATGGGTAATCATCGAAATAAATTCCCCCATCGCGACAGTTGATTTCACGTCATCCTTCCAGGAAATCGGCACAAGCGGAATAAGGGCAGTATCCACATATTCCTTCGCCTGCAAGTATGTATCCATTTCTTTTGTCTGCCATTTCATCACAATCGTTCCTTCCTTGCATCTCCTGTTGTAAGCGTAAAGGAGGACAGCCGGATAGTCTATCGCTCCTTTACTTTTGATATTGCTCCAGCTCTTGCACAAGGTGACGAAACTCCGTCTCATCCCCTTTATCAAGCGCTTCGTCGATCGCCTGTAATAATTGCTTGCGCTTGAAGCTCCGTATCGAGCGTTCAAGCAGCTTTTCCGCTTCATGCTGAAACGCTTCTGCCAGCTCCAGGTTCTCCGGCACATAGGGATTATCCTCTAACACGGATAAAAAAGGAGGGTATTGCTTCGCCCCGCTAAAATGCAGTTCGATGTAAATATCCTCTGTCTGGTTTAGGCGAATATCGTGAAAGGCTTTTTCCGCGTCTGTCGTTATATGCTTCTGCTTATGAAAAGAAAAAGGGATCGTGTCAACTCCTTTTGTAGAAATAATCAGGGCCTTTGGCGTATGGGCAGCTTTTTCCACAAAATGTACGCGTTCCATAATCTGGTCGTCGCTCATTAAATAGTTAAGCAACCACGCACACTCTCGACGTTTCAATTCAAATTGCTGAAGGAATCCCCGTAAAAACTCCTTTTTTTCCACAACGGAAACGATACTGTCCATCCTTTATCCCTCCTTATTCTTCAAGCAAATGCCTGTCGATGACATGTATACTGTTCCTATTCGCCAACAGTAGGTGAAATCCTTTCCGTTTTTACGAAAAGGATTCTAAATCTGCAAGCAGCTCTTCAATGTCGCTTCTTTCAGGCTGTAGTTGCAGCAGCTTCTTATAATAGGCTTTCGCCTCAGGACGCTTTCCATCCTCAAGCAAAAAGCCGGCGTACTCCTCAAGAAAGTCGGGATCGTCCTGATAAAATCCTTCAATCTCCGCATAGCGCACGGCAGCCTCCTCGTACTGATCAAGCTCCCGCAGCGCTGTTGCTTCATACCATGTAAACATCGTATCTTCTTCGCCAAATGAGCGAATATGCGTCACCAGCTCAAGCAGTTCATCAAATTGCTCATTATGCTTTAAATAAGCAGCCAACGTCTGAACCGCTTCGATGTTTCCGGGGTTTAAGGCGATCGCCTGCCGCAAAAATTGCTCGCCGTCATCGGGCTGCTGCCGTTTAAAGCAGAGCTTGCCGGCATGAAGATACAACTGATCATTATGTTCATCTATTTTGAAGCCGGCTTCAAGCGTCTCCTGCGCCTCATCAAGCCGGCCCTCAGCTTCATAAGCCTTTGCGAGCAATGGATAAACGCTCGAAAAATCAGGGTCGAGCGTTTTCAGCGCTTCCAGCTGCTCGATAGCGACGATCATATCACCGAGCTGAAAGGCGGTAAAACCATAGCCGAACAAGCCGTTTGGATCGAGCCGTTTTTTCACGCCGATCTGATAATAGGCAAGCGCGTCTTCAAATTGACCGCTTGCGCTGTAGGCTTCGGCGAGCTTCAGCTCAATATTGGCATCAGGAATCGGGTCGGCCGAGTGGACGGCCTTTTTTAAGTAAGGAATACTTTTCTGATAATCGCCACGCTCTATATACAATTCCCCAAGAGCATAGGAGATAATCGGTTCCTCAGGCGCCTTTTTTGCCGCCGTCAAAAGCTTTTGTTCAGCGACTTCGTCGAGCGCCTGCATTTGGTACAAATCAGCGAGCAGCAGCTGCGCCTGCAAAAAGGCTTCATCGTCTTCCTCAATTTCAAGCAGCATTTCAATCGCTTCATCTTCTTCATCGAGATCAATCAACAATTCAGCTGCCAGCGCATACAAACTGCCTTCATCGGGATAAAGCTGGAGCAGCTCTTCAATTAAAGTCTTCGCTTTTTCGATATGACCAAGCTCATGGTATACTTCAGCAATTTCATATTTTGTCTGATGGTCGGCTTTCCGCTCAAGCTCAGCAAGCTGGCGTAAGCCCTGCTCAATTTCCCCTGCTTCAATCAGCTTCCAAACCTCTTTCATCGCTTCCATCTTATCTGCTCCTATTCTCGTACTCTCCTCTGTCAGATGGGTTCGCCATCTTTCGCTGTTTTCCTGTTATCTTGCTGAAAATGGGTCATCCCTACTATCTTGATTGATTATGTTGCATCCTCTATCGCTAAAAAACGTCCCGGCCGTTTGATTTGCAAATAACGGCCGTATCCCGGCTTGCCGACAATCATCTGATTCTCTTTAATAATCTGTCCTCTGATGACGACGACGCTAGGATTGTTATCATGATAAACAAATCCGTCTTTGCTTGCAACCGTTCCGCCTCGATCTTCCGGTGAAAAAAGCAAATAGTCGGCATCGCTGCCATGTAAGAGAACACCCTTTTCCGGATAGAGGCCTGATTTTTGCAGCAGCGATTTCGACCACGGCGCTTCCTCGATTAAAGGCGGCGCGGTATGAATGTGATAGGAGTCGCAGCACTGCTCCCATACTTCCAACAGCATTTGCTGATCCGCTGCGCCTTCACTAACCGATGGAATGAGCAAGATCGGGTAGCTCATTAACGTTTGGGCAATATGACTCCACGGAAGCTGCTGAATGTCACGGCATGAAGTCAGTTTAATTTGAAGAAGGGGAATTTTCATTTTTTGACAGCGGCGCACTACAGAGCAACGGAGAAGAGACAGAGGAATCGAAAGTCCGATCACATAATCAAGCGTACTGCTTGCGAGTGAATGTTTGGCACGCTTCATCACCGCTTCTAACTGACGTTCATAATCAGCCTCGGGCAAAACGATGACAGTCGTACAGCCTTTTTCAATGAAAGTGGCCTGCTGCTCACGGAAGCTTGTAAAATTGGCAGCGTCAAGCAGCCGATTCGCCACCATTACCCTTCCAGGCTCAAGAGCGATGCCTTCCAGCACGCTTCTTTTCTGCTTCCACTTCTTAAAATTTCCCGTTACATAGCGAACTTGTCCGTTTTCGATTAAATAAGAACGAGATTGCAAAGAATCCTCATGAAGATGCACCGCACGATCCAATAAATACATAATGCTCACTCCCTTTCAACCTTGTTATAAACAAGCTATGAAAGGAGGAGACAATTTAGCATGTCTTTTTCTTTTGAAACATCCTGCGCGGATTCTTTTTTAAAATTATTTATTTTCCCTATTGACTTCTTTATGTAAGCGTTTATAATAAAGTTAAGCGTATGGTTTCTCTCCACTCCTATCCATACAACTTTTAGCTTTTGCTAACCCTTGATTTGAAAACGCTTACGTTTCCAAATCAAGGGCTTTTTTTATTAAAATCATCCGTAAGCGGAACTGGAATGCGTTATTTCTCACTTTCGTCCTTCATACGCATGACAAAAGGAACAAGATTCCGTTACTAAGCAAAAATAAGCTCTTCAGCTCACTTCCAGCTAGCAATTGCGGAATGCCGTTCCTTTTTTATCCGTCAAAAAGTCATAATGGGCGGAATAGCGGAATAAGGTTCCCAATAGCGCCTTTCGCCTCACGCACGGTTTACTTACCGCCAAGCAGCTCGTCGATATGCTCGAAGAAAGTCGGATACGAAACGGCAATCGCCTCGCTGCGCTCAATTGTCATTCTGCCTTCCGCGATTAACCCCGCTACCCCCATCGCCATTCCGATCCGATGATCGCCATAGCTGCTCACAGTCGCTGCTTGAAGCGCGGTACGTCCTTCAATAATCATTCCATCTTCCGTTGCTTCGATTGTGGCCCCAAGCTTTTTCAGCTCGCTGACAACCGTGTCAATCCGGTTCGTTTCCTTGACCTTTAATTCCTCGGCATCGCGGATGACGGTTTTGCCCTCGGCCTGTGTCGCGAGAACAGCGATGACCGGGATCTCGTCAATCAAGCGCGGGATCAGGTCACCGCCGATTTCGATTCCCTTTAACGTCGATGTCTTAATGTCAAGGTCGGCAATCGGCTCGCCGCCAACGATCTGCTCGTTGTGAACCGAGATCGAGGCGCCCATTTCCTGAAGCACGTCAATAATGCCCGAACGGGTCGGATTGATCCCTACTCCCTTGAGCGTAATATGACTATTCGGAACAATCGCCGCCGCAACTAAGAAAAACGCCGCCGAGGAAATATCACCAGGCACGGTAATATCCTGAGCCGTCAACGTTTGTCCGCCTTTGACAGAAACGGTTAATCCGTCGCGCTTCACTTCGACTCCATACGCCGTCAGCATTCGTTCTGTATGATCGCGTGAGAGCGCAGGCTCAGTGACGGACGTTACACCCTCACTTTGCAAACCAGCTAAAAGAATCGCCGACTTCACCTGAGCGCTTGCCACCTTCGATTGAAACTGAATCCCTTTTGTCTGTCCACCGCGGATTGACAATGGCGTAAAGCGTCCGTTGCCGCGACCGTCGATAATCGAGCCCATTTCCCGCAGCGGTTCCGTCACGCGGCCCATCGGTCGCTTCGCAATCGAGTCATCTCCAATAATAACCGAATGAAACGGTCTCGTCGCCAGGATGCCGAGCATCAGCCGCGTTGTCGTACCCGAATTGCCTACGTCTAAAATCTCTTCCGGCTCCTGTAAGCCGTCCCAGCCCTTCCCTTCAATCGTCACCTTTTCGCCTTCCTGCTCAATTGTTACCCCTAATTTCCGAAAGCAATCAATCGTGCTTAAGCAATCTTCTCCGGCCAGAAAGCCGTCGACTGTCGTCTTCCCTTCAGCGATCGCACCAAACATGACCGCCCTGTGGGAAATTGATTTATCACCAGGCACCTGAATGGAGCCTGTCAATCCATTCCTTGCCTGCTCAACATGTGCTGTACTCATTCGCCCTTCCTCCTTACATCATATACGTGTCGTACATTGCCTGCTGTAAATGAACCTGGGCCCGCTGCCGATCCTCTTCCGAACGGAAGCTTAAGCGCAGCACTCCCATAATATCTTCACGCGTCTCTAAAATTCGGATGTTCGTAATGCTGATTTCATGCTGGGCGAGAATGCTCGTCACATCCGAAATGACCCCCGGGTGGTCCGGTACGTCGACAAATAAATCATAAAAGGACGGAATCGCACCTTTTTCACGTGCCGGCAAGCCATCGCGAAATGCTTTTGCCTGTTCAAAATAAGCAAAAATATCATCGGCATTCTCTGTTTCAATCATCGCTCGCACCTCATTCATCTCCGTTGTCCATGAAGAGAGCAGCTCAAGCAGGCTTTCCTTATTATGTAGTAAAATATCGCGCCACATCGCCGGACTCGCCGAGGCAATTCGCGTAATGTCGCGGAATCCACCGGCAGCAAGGCGCGAAACAAGCGGTTCATCCCCGTCCATTTTCGCGACTTGATGAACGAGACTTGCCGCAACAATATGAGGAAAATGACTGATCGCGCCGGCGAGACGGTCGTGTTGCTCCGCGGTCAGCTCGATAAACGTCGCCTTCGTCCCTTTCAGCCAGTTTTGCAGCTGGATAATCTGCCTAAGATCCGTGCCTTCAGCCGGGGTTAAAATATAAAAGGCATTTTCAAACAAATGAGCTCTCGCCGCTTCAACACCACTTTTATGTGAACCGGCCATCGGGTGACCGCCGATAAACGTCACGCCTTTTTCCGTCAGGCAGTCAGCCTGCGTCACGATTCGCTTCTTCGTGCTGCCGACATCGGTAATGATCGCCCCCGCCTTCAATGAATAGCCAGCCAGCTCCTGAATCAGCTCCTCTGTTTTCATAACTGGAGTCGCGAAAATAATCAGATCCGCATTCTTGACCCCCTCTTCCAATGAAGGCGCCACTTCATCAATCACCTGCAGCGATAAAGCCATTTTTACTTGTTGTTGTGAAATATCAAAGCCTCGAATATGCACGTCGTGTTCTTTGCGAATGGCGAGCGCAATCGAGCCGCCAATCAAACCGAGGCCGACGATGAAAACCGTTCTTTTCATTCTTTTCTCCTTCCACCCACACAGCGTTGAAAAAGGCTGTTTCAAAAAGTCAAATGCCGACCTTTCAAAACTGCCTCTCCACCAAACAGGAACATGTTATTTTTGTCCAATAGGCTGTGTTTGCAACATTTCCTTCAAGATCGAAAGTATTTCCTCATTCTCTTCCTGGCTGCCTACCGTAATCCGGGCACATGTCGGAAAGCCTAACGCTTCACCGGAGCGAATAATAAAGCCGCGCTTTAATAAATAATCAAAAACCTCATCTCCTGAACGTTCAAAATCAATTAAGATGAAGTTCGCCTGCGATGAGTAGTACGTAAGCCCTTGCTCCTCACAGAATGCTTCATACAGCTTCATGCCTTCTCTGTTTTTTTGTACGCATTCGGCAATAAATGGATCATCATCAAGTGCAGCCGCAGCGGCAGCATGAGCAAAGGTCGTATTGTTAAACGGCGGGCGTACCGGATCAAGCTTGGCAATGAAATCAGCATCCCCGACGCCGTAACCGACGCGAAGCGCTGCTAATCCGTATGCCTTTGAAAACGTTCGGAGTACAATCAAATTTTTGTATGTCTTCAGAAGAGGAATCGATTGCGGAAAATCGTCCGCTATCGCGTATTCATAGTAGGCTTCATCTGAAACGACGAGCACATCCGCAGGTACGCTCTTCATAAATTGCTCAAAGCTCGCCTTGTCGATATATGTACCGGAAGGATTGTTCGGGTTACATACCCAAACGATGCGCGTATTTTCGTCAATCGCCGCAAGCATCGCCTCTAAATCATGGGTGCCGTCCTCCTTGCAGGCGATCTCGCGGACTTCCGCCCCTTCAATCGTCGCATTCAGCTTATATTGCGAAAAGGTTGGATCAGCCGTAACGGTATTCGTATTCTCATCGAGCAACGCCCGGCAAAGAAACTGAATAATCTCATCTGAACCATTTCCGAAGATTAACTGCTCCTGGGCGACGCCGATTTTTTGGGCGACCTTTTCCCGCAAGACAGCCGCATATCCATCCGGATAAATCGCCGTATTTGCCGCAAGCTCCCGAATCGCTTCCGCTGCTTTCGGCGAAGCACCGAACGGATTTTCATTGGAGGCAAGCTTGATTACTTTCGTCAGCCCGAGCTCTTTTTTTACTTCGTCAATCGGTTTCCCCGGTTTATAGGAAGGAAGACCGAGTAATTGTCGTTTTACCTGCATCGTCAGCACCTCATCTATGTCTTAGTCGTATATCTCTATGTTACGACGAAATAAGCGAAGAAACAAACGTTTTTATTTCCGCGAGCGCCTCTGCTCTTGTCGCCGGCTGTTTTAACGCTTCCGCGCGCGCTTCGATTTCGGCAACGAGCGCGCTTCCAACGACGACTCCGTCAGCATGCTCATTCATCACTTTCACCTGTTCTGCCGTTGAAATGCCGAAGCCAACCGCTGTCGGAATCCGGCTTGCTTCGCGAACGGTTGTCAAAAAGTCATAGACACGCGGGTCAAGCTTAGACCGCGCACCAGTCACGCCGAGCGAGGAAACACAGTACAAGAACCCTTCGGCCCGTTCAGCAATTTTCACCATTCGTTCACGCGAGGTCGGCGCAACGAGAGAAATGAGCACCAGCTCTTTTTCGTGACATAGACCGCTCAGTTCTTCGCTCTCCTCATAAGGCAGGTCGGGAACGAGAACGCCGTCGATGCCGAGCTCTGCCGCTTCCTCAGTAAAACGGCGCTCACCATATTGCAAAAGCGGATTAAAATAAGTAAAGATCACGACAGGAATCGTCAGCCCTTTTTCCCGCATGAGCGGCACGAGCTTCAACGCCTGCTCCAAGCTCATCCCCTCGGCAAGAGCCCGCTTCGAAGCAGCCTGGATCGTCGGACCGTCCGCGAGTGGATCTGAATACGGAATGCCGAGTTCAAGCAGACTCGCCCCGGCTTCCTCCAGCATCAGCGCCAGCTCGACCGTTGCGTCAGCCGAAGGATCACCGGCTGTAATAAAAGGAATAAATAAAGGCTTGTGCGAATTCATCGCAGCTTCCATACGCTTACTCGCCATCGGATTCACCTCGAAAATGTTTCATTAATGTGTGCACATCTTTATCGCCCCGTCCCGATAAGCAGACGAGAATCGTATCTTCTTTCGTCAGCTGCCGCGCGCGTTCACACGCCTTTGCCAGCGCATGGGCACTTTCCACCGCCGGAATGATCCCTTCCGTTTCAGAAAGCAGCTTCAGCGCATCCAATGCCTGCTGATCAGTGACCGCATCGTATCTCACGCGTCCATTTGCCGCAAGATACGCGTGCTCAGGCCCAATGCCAGGATAATCGAGGCCCGCGGAAATCGAATACGGCTCCGTAATCTGTCCTGCTTCATCCTGCAATAAATACGTCAAAGAACCATGAATGACGCCCTTCGTTCCCTTTGTAATCGTCGCCGCATGCTTGTCGGTTTCCACGCCAAGCCCGGCCGCTTCGACACCAATCAAGCGGACATCATCGTCGAGAAACGGATAAAATGTCCCGATCGCATTGCTTCCCCCGCCGACGCAAGCGATCACTTCGGTCGGAAGCTTTCCTTCCCGCTCGAGCATTTGTTTGCGCGCCTCGTCGCCGATAATGCGCTGAAAATCACGAACCATCTTAGGATACGGATGCGGGCCGACAACAGAGCCGATTAAATAAAACGTATCCTCGGCATTCGCCACCCAGTAGCGGATTGCTTCGTTCGTCGCATCCTTCAGCGTTTTGCTGCCGGATGTCGCCGGAATGACTTCAGCTCCGAGCAGTTCCATCCGGAAGACGTTGAGCGCCTGCCGCTCCATATCCTCTTCTCCCATAAATACTTTACACTCCAGGCCAAAGCGGGCGGCGATCGTCGCGGACGCCACACCATGCTGGCCGGCCCCCGTTTCGGCGACAATTTTTGTTTTGCCCATTCGTTTCGCCAGCAACGCCTGACCCATTGCATTATTAAGCTTGTGCGCTCCCGTATGAAGCAGATCTTCCCGCTTCAAATAAATTTTAGCGCCTCCCAAATTCTCACTCAGCTGTCTGGCATACGATAACGCAGTCGGTCTGCCCGCATACTCACGCAGCTGATAATGATACTCCTCAACAAAAGTTTCATCAGCCATCGCTTCATCCAATGCCTGCTCTAGCTCTTCAATTACGCTCATTAACGTCTCCGGCACGTATTTCCCGCCAAAATCGCCGAAGCGTCCTCGTTTATCTGGATAGATCACTGCCATGATTGTTCATCCTTTCCTCTAGCTGCTCCACTAGTGCCCTTGATTTGCGGCCGCCCTGCTCGATTCCGCTTGAGACGTCAATTCCGTCAGGCTGATAGCGCATCAGCTCACCTACGTTCTCTGGACGAATGCCGCCGGCAATCAAGACAGGCACCTTTTGCCGGCGTCCTTCTGTTATATAACGAGGGACATAGTTCCAATCGAAGGAAACTCCTGTCCCGCCCCATTGCTTCCCGACTTTGCAATCAACAACATAACCAGAGACAATGCCTTCATAAGCTTCCATCTCCTGCAACGCGTTCTCGTTGTGATGGATCACTTTCCAAACTGGCAGCCCTGTTTGTTTTTTAATCTCTTTCACCTGCTCCGGTGTTTCCGCTCCGTGGCATTGAATAATGTCTATCGGCAGCCCGTCCACCGTTGCCGCAATTTGCTCCGCTGACGCATTGACAAACAAAGCAACGATTTTCGCCCGACTTTTGCCGTGATGACGGGAAAGCCACTCTTTTACCTGTTCGCGCGTGACCTGGCGTTTGCTTTCGGCGAAAACAAAGCCGGCATAATCGGCTCCGCTCGTCAGCACAATTTCTGTATCCTCATAAGAATGATTGCCACATAGCTTAAGAAGGGGAGACACGCGCTTCGCCTCCAAATAATTCGCTAATTCCCTGCTCCGGTGAGTCGGCCCGCATCAAGGATTCACCAACGAGCACCCCGGCCGCTCCGGCTTTTTGGACGCGGTCGATATCGGCTTTTGTAAAGATGCCGCTCTCACTGACAAACAGGCTCGACTCCGGGATGAGCACAGCCATCTCCTCTGTTTGGGAAAGCGACGTCTCGAATGTTTTCAGGTTGCGATTGTTGACGCCGATGATCTTCGGTGTAAAGGCGGACAAAAGCTCTTCCAGCTCTTCTTTCGCATGGACTTCGACTAAGCATTCAAGCCCTTTCGCATAGGCAAGATCATACAACTGTTTCAGCTTATCAATCGGTACTGCGCCGACAATTAACAGCATCGCATCAGCGCCGATCCGGAGCGTTTCCTCGACCTGCGCCTCATCGATAATGAAATCCTTGCGCATAACCGGCAGCTGAACCGCGCGCTTGACCGCTGACAAATAAGTCGGGTCTCCCTGAAAATAATCCCGGTCGGTTAAAACCGAAATCGCATCGGCTCCGCCCGCCTGATAGCCTTTGGCAATCTCCACCGGATTGAAATCAGCGCGGATCAGCCCCTTTGACGGCGACGCTTTTTTCACTTCGGCAATGAGAGCGGTTTGTCGCGTCGGCGCGCGCAACGCTTCAAACAAGGAATAGTGCGTCACGTCTTCCTGAGGGGGAAGAACGAGCTCGCTTACTTCCTTCTGCTTTGTTTGCAAAATTTTCTCAAGCATGTTGTTCAGTCTCCTTCTGCTCAGTTGTCAGCTTTTCAAAATGGCGATAGACACGGCCGGAGGAAATCGCCTTCTGCACAAGCGATACGCCTTCTTTTATCGAAGCAACCCGTTCTGACGCATAAAGTGCCGCCGCGGCATTAAGCGCGACGATACCCTCTGCCGACGCATTCGCTTTTCCGGCTAGCACCTTTCGAATTAATGCCGCACTTTCCTTCGGCGTCTCAACCTGAATCTCATCCAGCGTCCCGCGCGTCAAGCCGACCTCTTCCGGTGTGAGCGAATACTGCTTCTGTTCTGTGCCGTTCACTTCAATAACATGCGATTCTGTCGTAATGGAAAGCTCATCAAGTCCCTCTCCTCCGGTTACGAGCAGCGAGCGCGTCGTCCCAAGCCGGCTCAGTGTTTCAGCCATTTTCCGAGCAAATGCCTCGTCATAGACGCCGATCAGCTGATGTTTCGCATTGGCCGGATTCGTCAATGGACCAAGCAAATTAAAAATCGTCCGGAAGCCGATTTCCTTCCGCGGAGCAACCGCATGCTTCATCGACTGATGGTAAAGCGGCGCAAATAAAAAGCACAGGTTTGTCTGCTGCAGTGCCTGCTGCGCTTCTTCTGGGGAATACTGGATCGACATTTGAAGCTCCTCCAGCACATCAGCACTGCCGCTTTTTGAGGAAACCGCGCGATTGCCATGCTTGGCAACCGGCACACCGAGCGCCGACAGGACGATCGCCGTCGTTGTTGAAATATTGAACGTGCCAAGATCATCGCCGCCTGTCCCACATGTGTCGACAACATCGAGCTTTGTCTCGGGAATCGTTACCGAATGCGCCCGCATCGAACGAGCAAATCCGGTCATTTCGTCGACCGTTTCCCCGCGAAACCGCATAACTGTCACGAGGCTCGCAATCTGGCTCGGCGTCGCTTCGCCGCGCATAATTTCATCCATCGCCGCCTGCGCTTCCTTCTCTGTCAACGTCTCTCCGTTCATACATTTCCGCAGCAATAATTTAAGCATGCTTGACGACCTCCCCTTTTTCACTTTGCTTTGCTTCTGAGCCAAACATTTTTTCCGCGACCTGTACAGCACGGATCAACGCCTTCGCTTTATTCTCCGTTTCTTCAAATTCCTTTTCCGGAACAGAATCTGCGACGATTCCGGCACCGGCCTGAATATAGGCTTTCCCGTGCTGAATGATCATCGTTCTAATGGCGATACAGGAATCAATATTTCCATCAAAGCCTAAATAGCCGATCGCTCCGGCGTATAAGCCTCTCTTCGTCGGTTCAAGCTCCTGCAGAATCTCCATTGCCCGAATCTTCGGCGCACCGGACACCGTTCCGGCCGGGAAGGAAGCCATTAAAGCCTCCAAAGGCTCCGTATCACGGCGCAGCCGTCCTGTCACCTTGGAAATGATGTGCATCACATGGGAAAAGCGACCGATCTCAAGTAAAGTCGGGGTTTCGACAGAGCCGTATTCGGCAATGCGGCCGACGTCATTTCGCGCTAAATCAACAAGCATATAATGCTCGGCCCGCTCCTTTTCATCAGCGAGCAGATCCGCTTCCAGGCGGGCATCCTCGGCCTCGTCCCTGCCCCGCTTTCTCGTGCCGGCAATCGGGTGGATTTCCACATGACCATCCTGAACCTGAACGAGCCTTTCCGGCGAGCTGCCGACAACTTCCAGCTGATCAAATTTAAGATAAAACAAATAAGGGGACGGGTTGATCATCCGCAATACCCGGTATACTTCAAGCGCCGTCGCTGAAACATTCATTTCAAATCGCTGTGACAGCACCGTTTGAAACACATCACCCGCGCGGATGTATTCCTGGATTTTCTCCACATCTTTAAGGAACGCTTCCTTTTTATAATTCGAGATGACATGCTCAAATGATACGTCTTCATCGGTTTGCGGCAGCTGCTTCAGCATTAAGCCGCTTACCGGCTGTTCAAGCAGGGAGGAGACACGTTCGATCTCCGCAAGAGCTTCACCGTAAGCCCGTTCTTCCTCTCCTGCCTCCGGACGGGAATGAACCAAAATCGTCAATTCCTTTTTCGTATGGTCGTAAGCGATCAGCGTCTGACAAAATAAAAACTGATAATGCGGAACACGCTCCGCCGTCTCCGTTTGAAGGGTCGGTTCGATCGTTTCAATCGCATCATAGCTCATATAGCCGACCGCCCCGCCGCGAAACGGGATCGGCACGTCAACCGGTTCGACGTTCAAATACAACATCGTCGCTTGAAACGCCGCCTGAAACGACTCTTTTTCGACGACAAGCTCGCGCTGATCCGTATATGTCCGATACGCGCCTTGCTCCTCTACCAATTCAAGCATCGGATTCAAGCCGATAAAGGAATAACGTGACCAAGGCGACTGCTCATCTTTGCTTTCAAGTAAAAAGCTGACCTGGGATTCAAGCTGGTGAACAATTTGTACAGGGGTAAGACCGTCGGCGAAAAAACGCTGCACAACGGGAATCGTTTTGTAATTCTGGCAAGATGTTTGAAAATCGTGTAATGATGGGGTAATCATCGCAATCCTCCTTAAAATAGAAGGAATGAAAAAGAGGGGAGGCAAACGAAACGGGTGGCACGGACACCGCCTGAGCGGCAACGGCCAATGCATCTCATATAAAAAATCCTCCCGGACCATAAGAGGTAGGAGGATTGAATGTTCCTTTATTCCTCAACTAAACTCTGCTCTCCTCAGCTCATTCTCATTCTCAACTCATACTCTTGTGATCTAACAAGTAAACTCATACTTTCACTCAACTCTGCTGCATACAGTTTATCACTTTTCTGAATCATTCGTCAATAAAAAAAACGCCACAGGCGTCTTTTCTTTGAAGCTCTATGCGGAGCCGTTACAACGGTCTTTGTTCTCCATGAAAGTGAGGTTCTTTCATGGAGAACGTAACGCGTGGGAAGCCAGTGCCCTTCCTCAAATCCACCTGAACATGTTAGGCTTTTTTCCTTACTCCTTAAAACTATCAAGATTCGCTCGTCGATAAATCCGGACGAAGCTTGGTCGCTTCACGCTGATACACATGAACAATCTGATCCTGCTTGACATCCGTATTGACCGTCATTAAAATCCGGATGCATTTCGGCAGACTCCCAGGTACCGGAATTTCCTGTGCGCAAACGACAGGGACATAGGACCATCCCGGAAACTGCCGGACGATCTTAGCCGGAAAGGCGGCTGTCACATCCTCGGTTACCGTAATGAGAACGTGAGCGACACTTTCAGGCACAATCTGATTTGCTTCAATCATCTTCGTCACAAGCTCGCTTGTCGCTTCACTGATTGCTTGTTCAGTATTAACATCAATCGTCGTTGCTCCTCTGATACCGCGCACCATGCGTCAGTCCACCTCCACCTGCTCCACTAGTAATTGTTTAATTTCGTCAGACGAAACCGTCATTGTCGTTGCTTCGCCAATGCTGCGCAGCAGCACCATCCGAATCGTTCCGCCCTCGGTTTTCTTATCCTTCATCATCGTCTCAATTAATTCATCGGCCTGCAAATGAGCCGGAATCTTTGTGTCGTAGCCAAGTCTTTGAAACCACTTTTCATAGTCATCCACATTCGCAGACAGCCCGCAAAGCTTCCCGCTCAGCCGCATCGCAAAGACGATACCGATCACGACGGCCTCGCCGTGAGTCAGCTTACCGTAGCCGAGCTTCGTTTCAAGCGCGTGCCCTAACGTATGACCTAAATTCAAATAGGCCCGCACGCCGGCTTCCTTTTCATCTTCGGCAACAATCTCGGCCTTCACGGCAATCGATTGCTCAAGCAGCTCATCAAGCACCTCAACCGGAATGCTTTCAAGCGACGAAATCGTCGTTTGCAGCCATGTCAGAAAAGACGGCTTGCGAATCAGGCCGTGCTTCATCACTTCCGCGAAGCCTGAACGCCATTCCCGCTCTGACAAGGAATAGAGAACCTCCGTGTCATAAAAGACAGCCTCAGGCTGATGAAAGCTGCCAACCATGTTTTTCCCGAGCGGATGGTTGATCGCTACCTTGCCACCGACGCTGCTATCATGCGCCAATAAGGTCGTCGGCACTTGAATGAAGCGAATGCCCCGCATGAAGGTCGCGGCGACAAACCCGGCGATATCGCCGACAACGCCTCCTCCAAGGGCGGCGATGACCGACTTTCGGTCAAGGCCGGCCTCAAGCGCCTTTGTCAGCAGCTGTTCAAACACAGTAAACGACTTCGACGCTTCGCCAGCCTCAATGACGGCTGTATGAACAGCCAGACCGGAAAAGCTGTTTTTCACTTCATCCAAATAAAGCGGGGCGACGACAGAGTCGCTAATAATCAGCACGGACGAAGCCGGCTGCGCCAGCACATCGTCCATCCGCCGACCGATTTCCCGGCGCAGTCCCGCTTCAATAAAAACCTCATACGACTTTGACGGCGTTTTAATTGCGACCTTCCGCATTAAAATTCCCTCGCTTGTTCCTGGTGACGCTTGACATTCTCCTGAATAACCGGAATTTGGTCATGGCCGAAGGTTTCAAGCAGCGCATTGGCGACCTCCCATGCGACGACCGCTTCAGCGACGACGGAAGCCGCCGGAACGGCACAGCTGTCGGAACGTTCAATGCTCGCCGCAAAAGGCTCCTTCGTATCGATATCGACACTTTGCAACGGCTTATATAAAGTCGGAATCGGCTTCATCACACCACGGACGACTATCGGCATTCCCGTCGTCATTCCGCCTTCAAACCCACCGAGCCGGTTTGTTTTGCGGCGATAGCCGTGCTCCTCATCCCAAATAATCTCATCATGAACCTGACTGCCCGGCAAATGAGCCGCTTCAAAGCCGATGCCGATTTCAACTCCCTTAAACGCGTTGATGCTCATGACCGCAGCGGCGATTTTCGCATCTAGCTTGCGATCATAATGAACATGGCTGCCAAGGCCGACCGGTACATTCTCGATAACGACCTCGACGATTCCGCCAATGGAATCCCCATCGCTTTTCGCTTGATCAATCGCTTCCATCATTTTCTGACTCGCCTGCTCATCAAGACAGCGGACTTGAGAAGCCTCCGAGCGCTCGCGCAGGTCGGCGACAGACGAATACTCAACCTGTTCCGCCTTAACTCCGCCAATTTCGAGCACATGGCCTCCAACCTCGATGTCAAAGGCAGCGAGAATCTTCTTGGCGACAGCCCCTGCTGCGACCCGAACGGTTGTTTCTCTGGCGGAAGAGCGCTCCAGCACATTTCTCATATCGCGATGACCGTATTTAATCGCTCCGTTCAAATCGGCATGCCCGGGACGCGGCCGGGTGATCTTGCGTTTGACTTCCTTCTCTTCTTCACCGCTTAACGGCTCGGCGCCCATAATTTTCGTCCAGTGCGTCCAATCCCTATTCTCGACGACAAGGGCGATCGGTGCTCCGGTCGTACGCCCATGTCTGACACCGCTCAAAAGCTGTACCCGGTCCTTTTCAATTTGCATTCTTCTGCCACGGCCATAGCCGCCTTGGCGACGGGCAAGGTCAACATTAATATCTTCTGCCACCAGCTCCAATTGGGCCGGAACCCCTTCAATAATCGTCGTCAGCTGGGGACCATGTGATTCACCAGCGGTTAAGTATCTCATCTAAATTCCTCCTATGCCTACACGTTCAGCTGTTATCTTTCATCGCCTTAGGGGTGGCTCCGCGTCTCTTTTTGAAGCCGCTGTTTATGTATCCCCTCTTTTTCACAGCTTTCTTTATCGCTTTTATGCGTTAAATTATAACATGCTTTCAGATTGCTGTCTCGAAAAAAATACGAACATTTCGATATTAATTACCTATTGTATTGTCTACTCCCTCTTTCCTGCTTATGATGTGCCCTTCTTGCATTTTTGATAAAAAAAAGTATCCTCCGAGCAAAACTGATAAACCGCCGGATTGAAAATCTGCTCGGTACTGCCGACAAACAGCACGCCACCGGGCCGCAGCGCACGGCTGAATTTATGATAAAGCTCATGCTTCGCTTCCTCGGTAAAGTAAATCATCACATTGCGGCAAATGATTAAGTCATATTGATCATCGAACCGGTCGGCCAGTAAATTTTGCCGCTTAAACGAAACCGTATCTTTAATTTCCTGCTTCACCCGGTAGCCGATCGGTTCTTTATGAAAGAAGTTGCGAATCGCCTCAGTCGGTGCTTCCTTTAATGATCGTTCCGGATACAGGCCAACTTTCGCCCGCTCAAGAATTGCCTGATCAATATCCGTCGCCAAAATCGAGACGTCTTTTAAGGGCTTAAACTTGCTCATGATCATCGCCAGTGTATAAGGTTCCTCCCCAGTGGAACACGCCGCGCTCCACAATTTAAGCCGTGGATTCTCCCGCAATAGCCGCGGCAGGATTTTCTGCTCGAGCACCTCCCACCGCTTTGCATTGCGGTAAAATTCTGACACATTAATCGTCATTCGTTCTAAAAATTCGTTAAACAGCTTCTCGTCCTGACAAATGGCCTCATAAAACAAACGGAACGTGCGAAAGCCTTTTTTATCGCGCAATGACGTAAGCCTCCGCTTCATTTGCGCCTCTTTATAAAGCGACAAATCAATCCCGGTCTTTTCTTTAATCAGAAGCACGAATTGCTGATAGTCGTCGTTCATTTGCATTCCCCTCATTACTCATTTATCCGCTGGACAAAACTGGAGCCCCCCACTTATTTTAAAAAGGGGATGCTTCAACAGATCGAATCCGACCGGTTGAAACATCCCCGAAGCAAGGTGTGAAGCCTCTCTGCAAGACGATATCTCTAGCAGACGGTGCTTATCCGCTTACACCCATTTGCTAATCGTTTTATCATAGCTGTTCAGCTCTTCTTCTGTGAAGAAAATGCTGATTTCACGCGCCGCGCTTTCAGGTGAATCAGAACCGTGAATGACGTTCATCGCCACTTGGACACCATAGTCGCCGCGGATCGTTCCTGGCGCCGCATCAGCAGGGTTCGTTGCGCCCATCATTGTCCGCGCTGTAGAAATGACATTTTCGCCTTCCCAAACCATGGCGAATACCGGGCCGGACGTAATAAAATCAACAAGCTCACCGAAGAACGGGCGCTCCTTGTGCTCGGCATAGTGAGTTTCCGCTGTTTCCTTTGAAACCGTCATCAGCTTGGCACCGACAAGTGTAAAGCCTTTCTTCTCAAATCGAGAAACAACTTCACCAATTAAATTACGCTGTACGCCATCAGGCTTAATCATTAAATATGTACGTTCCATTCGTCATTCGCTCCCTTTTCCATTCTTCTATGTGTTCAAAACCTCTCTCAGTATAGCAAAGTTTTACATCGTCGACAATGGGGTTCTCTCCCGCGCGAAGCATAGAGCTTTATCTCCGATTTATCACGAAAGAAAGCCATTGATTTCCCTCTGCTCCCACTACTGTTAAAACTTCCGTTTGCCGATGTAAGCCGCGATTTCACTGAGATAGGTTTTTGCTTCCGTCTCTGGAAGTGATTCAAGCGCATAGTACGCCCGTTCCAAATAACGGTCGCTGATTTCAAGCGAATACTCAATTCCGCCCGACTTCTTAATTGCCTCGAGAATCGGCTCCATGTCAGCCTGATCCGGGTAGTCCGTCGAGAGCGCCTGCTCAATCATCGCTCTTACCTCTTCGTTATGCTGCATCGCATACAAAGCCGGCAGCGTCACATTTCCTTGACGTAAATCACCGCCAGCCGGCTTTCCCAATTGTTCTTCCGTGCCGACAAAATCGAGAATATCATCGGTGATCTGGAACGACATACCGACATTGTAGCCGAACTTGAACAACTGACGCTGAACATCGCGATCAGCTCCAGCCGCCAGTGCTCCTAATTTACAGCTTACGGCAATCAGCAAAGCGGTTTTTCGCTTAATTCTCCGTAAATAAATACGGAAGTTCTGCTGCCAATTATATTGATCACGGATTTGCTCAACCTCGCCAATGCACATTTCAACGATCGCATACGATAAAATTTGATGGATTTCCGGGTGATCAAAAAAGGTTGAGGTCTCAACGGCTTTGGCGAAGATGTAATCGCCTGTATACATCGCGACACGGTTATCCCATTGGGACTTGATCGTTTTCTTTCCACGACGCAGCTCGGCATCGTCAATGACATCATCATGAACGAGAGAGGCCATATGAATCAGTTCAAGCGGAACGGCAATATGCTTCAGTACATCAATATCGTATGTGCCGAATTTGGCTGAAAGCAGCACAAAAACAGGGCGGATTCGTTTTCCGCCTGCTTTTAATAAGTGGGTCGAGGCTTGTCGTAATACATGGTGCCGTGCCTGAACGGTCGCCTCCAGCTCCCGTTCAATCACGACAATATCAGATTGAAATTTCATATAGATATCGGTTAGTTTCATATCATCCACCTTACTCCATTACAGCGGCTTTCTGCCTATAGAAAAAAATTCGTCTCGTTTTGATTGAAACATTACATTTCATTATTGGCAAGCATTTTCTTTATCAAAACGGAATCCCAGATCGCCAGCTTGTCAACCGGCTGCTTTAAATAGCCAAGCTGATAGGCTAAGCGGTAGAAATAAAGCAGGCCGCGCTGCTCTGTTTCGCCAAAGTCATTGCACAGCTGCTGAAAATAAAGATTCCAAAAATCCTCACTGCCTCCGTGTGTTTTCACAATATCGGCGATCATCGGCTGATAGTTCAGTCCTTCACTAAGTTGCTTACTCGCCAAAAAGGATTGATAAACTGTTCCTACCAACTCAGCCTGCTTGCTAATCGCTTCATTTCTGACTGCAAATACAGCGTATACCATCGGCAGTCCTGTCTGCTTGTACCAAATTTCCCCGAGATCATAGCTGTACAGATTGTCCGGCAGCTCGCGCTTCGCCCGGATCGCATCATCTCCAATTAACAGACAGCCATCATGCTCGCGCAGCATCTCCGTAAAATCCGGCTTCATCGTCGTATACTGAACGTCCAGTGAATAAAAATGCTCCAGAATAATTTTCAGCAAATGAACAGACGTGGCAGAACTCGAAGTTAGGGCAATCTTTTTTTCGGCCAGCTGCTCAATCGGATGCTTTGAAAACAAAAAGATTGAATTGACATTGCCGTAAGACGTCACAGAAAGATTCGGCAGTAACGTGTAAGCACCGGCATTGGCCGCATAAGCAAATGAAGAGATCCCGCCGATATCGACCTGATCGGCAGCCATGGCTTTGTTAAGCTGGGCCGGTACCTGCGGTGTAAAATGACAATTGGCTTCCTTGAGCTTCTCCCGGTCAAGGTGATAAAAGAAAGGTAAAATGTTCGTGTAGGAAATTTCTCCGATAACAAGACTCATTTCCCTTCACCTTCTCTTTTTTCCAAGTGAGACACGCCTTCAGCTATTTTGCGCTGAATGTCGTTCTCTAATCCATTCATAGCCATACATCTCCAATCGTAAAAATAAACATAACGATACTTAAAATTCCATTCATCGTGAAAAACGCGACATTGACTTTTGTCAGATCGTCAACGGAAACAATCGCATGCTCATAGAGCATAATGCCTCCGGCGATGATCACCCCGATCAAGTACAACCAGCCGAGCGGCGTGATAAAAAACAAGGTCAAAAAAGCGGCAAAGCTTGTGACATGGAATAGACGCGCAAGCAATAATGCCCGCTTAATGCCAAAGCGGCTCGGAATCGAATGCAGCTTGTGTTCACGATCATAATCCGCATCCTGCGTCGCATAAATCACATCAAATCCGGCCGTCCATAAGGCGACCGCAATAAAGAGAATAAAGGCATCCCAGGTCAGTGTGCCGGTCGCTCCGACCCAGCCACCTAACGGCGCAATTCCGATCGTCATTCCTAAGATTAAATGACAAGCCCAGGTGAAGCGCTTCGTATAGGAGTAAATCACAAGAAAAAAGACGGCGAGCGGCAGCAAATAAACCGCCAGGAGATTCAACTGAAAAGCTGCCGTAAAGAGCAGCACAAAGGAAATGACAATAAAAAAGAGCACCTCCACCTTTGAAATCAGGCCTGCAGGAATCGCCCTGCCTGCCGTCCGTGGATTATGCTTATCAATTTGTTCGTCGATAACACGATTTAACGACATCGCCGCACTTCTTGCCCCGACCATCGCCACCGTAATCCAAATCCATTGGGCCAGGCTCGGCCACACTCCATTCACAATATAAGCACCGAGAACAGCGCCAAAGTAGGCGAACGGCAATGCAAAAACAGTATGTTCAAATTTAATCATTTCAAGGATGATTCTTAACTTTCTAATCACAACTATCTGCTCCAATTCTTCCCCAAATTAAAAGGCTGGTTTTCTCCCTACATGCATCGCGGCGACGCCTCCTGAATAAGGCTTCACCTCAATGCCCGTCAACCCGGCCTCTTTAAACATCTCCGCAAGCTTGTCCCGATCAGGAAACGACATCGTCGACTCCTGCAGCCAGGAATATTCCTGATAGCTTTTGGCGAAGAGTTTGCCAAACAGCGGCATGATTCGGCGGAAATAAAAAAAATACAACTGCTTAAACACAGGAATCGTCGGCTGGGACGTTTCCAGGCAAACGACAAGACCTCCTGGTTTGACGACACGCTGCATTTCCCGCAACACCTGCATATAATCCGGGACATTCCGGAGTCCAAAGCCGATCGTGACATAATCAAATTGATTATCGTCATAAGGCAATTCCATCGCGTTCCCATGTCGGAGCGTCACTTGGCTGAGGTTGCGCTCCTGTCTCTTCTCTTCGCCGATTTTCAACATATTTTCGCTGAAATCAAGCCCTTCGACCTTCCCGCTCTTGCCGACCGCCTCAGCGAGGGCAATCGTCCAGTCCGCCGTCCCGCAGCACACATCAAGCGCGGACTGCCCTTGTTTTACATTCATCCGTTTCATCGTATCCTTGCGCCACGCTTTATGACGCTGAAAGCTGATCACGGAATTCATCACATCATACTTTTTGTAAATCGATTCAAATACTTGATGAACGCGTTCTTCCTTTGACTGTCCCATCAGGCTCACCCTTCTTCTGCTACCTTTTCTTGCCACGCCACCTGCTCAAACAGCGCGTCGACGTGCTCAATTACAAAGCCGGCGCATGTTTGTAGCAATCGGCTGTTCTTCAATAAACGATCCTTGACATCCTCTACTTTTCTTTCAATCAGCTCAAGCATTTCCTTCGGTCCGTCAGCCTCTTGAAAAATCGCCTGGATCACCGGATACGTCTTTCCTTCCAGCCACTCTACTTTTTCAAACAGAAGCCGCTTCAAATAGAAATAATCTTTCATGACAGCCGCCCATATATCCTCACCGAAGTGCTTTACGATGTTTTGCATTAATAATGATTCAATCAGCGCCATATTTTCCATCGCTTCGTGATAGCTGAGTTGATCAGAGCCGTACAGGTTCATCTTGCTTTCATTGATTTCCTGAATCGAATGGCTGAAAACGCGAACCATCGGAAGATGCTTATTCTCGGCCAGAAGATAATAATACAAACTGCTATAATAATCCCCGGCAAGAATCGTCAGCTGACGGTTCTTTCTGCCGGCATCTGTCGTTACTTTATGGAGGGTAACCGCTTCGTGAACATCAAGCGCAGCCTGAACAAGCAAAGATGAAATCGTAAACATTTTCGCTTCCTCAGCCGGCAGGTGCCGATAAAGGCCAGCGTACAAAAAGCGAACCTTATCTTCATCTACAACCGGTTCATGTATGTACTTTTGTAAATAAGGATGCCTGATTAAGCTGTAGAAGCTTTCGTTGATCTCTTTTACGACCTCATTAAACTGACTGATTGTTGCCATTTTTACGTCCCCCAAGTTCCGACAATCGTTGTTGTAAATCATTAACGCGCATCTATTATATCATATGTTCCACAAAACAAGGTACCAAAACTCCCTCTCCTGTGTATAAATGCTATTCCTCTGTGTCAATCGTCCCATGACTCGTCTGAATAATCGCCTTGCCACGGACTTTTACTGCTGACGTATGCTCGGTAAACTGGGCAATCATCACTTCGCCCTTGTCCAGCTTTTCTGAATGGTGAAAGCGCGTATCCGAGCCTCTCGTCAGACCGATGACATTTACCCCGTTTTCCTTCGCTTTTATCACAAAAAATTCATTTTGATTGTTCATTGACTCACGCTCCTGTTTGTTTGTCTTCCCCATCCCTGATGGAAGACAGGCACTAAATTCGACTTTCTCTTTAGTCTATCATGATTTGGCTGTTTTTGCTTTGTTCAGCCTTGAAAAATTAACGAAGCCCGGGCAAAGGTTGAAAACAACCTTTCAGACCGTAGCCAAAACGAGGGAAGCTCAAACGTATTTTCTATATAACTATCCGAACAAATGAAAAGGGGGAATCCGCCGCTTCTGAACTATAACTCCACTTTCCGCGGGAAGCTGGTGAGCCGGTAGCATGCCCCGATCCGGGGAGCGGGTTCGAAGCTCTGGATCGTGATAAATCCTTATACCGAAAAAGCTGCTGAAAAAGTGAAAATCGTACTTTTTCGGCAGCTTCTTTTTTCCCCGGGCTTCTGTCAATCAAAGGATAATGGCGATCAGTCCGCCTGAACCTTCATTAATGATTCTTTCCAACGTCTCTTTCAGCTTATAACGGGCGTTTTCTGGCATAAGCGACAGCTTCGCGGAAATTCCCTCTCTGACGATCGAATTGAGCGACCGGCCGAAAATATCAGAATTCCAAATCGAGAGCGGATTTTCTTCAAAATCCTGCATCAAATAGCGGACAAGCTCTTCGCTCTGCTTTTCCGTTCCGATAATTGGCGCAAATTCTGACTCGACGTCAACTTTAATCATATGGATTGAAGGAGCAACCGCCTTCAACCTGACTCCAAAGCGCGCCCCCTGGCGGATGATTTCCGGCTCATCGAGGCTCATATCAGACAGGGCAGGCGCGGCAATGCCGTATCCGGTCTGCTTCACCATCCGCAATGCCTCTGCCACCTGATCATATTCAGATTTAGCATGGGAGAATTCCTGCATCAGCTGCAGCAGATGGTCTTTCCCGCGGATTTCAACGCCGACGACTTCCTTCAGCACCTGATCATACAGATCGTCCGGAGCGTATAAATCAATTTCAGCAATGCCCTGGCCCATTTCAATTCCGGCAAGGCGCGCATCATCGATAAATTCATATTCGGTGAACTGACCGACAACCCGATCAACATCGCGCAGCCGCTTAATATCCTTCACCGTTTCCCGCACGGACTCTTCATAGCTTTGGCGCAGCCAATGCTCTTCCTTTAAGACCATTACCCAGCTCGGAAGATTGACATTGACTTCATGCACAGGAAATTCAAATAGCACTTCACGAAGGACATTGTTAATATCCTGATCGGTCATGCTTTCAATGCTCATCGCCAGCACCGGAATGTCATGCTCTTCTGAAAGCTGGCGCCGCAAATTCTCTGTATCTGGATGATGAGGACGAACACTGTTCACGATCATGATGAACGGCTTGCCGACCTCTTTTAATTCCTCGACAACCCTCGCTTCTGACTCGATATAATCATAGCGCGGGATTTCACCAATCGAACCATCGGTCGTAATGACGACTCCAAGCGTTGAATGCTCCTGGATTACTTTTCTCGTCCCGATTTCAGCAGCTTCCTGGAAAGGAATCGGCTCTTCATACCACGGCGTATTGATCATCCGCGGCCCATGCTCATCCTCGTAGCCTTTCGCCCCCGGAACCGCATAGCCGACACAATCGACGAGACGGATGTTGACATCAAGCCCTTCGTCAACATGAATCGAAACAGCCTGGTTCGGCACAAATTTCGGTTCTGTCGTCATAATTGTTTTTCCGGCTGCACTTTGCGGCAGTTCATCCTGTGCCCTCGCCTTATCCGACTCATTTTCGATATTTGGCAAGACAACAAGCTCCATAAATTTCTTTATGAAGGTTGATTTTCCCGTCCGGACAGCACCCACAACCCCAAGATAAATATCGCCGCCGGTTCGCTCGGCAATATCTTTAAAAATATCTACCTTTTCCACTTGATCCCCTCCCGATTAAGTAAAGATGTGAAACCCATCTTCGTTTCCGTAAACCTTGGACACTATCATGTTTATGATGTTGTCCAACGTTTATGACAATCGTCAGCAAGAAACAGCTGAAAAGTAAGATGAATTTCTTTTCGGTCACCGAGAAGGGGTCGTTCAGAAAACAATTGCCCCTTCCTTTGATATATATATCAAATAAAAAGGGGCAATAGACCAATTTTTCCTCTTAATTTTTATCAAGTGTGATCGCGTATGCCGGCTCGCCATTTTCATCAAGCACATATGGGATGCTGCGGTTCGGCACAAACGGACTGTGTTCATAGAGCAAAGGACGAATATCTTCCCCTTCGGCAAAGGAATGACCATGCTCCTGAAGCATCATATTTAAGTCAATCCGGTAGTCAATGATGATCTCCCCGTCATTTGTAAACAAAAGCGGAAGCTGCGTTTCATGATACGGACTTCTCACATGGGGTGCTTCGTCGTAGCCGAGCGCCTGATGATCAAGCTGAAACAAGCCGACATCAAGGATCTCCGCAACCGGGGCGTATGTATGCTGACGCATATAATCATTGATGCGCTGCTGCATCTGCTGGATTGCCCGCTGGGTAGTTAAATCAATCACTTTCACCTCAGGCGCCTCTTCAACATTGACCAGCACATACTGAAAGACACCGCCATTTTCAAATGCCGATCCCGGCGGCTCCTGCATATAGCGCGGGACCAATTGATTAAAATCAACGACATAGCGCTGATACTGAGACGTCGTTTCATCAAAGGTTCGTATCGGCAGCACGCCTGTATCGGTCTGAAACCGCTCAATCGCCTGCTGAACAGCCTGAAGCTGATCCGGGTACGGAATCTGATTTTCAGCGCGCTGCTCACTCGGGTACATGCAGCCGGAAAGCAGCAAGCCGAGCAACATAATAAGGCTTGTACAACTGATTTGTTTCATTTTATTTTGTCTCCTCTCCCTACATCGTAGCTGTTGGACCGCCGATGACAATCAGGAAGACGATGATTCCGGAAATAAGCAGGCAAACAAACGAAAAAGCAAGCACCGTTTTTTGCAGCCAGCCTTTTAACTTTTCACGGCTGAAAATCGCCGTCCCTGCTGAAATAAACATTAAGGCCAACGCAAAAAAAGAAATCCACATATTCATTAATGCTTGTGACAATTCTATCACTCCTTCTGACGATCACTCGTATTATAGCATATCAGGAAAAAAGAATGGAATCCTCACCACAATCAGTCACAAAAACGTCGCTGCTTGAAAATAGCAAAAACCGGAGAAGCGGGGGCACACTTCTCCGGTTTTGACGAAACCCTTCAAATGAACAGCCCTATTGTAATGTTCGTTCGTTACTACTATATGCACTAACCGCTAGTGTGCTTCGTCAGCAGCCTATCCAGCCGTTATTTTTTATTGAACATCTTCGCAAGAGAAGCAAAGTCAGTTGGCATGTTGTTGTTAATAATCGCATTCACAATCTGGTCTTCTTTTTCCTTTGAAACAGGTTTATTTGCAAGCTTTGCGACTTGGGCAATTAACTGCCTTACAGTTGCTTCGTCCTGAAGATTGGCCTGGCTGACCGAGTTGGCAAGCTTGAGGAGTTCATCTGGCTTAACACTCGTCTTTTTTTGAATTTGATCCATAATAGATGGGTCATTTTTCTGAAACATGCGGCACCCTCCCTCATTCGTAATCACCATATCGTATGCAGGCTGAAGGGAGGTGGTGCCTTAATCGCCCAGGAAGGGGGAAATCTGGTTATTTAGCTCTGACGATACGCCGCATCGACGATGTCAGTGTGCAGCTGTTCAACCTCATGCTTTTTCACCCGACCCATCAACCCTTCGGCCGCATCCTTTGGCTGTACACCATCGAATAAGACCGCATGGAGCGAAGCGGTAATCGGCATATCGACACCGCATTCTACGGCGAGCTCATGAGTAGCCTTCGTCGTCTGAATTCCCTCGACGACCATTCCCATCGAATCGAGCACCTCATCGAGTGTTTTTCCTTCGCCAATCAGCTTACCGGCGCGAAAATTACGCGAATGAATGCTCGTGCATGTCACGATTAAGTCGCCTAAACCGGACAGCCCGGCAAAGGTTAATGGATTGGCCCCAAGCTTCACGCCAAGACGGGCGATTTCCGCCAGCCCGCGTGTCATAATCGCCGCTTTTGGATTATCTCCCATTCCGAGACCTTGCGTTAAGCCGCAAACAAGGGCGATAATGTTTTTCAGCGCCCCGCCAATTTCAACGCCAATTAAATCAGGGTTCGTATAAACGCGAAAACGCTGATTCATAAACAAATCCTGGGCGAACTCGGCTGCCTGATGACATTTGGACGAAACGGTTACCGTCGTCGGCTGTCTCTGACTCACCTCTTCGGCATGACTCGGTCCCGACAGCACAACGACTGCTTCAAGCAGCTCGGTGCCTCCCATTTCCTCTTCAATCATCTCCGAAATCCGCTTATGCGTGCCTGGTTCGATCCCCTTGCTCGCATGGATCATCACAACCTTTTTTTTCAGTACCTTTCGCAGCTCGGCAACCGTCTCCCGCATCGCCTTTGTCGGCACGACGAGCAGAATTGCATCTGTATCCTCCACAGCCTGTTCCATCGAGGCGCAGCCAACAATCGTCTCAGAAAGCGTCACACCTGGCAAATAGGATTCGTTCGTGTGACGCTGATTGATTTCCTCAATTTGTTCTTTCCGCCTCGCCCACAGACGCACCGCGTGTCCGTTGTCAGCCAGGACCATCGCCAGTGCGGTGCCCCAGCTTCCTGCTCCCAGTACGGAAATCGTTCCCATTATAACCCCTCCTCTATTCTTATGCTTTCTTGCCCAGCTTACTCTCTGTTCCATTGATAAGGCGTGCCAGATTTGTCCGGTGACGCCAAAGCGATAAAATGGCGACAATCACTGTTAAATAGACATATAGAATAGGATAATCATAAGTATGAATAAGGACGTATGTCAGCACTGGTGTTAATACTGTAAATAATAAAGAACCGAGCGAGACAAACCGAGTGATGAAAATACTGGCGATCGCCAGCAAGCCGGCAAACAAAGCCGGGAAGAAGACAAGTGTAGCCAGGACACCAATTGTCGTCGCTACTCCTTTACCTCCCCTGAACCCGTAATAAACAGGCCAGTTATGGCCAAGAATCGCCGCCAGTCCAGCCAAAGCCGGAAATAGACCGGACTGATCAGGAGCGAGCAAAATGCCGAGCCAGACCGCCGCGATTCCCTTTACAATATCCAAAGCGAGGACGGCAACCGCCGGGCCGACCCCAAGCACGCGCAACGTATTCGTCGCTCCGGCATTGCCGCTGCCGTGCTGGCGAATATCGACTTTCTTTATTTTTTTGGCGATGATGTAACTGAAACTGATCGAGCCTAATAAATAACCACTTACAATAATAAAAATAAGAGCAATAACGATAAATCCGTCTCCCACGCCATTCTCTCCCTTTCATTTATATCGGGCCAATGGTTTTGTACGCTGCCGTGATCGTCCGAGTGGAGCAGATCGAGCAGCGGACATCTCCACTGCTGCTTCCCCTAATTGTCTGCTTAGAGATTTTTCTTTCGTGCAAAAATTTTAATCGGCGTTCCTTCAAATTCAAATGTATCTCGCAAACGGTTTTCCAAATAACGCTGATACGAAAAGTGCATCAATTCCGGCTCGTTGACAAAAAAGACGAACGTCGGCGGTTCAACAGCGACCTGCGTCACATAGTTAATCCGCAGCCGTTTCCCTTTATCTGTCGGCGTCGGGTTCATCGCCACCGCATCCATAATCAAATCGTTAAGCACATTTGTCGGCACGCGCAGATGATGATTCTCCGAAACCTTCTTCACCATTGGCAGTACGTGCTGCAGACGCTGCTTCGTTTTCGCCGAAACGAATAAAATCGGCGCATAGCTCAAAAACAGGAATTCGTCCCGCAGCTTTTGCTCAAAATTCCGCATCGTTTTATCGTCTTTTTCAACCGCGTCCCATTTATTGACGACTAAAATAACAGCCCGTCCCGCCTCATGGGCATAGCCGGCAATTTTTTTATCCTGCTCAATCAAACCCTCTTCGGCATTGATCACAACAAGGACGACATTGGAACGTTCAATCGCTTTCAATGAACGGAGGACGCTGTATTTTTCTGTATTTTCATAGACTTTGCCGCGCTTCCTCATCCCGGCCGTATCAATTAACACATATTCCTGCCCGTCTTTTGTAAAAGGCGTGTCAATCGCGTCGCGCGTCGTTCCTGGAATATTGCTGACAATGACCCGCTCTTCTCCGAGCATCGCATTGACGAGCGAGGATTTGCCGACATTCGGACGGCCGATTAAAGCGATTCTGATCGTATTCTCATTGTACGGATCGCCTTCTTCCTCAGGAAAATGCTTGATCACTTCATCGAGCAAATCACCAAGCCCGAGACCATGTGAGCCCGAAATCGGGAAAGGATCGCCGATGCCCAACGAATAAAATTCATACAGCTCCTGCTGCATCTCCGGGTTGTCAACCTTATTGACGCCAAGCACGACCGGCTTGTCTGAGCGGAATAACAGCTTCGCCACTTCCTGATCCGCAGCTGTAATGCCTTCGCGCCCGTTCACGATAAAAATAATAACATCCGCTTCCTGGATCGCGACTTCCGCCTGCTCGCGCATCTGAATCAGCAGCGGCTCGTCACCAAGCTCGATTCCTCCTGTGTCAATAATATTAAATTCCCGGTTCAACCATTCTCCTTTGCCGTATAAGCGATCTCTCGTCACTCCAGGCATATCTTCAACAATCGCCACCCGCTCACCAACGATCCGGTTAAAAATCGTTGATTTCCCCACATTTGGACGGCCGACGATTGCAACTACCGGCTTTGTCATCGTGTTACACCCTTTCTGCTTTCCGATACTACAGGAGACGCTACTCCCTAGAAAAAATCCCCTTCAGTCCAGATTTTCTCCATCATAACCTTTTTATATTACTTGATTTACTGGAACTTGTCGACCTCTCTACGATGTTTTTTCAAGTGAAGAAAAAGGCCGTCTGATCGTCATCTCCTGCACAAGACGCATGACTCCTTTTACGGTCAGCAGAATGCCATAAAAAAAGACAGTGATGGCGACAATGTCAAAAAAGTAAAGACTTCCCGTCACTTCCTGCAAGTGAAAAAACTGCTGTAACACGAAATGAAAAACAAACTCCCCTTGCAGCAGGCCGGACACCGCCAGCAGACAGCTGCGCGGAATATGACGGACGAACAAACAAGCCAATAAAAACGCAATACCGGCACTCATCCAGCGCGTATCGAGCAGCTCGATCACCGGATCAAAAATCAGCATCAGACGGAACGCTCCGTAGGCTGCTGCAATTGTCCAGGAAACGACGAGAAAGAAGAAAATCGTCCGCCAGGAAAAGCTTCTCATTTGCCAACATACATAAGCAATCATCGCCGCAAAGACCACGGATACCGACATCCCCGCAACCGAAAATGTCAACGGCAGGCAAGCAAGCACCAGCAAAAGCAACGCCGCATTTACGAGCCGTTTCGTTGTTTTTTTCTGAAAAAACGTAATCACAATCCACAATAGCCAGCCAAACCAATAAATAAAAACTCCGTCCACTGCTCTCACCTCCTCCCCCATTATCGCCGGATTCAGCTTGTTTTAACCCTTTCTGCATAATTCACCCGCCGCGTTGGGCAAGCTAATCAAAAAGGAGGCGAGCCAATGGGAAAAGACCGGCAGGAGAAGAAAAACAGGCAGGCGAAACGAGTGGAATCCGACCGCGATCAAAGCCTGGATTACCCTGGTGCAGCAAAGCTTGAATCACCGGAAGACGCCAGACAGAACCAGCGCCGATAAAAAAAGCTTGAGGAAAGGGCTGGTTTTCCCCTTCCTCAAGCTCTATGCGAAGTCTAAAAGGTTGGTTTTCTCTTTTGCCTCCCTTTGCGCGAATAAAAGGATCGCTCTTGGCCGTCAGCTGGAACAAAATCACCTCCAGCTGGCTTTTTTAACGTTGCAGCCGCTACGGATTAAATCGTTAAACTACGCTGCACCGCCCAATGAAAGGTTTTCCCGCTGATTACTAACGGGGTATCCCGCAGCTGCAGCGGACTTTCTGCATCAAGGGCTGCCAGCAAAAAGCGCAAGTCCTCCTGCAATGTACGAATTTCTGCAATCAGAGCATCCTGTCCTGACTCGGTTAACACGCGGAGGAAGTGACCGGCAAAGCCGCATGCCGCAGCACCGAGCGCCAGTGACTTCGCCATCTCAAGGGCGGTCTGGATCCCGCCTGAAGCAATCACGGCGATGTCGCCCTTTGCCTCCCTCGCTTCAAGCAGGGAACAGGTAGTGGAAATGCCCCATTCATCAAAATACGCTAATCTGCGCTCACGTCGCTCATTTTCGATTTTCGAAAAGTTCGTCCCGCCAAAGCCGCCGATATCGACGGCCGCCACCCCGCAATCGACGAGACGGGCGACGGTTTCCTTACTCATGCCAAAGCCGACTTCTTTGACAATCACAGGAATATCAAGAGCCTCGACAATCGCCGTAATTCGTTGCCACGTACCGCGGAAATCACGATCTCCCTCCGGCATGACAAGCTCCTGAATCACGTTGACATGAATTTGCAGAGCATCCGCCTCAATCATTTCAACCGCTTTTTTCGCCTGGTCAACCGTAGCCTCGCTGCCGAGGTTGGCAAAGACTAGGCCATGCGGGTGAGCTTGACGAACAATTCGATAGCTTTGCTGCTGTCCCGCTTCTCGTAACGCCGCCATTTGCGAGCCGACAGCCATGCCGACTCCTGTTTCCGCGGCGACTTCCGCCAATTGACGGTTGATCTCTTCCGTCCGCAGTCCTCCGCCCCCTGTCATCGCATTGATAAAAATCGGTGAACTTAACGTAAGTTCACCGATTTGCGATGTGAGAGAAATGGCATCGACATGCTGCTCAGGAATGCTGTTATGGACAAACCGAATATCCTCAAATCCATGAGTGCGGGCCTGCCCGGTTACAAGCGCATGGTTTAAATGATCAAGTTTCCTGCTCGCTCTGCTGCTCATCTCATCACCTGTAATTAATTTTTATATTTCTTTAACTGGTCGCCAATCATATCTCCCAATGAGAATCCGCTTGGCTCATCATCCTTCGCTTCATAAGACTGATAGTCGTTTTCGCCTTCATCCTCAAGCAGTTCACGGATGCTGAGCGAAATCCGCTTATCTTCAAGATTAATATCAAGCACCTTCACCTGAACCGTCTCGCCTTCTGTCAGCACCTCGGAAGGAGAACCGATGTGACGGTTGGCAATTTGCGAAATGTGAACAAGTCCTTCGACACCAGGGGCCACTTCAACAAACGCGCCGAATGTAACGAGGCGGCGGACCGTTCCTTCAATCACATCGCCAGGTTTGATCTGACCCGCAATCTGCTCCCACGGCCCCGGAAGCGTTTCTTTAATTGAAAGCGAAATCCGTTCGCTATCCGGATCGACGGAGAGAATTTTCACATTGACTTTATCGCCTTCCTGAACAACATCAGACGGCTTTTCCACACGATGGTGGGCCAATTGCGAGATATGTACAAGACCATCGACTCCACCGACGTCAACGAACGCACCGAAATCCGTTAGACGCTGAACAGTTCCTTCCACAACATCACCGGCTTTAAGAGATTGAAGAACATCTTTCTTCTTTTCTTCTTCTTCCATATCAAGCACAGCACGCTGTGATAAAATCAATTTGTTGTTCTCTTGATCCAATTCTGCAATTTGCAGACGAAGCGTACGACCTTTATAATCAGAGAAATCCTCGACAAAATGTCTTTCTACCAGGGAAGCAGGAATAAATCCACGCACTCCTAGGTCAACGACAAGACCGCCTTTTACGACCTCGGCTACTTCCGCTTCAATAATCTTACCAGACTCAAATGCTGCCTGAAGCTCTTCCCATGCTTTCTCAGCCTGCACAGCACGCTTCGAAAGGATCAGCTCGTCATCCTCGACTTTAAGGACTTTTAATTCGAGCTCATCGTCAACTGAAAGAACGTCACTGACCTTCTCGACATGCAAGCTCGATAATTCACTGATTGGAACAATGCCATCCACCTTAAAGCCGACATCGACAAACGCTTGTTTATCCTCGACTTTTGTTACCTTACCAGTTACTACTTCACCTACCTCGAAGGACTTCATTCCTGTCACTTCATTGTTCATTTCTTCGACCATTGGCTTTTGCCTCCTTCAATACCCGCAGTCTAGTCGCGGATCTCGCTAATATATTAAAAATCTTTCACGCTTGCGAAAGAAATTTTACGAACGGTTTCTCTACTTATGCTCTTCCATTAACTGTCCGATATGCTCCATAATATAGGCGGTTGCCTCCTCGGCAGAGCGCTTTTCCTCACGATAAGCGGCAAAATCGATCGGTTTGCCATAGACCAGCTTTAATCGTTTCTTGCGTTCATACGGGCCGATGATCGCGCAAGGAATAACGGTCGCCTCGGTTCGTAACGCAAAGAAGCCGGCGCCTGCCATGCCTTTTCCAAGCACGCCATCCTTACTTCTCGTTCCTTCCGGAAAAAGCCCGATCATTTCGCCGTCTTTCAGCAGGTTCATCGCCCGCCGCAATGCCTGCTTATCACTCATTCCTCTTTTTACAGGAAAGGCGCCAAGCTTCGGCAGCAGCCCCTTTAATACCGGTTTTTCAAACAATTCCTGTTTGGCCATATAATGGATTTGTCTGTCAATATAGGCCCCGAGCAGTGGCGGATCGAAATTGCTGATATGATTGGCGCAAAGCAGAACTCCCCCTTCCGACGGGATATTCTCCTTGCCGACGATTTCAACTTTGTAAGAGCTGGAAAGGAAGCATCTGCTAACAAATTGACCCAACTGATATAAGCCCATCTTATCGTGTTCTCTCCTTTACCAGCTCAATAATCTTTGCGGCCACCTCTTCAATCGAAAGGTTCGTGGAGTCAATCTCTACGGCGTCATCCGCTTTCTTCAGCGGCGCGAACGCTCTTGTCGAATCAAGATTATCGCGCCTGGCAATCTCTTCTTTCAGCTGTTCAAGGCTGGATTCCATCCCTTTCGCCTGCTGCTCTTCAAATCGCCGCCGCGCTCGTTCTTCCACTGAAGCAGTTAAAAAGACTTTTATCTGGGCGTCCGGCAGCACGTATGTCCCGATATCCCGGCCATCCAGAACGGCTCGTCCTTGCTGCGCAAGCTGACGCTGACGCTCGACCATTTCCTTACGCACCAATTCATGACTTGCCACCAGCGAGACATGGGCTGTAACGTCATTCTGCCGTATTTGCTGCGTAACATCAGCTTCATTCAAATATACGTTTAATTTGTTATCTTCATTTGAGAGACGAATCGTCGTTTCATCCAGCAGCTGCCTCAGCCGCTCCCCGTCGTTTAGATCAATTTGTGCTGCGATCGCTGCCCAGGTCAGAGCACGGTACATCGCTCCCGTATCGATATATAAAAAGGATAACTGCTCAGCAACAAGCTTTGCAACCGTACTCTTTCCTGCGCCCGCAGGTCCATCAATTGCTATTTTCAATTTCTCATCCATTGACATCTACACCTCATACCATTCAACCAAACACCTTTTTCAAAAGAATAAAGGGAGCTTAGAGCGTTTTCACTACTATCTTATCACAAGAAGCGATGACGGTCTAACGAAAGGTCTGAAAAAAAGCGTGACCACAAGCTTCTATCCTTCTTTTTTCTGACGGCGCATGTTCAATTGCTTTTCAAAGCAATAGCGGATGATTTTCTGTCGTTCGGCGTCGTCCATCTCGGTAAATTGCAAAGAAACTCGTTCAGGCGCTCCGGGCTGGGGCGTAAAAACGCGGACGATCTTCGCCGGCCCCTTTACATAATCGATTTCGCCTGATTGCATCGGCAACACGAACCAGAGACTGACCTCTCCTTCTTCCGGAAGCGACTTGCCCTTTGGAATGTCGATGGCACAGCCGCCGCCGCTAAGATCAGCTGTCACGGAGACAAAGCGCTTCTTGCTGTCCGCCTGAAAATGCAGCGCCACATTAACCGCCGCTTCGACACGGGCATAATTTCTGCGCTGAATCCGCTTGTAACCTGCCTTCCCCGGATCTTTAAGGCAAAACATCGAAATATTCCCTTTTCTTCTGCCGACAAGTTCTGTTTCAAACACATATTTCGCTTCATCCCGCCCGATGAACCAGGCATCAAATGCTGTACCGGTTTTGAAAATACTCGCCGTGTTCGTCAGCTCGCTTAACAGTTCATCAACAATTAACAAATTATCATCGCGATCAATAAGCCGGCAGTGAAATTTTGTCTCCACCTCCTCCTCATTGCAATCTTTTCGTTCCAAAAAGATCGTCGAGCCAATATTAATCAAGCAGCACTCCTCCTTTTTGATATCCTTCTTTCTCCATTATCGCATGAACAAGGAAAAAGAAGAAGCACGATATGCTTCTTCTTTGTTAATAGTCAGGGTTTGGCTCTTCGACCTCGCTGCCGGGAGGGGGGGCACGCTTTCCGCAGGCAGGCGTTGATCTGAAAAAACCGCGGCATGGCACTGGAGAAACAACCAAACGAAAAATGCAAAAGAGGCTGTGAGTGGAACCGCCACGATCTTTTAAAGCCCGTTGTGAGGAAGCTGCTGAAAAAGTGAAAATCGTACTTTTTCAGCAGCTTTTTCGTAATGAGCGTAGCCGTTGCCTGATTTTGAAAGCCTTGCTACGAGTGGGTTTTTCGTAGTAAGGCGCGCAACGCGCGGAGCCATTACTCTTCTTCGAGTTACGGAAAAAGAGGTTTTTCAGTGGCCTCGTTGTGAGTGGGTTTCTCACAACGGGCTTGTGGCGTGTGAAGCCATTGCCACTAGCTCTTTGTCTCCGGTCTGATTTTATGAAAATTGATACACAGGCTCGGTTCCGTCAAGGCGTTCGACCTTTTCTTCCTGGCCATCCTCGGCATTAATAAAGATCCGGTATGTGTCCTGGTCAATGACACCGAAAAACTCATAGCACAAAACTTCATCTTTCAGCTCATTTTCAATTAACGCTACATGACTTTCCATTACTTCAAGCCTTGGATTAAGACGCTCCTCGGCCTCCGCTTTCGTAATCGCAGGTTCCGGGATATTGCGCTCTTTATGGTTCAGCAAGTAATCCTTGGCTTCATAGCCGAGAATATCGCCGTCATCAAGCGCTACTTCAAGCGTAACCGTATCCGGATAGACGCGGACATTCCCTTCGACGTAGGCGAATTCAAGCATCCCTATCGAATCATATTGCTTGCTGTCGATCAGCTGCATCCCTTCCTTGCCGGTCCGCTTCAGGAAGGCTTTTCCTTTTTCAACCGCTTCATTCAGGCTGAGCCGCTGTTCCTCGATTTGTCTGTCCTGCAAAAACCAGATCGGCTCCCCACCTTTTACACTCATATCCATATAATAATTCGTTTCATGCTCTGGATCGTCGATCACGATCGTATAAGCTGGATATTCAAGCCCATCTCCGGTATCCGATACATGCACGGGCACATCCGGGCTCATTTCAAGATACTGGCGCGCAATTTTTTCTGCTTCCTGCTTCGAGATTTCCTTTCCGGTAAGGGCCTTTTTCAGTTCCCCATTCAGATCGTCAATCGCAGCAAGACCTGCGCCCCATTCTGTTTCACTGAAGCCTTGGACCGATTTATTCATCACTTCAAGATTATTGACAATCGTGTTATCGCCAGGTTCCTCGCTTGCTTCCAGCTCTTTTTCAAGATCGAGCCATTGATGACGGTTAGCAAGCATCTCCGCCTGAGATTTCCGCAATTCCGAACGGATATCCTTTGAGTGCTGATAAAGATGCGTCAATGTATCATACTCTTTGTCAGTCAGCGGCTCCTTTTCAAGGTCACGTATAGATGTTTGATAGCTGAAGCGGCCAAGCTTGTACAGAAATTCCTCCGTCTGCCCGAGATCAATCGAGTTCAGCGGAAGCTGCCCGATTTCTTCCTGCGCCAAACTCGTCACCCGCCACACTTCGGCTAACGCCGGCGTCAGCTGACGTCTCGTATTCATCGCCAATGTTGACCCGAGCTGATCTTCAATTTGATCAAGATGAAAAGCCAGCTCGTGAAATGCACGCTGATAATTGTTTTCCGCTGTGATCATTAAGGTCTGCTTTTGCCCCTGTTCCTGGAAGCCCCAGTACCCAAGGCCGACAACAGCAACACCTAATAGTCCAATGATGATATTTCTCAACATGATCCTTCACCTCCACTAATTTAATGACAGAAAATATGTTTTCCAATTCGCTTAATTTGTGGGCGTGTCCAGATCCAGCCGGATGTTGCGGTATCAGGGTTGAAATAATAAAGCGCATTTCCGGTTGGGTCTTGACCATTTAATGCATCAAGCACTGCTCTTCTTGCCGTTTCATTTGGCGTCAGCCAAATTTGACCGTCAGCGACTGCCGTAAAGGCTCGCGGTTCAAAAATAACTCCGCTGACCGTGTTCGGGAACGTGGGACTGTTCACCCGGTTGATAATGACAGCCGCTACGGCTACCTGGCCGACATACGGCTCACCGCGCGCCTCGCCGTATACGGCATTGGCCATCAATTGAATGTCATTATCGGAATAGCCTGGCGGAACATTTGTCGCTTTCTCAATATTGACATCATTGTCCTGTTGTTCCGGTGCTTCTTCCTCCGGCACTGGTTCCGCTGGCGGCTCCTGCTGTCCACCTTGCTCTGGCGTTCCTCCCGTACCAGGAGTACCACCTGTCTGTCCACCGCCTTGTGGCGCTTCAGCCTGTCCGCCTCCGCCCTGCGGCTGCCGGGTTTGGCCTTTTTTCTCGCTGCCTTTTGCTCCTTTTTGAATATGCTTTGGCGTTTGACCGTAATGGGTAAATTTACGTCCCTCCTGCAGCGCCTTCTGCACAAATGCTTCATCATAATCGGTCGACCGTTCCAGCATATTTTTCATTTCTGGGCCGACAAGCCCATCGATGTCGAGTCCGAATTCATATTGATAATTACGGACAGCCCAATAGGTGCTCCATCCAAATACACCGTCAATTTTTCCATTGTAAAATCCAATATACTGGAGCCGCGCCTGCAGCTCGACCACATCATCACCTGTCGCTCCTTGCTGAATGATCTGGTTTGAAAAAGCAAACCCCGGGCTGGCATGCCCTACTAAACCAATCGCAACGAGTACGACAATACATACCATTCTCCATGTAAACAGATCCCGCTTCATGATGAATCATTCCCTCCTTATGCTTTGTTATCTGTTTCATGACACGCCTTTTTTGGTCATGATTGATACAAATAGTGTTTGTTCCAGCCTTCTTTTTATACCATTCTTTTGACGAGACAGAAAAAAAAGCCTCAAAAAAGCTTGATCTCCAGCTTCTTTGAGGCTTCATTTCTATACAAGTTGATCCTGCGCCATGCAGCCGTACTTAGTTATAAATAACGTTGCGCCGTTTTGATGATCGCGATCAGCTCGCTTTTCTCCCGGTCGACTTTCATTTGAATCAAAACCGGATAGTCAAAGCTGTTGCGAAAGCGCAAATCGGATGTACCCCAGTTAACCATCGCATCTCTTCCTTCCGGCACATACGAAACAGGCAGCGAATGCGGATTGCGCTCAATGATTTCCATTCCGGCATCCAACGCGACATTATATAATGTCGTTGATGTTTGGCAAATTCCGCCACCGAGTCCATTGACGAAGTCGCCATCAACAATGACATTCGCTTCTTTATAGCCGCGCGCTTTTGTACGTTCCCCGACAATCCGGTTAAACGAAAAGATGTCTCCCGGACCGAGGACGACGCCGTAAATGCTCTTCGCTGAAAGCTCGATATTATCGACACGTCCGCTAATGGAAGAAGTAAACTTTGTCGCATAACGGCCGATCTCGACTTCATCGAGGCCGGCGACATCTTCTTCCGTGACGTTAATATAGGTTACTTCAATCGGAATTTCGAGCTGCCGTGTAAAATAACTGGCTTGCTTGATTTTTTCCACTAATTCCTCTTCTTTTAATACAACTTGAGGAACACCTGGCACAAACGTTCCATCATCGCGAACCTTGGCCGCTTTCATGCGCTGATCAAAGCCGTTCGGGCCTCGGGCCAATTCCTTCACCCACTCGCGCAGAGTCTCTTCAGAATCAGCAAAATCGCTTTTTCTGATCGTCATTAATACCTCCTGTTTGAGCGGGTTAATCAAGTCAATTTCTCTTTCTTCCAGCTCTTTTATATAGAGGTTTACCGCTTTTTTATTTGCCTCAGCAGCGATTTGCTCACTTCCATTGACCGTCGCCCCCGCACATCCGCTCGCCCCGATTAAAATCACACATAATAATAGTGCTTTTTTCAACTGTTCATTCTCCCTATCGTGGTGTCATTATAAGTACCATTTTATTACATCCTTATGAAAGAACCAATAGTGATTTAGGCCCTGAGTTCATCTTTTTTGCGAACTTTTTTACCATTTTTTCATATTTTCACAGCTTGTCTCACAATATTTTCACCGCAAAAAAGAAAAACCCGAGCTGCACTTTGTGCAAATCGAGCTTCTCTGTTTTTCCCTCAATCCAAAATCCGGTTGTTTTCATCAACGTTTAGCACGATGGAAGAGGCAGGATGCTCCTGCTGAACATATCCCTCACCACCGCATACTGTGCATGTATATTGCCATTCTTCATCATCAGCGAGCATTCCTGTTCCTTCACATGCTTTGCAAACATGGTTGCGGTCGACCATTTGTTTCACCCTTTCTTACGTGGTAACCTTTTGCTGCGCTTTCACCCAGTTGATTAATCCACCTTTGATCATCATGTCAATTTGCCTTGCTGACAGCGCATGCCTCACTTTGATGCTTTCTTTTTCTCCATTTAAACTAATGCTAAATTCATTTCCTTGTTGAATCTTATTCTTTACATCTGTAATCGTCAGGATATCGCCCTGCTTCAGCTTATCGTAATCCGCTTCATTAACAAAAGTGAGCGGCAAAATGCCGAAATTGACCAGGTTCTGCCAATGAATCCGCGCAAAATCCTTGACGAGGGCGACCCGCAATCCCAAATACCGCGGCGCAAGCGCCGCGTGCTCTCGGCTTGAGCCCTGACCGTAGTTAAAGCCGCCGATAATCGCGTGCCCGCCTTGTTCCACCGTTTTCCGCGCCCGCTCATAATACGTCTCATCGACAATTTCAAACACGAATTTGCTGATTTCAGGCAGGTTGCTGCGAAACGGCAATACGCGAGCACCGCCGGCCAAAATCTCGTCCGTTGAAATATTATCGCCCATTTTCAGCAAAATCGGGATTTCCAATGTATAAGGGAGCTCGTTCATTTCCGGAATCGAGGCAATATTCGGCCCTTTATATAATTCCACTTCCCGTGCCTGTTCAAGTGGTAATGGAACCGATAACAAGCTCTCATCAACCGTCGGCTTCCTTGGCTCTTTTATTTTCGGATAATCCATCTCCAGCGTGCGCGGATCGGTGATTTTGCCTGTCAGCGCCGAGGCGGCGGCGGTTTCCGGGCTGCATAAAAAGACGCTGTCCTCTCTCGTTCCCGACCGTCCAGGAAAATTGCGCGGCGTTGTTCTTAGACTGTTTCTTCCTGAGGCGGGCGCCTGTCCCATGCCGATACAACCGTTGCACCCAGCCTGGTGCAGCCTCGCCCCTGCCTGAAGCAAGCTGGCGATATGCCCCTCTTCCACTAAATCGGTTAAAATTTGGCGCGAGCTCGGATTGATATCATAGGAAACGCCATTGGCGACCTGTTTTCCTTTTACAATTTCTGCCGCAATCGCAAAATCACGATAGCCCGGATTGGCGGAAGAGCCGATATACGATTGATAAATCGGTTCCCCAGCGATATCCCGGACGGCGACGACATTCCCCGGGCTCGATGGTTTGGCGACCAACGGCTCCAGCTCCGATATATTGATTTCTTCATACCGGTCATAGGAAGCCCCTCTGTCCGCTTTCAATTCGATCCAATCTTCTTCACGGTTTTGTTGCTTCAAGTAACGTTTGATTTCGTCATCCGATGGAAAGACGGTCCCTGTCGCCCCAAGCTCGGCTCCCATATTGGCGATGACATGACGGTCCATCGCGCTTAAATGCTTTAATCCGTCACCGAAATATTCGATGACATAGCCGACTCCGCCTTTTACATCATGACGGCGAAGCAGCTCGAGAATCACATCTTTGGCGCTGACCCAGTCAGGCAGCCTGCCTTTCAGTTCAATGCCCCACACTTGCGGCATTTTCACATAAAACGGTTCTCCGGCAATCGCCATCGCAACGTCAATGCCTCCCGCCCCCATCGCCAGCATCCCCATGCAGCCATTTGCGCATGTATGGCTGTCGGAGCCGAGCAATGTTTTTCCCGGTTTCGCCAGCCTTTGCATATGAACCGGATGGCTGACTCCATTTCCCGGTCGGCTGTAATACAAGCCAAACCGCCGCGTCGCGCTTTCCAAAAACAAGTGGTCGTCCGGATTTTTGCTATCTACTTGAATCAAGTTATGATCGACATACTGCGCCGACGCTTCGGTTTTGGCATAGTCGAGCCCCATCGCTTCCAATTCGAGCATCACCATTGTTCCAGTCGCATCCTGCGTCAACGTTTGATCAATTTTCAAGCCAATTTCTGTGCCCGGCGTCATTTCACCAGACAAAAGATGGCCATCAATCAGCTTTTGCGTCACATTAAACGCCATTACGTTCGTCCCCCTTTGTACAAATCCAGCTTCACTTAGTCTGTTTTGAAAAGGGAAAATGTATGCTCCAGGCGGGAAATTCTTTTTTAAGGAAGCAAAAAGGAGTTTGAGTAACAAGGTTCGTTTACCTTTTTACTCAAACTCCGAAAATAGAAAGCTCTTTTCTTTTTAAGCCAGCACGTTAAAATAACGCCCTTCCGGATGGGAGAAGACCATCGCGGTCACCGATGCTTCGGGTTCCATCATGAAGCCTTCCGTCAGCTGGACGCCGATTTTTTCCGGCTTCAGCAAGGCAAACAGCTTCTCCTGATCCTCAAGATTCGGACAGGCCGGGTAGCCGAAGGAGACGCGCACACCCTGATATTTGGCGGAGAAGCGCTCCTCCATCGTCATGTCCGCCGAATCCGGAAAGCCCCAACGGTCGCGCATTTGCTGATGGAGACGCTCAGCAAAGCCTTCAGCGATTTCCAAAGCCGCGGCCTGCATTAGGTGACTTTCCAAATAGTCGCCCTCTTCCTTTGCTTTCTCCGCTAATTCACGGACACCGTGACCGGCGGTGACAGCGAGGAAGCCGACATAATCCATTTCACCGCTTTCTACCGGGCGTAGAAAATCAGCCAAGCAAAGGTACGGCTTCTGGCGCTGACGCGGGAAGCTGAAGCGCTCAAGCACCGTGGACGTATCTTCCGGATCATAAATCAGAACATCGTTGCCGTCGGCCTGTGCCGGGAAAAAGCGGTACATGCCGTGCGCGGAAATAATCTGTTCTGCCTTGGCCCGCTGTAAAAACTGATCAACCTTTTCCTTCAGCTGAACGGCCCGTTCGTCTTTCTCGGCGAGCAGACGGCTCACTTTGCCTTGTAAGCCGAGATGGCGGCCGAGCAACATTTGCATATTAATATAAGGCTCTAGATGAGAGAGCTTGTAATCGCGTAAAATATGAGTATCGAGGTCCGTCGGCGTAAAAATCGGACCATCCGTTTTCACCTCGGAGCGCACCGGAGCCTTTGCCGGATCATCCGGTTCTCCTCGTGTTCTTTCTTTCCGAACCGCGTCCTTTTTCGCCCGTGCTTCCGCCAGTTCTTCCGCCAGACGGGTCCGCTCGTCCGGATTGGCGAGACGGTTGGCGATTTCCAGCCCGTTCATCGCGTCCTTGGCGTAAAGAACCATTCCATCGTATTCGGCGGCGATCTTCGTATCGGTGAATTTGCGCGTCAATGCTGCTCCCCCGACCAAAATCGGAATCGAGATTTTCTGCTGGCGCAAATCCTGCGCCGTCAGCACCATCTGCTGCGCGGATTTGACGAGCAGCCCGGACAAACCGACCGCATCCGGCTTTTCCTTTTTAATCGCCTCAATCAGTTCAGTCGACGTCACTTTAATGCCGAGGTTGACGATTTTGAAGCCGTTGTTGCTTAAGATGATCTCCACGAGATTTTTTCCGATATCATGGACGTCACCTTTTACGGTCGCCAAAATGATTTTTCCTTTGCCGTTATCATCTTCCTTTTTCTCCATGAACGGTTCCAAATGAGCAACAGACGCTTTCATCACCTCAGCGCTTTGCAGCACTTCGGCGACGATCAGTTCGTTATTGTTGAACAGGCGGCCCACTTCATCCATCCCGGTCATCAGCGGCCCGTTAATAATATCAAGCGGGTCATCGTACTTCGCCAGCGCTTCATCGAGGTCCTTCGTCAGTCCTTCCTTTGTCCCTTCAACGATATAGGAAGCGAGCCGCTCCTCAAGACTAAGCGTGGAAAGCTCGACTTTCTTCTCTGCTTTTTTCCCGCGGTAAAAAGCGGTAAATTCAGCGAGCGTCTCATCTGTTGTTTCAAATAACAGCTTGCGCGACATTTCTTTTTCGTTATCTGAAATCGAGGCATAGCGTTCAAGCTTCTCGGTATTGACGATCGCATAGTCCAGCCCGGCCTGGGTGCATTCATACAAATAAACAGCATTCAGCACTTCGCGGCCGACCGGCGGCAAGCCGAACGAAACGTTGCTCACACCGAGAATCGTCAAACAGTCCGGCAACGCTTCTTTAATCAGGCGGATGCCTTCGACCGTCGCATTGGCGGAGCCGATATACTGCTCATCACCGGTTCCAACCGGGAAGACGAGCGGATCAAAAATGATATCCTCCGGCTTTAAGCCGTATTTGTTTACGAGCAGGTCATGCGAGCGTTTCGCGACCTCGAGCTTGCGTTCCGCGCTGACGGCCATCCCTTTCTCGTCAATCGTCCCGACGACCACCGCCGCCCCGTAGCGTTTGACAATCGGAATTACTTTTTCGAACCGTTCTTCCCCGTCCTCCAGGTTGATCGAATTGATGATCGCTTTCCCCTGAGAATACGTCAACGCTTTTTCAATGACGTTCTCATCCGTTGAATCAATCATCAATGGCACTTTCACTTTATTGATTACATAGCTTAAAAACTGTTCCATATCCTCAAGCTCTTCACGGTCCGGGTCAGCGAGACAGATGTCAATGACGTGGGCGCCGCGCTTCACCTGGGCCCGGGCGATTTCCGACGCTTCTTCAAATTTCCCTTCCGCGATCAGACGCTTGAACTTCCGTGAACCAATGACATTCGTCCGTTCGCCGACGAACAACGGACGCATGCTTTCCTCATAAATTAACGGTTCAATGCCTGAAACAGCATGTGGATGTTTCTCCTTAATCACGCGTGGGGCAAAGTCCTTCGTTGCTTCGACCATTGCCGCAATATGCTCAGGCGTCGTTCCACAGCAGCCGCCGACGATATTGAGCCAGCCCTTTTCCGCAAAAGCCGAAAGCTTTGTCGCAAGCGAGTCGGGCGATTCATGATAATGCCCTTCCTCATCAGGCAGGCCGGCATTTGGGTAGCAGCTGACATAGGTTGTCGCCAACTCCGACAGAGAGCGAATATGGTCGCGCATAAATTCCGGTCCCGTCGCACAGTTTAAGCCGACGACGGTCGGCTTCATATGCTCAAGCGATAAATAAAACGCTTCGATGTTTTGACCGGCAAGCGTCGTGCCCATCGGCTCGATCGTTCCTGAAACGATGATCGGCAGCTTTTTATCAAGCTCGGTGAAAGCTTGCTCAATTCCGATATAAGCCGCCTTGACGTTGCGCATATCCTGACTCGTTTCGAGCAGCATCACATCGACTCCGCCGAGAATTAAGCCACGAGCCTGTTCATAATAGGATTCAATCAGCTGCTCGAACGTAACACCGCCCGTCACCGAAAGTGATTTCGTCGTCGGACCCATCGCCCCGGCGACAAAGCGTGGCCATTCCGGTGTTGAAAACTCGTCAGCGACTCTGCGGGCAATTTCAGCTGAGACGCGGCTCAGCTCTTCTGCCTTATGACCGAGATCGTAATCATCAAGGACGATATTGGTCGAACCGAATGTGTTCGTTTCGATAATATCAGCTCCGGCCTGCAAATAGTCACGGTGAATCTTCTCAATGACTTCGGGCGCTGTTTCGTTCAAGTATTCGTTACAGCCTTCATATTCTTCGCCGCCAAAATCTTCCGCGCTTAAATTAGCCTGCTGGAGCATCGTTCCCATCGCCCCGTCAAGTACTAATATTTTTCGTTCCAATTGTTGTTCAAATAAAGACTTCGTCATACGCTTTAGTCCTTTCTCCTGATCCCTGCTACTGATTTTTAATGGATGCTGCCTTCGTCTTCGCTTGAATATAATCAGTCAGTTCAACGGTCATCTCATACCGTAAAAATGGCGTTATCAAATAAATGCCGTTAAAGAATGTTAGCGCCGTGTCAATTAACGACTTGGCAATCCGTATCCCTTCTTCCGCCGCCCGCTGACGGTCATCACCGCACCGCTCCATCGCGCTCCGGATTTCATCGGTTAATTTTATACCGGGTACTTCATTGTGAAGAAATTCAGCATTCCTTGTTCCGGTTAACGGCATGATCCCGATGTAAAGCGGCTGTTCGATATGCTTTGTCGCCTCGTACACCGCTTCAATTTGCGCTTCACTGTAAATCGGCTGCGTCATAAAATAATCGGCGCCGCTCTCGACTTTTTTCTCCATCCGCTGCACCGCTTTGTCCAAATGCCGGACATTCGGATTAAAGGCTGCCCCGACAGAGAAGGTTGACTTCTGTCCGAGCTCTTTTCCTGAGAAAGAAATTCCTTCGTTCAATTGCTTAATAAAGGAAATTAATTGAAAGGAAGTTACGTCATACACCGAAGTCGCCCCCGGAAAATCTCCTATTTTCGTCGGGTCGCCCGTCACCGCCAGCAGATCATCAATTCCTAAGGCGTGAAGCCCCATTAAGTGTGATTGCAGCCCGATTAAATTGCGGTCGCGGCATGTAACATGAACGAGTGGACGAGCGCCGATCTGCCCTTTCAGCATTGCTCCGAGTGCCAGGTTGTCGACACGCGGGGAAGCGAGTGAATTATCGGCCATCGTCACCGCATCGACGCTGGCCTGATGAAGCTTTTTCGCTCCTTCGATAAATCGGTCCGTATTAAGCTTTTTCGGCGGGTCAAGCTCGACGATCACCGACTTGCGCTGCTTCACAAGCTCAGGCAGCGGCGTATGCTCCGGCGGCAGCTCGATCCGCTTTTCCACACGGATAATCGAACGGACTTTTTTCTCCGTAATCGGTGCGAACCGTTCCTTCACCTCTTTGAATGCTGTGATATGTTCGGGTGTCGTTCCGCAGCAGCCGCCCAATAAGCGGACCCCCTCCTTGACGAACTTCTCCCCCATCGCCTTGAAATAGTCCGCATTCGACTGATAAAAAACGCGCCCGTCGCGATAATCGGGCAGACTCGCATTCGGGTACGCTGACAGATAGCCGTTCTCCGGCAGCGGAATCGATTCAAATGAACGCAGCATATGGAAAGGCCCCATCCGGCAATTTAAGCCGACGACATTCGCTCCGGCTGCAATCAGCTCACGAAAAGCATCCGCGACCGGGATCCCGCCATTCATCACGCCGATTTCTCCTAATGAAAGGTTAACAATGATCGGCAAATTCGTCCACTTTCTCGCCAGGGTTGTAGCCATTTTTGCTTCTTCAAGGTCATAAAATGTTTCAAGTAACAGGCCGTCGACGCCTCCTTGCAGAAGGTACTTCATTTGCTCGTTAAACGACTCTTCGATTTCCTGAAGCGACCATTCCTCCAGCTGAAAGCGGCGCACCCCGCCAATTGTGCCGACGACAAAGGTCCGTCCGTCCGCAGCCTGCTTCGCTAATGCAACAGCTGCCTCGTTGATGAGCTGAACCTGATTTTCCAGGCCGTATTTTTCGAGCTTTAAGGAATTGGCCGCATATGTATTTGTTTGAATCACATCGGCTCCAGCCTCTACATACTGCTTGTGGACCGCGATGATCTTATCGGGATTACTCAGATTGACTTCTTCAAAGCATTGATCAACCCCCTGCTCATACAGGAGGGTGCCCATTGCCCCGTCTCCTACAAGGACCTCATTTGCTAATCGTTCCAACAACTTCATTACGGGTCCCTCCTTTCTATTCCTTTGATGTCACAAAGTGAAAAGCTTGCTCCAGGTCTTTTATTAAATCCTCGCTGCGCTCAATTCCGACCGAAAAGCGCAACAGCCGGTTACAGACGCCATTGGCAATCCGAATGTCCTCGGGAATATCCATATGCGTCTGCGTCGCCGGATACGTCATCAGACTCTCCACTCCACCAAGGCTCTCCGCAAAGGAAATCAGTTTCAGCTGCTGCAAAAACGGGTTAACCCATGCTTCCTTTTTAATTCGGAAGGAAAGCATACCGCCTTTGCCTGGATACAGAACATCCGTTACCGCTTCATGCTCTTCAAGAAAAGCGACAACGGCCTTCGCATTCTCCTCATGCTTTTCCATCCGCAAAGCGAGTGTCTTCATTCCGCGGATGAGCAGCCAGGAGTCAAACGCCGACAGAGTCGCCCCAATGCCGTTATGGTAATAAGCGATCTTTTCACAGAGCTCCGTGCCTTTAGCTGCCACGAGACCGGCAATCACATCATTATGCCCGCCTAAATATTTCGAGGCGCTATGGATGACAATGTCGGCTCCTTTGACGAGCGGCTGCTGAAGCAGCGGTGTATAAAATGTATTATCGACAATCAGCAGCAATTGATGCTTCTTGGCGATTTCCGCCAAGGCGGCAATATCGGCTTCCTGCATTAACGGATTCGTCGGTGTCTCGATGAAAAGCGCCTTCGTCCGCTCATTGATTAATGACTCGAAATGCTCTAGGTTTCGCGGATCACCGTAAGCAAATGACAGTCCCCAGCGATTCCAGCCCTGTTCAAATAAACGATACGTTCCCCCGTAAAGATCCTGAGAGGCCAAAATCTCATCTCCCTGGGCGAACAGGGAAAATACCGTCTGAATCGCCGCCATCCCTGAACTACAGGCAAATCCGCGATCTCCTTCCTCAAGGGCGGCAATCGCCTTTTCTACGACTTCCCTTGTCGGATTTCCTGTTCTGGCATAATCATAGCCTGTCGACTCTCCGATTCCTGTATGACGATACGCCGTTGAAAAATAAACAGGCGTATTAATCGTTCCTGTCCGGTCTTCTGAGCGGTTTCCGATCTGTACTAGCAATGTCTCAAGCTTGTCTCGATTCATCTGTATACCTCCACCTTTACCAAATTATGAAAAAACACCCACTTCTTAAATTCCATTAAGAAGAAGGTGTTTGGTTATGAATTCGCTTCTTCTTATCTTTCAGATCATCGCGACCTGATGGAATTAGCACCTGACCATGAATGGCTGGTTGCTGAGACATCGTCGGGCCAGTCCCTCCGTCTCTCTTGATAAGAAATCGTATGTAAATGAGTTTTTCGTTTAATCAAAATTACAACAATTCAAACCATTTTGCAAGTGAAATTTTTTTCCTGAAGTATTCATTCCGGTGTTGCGTCAATATGCAAATGCTCCGCATTCCCACATACACAGCGCTTAAAACCGGTTTCATACTCGCCTGACTCGGTTCGTCTTCCTCTGAGAATATATTTTTCTCCACAGACCGGACAGCGAATGACAACGCGATAACGTCCTTCAGACATAATAACCACCTTTCTTACTTTCTATTGGTCCAATTGATGGGCACGTTTCACCTTCGTTAAAGCAAGCCACCATAACAAGAGCATAAATGGAAGCATCCCGATAATAAAATAGGTGTCGAACAACAGCAGAATGCTGTCATAGATACTGTGTAAGAGAATAGGAAAAAACAAGGCCAAAGTCAAATGCTTGGCTTTCGAGGCCCGCTCCAGCTTCGCCCTACCCATATAATACCCCATCAGTACACCAAATAACGCATGACTGGAGACCGGAAGAAGCGCTCTGCCAATCGCTGTTTCCAAGCCGTTTGCCAGCAGGTAGAGGACGTTTTCCAGACTGGCGAATCCGAGCGACAGGGCAACGCCAAAGACAATCCCGTCATATCTCCGCTTAAAATCGGCATGCTGATAGGCAAAGAAATACAATAAAAACCATTTGAAAAATTCCTCGATTACCCCATAGAGCACGACCGACTGGACAAGCAGATTTTCAAAGAACTGTTCCTCAATAAAAGCATATTGCAGCACCATTACGGGGAAAACAAGCAATACACCAATCAGAAACGTCCGAAAGACAAAGGCGCTTGTATAGGAACTGTAGTGGTTTCGTAAATAGAAATAAGACAACAATGCCATGCCAGGTGCCATCGCTGCCGTCACAATCGCAAACACGTTATCCTCCCTTTTCTCTATATCCTTTCGTTATGCCAGCAGGATCTTAGAGGATACTTTTAAGATCGTATGTTATCATAATAGAGGCTGGGGCAAAAGTAGTTCAACTACACGACGATCCGGACAAATTAGAGAGGACGCCACTACTCCTGATACAGAGATCGTTTCCGCGGAAAGCAGAAGTCTGTTTCACGAGCTGCATCATTTCTTTGTTCGGTAGTGCAGGGGCACACTTTCGGCATTTCCCGCCTTCATTCACTTGGAAAGAAATAGAGGTGCTTAAATTGAAAAAAATTCTTGTTTTACATACTGGTGGTACTATTGCGATGAAGGAAGAAGAGCAAGGAACGATTCCAACAGCAATACATCCATTATATTCCACGATTGAATCGCTAGCAAGCATTGCCTCGGTTACGGTCGATGATTTTCTCAATCTGCCTTCGCCTCATATGACTCCCGCTTTAATGGTCGACCTCGCTGAACGGCTGCGGGAAAGAACGGAACGTGACGGCCTTGACGGCATTGTCGTCACACATGGAACGGACACGCTTGAGGAGACGGCCTATATGCTCGATCTATTAGTTAATTGGCAGCTTCCCGTCGTCATTACTGGAGCGATGCGTTCAAGCAATGAATTAGGAGCCGACGGGCCACATAACCTGATCACCGCCGTTCGCGTGGCGACGTGTGACGAAGCGCGTGGCAAAGGCGTCCTCGTCGTCATGAACGATGAGATTCACAGTGCTAAAAATGTCACCAAGACGCACGCCAGCAATATCGCGACCTTTCAAAGTCCGCAATATGGCCCGCTCGGCATCGTCACAAAGCGCGACATCTTTTTTCACCATACTGTCACGAAAAGGGAATCGTACCCCGTTTCCAGGCTGACAAAAAAAGTCATCCTTTTAAAGGTATACACCGGTATGGACCGCGACATCATCGATTTGGCGATGCAATCAGACGCCGACGGCCTTGTCATTGAAGCATTCGGCCAAGGCAATGTTCCCCCGGCGATTGTCCCGGCACTCAAAGAGCTCATCAAACGCAACATCCCGATTGTGCTTGTCTCCCGCTGCTTCAGCGGCGTCGTGCAGGACAACTACGCCTACGAAGGAGGCGGGCGTGAATTGCGCGAGCTCGGCGTTATTTTCACAAACGGGTTAAATGGGCAAAAGGCGCGATTAAAGCTGATGGTCACGCTAGAGAAAACAGATGACCGTGAGCTTCTCCAATCCTATTTTCTCCAATAAAGAAAAGCGCGTAGCGGTCTTCATGAACCTTCCAGCTATTTTTATCTTTTAAAAAAAGATGGCATACCAGGTCTCTTCCCCTGTGTAAGCCATCTTTTTTGCCTGATTTATGTTCAATCCTTGCTTTTGGGAACGGTCCAGCCTATTGCTGCCGGCGGCTGACAATCGCCTCGGCAATCGCCTCTCCGTGAAAACGGCCGTTTTCAATAAAGATTTCGTTCGCATTATTGCCTGCAGCAATCACCCCAGCGATAAACAACCCAGAGACATTCGTTTCCATCGTCTCTTCGGCAAACAGAGGACGGCCTGTATCCGAATCGACCTCGACCCCCATTTTCCGCAAAAACGAATGGTCGGGATGGTAGCCGGTCATCGCGAAAACAAATTGAGCCCGGACGCGCTTTGTCGTCTGCCCGACCTGGTAGATCACTTCGTCTTTTGTAATCCGTTTTACTTCGGCATTGAATTCCATCTTAATTTTCTCGTGTCTGACAAGCGATTCAAATTCCGGTAAAATCCACGGCTTCACACTTGACGAATAATCGCTGCCACGATACAGATTCGTCACTCGCGCACCGGCCTTTTCCAGCTCCAGCGTCGCATCAACGGCTGAGTTCTTGCCGCCAATGACGACGACATCGTGATCGAAAAACGGATGAGCCTCCTTAAAGTAGTGAAAGACATGATCCTGTTCTTCACCGGGCACTCCCATCATATTCGGCGAGTCATAATAGCCTGTCGCGATAATGACATACGGAGTGCGATAGTTATTTTTAGTCGTTTGCACGATAAATGTACCATCTTCCTGACGCGCAACTGCCTCGACGCGCTCATAGGCATGAATTCGCAGCTCCTTCCGCTTGACGACCTCACGATAATAGACGAGCGCCTGGTTCCGTTTCGGCTTTCTCCCTTCAATCACAAATGGAACCCCGCCAATTTCCAGCTTCTCACTCGTGCTGAAAAAGGTTTGGTGCGTCGGATAACGATAGATCGCGCTCACGACATGATCCTTCTCGATCACTAACGGATGTAGACCGCGCTCCTTGCAGGCAATCGCCGCCGCCAGGCCGCATGGCCCTCCCCCGACTATGATCACATCTTCATCGTTCATTTTTCCACCTCTTTTTTACACTGCCACGCTTACTTGAGTTCTTTTTTAGTATACCAATTTACAACAACCGACGGAAACGAGATGCTTCTGCCGCTTCATCTCCCTTTTATTCTTTACGAAACGAACGAAAGCATGCCGCCACCGCTGAGTTTCGCGAGCCACGAATGAAAAGACCTGTCCCACTAGGCCGAATTTACCTTTTCGGGACAAGTCCAAGAAATGCGCGAAAGTCGCTACATCGTTTAAAAAAGCCATTTTATTTTTTCAAGGAAAGCGTAACAAGCTCCTCGATCATCTCTTCATATGACAGCCCGATCGCCTTCGCGGCATCCGGATATAAGCTTGTCGGCGTCATGCCGGGAAGGGTGTTGACCTCCAAAATGACCGGCTCTGTTCCATCCTCGGGCACGATAAAATCAACGCGGGAATAAATATCGCAGCCGAGCGACTGATGGGCAAGCACGGCATGTTTTTTCACATATTCCGTATACTCATCAGTCAATCTCGCTGGAACGATATGCTCACTCATTCCGGCAGCATACTTCGCTTCGTAGTCATAGTATTTATTTTTCGGGACAATTTCAACAACCGGCAGCGCTTTTTCCTGACCGCGATTTCCCATTACCGCCACCGTTACCTCTCTCCCGGAAACAAACTCCTCAATCAATACTGTTTCATCAAGCTTAAACGCTTCATCAATTCCGTCCAGAAGCTGCTCCTTATCTTCCGCAAACGTAATCCCGATTGTCGACCCTTCCTGATTCGGCTTGACAACCAACGGAAATGGCAGTGAAATCTCTACCTGCCCGCGCTCGTACGAATGGCGGTAAAGAACCTGCTCCTTCGCCGTCCGTGTGCCGTTTTGCGCGAAAAACAGCTTCGCCCGCGCTTTATCCATCGCCAGAGCCGATCCCTGGACGCCCGAACCGACATAGCGCAAATTAAGCATATCAAGCAATGCCTGGATCTTGCCATCCTCCCCATAGCGGCCATGCAGGCCAATATATACCATATCCACATCCAGCTTTAGCAGTTCCTCAAGCCGTTCAGGATGAAAATCAATGCCAGCGACATCATGTCCCCGCTGCTCCAATGCTTTGATAATTCCTTTACCTGAAGATAAGGACACTTCCCGCTCTGCTGAAATCCCTCCGTATAATACTGCTATCTTCATTCCGTGCTCACCTCTCGCCAACATTATGTATCACTAGTTTATTCGCCCATTTCTCTAAGTGGAACTAGTCTAGGCTATTGTATCATAATCTTTTTTCAAGAAAACGGCAAAAAAAGACTGATTCTATCATTGATCAGTCCTTTTTCCTCCAATGAAATTCATATACAGCTGTAAAATCGCTTCGTGCTCTGCAATCACTTTGCCATATTCGGCTACGCGGAAGGAAGAAACGGTCGCAGGATTTCCGTATTCAGACAAAAGGGCGACAAATGCTTCCTCTTCAATCTCATCGAGGTCGTACTCCTCGAAGCTCAAATAATAGCGGTTCTCAAACGAGTAGAGCGTGCCACCTATCGCGCCAAAGGCGTACAGCCGCGCCGCGAGATCAATCACATCTTCTATATCCTGAAATTCATAAAAGATCTCTTCCGTCTCATCAAGCGTGACCTGCATTTCAATATACCCTTCATCGTAATCAAGTCCATAGTGATCATCAGGCAGGCCCTTTGTCACAATGATCACCATGCCTTGCGCCGGCATAGCATATACTTCAACAGCCACTGGGCCGTCTACTTTAAAACCAAGCTCATCATCTGCTTCAAGCATCATATCGCGAAACAAATCATGAACCTTTGGCACATCCTGCCACAAATCTTCCTTTGATATGCCCCGTTCCTTTAAATCGTCATATGTTAAAAACACCTTGAATTTATTAGATGCCAAGCGTTCAAGACGCATTTTTCCCCCTCCTTTGTCCCTGAACTCCCTACATGCTTAAGCGGATTCATCCGTAGAAAAGTCTTACTATACGATATGAGAAGACAGAAAAGAAGGTTCGTAAACAGGAAGACCATTTTTTTCTATCCCCTGAGCTGTTTTTGCAGCCAGCTTTCCCACTCCGGCCTTGTTGACCCTACCCGGTATTTTTCTGCCGGGCCGTGCAGCTCGATCGCCTTGCCGCCAGCACCAATGATCAGCTGCGGGTACGCTTCACTAAGCCGTCTTATCAAGTCCATCACATCGGGAAGATTTCCATCCTTCATACAGGATGTAAAGAACATCCGTGCCTCCACTTCCTTGATGACCTGTTCGACATCGTCAGCCGGAATTTTCTTGCCTAAGCAGATGACTTCAAACCCTTTCTGCCGCAGAAACAGCTTATAGCTCATCAAGCCCCATTCATCGGCTTCATCAGGTCCGCAGACAGTAACGACCCTTGGTAAAAAGCCATCAACCGGAAAGCTGTGAAGAATCATGCCAATTTTCGTCCGTAAAAAAGTCGTGACAAACTGCTCACCGGCAAGTGAAATCTCCTCATTTTTCCGCAACTCCCCAACCTTTATAAGCAGGGCGCCTAAAATGTCGACCGTTACTTTATCGACACTGAACATACTGAAAGCCTGATTTAACAAATCATGGGCTTCCCTTTCCCGAAAAGCAAGCAGCGCTGTTAACATGTCGTCGCCAAGCCTCGCCGCATAATCTTCATAGCGTGCTTCCTGCTGGGAATTCAGTGAAACAGCGTGATCTTTTTCTAACAGGCCGACAGCTTGTCCAATCGTAAACCCTTTATTTACTTTATCAAGTAACCAGCGCAGAATTGCGACATGTTCATCAGAATACAGGCGATGTCCCGCTGCATTGCGGATTGGCTTAACAATCCGGTAGCGGCGCTCCCAGGCCCGGAGAGTACCCGCTTGAATTCCTAACATCGTCGAAATCGCTTTAATATTATATTTCCCTTCTTTCGAGGTCATATCCTTCTCCTCCTGCTGAGTAACGAAAAAACGTCTCATTTTCGCGCTCATGAAGCCGCAACTCAGGCCCGTCACATTCAAATGCACATAACGCGCCTGATCTTTGGGCTTTACACGTTCATCTACTTACTCCCCAGTATAGCGAATGATACAACTTGTGTAAACTTTGTACAACTCCTTTATACAACGCTATTTTGCCCGCCGAAGCTGGATCAGATGGGTTTCAGCGGGAGCAGCCAATCGAAGCGGGAGGGTCGAGGTGCCAAAGCCATTGCTGATGAGATGCACATAACCGGGCCTGTGCTTCATTTGTCCCTTCTCCTCCAGTCCCCAGCCAAAGATTCTGATTTGTCCCCCATGCGTGTGCCCGCTCAGGATGAGAGAAAAGGGGTGATCGTGCGGCAAAACATCGACGATATCGGGGTAGTGACTGACAAGAACCGCAAAGCCTTCCTCGCTCTGGGCGTTAACTTGACTGAGGTCGTCCCGCTTGTGTCCAATGTCATCCACCCCACCGATAAACAGCTGATCCGCTCCGCGCGTAATGACCTTACATGAATTGACAAGCTCGATCACGTGATGACGCGCAAGCAACCGGCGCAGCTGCTGCGCTCCGACTTCTTCGTCGTTATTGCCCCAGACAAAGACGCACGGTCCGAGTGAGGCGAGCCGGCGCAAATTATCCTCAATCCGGGCAAGCGGCACTCCTTTTTCACATAAATCGCCGCCAATAATCACAAGATCGACGTTTCCCCGGATCGTTTCAATGAGCGGATCAGGCAGGCGACGGCGATGAATATCGCTAATAAAAAACAGCCGGAAGCCGTCAAAGGCTGCCGGCAGTTGCCCGAATGACAGCTGATGATGACGAACCCGCGTCCGAAAAGCCTCCGTAATCATATAAAAAACAAGGACGGCTCCTGCCGCCACCATAAGGTAAATGAAGATGTTCATCCTATGCAGTACTCCTTAGCTTCCTATTTCCAGCGTTTTCTCATAAAACCGACATCCATTATACCATACCAGAGAGCAAGAAAAAGCGCGAAACATGCGAGAAAACGATGACTCAGAAAGAGAGGGACAAACGTTACTAATGCGGCGCAGCCAAACACGAGCGTCGGACGTTTTCCCGGTCTCTTTGTATAATGCGGAACGTAGCTGCTGATCAAGTCGCGAATAAAAAATGAATACGCGAGAAACCCGGCGATAAATAGCAGACAGGCCGCCAGCAGCTTAAATGGAGAAAACAACACTTCTCCGATAAAAGCCGAAAGCTCCCATATCGGCGAACGGGGAAAAAGACTCGCAGCAGCTGCAACTCCGCCATAAGCGGTTACTAACAGCAGTATCCTTATATATACCCAGACTGCCATCCTCACAGCGACATCCCCTTTTTCTATCATACATATGCGCGGAAATGGACAACAGTCCCTTCTTTCCCTTACATTTTCAAGCTAGCCGACAGCCGGCAGCAAAACGAGGCCACTGAAAAACGTCCTTTTTTTGTAACACTGCTAAAAAAGTGGAAATCGTACTTTTTCAGCAGTTTCCAGCAAAACAGGGTGCGCCGCAAAGGTTGGTTTTCCTTTTGGCACACCCCGGGTGACGCGTTTGCTCAAACCGGCTTATTCAAATTCAGCGTATTTCAGCAGGACGCCGATATCACGAAACACTCTTTCCCCGCCGTCACCGCTTATGTTTATCTCCGCAGTGAGGCGGTAATAAACGCCCTCATCCTCAATAATCGCGGTTTCAAGCGTCGCCCCTTCCGTTTCAAAGCTTAGTTCGGCAGCAAATGTCAGCTCTGTCTCATGAGAAGAAAGCGGCCATCCCTCTTCGCTCTCCGTCCAGCCGGCGGCTTCAAAGCGCTCACGCAATGAAGCCTCCAGCTCTTCAGGCGAAGCGGCGTCGATCTGCTCTTCTGTCAGCGTAAAGAAAGGCGTCGTTGCCGGCTCTCCGGCAAAGTTTGTAAAAAACTGCAACGTCTGGCCTTCTTCAGAAGCCATTTGCTCAACGACATACTGTTCATTAACCCTTGTCGTAAAGTTCAGTTCCGGACTTTGCACTTCCTTAAGGAGGATCGTTTCCTCCATCCCTTCCATCATAATTACTTCCTCGAACCGCTCACTCGATTCAATGACCTCAGTCTCGCCCCCGGCATCCGTCGATTCAGCAGCATCCTCATTCTCATTCGGTACTGCTTCCCGGGAATCCATCGCCGGTTCATCCGTTGCGAATTCGTTGATTTCCGGAGCATCGTTGAATATGGTAACCTCTTCCTCACTTTGTCCACTTTCGGCATCCGGCATCACGGCTAGCTCAGCCTCGTCTCCACTTGAGTCACTTGGTGCTTCCGAGCTGAAATTTCCAAGCTGACTGATCGTCAGCACACTGCCGAGACCAAGCGCTAGGACAATCATCGCCACCGCCTGCCAACGATGAAAAAAGCGGCCCCACCGCGGGCGTTTTTCCTTTTCAATTTGCGCCATTATATGGGAAGATGACGATTTTTGCGGCAGCTGATCATACTGCCCCTTCAGTTTATCCATCATCTCTTTTAATTGTTGATCATTCATAGCTGCTCACCTACTTTTTCAAACTTTCCTTTCAACTGCTTCTTTGCTCGCAGCATCCTCGTTTTCACAGCTCCCTCTGTTACATTGAGCACCTCAGCGATTTCCTGATAAGGCAAATCATGAAAATAATGAAGAATGATCGGAATTTTGTATTTCTCATCTAATGATTGAATAAAATCATGCAACACCTTTGATTCTTCGTCAAAAAACGGCTCCACATACGTGCTTTCCGGAGCCATTTGCTTCAGCGCCTGCGTTTTTCTTTTTTGACGCTGTTCGCTACGGTAGAAATCCCTGACGACATTCAGGGTGATTGAATAAAGCCATGTTGTAAACTTTCCACGGTTATGCTTATTTAAAAAACGGTAGACTTTTATAAACACTTCCTGCGTGACGTCTTCAACATGCATATGATGAACACCAAGTTGATAGGCGAATTTTTCCACTGTTTTTAAATGCTGTTCAATCAGCTGGCTAAAGGCTTCATCATCTCCTTGCTTTGCGCGCAAAACTAATTGTTCTTCCATCTTCAAGACCTCCGATTTCGGTGTACACCTGTCTCTCTATCTCTCCAGCAAGCTTGCTTTTATCATGATGCTTATGTAACGCCCGATGTTGATAAAAGGTTTCATTCCGGCTTTTTACCTTCATTTGGCAATAAGACACGCCGCCACGTGCTTTTTCTTTAGACCTCAAGCTCCACAGCGTCAGAGCCGTCTTTTTTTAAAAAAATTAAGAAGAGATGTTTCAAAAGGCGATTAGTTTCCTTTTGAAACATCTCTGACATTCGCTCTCGGTCATAAACGGAAGCAGAGGGGAGACCAAAACCTTCTACCTGCACGAATATTCGGACAAGTGATAAAAAATGTTCCCTGTATCTCTGCTGACATTATACCACATGAGGGAAACAGCTCTGTTAGATCCCGGACCTATCTTTTTTTGAGGACATCCTGCCCGCTAACAGGCTGCTCCGCTTTGGCTTCCTGTAAAAAGTGGAGGGCAGCGCTCACTAAGCCTTTGGCGGCAATGACCATCGCCCTTTCATCAAAATCAAATTTAGGATGATGATGCGGATACGTTAAACCTTTTGCTTCATTTCCCGCTCCGGTAAAAAAGAAACTGCCCGGCACATGCTGCAAATAATAGGCAAAATCTTCTCCACCCATCACCGGTTCAATCTCGACGATGTCCTTTGCTGGATGCACGGCCTGCGCGCTGCTGACAAAGCGCTCTGTTTCCACAGCATCATTAATGACAGCCGGATAGCCTTTTTTATACGAATACGTATAGCTCGCACCCATTGCTGCGCAAGTGCCCTGAATCACTTCTTCGATTCTTTTGATTAACAGCTCCTGCACGTCTGGATCAAACGTGCGCACCGTTCCGACCAATTCCGCCTGATCGGCGATTACATTAAAGGCGCCGCCCGCTTGAAATGACCCGACGCTGATCACTGCCGACTTGAGCGGATCGACATTGCGGCTGACGATATGCTGAAGCTGCCCGACGACTGCTGAAGCAACAGCGATGGAATCAACCGTTTCATGCGGACTCGCCCCATGACCGCCGCGACCGAGAATCGTCACATCAAAACGGTCCGCCGCGGCCATGATCGCACCTTCTCTATAGCCGATCTCCCCTACTGGAATCGGCGTCCAGAGATGCGTGCCGTAAATCGCGTCAACCCCCTCCAGGCAGCCGTCCTCGATCATCGCAATTGCACCGCCCGGCGCCAGCTCTTCCGCAAACTGATGAATCAGCACGACTGTCCCGGGAAGCTCGGCGCGTATTTCCATCAAAGCCTTGGCGACGACCAACAGCGTCGCCGTATGACCGTCATGGCCACAGGCGTGCATCACACCGGGGTTTTTCGATGCAAATGGCAGACCGGTTTCTTCCGTAATTGGCAAAGCATCAAAATCAGCCCGCAGCGCCACGGTCTTTCCCGGCTTACCACCCTTTATGTAACCGACTACGCCTCGTCCGCCGACCCCTCTTTTCACCTCAACACCGAGCCGCTCTAAATAATCGGCGATCATCGCCGGCGTTTTCACTTCCTCAAATGACAATTCAGGTTCAGCATGAAGCAGCCGGCGCAGCTCGATCATCTCCGGGTAAAGCTCTTCCATTCTTGCAAGTAAACGGTTAAGCATCGTTCGTCTCCCCTTCCTCTTTTTTTTATTGTACCTTTCTAACAGAAAATTGAAAACAGGGTAACAAAAAAGACTATTTCATCTGCTTTCGATCAGCATGAAATAGTCTTAGACAACCGGTAAAACATTCTTTTTTTATTCAGCTTCATCTGAAACTTTAAGCATGTAAATAGCCATGCTCACAGCTAAAATCATCGCTAAAAATCCAAAGCCGAGGATCGCAAGTAATTGAACTCCTGTCATGAATATCCACTCCTTACTCCATTATCACATTTTCTTATTTTATCCTAACACAGTTATCACCTTAGCTACCGTAATAATGTGACAAAACAAAGAATTTTAACACGTCAGAAAAACAAACAAATTGATTGAATATTTAGTGAATAGTCAGTATACTGAAAGTAACAGAGAAAAGGAAACGTTTACATTCAAGGGTGATTATGAACAAACATGAAGGAGTGATTCACGTGATTCTGACGAAACTGACGAACAAATCGCTCGTAACCGACCAAGACGTATCATTTAATTACCGTTTAGGGATTCCTGTCGAGGTATTTGACTCCCAGCAAGGAAAAACAGTCGCCTTTGGACAAATTGAAGCATACAATGAGCAGCTCATCCATATACACGGTTCCCCGTTTTGCCGATCCAGCTACCTGTTCTTCGGACAGCCGGCCCAGCCGGCCCCTGCCTCGTGCTGACAAAGGAGTCTGGGAAAAAAGGTTGTTTTTGTCTCTCTAAGCAATGAAGCGGAACCGCCACGATCTTTTAAAGCCCGTTGTGAGTGGGTTTCTCACAACGGGCTTTGTTGCGTGTGAAGCCATTGCCATGTCTCAAGCTCCTTAAGCATTATCTCACCGGCCTTTCCCCTTTTCGAGGCAAGCCCGTCACTTGTGGTACAAATTGACTCCGTGGACACGTTTCATAAAGGCATATGTTTGCTCGCGCTTTTTCCAGGAGCGATCATCCTCCCACAGCTCAGGGCTGCGGGCGATAATATCAAGCCGCAGTTCTTCGTACTCCTTTTCCGCTTTATCCTCCTTTTTGCTGAAAAAGCGGAGTTGCCAATAGCCGATCGCGCAAAGGACCGCGGCCCCGATAAAAAAAGGGTCCGTCGTCAGGACAGAGATCAGCCGGGTCGAGGAAGCAGCTCCGCTTTCGATAAATAAGCGATAGACGGCAAAAACAAGCAGCGCGAGGCAGCCGAGCAAAAACAGCGACCATCTTGATTTTGCCTTTTCAACGTCTTCCCATTTTTGCTTCCGCGCGACGAGTTCATTCATCAATACTTGAATGCCCTCTCTTTCCCCCTCCAGCCTGCTTTTCATCTTTTTTCACCCCCTCTTCATTCTATGAGGGACAAAGCAATCATAGAAGCGGCTATTGCAGCCAGTAAGGGATGGACAGGACGAGGACGACAATGATAAAAAACAAGATCAATAGTAAGCGCACTAATGGGAATGAGAGTTTCAGCTTGATCGGCTTCGGTCTGTTTTTATGGACTTCGGAACGCGGTGGAAGGGAAGCCGTCTCGCTTTCGTGCTTTTTCATTTGCTGACGGAGTCCGTCCGCCTGATCATTTACCTTCCTTGACATCTTATACCTCCTTTACCTCTCTCATGTCCTTTTGAGCACGAGCGCGAATTAACATCCCTACTACGACATCAATCAGAAAATGGGCAAAAATCGTGATGAGAAGATTCCCTGTCCATTCAAAGGTTAGACCAAGTAAAAAGCTAACAGCAATCACCTGGCCAAATAACCATGGCTTCGGCAAATAGCGGCCATGGACGACGGCAAACAGCAGGCTGGCGGCAACGAGACCGAACGCTGTTTGCAGCACGCCGCGAAAAAAGATTTCTTCGGCCACGGCGACAGTCGCACAAACGAGCAGGAGCCGCGGCGTCGTTAAGCTTCGGAAAAGCCGTTCATTCAGCCCGCCATCATCGAGCCATTCGGCGGGGAGCAGCCTTTCAAGCATAACATCAAGCATGATGACAGCCAGGGCCAAGCCACCGCCAATGAGTACAATAGGAAACAGCTCATTTTGAAATAACGCCCAAAACGCTTCCCGGTTGTCAAAAACAAAAAATCCGATGACGAAGGACAAACCGAGCAATAGCCCCTGTGTAACATATACCTGGATAAGCAGCTGTTTATCTGTTAATGATGCAAGAATTTCTTTTTGTGATGTCATCGTTTCCCTTTCCCGGGCAGTCCCGAAGCGGCGTGCAGCCCATCAGACCGCCCCTACTGTTCAAAAAAAAGCTGTTCAAGTGCTTCTTCCCATCTTTTTAACGGTACGGACATTCGCTGTGATTCACTAAAGAAAGCTTCGACATTCGCCCCGCACTGATCACAGCATTGCTCAGGCCGTTCGCCTATTTTTTCTGAAAAATAAGCGAGTAATGCTTCACGGCGGCATCCCGTACCCGCAATCCATGCCTCAAAAGCCGACAGCTTATGCTGTTTCTGTTTCAAATGCTGTTCATGGGCTGTCTGAATCCGTTCATACATCCGCCCGGCGGAAAAAGGCTCAATCCGCTCGCCGTTCAAGGCACCCTCTTCCTGCAAAAAATAGCGCGTCAGCCTCCAGATTGCTTCCTCGCCGCCCGTCCGCGCACGAAACTGCTCTTCCAGCTCTCTTGTCAGCTCAGCACCACCGCTGATCGAGCGTAAGGCGTCCTTTAAGCCGGACTCTTCAAGTGCCAGTCTGTCGGTTAACAGCCTTACTCTTCCTTTATCTTCTTCACTATAGAGTAAAAGCGCAAGACTCGGCTTGCCGTCGCGTGCCGCACGGCCGATTTCCTGAACATAGGACTCCATGTCGGCTGGATAATGAAAGTGCAGCACATAGCGAATATCTTTCTTGTTAATCCCCATTCCGAAGGCGCTTGTGCAGCAGACGACGTCAATTTGTCCGTTCATAAACTGCTCCTGAATTAAAAGTCGATCCTCTGTCGACAAGCCGCCATGATAAAACGTCACTCGCCCGATTCCTTCCTCCTGCAAAAGACGAGCGCATCTTTCCGTCCAGAGCCGGCTGGAAAAATAAATCATCCCCGGGCCTCTAAGCTTTCTGACAAGCTCTTTCAGTCTGTCGAGCTTTTCCTCCGTCGTGCGGTACGCTTCGACCCGGTAGGAAATCACCGGACGATCGGACGGATAGCGCAGAAGCACCGGCTGCCTTAGTTGCAGGCTTTTCTCCATATCCTCAATCACCGCTTCTGTCGCCGTCGCTGTCACCGCCAGACACGGCGGACAGCCAAGCTCGTCCTTCAACGTGCCGAGCCGCAAATAATCCGGTCTGAAATCATGTCCCCATTGCGAAATACAATGGGCCTCATCGACGACGAAATAGGCGATTCCCACTTCGCGTAAACGCTGTTGGACATGAGCCATTTGCAGCATTTCCGGTGAAAGATAAACCATCTTATACTCGGACAGCTTTCGCAGGACGCTTTCCCGCTCCTTCCAGTTCATAAAGCTGTTTAACGCCGTAACCGCCCTGATTCCTTCCGTGCGCAGCTGCTGCACTTGATCCTCCATTAACGACAGAAGCGGAGAAATGACCACGGTGATCCCCTCCGCCAATAAAGCAGGCAGCTGGTAACAGACCGATTTCCCGGTACCGGTTGGCAATGTAGCGATCACATCCTGCCCTTGCCTCAATGCTTCGATAACGTCCTTTTGTCCGCTTCGGAAAGTCGAATAGCCGAAAAAAGTTTGTAATGCTCGTTCAAGCTCCATGACTCACCTTCCTTTTGGCCATCACCAGCCGGATCATAAAATAGCTGACCTCCTGCGGCAATCTGTCCTTCAGCTCGCGCAGACGGCTCGTCCCAAGCTGCTCCGCCACCTCAATGATTTGCTGCTCCCATTCCTGACGGACAAAGGGCCGGATCGAAAAGGCGCTATGATGCCAGGCGATTTCGACGATGTGGTCTTCGATCGTATTTTGCTTTAACTTTCTAATACGGCTGATCTCCTCAAGTGAATAGCCTTCAGCAAGCAGCTCCATTGTCTGCTTCGTCGATGCCGTCAGCACGACCTCCTGCTTCAGATCAGCGGCAAACATCGCCAAGCGGCGGTAACGCTCCGGCTGTTTCGCTGTTGTGTTGAACATCTGATGCAAGGTCGCCATATGATAAAGGTGAACCGTAGACGGATGCCAGCCGAGTGCGGATGCGAGCTGCTGCTTTGTCATTCCTGCCCGTTTTTTCCCTGATAATTGATGGACAAAAACAAAGGCCTGCTCCTGCCGGCAGGTTTTTAAAAAGGATACTAACTCCGCATACAGCTCACGGTGAACGGTCTCCCTTTTATCAGACGGCGGCAGCTTGTTTTTCACCCAGCGCTGGATGTCAGGCTCGTGCGTCAGCGGATAAAAGGATGGCATCCTGGCGACGAGATGGGTTAACGATTGAATATACAAGCGCAGCCTGAGCCAGGCCGTCTCCGTCAACGTATGGTACTCCCAGCCGTTTAGCTCCTTCATAACCGGATGAAGCTGTAGAAAAGCGTCAAGTGCCGCCTGACCTTGCCCCGTTAAGACGAAGCGGTCCTCGCCGACTTTTTCCAGCCATTTTTGCTGGTGAAGTTCCCGTACAGCCTGCTCCAGTTCAGCCCGTGTTAACGCCGGCAACACGCCAAAATAAGGCAACAGGGAAAACAAGGCTGCGTCTTGAATGGTTTGAGAAGATTTCTTGCCTTTTACGATATGGTAAACGCCATAAATCGAACGGTCTGCCTCATAGGCGCTTATAATGATACAAATGAATGCTTGCTGGGCGTTCATTCGCCTCCCACCTTTTCCTGCGAAAAAACTAGCTCTTTTGTTTATTTTAGCAAATTCCACGTTTAATGGGGTGGAAAATCGTCTGAGTGGACGTGTAAGAAAGAAGAAAGTTGAAAAAAATAATGGCACTGTTCAGTTGAATTGGTTGAAATGTTTCTCATTCCGTTTTACAATAAATCAGAAGATGCGACATTAAACAATAGAAAAGAGAGTGGAATTGGAGGTTTAACCATGGCTAAATATACAATTGTCGATAAAGACACATGTATTGCATGCGGTGCGTGCGGCGCGGCTGCTCCAGATATTTATGATTATGATGATGAAGGAATTGCCTTCGTTATTCTTGATGATAATCAAGGGACAGCTGAAGTGCCTGAGGAGCTTGAGGAAGATATGATCGATGCTCAAGAGGGCTGCCCGACGGACTCAATTAAAGTTGCCGACGAGTCATTTGACGGCGATGCGCTTAAATTTGAATAGGCCCATTTAATGGAAAGCCGATGATCTCGATTCATCGGCTTTTGCTTTTTGAGACAAAACTGCCACAAGCCCGTTGCGAGAAAAAGATCATGGCTGGGCAAAATTTTGCCCAGCCACTTGCGTTTAAAGCTGCAGACCCTCAAGTGCGAGCTTGACATTATTGGCCCATATTTCGGCAAAGGCCCCTGGCGGTAATGGGTTGATGCCGGTCCCGACCTCCACTGTAAAGCCCGGCCTTCCAGTTTCCTGAATAAACCAGTCCTTAAAGCCGCCGTCGCTGTCCGCCGTATGAACCGGAGTGTAAGAGCTGGCGAGAGAAAGGCGCGTCACCATTTCTTTGCTCTCAGGCGGCTCATAGCCGCGATAGCCCCAATAGATCACCTGCCCCTGGGAATGGAAGGCAAGCACATGAGAGAACGACTCACGAAGAGCCAATTCATACACCGCAAGTGCTTCCGGCTCGGTTAATGGAGCCTGCCCGCTGTAATGACGCGGCCAAGGCTCCTGGGGACTTTCACCCGCTTCTCTTTCCCACTCCGCCGGCCATTGATGATTCAAATCGACGCCGCGAATATTGCTCGACCAGTGATCGAACCTGGTCATCCCTTTGTTGATGGCAAGCACGTCCTGATAATAAGGATGCTCAGGGGAAATTCCCTGCAACACAAGCTCAACACCATCCGGGTTGACGAGTGGAACGACGACAAGTGTCACTTGCTGCAATATCGCTTCGATGTCGTACTCAAACCACGCTTCTTTTTTTTGCTTGTATGAGGCAAGCCGGTCGAGGAAACGAGCCAGCAGCTTTGCTGTATGCCACTCGTTCGCATGCCAGCCTCCCGAATAAAAAACGTTCTTCTTCCCGCTGCCGATAAAAAATGCGTAAATCGGTTTTTTCATGACCGAATAGCCAATGATTTCACTGCGAATCCCTTTTTCTTTCCAGACAGGCAGCAATGCCACCAGCTGCTCGTGGCCAAACTCTGTCCTTACGTCATCAATGAACGTGTCTGGGCAATACTTCGCCTCTTGCGGAAGTGTAAGCTCGGCTCCGCGAGGAACATAACTGTTTTCCGCGTAAATGATCGGATTGAGCATGATCAGATCAATTGGCCGAATCTGATAGCTGGCCGCAATGATGGCCACTGTCTCTCCCGGTCCTACGACATGTTTCAAAGCCTCCCCTCCTCTAGTCGATATATATGATAACGAACTTCTTTTGATACAAAATTATCGTCAATCACGCTATTCACGAAGAAAAACGAAAAAATCTTTTCTTTTGTTCGTCATTTTCTGATTGACAGAAGCCATTTGATATGATAAATTATCAAACAATTAATACTATTATTCACGAACAATTACACATTAGAAAAACGATGATGAAGATGGGAGCATGAAAAGCCAATTCAGAGAGCTAGTGGGTGCTGTGAACTAGTTTGGCTTCATCCTCCAGAGCCCTTCGGAGTTCATACATTGAAGGTCAGTAGATGTATTCGGATAAATCCGTTATCTTGGAGAGTATCTCTCCCTGAGATGCGCACGCGTTGCGCATGAATGAGGGTGGCACCGCGGTTTGAACCTTCCGCCCCTCACGACTCCCGTCGTGTGGGCAGAAGGTTTTTTTGTTATACCGCTTTCATTTTTACGCATAGTAAAGAAAACAGATTTTTAAAGGAGTGTAGAGAGTATGAACAAGCAAGTTGTCATTGATCATCCTGAAACTGCAGCAAAAGAGGGACAATTTAACATTCTTGTCTCAGACAGCATGAGCAAGGAAGGGCTTCTGCCTTTACTGGAAAGTGACCAGGTCCGCTGTGTCGAGAAAAATGTCAATGATGTTGAAGACTTATCGATCTTCGACGCGCTACTTGTCCGCAGTGCAACAACTGTGACAGGTGAGCTGCTTGATAAGATGCCGAAGCTGAAAATCATTGCCAGAGCGGGGGTCGGCGTCGATAATATCGACCTCGATGCTGCAACGAAACGCGGGGTTGTCGTCGTGAACGCACCGGACGGGAATACGATTTCAACTGCGGAGCACACGTTTGCGATGATGATGGCCGTCATGCGAAACATTCCGCAAGCCAATGCTTCCATCAAAGCCGGAGAATGGAACCGCAAAGCGTTCCAGGGCTTTGAGCTTAGAGGAAAAACGCTTGGAATTATCGGTTTTGGCCGGATTGGTACACAGCTCGCTCAACGGGCAAAAGCATTTGAAATGTCCTTGCTCGTCTTCGACCCGTTCTTAACGCAAGAGCGTGCGCAAAAGGTTGGTGTCGAGACAGCTTCGCTTGATGAAGTCCTTGAAAACGCTGATATTATTACGGTTCATACACCGCTGACAAAAGAAACAAAAGGCTTACTCGGGATGAAAAACATCGCCAAAACAAAGCCGGGCGTTTTTCTCATTAACTGTGCCCGCGGAGGAATTATCGATCAGGAAGCGTTAAAACACTACTTAAATAACGGTCATATTGCCGGTGCGGCGCTTGACGTATTTGAAGAAGAGCCGGTTGCCGATCAGGAGCTGCTATCATTTGAAAAAGTGATTGCCACTCCGCATATCGCTGCTTCTACGAAAGAAGCGCAGCTCAATGTCGCCGCCCAAGTGTCCGAAGAAGTGCTCCATTTCCTTCAAGGCGAGCCAGCGAGCAACTCTATTAATTTACCGACACTTTCCAAGGAAGTGTACGAAAAGGTGAAACCATTCTATGAATTAACAAAGAAAATGGGGAACATCCTGTCACAGGTCATGATGACTCCTGTTCAGGAAATCGATGTGTTTTACGGCGGAACGGTAACAGAGCTGGAAACGTCGATTACGACAAGAAGCTTGATGGCCGGCTTTCTCCAGCCGCGTGTTGACGCTGCCGTCAATGATGTCAATGCGAGCCTGATCGCCAAAGAACGCGGCATCAGCTTCGGCGAGAAGCACTTAAACAAAACGTACGGCTATTCCAATATGATTCACGCTGTTGTCCGCGGCGAAAACCGTACGTTTGAAATTAAAGGAACATACGTGAAGGAATACGGTCCAAGAATTGTCAACGTCAACGGATTCACAGTTGATTTCATTCCGGAAGGACACCTCATCTACATCCAGCACAATGACCGTCCAGGCGTCATCGGCCGTATGGGACAATTGCTTGCTGAGCATAATGTCAACATCGCGACGATGCAAGTTGGCCGGAAAGAAGAAGGCGGAGAAGCGATTATGATGGTCGCTGTCGATAAGCTCGTCGATGACACGGTCATCGACGCCCTTCTCAAAATGGAAGACATCCACATCGCCGATAAGATTGAATGTTAAAAAGAGCTTGAGACAAAGCTAGCTTTGGACCTACTGGAAATGGCTTCACACGCCACAAGCCCGTTGTGAGAAACCCACTCACAACGGGCTTTAAAAGATCGTGGCGGTTCCGCTCATTGCTTAAAGGCTGTGACAAAAGGTTTAAAAAACAACCTTTTGTCACAGCCTCATTCCTACCATATATACGAAAACAGCAGGTCGAGCTGCTTGTCCTTGCTCTGACGCAAATAAGCCTCGCCGGCTTCGGTCAGCGTGACGATCGTTCCATCCGTTTTGAGCAGTGCTTCCTCAAAGGCGATGTCGCAATAAAATTGATAGAGGTGGGCCCGTTGCTGCCTGCCTTTCTTCTTCATAAGTTGATAGCCGAACGCCCGGTCATGAGAGCGCCAAAAGCGGGAATGAAACTCTCTGTTTCCGACCATACGAATAGAACCATGCTGCTTGATTTTACGCAGCATGAAAACAAACCCATCGACTAAATCAATTTGGGAGCTATTCAAATCCGTTTGTCGGTTGAGCCATTGAAACAGCTCGATATCTATGTTCATTTCACCATTTCCCCGTTCTACGTACCCGTCGAGCTACCTCCTATTTTACCATATTTCACAGGCGAATTATAGACTGCTCCGCCTCTCATTCTTTAATTGTCAGAAGCTGCCCCGGATAAATAAGATCGGAAGAAAGCTGATTCAGTTCAATGATTTGCTCCGCCGTCAGCTCGTATTTGGCGGCAATCGCCGAGAGAGTCTCTCCCTGCTCAATGACATGAGCACCATCGACCCGTTCAGGGTATACAACGAGCGTCGAACCGACAGTAATCAAATCGGTCTCAAGCTCGTTCCACTGCTGCAAATGCTCTACGGTCACCTTAAAATCAGACGCAATTCCCCACAGTGTATCTCCGGACTCCACCTCGACATAGACTGCTGTTTCATCATTCACCTGTTCTCCCCGGGCTGTATGTTCCGACTGGATGCTTAGCGTCGCCACTGTTTTTCTTTCCTCTTCCTCTTCAAAGACGCCGCCAATTGCCGCATACATCGCACCCGTGTCCGTTGAAAGTACATGAAGCGGGTCAATCGAATCTGACTTTTCCGGATTCCAGCTGCCGTGATGAACCTCAAAATGCAAATGATTGCCGGACGAGCGGCCCGTATTGCCGACGGAACCGATTTTTTCTCCCTCTTCTACCTGCTCTCCTTCATCGACGATGCGTTCGTGTAGATGCGCGTATACCGTTTCCAAGCCATTATCATGCTCGATAAACACGACTTGTCCATATGTATGAGAAACATAGGAGCGGGAAACCGTCCCGCTCGCTACTGACACTACCGGCGTGCCCTCGGGGGCGGCAATATCAATCCCATAATGCTTGCCCTCCCTTGTCCCAAAAGAATCCGTCACTTCGCCAACCGTCGGCCAAATCAGGTCATCGCTGAAACCTGATTCGTATTCTGCCGCAAATGAAGTTGTCGATGTAATAAATAACATGCTAATAAAAGCAGCTAAGGCAAGCGCAATGCAGACTCGTTTTATTAAATCAACCATGACGTCCTCCCATTCCGATATCACAACCAGTCTTTCCCTTTAAAGCGAAGCTGGTCTATTTGATTTATTCACAGATATCAGTATCATATGGAAATCCGTTAAAAAATATTCCTGATTTATTCAATCGCCCCAGACTGGATTACGTTTAACTCAATATCCAATTCAAAGGTCGCCGCTGGATAAATGCTGTTTTTCCATTCTTCCGGACGCCAGTCGCGTGTCGTGCTGCGGTAAAGCTCGCCGACGCCGACCGGGTCAATTCCTTCATCGCGATATTGGTATAGCATATCTGTCAGCCGCCTCGTGATTTCCTCTTCTATTTTTTCCTGCACCTCCTTCACAACCCCAGGTTCATCCAAATTCATTTCTCCTGTATAATCAATGATTTCCCCATCGATTGTCATATTATAGCGAAAGATAGGCCCCGTCTCCGTTTTCTCTACTTCTTTTTTTAATTCACTATTCAGTTTCTCAATTACGACATGACTAGTTGCTCCTTCTCCATTAAGCGTAAACTGCTGTGTCGCCTGCCGGGCCGGTGTCGTGAGCAGTTTAAGCAAGAAAGAATCATCACCCGATAAAGTCGTATGGACGACATCGGCCTTAAATAATGCCGTTCCTGCGACACGGACAGTATCTCCGGCTTTTTTAATAAGAGGAAGATACGGATCACGCGCATCACTATAAAAGCTGAATAAAAAGTTGTGCAAATTAGTCGAAGGGATCATATTCTGCTCCATATTTTGCCGCAACAAATCGGACAGAAAAACACCGGCCTGCTCCCCTGAGCCCAACTCGGTCTTCAGAACCTCCTCGGCCCGACCATCAACAACCGCCAGCAAAATCCGATTTCCTACCGACGGATCACGGTAGAGGGAATCGACTAAATCCTCAATCCCTTGTTCAGCCAGCTCCCGGCTAAATAAAATGACTCTGATTTGGCCAAGCACCAATGGCCGCTGGGCCCGCTTATTTAACATGACTTTCGTTCCTTTTGCCGTATCCCCACTGGCCTCAATAATTCCCTTTTCAAGCACGTTTTTCCCCCCTTGCTCAATAAAAGTCGGAAAACTGACCGTGATTTTCAGCTGTTGTTCATCATCGAGATCATAGGCGGCTAAGCGGATGAGGGAGACTTCGTCAATCACATTTGTTTGTAAGCAGCCCGTTAGGAAAAGTACTGCCAAACAGACGCTAGACATCCATCGTTTGGCCATGTTTATTCCTCCTTACTTTCAAGACGATCGTTTGAAGAAGTACTAAAAGCGGGATATAAAGAAAGCAAAAATAAAAGCCAACGGTTCCGACCCATTCGTTAAAAAGGTTGATTTCCTGCCTCGTCGGTAAAAAGGTGATCGCAGCTGCAACGATGATAAGCGCCAGCACTAAAGCAAGTCGTTGATTCATATGAAAAACCCGCTTCGCACATCTGCTTGCCGCCCATAAGCTTAGCGCAATATTAGGCGTGATTAAAATCAGCCAAATAGAGATGCCGATATATTCAAATCGTTCAAGAAAGGGAAGCTCAATCACCTTAAATAAGGTCAGCGTTGCCCAAATCGTCCGGTTAAGCTGTTCTTCACTGTAAAAGACCAAACTGACAACCATAATGATCGTATAGGTGACCGTCGTCAAGATCGCTCCCAGTTGAGCCCATTTTTGCGTAAATTCGTTTTGCTTTAAAAATGGATAATACATGAGCAACAGCTCAAATCCGAGAAAGCTCAGCGTCGTATCACGCGCGCCTAACGCAATTTCCGTGAAAGTATGCTTCCAGATTGGAAGGATATTGAGAAAATGCGCATATTCAAGCGGCAAAAGAAGCAACGGGAATAAAAGAGAAGGAATCACGACTCCTAAAAAGGCCAAACCGACGACGGTTCTGAACCCTCCTGCGACCACATAATAAAAAAACAACATAGCGAAAGAAAGGGCAACCCAGGTCGGCAGATCAGGAAATATCCACACTTGAACGATTTCGATATACGACCTCAAGACAAGGATCGCCAGCGCCATAAAATAAACGCCGACAAGGATGCTGAAGCCATTTCCGATCCACTTTCCGAAAATTTGCCGATGAATCGTAATTATATCCCCATTCGCCCTTTTAAGGAGGATATACATACAACTGATAATGAGCGAGACGACGACACCGGCAAGCAGGACAGAGATCCAGCCGTCATAACCGGCTGACTTTACAACCGAGCGCTGAAAGCTTAGCACACCGACGCCAATTTGCGTGCTGTGAATCAAAAACAGCACTAAAAATCCAGATACTAAATATTGCTCTTTTATCGGTTTATCACCAATTGTCGACCCTTTACTCATCGATATCTTCCTTCCTTGTCGCTCTGCTGAAATTGAAGCGCCCTTTATCACGCGGTCTTAAATAAACCGGTCGCGAGGACATCCAGCTGAAAGGCAGCCGGATAAAAGCATCCTTCCAATCTTTAAACCGTGGCGGAAAGAGCGGAGCCAAATACGGTCTTCCGAGCGATGTAAGATGAAGCAGATGAACAAGTGTATAGAGGCCGCAAACGACGACGCCGACCCCGCCGGCAATGGCTGCGGCAATAATAAACGGAAAGCGAATCAGACGGATCGTATTGCCCATTTGGTAGACAGGCGTCGTAAAGGAAGCTAATGCCGCCAGCGCGACGATGATTAACAAAATATTACTTGTCAGCCCCGCTTCCACCGACGCCTGCCCAATCACAATTCCGCCAACGATACCGATCGTTTGTCCGACTTTAGTCGGCAACCGCGCCCCGGCTTCTCGTAACAGCTCAATGGTCAGCTCAAGAAATACCGCTTCAATTATAGGAGGAAACGGCAGATTACTGCGCGAGGCAATAATCGTTGCCAGTAAATCACGTGGAATGAGTTCATAATGATAGGTTAGCACGGCGACATAAATCGGCGTCGCCAAAATCGAAAAAGCTACCGCCACAAAGCGTAGCAGCCGGACGGCGGAAGCAATCTGCCATGGGAGGAAATAGTCCTCCAATGACGAAAAAAACTCAATTAAAGTCGTCGGACCGAAAACAGCCTCCGGCGACCCGTCACACATAAACGCTACTTTCCCTTCCGCCAGAACCGCCGCGACCCTTTCCGGTCTTTCAGTATTGATCAGCTGGGGAAACATCGACATCGTATTATCGGTAATCATTTGCGCAAGGGAACTGCTGTCAATCACCTGATCAAATTCTACTTTTTCGAGCCTTTGCTGCATCGTTTGCAAATTATCCTGGTCGACCAGACCCTGAATATAAAGAAGGCAGACACGCGTTTGGGTAATTTTCCCAATCTTCATTTCTTTTACTTCCAATTGCGGCAAAGGCAGCCTTTTCCGGATTAAATTGATATTCGTGTCCAGTGATTCAATAAAGGACTCTCGTGGACCGGCAACACTAAATTCATTTTCAGGAGGAGAAACCTGCCGATCGGATTCCATCGATACTTCAATGACACCACAAGCGGAGGGATTGTCTTTTTCATAGAGAATGACAAAACCGGCCATCGCCTTATTCCGTAATTCGTTTCCTGAATATACAAGCTGTTTATCAGTAATCGGAACTGCTTCAAGCAGCGCATCCAAGCTTTGTTTTTTCGCTTTTGGCAAATAGGCCAAGATGTCGCGATTCAGGCGATCCGAGTCAACCATCGTCCGGAAATAAGCGATTTTGTAACAGGCTGACTCCAGCTCAAAATCATACTCAACAAAGTCACTCGACTGCCGAAATAACTCGAGAATGCTTGGGATCGTTTCATCTTCCCGATGTTTCACTTTATGCATCAGCCATTTTCCAAGCATTCTCTCACCTCCTGTCATTTCCTGTTATGTAGTATGAAATACAGCTCGTGGAATTATGTATCATCATTCACCTTTGTTTCCAGGAAAAACATAAAGAGGCTCGGGGAAAGGTAAATAACAACCTTTTCCTCGAGCCTCCATTTTTTATTGCTTCTTTCCGATCACCCGGATTCGCTTGTAATCAGCGACCCAGCCTGTTTCCTGATAAAGCGTCGCCCGCAAATTTTGTTCAACTGCTTTTACAATCTCCTGCCTTAGCCCTTCCTCAATTCCTTCAAAAAAGGAAGCGGCAAACATCACAAGCCAGTTGCGTAGTCCCTCCTCTCCTTCGAGCGGAGTAGGCCGGTCAATATGCTCGGCGAACGTAACGAAAAAGCCAGCCTCCTCCATTTTTCCCGTATAATCCCCGATACTTGGAAAATACCACGGATAACGACTAGAAAAATCGGTCATGCCCCGTTTTTCAAATTCGTTCCGCAATTCATTTGTCACCATCGCGACATTAGCCTGGCCTCCAAATTCCGCGACGAAGCGCCCACCTGGCTTTAACGCCCGATAAATTCCCGCAAGCACCGGTTCAGGCTTCTTCATCCAGTGTAGGGCTGCATTCGAAAACACGGCATCGAATTGCTCCCGGTATGTCAGCTCGGCCCCGTCCATCACATCAAATTGTAAATGGGGATATTTCTGCTCCGCCTGATCAATCATATTGGTCGATTGATCGACCCCTGTTACGATCGCGCCTCGTTCGCTAAGCTGATTTGTTAAATCTCCCGTTCCACAGCCCAAGTCAAGAATCTTCTCCCCCTCCGCCGGGGCAAGCAGTCCAATCAATGTTTCTCCATATTTTGAGACAAACGCATGCTTATTGTCATAAAGATTCGCATTCCACTTGTCCGCTTTGGCCATCGCCATGTCTCCAACCTCCTCTGCTGTTCTGTTTCATTATATCAACCCTTGCGCGCACTTCTCTCGCTGCTTCGTCGTCAGCGCAAAAGGGACACTTCACCCTTTTCACAGGAGCTTACTTTGCAGCGGCTCCGTCCGCGCTCAGTCAGAAGGAAAGAAACCCCGCTTTCCTTGAAGCTGCTGAAAAAGGATGATTTTCGCTTTTTCAGCAGCTTTTTCGTAATGAGTGTAGCCGTTGCCTGATTTTGAAAGCCTTGTTACGAGTGCGTTTCTCGTAGCAAGGCGCGCAACGCGCGGAGCCATTACTCTTCTTCGAGTTACGAAAAAAGAAGTTTTTCAATGGCCTCCTTCCTTTCTGACTTCTACACCCTTGCGCGCTCTTCTCTCGCTGCTTCGTCGTCAGCGCAAAAGGGACACTTCACCCTTTTGCGCTGACGACTGCCTGCCGGTTAAGGATGTTGCTTGGATGCTCACCTTGGAGGATGGCGTAAGCGGTTTCTGCTACTCGTAAATGAAGGCGCTGTTTTGCTTCTTCACTATTGAAAGCCGCATGCGGGGTGATGACGACATGCTCAAGCTTCAGAATTTCATCATCGAGCTGAAGCGGCTCATGCTCGAGAACATCGAGACAAGCTCCTCTGATCGTTTTCTCCTTTAACGCTTTCACTAACGCTGTTTGATCAATAATCGGCCCGCGCGCGGTGTTAAGCAGGACAGCGGAGTTCTTCATTTTATTAAACGCTTCCTCATTAATCAGATGATGCGTGTGCTCATTCAACGGAACATGAGCCGAGATATAATCTGCATCGGTAAATAATTGCTCGAGAGTGACCTTTTTCACCCCGTATCTGTCCACTACCTCATCGGAAATAAACGGATCATACGTGATGATCTTCATCTCAAACGACGCGGCATACTTCGCTACTTCCTGAGCGATATTTCCAAAGCCGACCAGGCCGAGCGTCAGTGAAGACAGGCGGCGTGAGTAAAAGCCGGCATTCGGATTCCATTGTCCTTCGCGCACGGAAGCATCGAGCAAACCGATTTTCCGTTCAAATTGTAGCAGCATCGCCATCGTATGGGTAGCGACTTCAGGAATGCAATAGTCAGGAATGTTGCAAGCAGCGATTCCTCTCTTCGAAGCAGCCTCTACGTCAATATTGTCAAAGCCGATACCATAGCGCACCAACGCTTTACAGTTCGGCAAAGCAGCAATCACCTTTTCCGTCATCGGAGCGTAGACGCTAAGTACCGCATCGGCATCCTGACACGCTGCTATCACCTCTTCTTCTGTTGCACAATCTTCTACTCTGAATTCAACTCCGCGCTCGCGAAAGAACTCCTCTTCAATCTGATAGTGATCTCCTTCTAGTGACTTGCCATCCGCTAACACAACGAGCATCATTGCTGCCCCTCTCCACGTTTATTTTGCACTTGCCAACTTCTGTGCAATGGATAGAATCATATCTTCCTGGCCTCCGACCGCTTTTTGCCGGCCGACTTCCATCAAAATATCACGGGCATCAATCCCGTATTCTTCGGCTGTCCGGAACGCAAACAGCAGGAATGAGCTGTACACGCCGGCATAGCCCATCGTTAAGCTCAATCTGTCAATCGAGATCGGACGCTTCATCATCGGCTTCATCACATGCTCAGCCGCATCCATCGCTTTATATAAATCGATGTTGTGGCGGATGTTCGCCTTGTTCATGACGGCAACCAGTTCCTCCGTCGCCGTATTTCCAGCTCCCGCTCCCATTCCGGCAAGGCTTGTGTCGATCCGGTTCGCTCCCTCTTCAATGGCGACGATGGAATTCGCGACGGCGAGCGACAGATTGTTATGGGCATGAAAGCCGATTTCGACGGAAAGCCGCTCCTTCAGCGCGGCAATGCGCCGGCGAGTATCATCCATCAACAGTGCTCCGGCGGAATCTGTGCAATAAACCGTGCCCGCCCCATACGACTCCATCTTTTTGCCCTGCTCGGCCAACTGCTCTGCCGGAATCATATGAGCCATCATCAGAAAGCCGACGACATCCATTCCTAAGTCGCGCGCATATTTAATATGCTGCTCCGAAATGTCGGCTTCTGTACAATGAGTCGCAATCCGGACGACGCTTGCTCCGTATTCATGGGCGCGCTGCAAATGCTCAATTGTGCCGATGCCTGGGATGAGCAGGACGCCGATTTTAGCCGACTTCGCATTTTCGACCGCCGTTCGGATAATCGTCTCTTCCGTTTCCTTTGAGAAACCGTATTGAATCGAGCTGCCCCCAAGACCATCGCCATGCGTCGCTTCGATAATGTCAGCACCTGATTCATCGATGACTCTCGTTAATTCGGCAATTTGCTCCTTTGTATATTGATGCGAAATGGCGTGCATTCCATCGCGCAGCGTTACATCATTAATTGTAATCTTTTCTGTTCCCATCCTTTTCCCCTCCTAGCGATCGTTTCGCTGTCCAAATTCTTCTCCGACTCTTACGGCGGCTGACGTCATAATATCAAGGTTGCCTGCATATTCAGGTAAATAATCACCGAGACCGGTAACTTGCAGGAAGATGGTCACTCGATCTTCGTTAAAATAAGGCTCAGCGCTTAATGTGTATCCTGGAACGTATTGCTGCACTTGCTCGACCATATTTGTCACTGTCGTTCTAATTTGCTCGTAAATCTCCTCGTTATATTTTTTAATTATGACGTGAATCGTATTGCGCATCATGATTGGCGGCTCTGCCGGGTTCAAAATGATAATCACTTTCCCCTTATCGGCTCCTCCGACTTCTTCTAGAGCCTTCGCAGTTGTTTGCGTGAATTCATCAATGTTTTGCCGTGTGCCGGGCCCGGCGCTTTTACTGGAAATCGTTGAAACAATTTCTGCATAGGCGACATCAGCCACCTTATTTAAAGCGCTTACAATTGGAACAGTGGATTGTCCTCCGCATGTGACCATGTTGACATTCGACTCCTGAATGTGATCATCGATGTTAATAACCGGAACGACATAAGGACCGATGGCAGCCGGCGTTAAGTCGATGACTGTTTTGCCAAGCTCCTGCAGCACTTTGTTATTTTGAATATGGGCTTTGGCGCTTGTTGCATCGAAAAGAATGTCGGCCAAATCAGGCTGCGCCTTAAAGCCTTCAATGCCATTGTCGATCGTCGTGAGCCCTTTTTGCTTTGCCCGCTGTAAACCGTCTGACTGTGGATCAATGCCGATCATCACCGTCGGCTCCAACACCTTACTCCGTTTGAGCTTTTCCAATAAGTCTGTGCCAATATTCCCCGAGCCGATAATACCGCATGGGACCTTTCTTTTCTCTTCCATAACGTTCCTCCTGTACTTTTAAGATATATGAATTGTTTCGAAAAAGTTTTTCAAAACCTTCCTCGCGTAATGTAAATGCGTCTCCAACGTATGCTTTACCTGTTGTCGATCGCCTGATTGAAGCGCTTTTAAAATTTCCTCGTGCTGCGTCAAGCTCGTTGCCCGTTGCTGGCGGGTATGTTCATTCGTGATTTCCATAATCGCTTTAATGACTCCATTCGTGCTGAGCCACATTTGAATCAATGTTTTGTTTTCTGATAACCGGATTAAGGAATAATGAAATTGCAAATCAAGAAAGTTGACATTGCGGTTCGACAAATCTTCATCTTCCATCGCATCTAGCAATTCTCTCATTTCGGTCAAGTACTGCTCGTCAACCGGCATTTGAATTTGCTCTATCGCCGCCGTTTCTACTACACTCCGTGCATAATAAAGATTGTTGACGTCCTCATTGGAAAAGCCGTTCACTTTCGTCCGCCCATTTTTGCACGTATGGACCAGACCCTCTTTCTCCAGCTGGACGATTGCTTCCCGCACCGGGCCGCGGCTGACGCCAAGCTCCTTTGACAGGACGACTTCCTTCAAATGCTCGCCTTTTTTCATTTCTCCTAAAATGATTCGCTTGCGTAATTTCTCAAGCACTTGTTGCCATATTAATTTTCGTTGCACTTCTTCTGTGAACAGCTCCATTATTATTACCTCTCTATTCGGAATCATCAGAATGTTAACAGTTTAATGTTTTCACTAGTAATATAGTATAAGCTTACTATCATTGTCAAGAAAAGAAAAGGAAGGGCTGAAACAAAAGGTTGTTTTTTTACCTTTTGCCCAGCCCTTAAGCAAGGAGCGGAACCGCCACGATCTGTTAAAGTCCAGTGTCTCAAGCTTTTCATAGTCTCATTGATTAAAGTCTGACCTGACTCGATTCACGAATGTGGAGTTCCGGCTCCAGTATAATCCGTTCGGCAGGCCTGGCAAAATCATCAATTCGCTGATGCAACAGCTTGGCGGCTTCGGTTCCGATCATTCGGGGAAAAGAGGAAACCGTCGTCAGGCGCGGCGTAAAAATCGACGCCTCCTGGACGTTGTCAAAGCCGACGATTGCCATATCCACGCCCGGGGTCAATCCCCTTCCTTTCAATTCCTGCATCGCCCCGATCGCGACAATATCATTAAAGCAAAACGCTGCCGTCGGTCTGCTTTCCCTTGTCAAAATTTCAGCCATCGCCATCCTTCCGCCTTCTCTCGTCGCGACACTTTCGACAATGAGCGAAGGATCGACGTCCAATCCGGCCTGAAGCAATGCCTGCTTATAGCTTGAAATCCGTTCGCGCCACGGTGAAGCCGCTGATGGGCCTCCCAGGTAGGCAATCCGGCGATGTCCTTCCTTTACAAGATAGGAAATCACCAGCTCCGCCCCGGCCCGGTTATCAATCCCGACGTAATCAAACGTCGAGCCGGTTATTTCCCGGCCGACTTGAACGACGGGAAGCTGGCTGTGGATCAGCTGTTTCGTTGTCTCCGCGGTACTGGCGGACACAGGCGTCCACAAAATACCGGCAACGCGGTTTTCCAGCATCGTCGCCAGCAGCCGCTCCTGCTTGTCGTAAGAGTCCGAGGTTGTCCCTAAAATAATCGTGTACCCTTCCTTTTCAAGCTCAGCTGTAATCCCGTCAAGCAGCTCGGAAAAAAAAGGGTTCGCAATTTCGGTAATCAATAAACCGACGGTCGTCGACTGTTTCGATCGCAGATTGGCGGCGACCCGATCATAGACATAGCCTAATTCATTCATTTTTCCCAACACTTTTTCGCGCGTTGCGGCAGAAATTTTCGGGCTGCCACGGACGATTAAAGAAGCGGTTGCCCGTGACACTCCCGCCGCCTTGGCGACATCCTGCAGCGTCACACGCCGCTTTTTCTTGGAATTCACTTGTCAGAAATTCCTCCTTTTCTCGCTCCTATGACGAAGAAACCGAATGGGAGCGGTTTTGCAGGTCTGTTTTTACAGCCGGGTCCTTATGATGGGTGGCGACCCAAATCCCTACACTAATAAATAAAAAGCCGAAAATATGCTGGATCAGCAGCTCTTCCCCTAAGTAGATGACCGCGCCAATTAAAGCCGTGACCGTAATCACATTTAAAAAGATCGACGCCCCGCCGGCTCCAAGGCGCTGAATACAGAGATTGAAGCCAATAAAGCCGAATGCCGTTAACACGACTGAAGCGAGCAGGATTTTAACCCAGATAAACGCCGAAAAGGTGAAAATGCTCGTCATATCCTGAACAAATGGCAAAACGAGAAGCATGCCCGCCCCTACTAAATAACTGTACGCCGTTACCGGGATAATTTTCATTTGTCCTGAAAGCTTCCGCGTATAGACAAAGCTCAGTGCCTGCGCCAGCATCGAGAAAAACAGCAGGATATCGCCGCTTGAGAAGCTGAATGAGGAAAAGCCGCGGAACACGATAAAGCAAATTCCGATAAAGCTCAGGATTACGCCGATATAGTGGCGGCGAAATAAAGTTTCCTTCAATAATAAAGCACCAAGCAATGTCGTCGCGATCGGGTTTAATCCTAAAATGAGCGCGCCGTTCGTCGCATGCGATGTTTCCAGCCCGATCGCCAGCGTAATTTGATGGACGAACACGCCAAAAAAACCGATCAGCGTCAAAAGCTTCCACTGCTCCATTGTCGGTTTGACGACACCATAAACGAAATAGCAAATGGCTAAAAGAGCCAAGGCCGTCAGCGTCATCCGCACAAATGTCAGCACAAGCGGCTCAACCGTATATAGGAGTGACTTGACTAAAAGCATGTTATGGCCCATCAGGATTGTTATTATTGTAGCATATAAGTATGTATGCTTTTGAAAAGAAAACAAAAGAATGCCTCCTTCTAAGTTGATATAAGAAAACCGCACAGGGCTTTTCATAATGTAGTAGATCGATCTACTAAACTATAAACCATGAGGTAATAATTGTCAAACACTTCGCCATACGAAAAACGAAGCAGCCGGATAACACGCTGCTTCGTTTTTCTATTCTGATCGCGGATGCTATTCTTTCCGTTTGCCGCTGCGAAAGACGATCGCGCTCCGTTCATACTCGACGTCTTTCACGTTAAGGCGATAATTAATCACGCGGGCAATCGCAAAAAAATAGTCGGACAGACGGTTGAGATATTTTAGCACGATTGGATTGACGACATCCGATTCGCGGTGGAGTCTCGTCACATAGCGCTCAGCGCGCCTTGTGACTGTCCGGCAGACATGAATCGTCGCGGCCGCCTCAGAGCCCCCCGGCAAAATAAATCGCTCCAGCTCCGGCGCTTCCTGGATATAAGCATCGATCCGTTCCTCAAGGAAGTCGATCATTTCCTGCTTTGCTTTATAGGGCCGATCTTCCCTTTGCTTGAGCATCGCCAAATCGCCGCCGCAATCAAACAGCTCATGTTGGATTTTGACAAGCTCCGCTTTCATATCAGGAAAGACCTCCTCATCAAGCTGAGCTACCGCCATACCGACAAAGGAATTGACCTCATCCGTCGTTCCGTAAGCGATGACGCGCGTATCGTCTTTCGCCATTCTTCCACCAATGACACTTGTTTGCCCTTCATCCCCTGTTCTTGTATAAAGTCTCATATCCAGCCTCCTATTTTAATTGTGTCGCCAACCCATACCAAATCAGATCGACGCGCTTTGCCTTCCTTGCTACTTCCTGAAAACAGACACCGACATGATCACGAAACAGACGTGCTTCTTTTTCAAGCGGGACAACGCCCTTGCCAACATCTGAACCAATCAAATAAAGAAGACCGCCAGATTGCTCCCAGCAAAGCCAGCTCTCAAGCCATAAATGAAATCGTTCACGCGCTTCCGCTTCCCCCTCCGTTAAAAAGGCCCGCACGATTGCTTCCAGCCCGAAAATAATCACCGTGCCGGTTTGATTCCGGCTTGGATGCGGGCACCGTTCATAGCCATTATACCATTGAATCTCAGCAGGACCGGCTCCGGAAGCGTGCTTCATCGCCCATTTATTCTTTCCGTGAAAGGCTCCTCCAGTAATGAAATGAATCGCAGCCCCCTCCTTACATCTGATTTTTTTCCGCTTAAGGTGAGACGACAGCCAATCGGTACATGCCATTCAAAAAAGTTCCGTTTGAGCGGCGCATACTCCGTCAGCCACTGGCGAATGACTCCGCCGTGAGTAATGACGACCACCTTGTCCGCTCCCTCGTCCTCCGCGAGAGATAGCAGCTCACCAAAGGCCTGCTTCGTCCGCCGTTGAAAATCGCGCAAGCCTTCTCCCTCTGGCGGAGAAACCCCGGTCGGATCATCGAGCCACCGGCGGTAAAGACGATCCTCTTTCAGCTGCTCGTATGTTTTTCCTTCCCATAAGCCGAAGTCTAGCTCGCGCAGGGCCGAAAAAGTGCGGAAGCGTCGACCGGGATAAAGAAGCTGCGCCGTTTCCTGGCATCTGAGGAGATCGCTCGTGACAAGCAAATCGCTTTCGCCAAGGGGAAGCGCGGCCAAAGCCGTCAGCTGTTGTCTTCCCTGCGCTGATAAAGGAAGGTCGGTTGAACCTAGGTAACGGCTCTCTTCGTTATAACGTGTCAAGCCATGCCGAATAAGGCTAACAGCCAAAGCATCGCCCATAATAATGTCTCCCCTCCTTCGCCGCCAGCGCCGACCGTATCCCCTGTAATCCCGCCAATTTGCTGCCTGACCCACTTCAGCCAAATCGCCAAAAAGAGAGCCGCTCCGCCGAACAGAATCAGAAAAGGCGGATAGATGATCACGATAAGCGCCACCGTCAGCAGCGACCACACAATATAGGTGATCATCACCGTCCGGTTTTGCGCTGGACGCAAAGCAGCTGCCATTCCTTCCTGCCGGGCAAACTGCCCGAGCAGCAGCTGCCAGCCAAGCAGCAGCCTCATGATGACAGGAATGAGAAAAAGCCCAAACAGAAACGGTCCGCTTCCCGCTTGCACGAGTTCCCAGATGAAGGCAAAGCGCCAGCCGAGAAGGAAGAGGACGCCAAGCGCCCCAAACGTGCCGAGGCGGGGGTCCTTCATAATCTCCAGCTTCCGCGCCCGCTCTCTCCGCGAAAAAACGGCGTCGCAAAAATCGGCCCAGCCATCAACATGCAGGCCTCCGGAAAAAAGCAGTGAAAAGCTAAGCACATAGAGGGCAATGATCAAGGGAGACATCGGCGAATACTGCAGCAGCAAATAGCCCTGAAGCGCGAGGCAAGCACCGAGAATCAGCCCGACGAGCGGATAAGCAGCCACCGAAGCAGAAGCCCTCCGTTCATCCCATTCCACATTTTTTTTAAGCGGGAGAATTGTTAAAAACTGAATCGCCAGGACGATGCCGTCGAACAAAATGTTAATATGCCGCATCGCTTTTCCTCCATGCCTCGATTTTCTTAAGCAGCCGCCTCACATCAAGCTCTGCTTCAAGCCAATCTGCGGCCTGCTCATAGCCCTTTTGCCGCTCATTTTGCAGGCTTCGGACCGGCTGCTCCGGCAAAGAGCGGATTTTCCGCAAGCGGTTCAACCACCACGTCCGCCACTGATCATTGTAAAACAAATGATGAAAATAACTGCCGATTAACCGGCCTCCCTCGGCGAATATCCCGTCCTCGCGCTCCCCGACCGTTAAAAAGGGAAGGGCGCTTTCCGTCAGCCGCCGCGAGTGGCCGAGGTGAATTTCAAAGCCGGTTAGCGGAGCCAGCGCTGTAAATTCCGCCGCAACGAGCCGGCCGACAGACTGACTCGTCCATTTCTCCTGGGCAAAAACCGTTTCAACCGGTAAAATGCCAAGCCCTTCTATTTCCAGCCCGGCCGTTCCGGTATCGGTGCCGGCTTCGTCGATGATCGTCCGGCCGAGCATCTGGTAGCCGCCGCAAATGCCAATGACTGTTCCTCCTTGGCGGACATAAGCCTTCAGCTGCTCGCTCAGCCCGGTTGCCGTCATCGCCTCCAGATCACGAATCGTACTTTTCGTCCCCGGCAGCAGCACCGCGTCGGGAGAGCCAAGCTGATCGTGCATCCCGACGAGACGCAGTGACACATCCGGCTCATGAAGAAAAGGCTCCAGATCCGTGTCATTCGACAAATACGGCAAGTCAATCATCACAATCTCAAGCTGATCACCCTGCTTTGCCGGCTGACGATAGCGTGTTTGACGCGAGAGCGAATCCTCGGCTTCGATTCGATGATTGTCGAGATACGGTAGGACGGCAAGCACTTCGACGCCGAGGTTTTCTTCAATCCACTTTCGCCCGCTGACAAACAGATCCGGATCGCCGCGGAATTTATTGACGATCACGCCGAGGACACGGCTTCTCTCCTGCTCGCTCAGCAGCTGGAGCGTCCCGGCGATGCTGGCGAAAATGCCGCCTCTGTCAATATCGGCGACAAGGATCACCGGCACATCAGCTAGCTCTGCCACCTTCATATTAACGAGTTCACGGTCATTAAGATTCATCTCAACCGGACTGCCCGCTCCTTCAATAACGATCGCATCATACTCGGCTTCAAGCGTTGCCAGCGCCTCGCAGATCGTTTCCAAGCCAAGCTCGTAAAACTGCTGGCGGTAATCCTTGCCGGAAAGTGTCTGATGAACACGGCCGAAGCGAATGACCTCCGATGTATGATCGTTTCTCGGCTTGAGCAAAATCGGATTCATCATGACGCTCGCTTCCACTCCCGCCGCTTCGGCCTGAATGCCCTGGGCGCGGCCGATTTCAGCCCCTTCCTTCGTCACATAGGAGTTGTTTGACATGTTTTGTGATTTGAATGGAGCGACGCTCAGGCCGCGGCGGGCGAACGCCCGGCAAAGCGCCGTGCAAATAAAGCTTTTTCCGACATCAGAGGATGTGCCTTGAATCATGACACCTAGCATACCCTTCCTCCTTTCTTCCAGCACGGCAGGCCGCATTCAAGCTCAATCGCCTCATCTGCGAGAGCGACAAGCTCACAGTGAAGCTGTCCGAGTATCCGCTGATACACGAAAGTACCTTCATCAGCCACCGGGAGATCTGACGTGACTTCATTCGAGACGATCACTGCCTGATAATCAGCCGCCAGCTGGGTGAACAGCGCAGTCAGCTTGGCGACGACCTTCCGCTGATAGTCTGCGTCACGCCAGCGCTCTTCTCCCCGTTCCCAGCCGTAAAATAATTCATTGCTGACCAATGTGGTCACACAATCCAGCAGAACGACATCCTGTTTATCGATCTGGGCGAGCAGCGTATCGACATTGCGCTCTTGCTCCCATACGTGCCAATTTTGGCCGCTCGCCTGCCGCTGCTGCTGGTGGATGTTTACGCGCTGTTCCATTTCTCCGTCATAGACAGCGCTTGTCGCCAAATAGTGAAGCCGGCAGTCCTTCTTCTGTGCCAGCTCGATCGCGCGCTGTTCAGCATAACGGCTTTTTCCGCTTCTTACTCCACCTGTCATAAAACAAATCACCGCTCTCTCCACTCCTTGAGCACCGCAAGCAATCGCTCATTTGCCTCAGGCTGCTTGACGGCGAGACGGATATAACGTCCGTCCAGCCCGTTAAAATTATACGTATGGCGGGCGATGACGCCTTTTTCGGCGAGAAAAAGCAGCAGCGGCTTCATGTCCTGCTTTTTTCGTTCGGACAGTAAATAGAAATTGACGGTTGAAGGAGAAACGACGAAGGATAACCGTTCCAGCTCCGTGCTGACCCGCTCACGCTCCTCTGCGATCATCGCTACTGTTTGCTTTACGAAGCTTTGCTCCTGCAAGGCCTGCATTCCGGCAATTTGCGCAAATCCGTTGACGCTCCATGGCGGCTGACGCCTCGCGATCGCCTGCACCAGCTCCGGCTGAGCTAAAAGGTAGCCAAGCCGCAGACCGGCAATCGCATACATTTTTGTCAATGAGCGCAGCAAAATAAGCCGCGGATGATCGGCAAGCAAATGTTGCAAATGGACGTCTTCCAGACAAAAATCGTAAAACGCCTGATCAACGACGAGATAAACATCGTGATCCTCAGCGGCTTGAAGCAGTTCAACGATCGCGTGACGGCTGTAGCTGATTCCTGTCGGATTATTCGGACTGCATAAAAAGAGCAGATCGACGGCCGGCAGCAGCGGACGAATCAGCTCAAGCCGCAGCTCCCACGGCGCCGGCAACACGATCGATTCAACCTCGCACTCATATGCTTCGCACGCGTCGCGGTATTCCGAGAAAGCCGGCTCAATGATCCCGACCCGTTTGCCGCGAAAATGAGCAGCCAGCAGAAAGATCAGCTCCGCCGCCCCATTGCCAAGCAGCACATTTTCCGGCTGAAGATCATTTGCCACGGCGACAGCATGTGTTAAAGCTGTCCCGCGCGGATCGGGGTAAGCAGAAGCTGTTTCCCCGAGCCCGGAAGCGAGCAAGGAGAGAACAGATTCGGGCGGCCCATATGGATTCGTATTGACACTGAAGTCTTCGGCTTGTTCCGGCAGTTTGATGGCAAGCGCTTCAGCAAACTGCTTTGGATTTGCTCCATGATTAGGTAAGGACAATGATCACACCTCCGCATCCGAGCAGAAGCAGCGTAAACAAAGTCACGGTTCTGCTCATAATTTGCGTTGCCCCTTCAATATGGACAACACGGAGCCGCACGAGCGCGTCTCCGATTTTGGCCCGGTTTGAAACGAGCCCCTGATATGTATTTGTTCCGCCGAGCTGAATGCCGAGTAGCGCGGCGACCGCCGCCTCGCCCCAGCCGCTGTTCGGACTCGGATGCTTGCGCGCATCGCGCCGGACAACCGCCCAGCATTGCCGCGTCGAGCGCTGCAGCTGTGGCCGGTTGGCGATAATCATCACGAGCGCCGTCAGCCGGCTTGGCAGCCAATTGAGCAGATCGTCAAATTTGGCCGAAGCCCAGCCGAAATCGCGGTACCGTTCATTTTGATAGCCGACCATCGAATCACATGTGTTGACCGCGCGGTACAGCAGAGCAAGCGGCGCTCCGCCTATCCAGGCGAAAAAGAGCGGAGCGGTAATGCCATCGCTTGTATTTTCCGCTACCGTTTCGACCGTCGCCCGGGTGATCTCGGCTTCATCCAATTTATCTGTATCGCGGCCGACAATATAGGAAAGCCGGAGACGGGCTTCCTCCAAATGATGAGCCTCGAGCGGCTTCCGCACCTCATCCGCCGCCTGCTTTAGCCCCTTTTCGGCAATCGTCGTTGAAATGAGCCACGCCTCCACAAGAAGTCCGGCGACCGGATGAAGCCAATACGCGCTCCAGACGAGCAGAGCGGATACGAAAACAACAACTGACAGGACAGCGACGAGCATCAGCAAGCCTTTTTGCTTTCGCGCCTTGCCGCGGTTCAGCCGGCGCTCTCCGATTGAAATCAGCTTTCCGAAGCCGACAACCGGATGAGGCAGCTGCCGCGGGTCGCCGACGAGGCGATCAATCAGCACCGCCAGCACAAGCGCTAACAGATGGAACGTCATCGTCTGTCACCGAGGCGGCGCTTGTAGCGCTGGAGTGTCTGCCGCATCCCTTCATAAACGAGCCGGGCGAGCTCTTTTCCTAACGGGGTGATCGTGCCGGCGTACGGAAACATTTCTCCGGCCTGCGAGGAAGCAATCATTACGCTGTCGGTTGAGGTGCCAGTCGCGATCGTGCCGCTGCTCCCGTCACGGATCTCCTCATCATGCAGCGCCTTCGCTTTCGCCTCGGTTGCGGTCATCAGCGCCTGAACATAGGCGGCCTCCGGAAGTTCGCCATCGATAAATACCCATATATTGATCGTTCCGACCGTTTTTGCGTAATCAGGAAGACGATGGGCGCGTGAAGCATCGACCGCATTGGACGTGCCGGCACTGATCATCACAAGCAGCGCAGGACTTTGCTTCTCCGAGCGGAGAATCGAGGCATCCTCTAAGCGCGCCGCGGTCATCATCGCCAGTGTATCCTCGTCATCTAAGCCATGCTCCGTCAAAAATGCGCGGTACTCCTCCTCCGGATCAACAGCGTGATAATCTTTGTCAACATGGCGGTTCACAAATGTATGATGCCAGCGGAAGCCGGCGCCAAGTACAGCGGACGACAATGTTTTCCATTTCGTCACGCTCGTCATTTTGATCCACTTGTCTGTATGTTCAATCGTAAGAGCGTCAAGCGCGGAAGCTGGCGCCTGCTCCCCATTGTCGGGAATAAGCGTAATTAACGGCCGCGGGACAGAGGGATGTTCCTTGCGCATGAGCGTTGTTTGATAGACGTTCGCCAGCTGGTCTTCTTTCAACACTTTATGCGGTGAATCGAGCGCGACCATTTCCCCCTCTTCCAAAAGCAATATCCGATCGCAGTAAAGGCTGGCCATATTCAAATCATGGAGCACTGTGACGACGGTTAATTGACGTGTTTCCGTCCACTCATGCAAGGCGTCGAGCAGCTGCATTTGATGGGAAAGGTCAAGATGGTTGGTCGGCTCATCAAGCAGAAGTATATCCGGTTCCTGCGCGAGAGCCCGTGCCAACAGCACCCGCTGCCGTTCGCCGCCGCTCAACTGCTGAAGCGGCGTGTCGCGGAACCTCCACGTATCCGTTTGCTTCATTGCAGCCCTGATCACCTCTTCATCCTGCTTCGTCGTCCGTTGCAACCAGCCTTTTTGATACGGATAGCGCCCTAAAGCGACGACCTCGGAAACAGAATACGAAAAAGCGGTTTCCGCCTGCTGCGGCAAAACGGCCATCTTTTTTGCCAGTTCCTTTGAGCTGTAAGCCGCCAGTGGTTTGCCATCGATCTCAATCCGTCCGTCAGCTGCAGGCAAACCGCCATTGATCGCTTTCAGCAGGCTCGTTTTTCCACTTCCGTTCGGCCCGATAATGCCGAATACTTCACCTTTGTTCACCGTAAACGTAAGCGAGCGGACGACATCCTTCGTCCCATATTGTACAGTGAGATCCTCACAAGTAATCATCGTCGTCTTCCTTTCTATTCACGCTTGTAATCTGCGCTGTCTCAGCAAAATAGCAGCAAATACCGGGGCGCCGACAATCGCGGTAATGACACCGATCGGCAGCTCCGTTGGCGCGATAATCGTCCGCGCGACCAGATCGGTCAGCGCGAGAAAGCCAGCGCCGACAAACATTGACAGCGGCAATAAGTGGCGATGATCAGGTCCCCAAAGCAAGCGTGTCAAATGGGGGATCACTAACCCGACAAAGCCGATCGTGCCGGAAACAGCGACTGCTCCACCCGTCAGCGTCGTCGCCCCAAGGAGTATGATCACTCTTCTGACGGCAATATTCACACCGAGCTGCCGCGCCGTTTCCTCTCCGAAGGCGAGCGCATTCAATTCCTTGCGGCAGAAAAACAGCAACAAAAAGCCGGTTAGAAAAAATGGCAGCATCAGCCAAATATAGCTCCAGCCTCTCATCGCCACGCTTCCCATCAGCCAGCTGATAATATGACGCAGCTCCTCGCCGGTCAAAGCGATCATCAAGGAAATAAACGCACCTAAAAACGAACTGAAAATAATCCCGGCCAAAATAATCGTTTCCGTCGCCATCGAACGCTGAACAAGCCTCGCGAACAGCATGACGAGAAACAGCGTCGCAAAGCCGGCCAGCACGCTAACCAACGGCAACGTAAAACGGCCGATTAACGGAAGCGAAAATGAAAAAAACAGCACAGCGACCGCACCGACCGCTGATCCTGACGATACGCCGAGCGTATAAGGGTCAGCGAGCGGATTCTTCAAAAAGCCTTGAAAGGCCGAGCCGGCGAGGGCGAGACTGGCGCCAACGAGCATGGCCAGCAAAGCGCGCGGAAAACGGATTTCCATCACGATATTGATAAACATCGGATCAATTGTCTGCTCCACCTGTAGAGAAAACACTTCCTGTAAAATGATTTGCACAACAGTGAGAAAGGGAAGCCGGACGCTTCCCCAACTGATGCTGACGATAAGTGCTCCGATACAAAAGAGCACGACAGAAGCATAAGCTATAACAAGATTATTCGCCAAATACCTCTGGATAAACTGCTTTCGCAAGACCCTCGACTCCTTCTGCCAGACGCGGACCTGAACGTGTCACCTCATCTGAAACTAAATCATAGATGCGATCATTGACAACCGCAGGAACATCCTGCCAGGCCGGGCGCTCTTTAATCTGCTCGGCGGCATTGTCGACATAATAGCCGTACGTCGTGACGATGACATCAGGCTGGAAAGCGACCGCTTCTTCTTCCGTATACGGAATCCAGCCCTCTTGCTCACCGGCGGCATTGATCGCATTGACGACCGTTAACATCTCATCAAGAAAGGTTCCTTTGCCAGTCGTGTACAACTCAGGCGCGGGCGACACTTCGACCCAGACTTTGCGCCGCTCTTCTTCGGCGATTGTACTCGCTTTTTCTTCCACTTCGGCAAACTTGGCCTGCATATCAGCGATTACTGTTTCGGCTTCTTCTCCGGCGTCAACTGCCTCGCCAATCATCCGGATCGTTTCATAGACCATGTCAATCGAAGCTGCATCATAAACAACGACAACGGGAATACCCGCGTTGCGAAGCTGATTCAGTCCTTCTTCGGAGCTGTGGGCATTTGAAGCGTGGGAAAGCACAAGATCAGGCCCAAGCGCGATCACCTTTTCCACGTCAAAATTCATATCACCGACGCTCTCAACCTCCAACACTTCCTCTGGATAATTGTCCCACTCTGTTCGTCCGACGACCGTTTCCCCTTTTCCTAAGGCAAAAATCGTTTCCGTAATGCTCGGCACAAGGGAAACGATGCGCTCTGGCTGTTCTTCGAGCACCACTTCATTTTCTAACGCATCTATAATGGTTTTAGGATAGCCGGATTCGCTTTCCTGCTCCCCCTCGGCAGTCTGTTCCGTTTCTGTTTCCACCGGTTCGACCGGCTGTTCCTCGGGCTGTCCGCCACAACCCGCCAGGACAACAGTCCACAGCAGCATTACGATCGTGACAGCGATCCATTTCGTTCTGTTCACACTCTTCCACTCCTTTTTTCTCTTCCCTTATCATAGAAAAACACTCCTCTATAAAGAGGAGTGCCGGGACAGTCAATAACGCGACCAGGCTTTTCATTTGAATGATAAGCCAGATCATTATTGCTTCCCCTTTTCCTCGAAGGTTTCACACATTCGTAAAGGCAGGTCTCCTGACTTATGCATGACAATTTCTTCCCCTTCCCATCTACAGCTTCAGACAGTGGGCTTCTAAAGAAATCTAGCATTTACAGTGGCGGGACCGTGTTGGACTTTCACCAACTTCCCTATTATCATCCAGGCTGGCCTGGACGACCTTTACGATTGCTATTCAATTTCAAATAAGTAATTCCATTATACATGAAAATGGACAGGCTCGCAGTTTTTTTCGATTCTCTTTTTAAACCACAAATTAAAGATTGACAATTCGTACAGTTCTGCGGTAAAGTGAGTACCAATTTCATATGTTGGAAGCTGGTACTTTGATTTTATCGAAGTTTAAAAGGGAATCCGGTGTTGAATCCGGAGCGGTCCCGCCACTGTAATAGAGGAGTTATCGTGATCACGTCACTGGCCAACGGCCGGGAAGACCACGATGATGATGATACTAGAGCCAGGAGACCTGCCAGCTTTAACAGCACTGTTTTTACCTACGGGAGATAGGGAGGTGTTCACGATATAACGACTGAATTGTGGATATTATTACCTTTTACCTGGTAATAATATCCTTTTTTGTTTGTATGAACGATGAATGTAGGAGGTTTGATTGATGAAAACAAGTAATTTAGGATACCCGCGGATCGGAAAAAGCCGCGAATGGAAGCGTACGCTCGAAGCCTTCTGGGCGAACACAATTACAGAAAAAGAATTTCATGCGCAAATGAAATCCCGACGTCTCGAGCATTTACAGGCGCAAAGCGAGAAAGGAATTGACCTCGTGCCGACAGGCGACTTTTCTTATTATGATCACGTGCTCGATACAGCAGCGATGTTTGGCCTTGTCCCAGAAAGATTCGCCTATGACGGCGGACCCGTGCCGCTGTCGACTTACTTTGCGATGGCGAGAGGCGAAAAAGGAGCACAAGCTTGCGAAATGACGAAATGGTTTGATACGAACTACCATTACATCGTACCGGAATTGGAACAGTGCGCCCCAAAGCTCGTTGATAACAAGCCGCTGCGTGACTTTTTAGAGGCGAAGCGCGAGCTCGGCCTTCATACGAAGCCGGTCATTCTCGGCCCATTCACGTTTGTCACATTGGCTAAGGGCTATCAGCCGGAACAGTTCGCCTCTCTCCTGCAGCGCTTTATCCCTGTTTATCAGCAAATGCTGCAGGAGCTGGCCGCAGCCGGGGCGACAATCGTTCAAATCGATGAGCCGGCTCTCGTCCTCGATATTACAAAAGAAGAGATGGCGCTCTTTACTGCGACCTATAAAGAAATCGCGCAACATGTGCCTGAGCTTGCTCTCATTTTGCAATCGTATTTTGAAGCTGTCACTCATTATCAAGAGCTGATTGCGTTGCCGGTCGCCGGATTCGGCCTTGATTTCGTCGACGGCCGCGAAGCCAATTTGGCCGCGATTCAGGCGTACGGCTTTCCGGCGGACAAAATTCTTGCCGCCGGTGTAATTGACGGCCGCAACATTTGGCGCAGCGACCTCGAAAAAAGCGTGGACCTGCTCAAACAGCTGAGCGACATCATCCCATTCGAACGCCAGATGATCCAGCCTTCGTCAAGCTTGCTGCACGTCCCGGTCAGCGTCCGCCAAGAAACAGAGCTCGACCCAACGATTAAGGCCTCTCTCGCCTTTTGCGATGAAAAGCTTGACGAGCTGACCTTGTTAAAGGACGTTATCAGCGGGGCAGCGAGCAAGGAAAAAATCGCAGCTCACCAGCAAAGCTACGACGAGCTCATTCGCTCTGATTGGCGTAAAAAGCAGGAGCCCGATGCCGTCCGCGCGAAACGAACAAGCTCCTTTCAAACGAGATATGAGCTGCAGCAACAGAAATGGCAGCTGCCACTGCTGCCGACAACGACGATTGGCAGTTTCCCGCAGACAAAGGAAATTCGCAACATCCGAGCCCAATGGCGAAAGAATGAATGTTCAACTGCCGACTATCAGGCCCGGATTCAGGCCGAAATTCAAAAATGGATTGCGATTCAGGAAGAGATCGGCCTCGACGTATTCGTTCACGGTGAGTTCGAGCGCAATGATATGGTTGAATTTTTCGGGGAGAAGCTTGCCGGATTTACGTTTTCTAAAAACGGCTGGGTGCAATCGTACGGATCACGCTGCGTCAAGCCGCCGATCATTTACGGCAATGTCGCGTACACGGGACCAATGACTGTCGAGGAAACCGTCTATGCGCAGTCGCTCACCTCTGCTCCGGTGAAAGGAATGCTGACAGGTCCGGTGACGATTTTGAACTGGTCATTTGTTCGAAATGACATCCCGAAGCAGGAGGTCGCTTTTCAAATTGCCGCGGCGCTGCTGCAAGAGGTCCAGGCATTGGAGCAAGCCGGTATTACGATGATTCAGGTCGATGAACCGGCATTGCGCGAAGGGCTTCCGCTCAAAAAAGCGAAGCGGAATGACTACTTGCACTGGGCGGTCGAAGCGTTCCGCCGAAGCACATCGGCGATTGCCGACACGACACAAATTCATACCCATATGTGCTACAGCGATTTCGCCGACATCATCGAGGCGATCGACGCGCTTGATGCTGACGTGATCTCGATTGAGACATCGCGCAGCCATGCGGAATTAATTTCTGCTTTTGAACATAACGTGTATGACAAAGGAATCGGCCTTGGCGTCTACGATATTCACAGCCCGCAAATACCCGAAGTAGGCGAAATGCTGGCGCTGATTGAGCGCGCCCTCGCCGTTCTCCCACCATCACTGTTCTGGGTCAATCCTGACTGCGGCTTAAAAACGCGCACAGAAGCCGAAACGGTCGCCGCTCTGACAAACATGGTGAAGGCCGCAAAAGCAGCCCGTGCCAAAATGCTTTCGACTAGATGAGAAGGAGTTGATTGAAGTGAGGTACGAACTTGTCCACTTCCTGCAGCATACAAATGATGAACAGCTGATGCTGGCCTTCATGAAAAACATGGATGGAAAAAGCTTGTCGACATTGTTTCACTATCTTTCTCTCACAGACGATATTACGAAAAAGCGCTGGCTCACCATTTATGAAAACCTCATCCCATAAGGAGGCCACTGAAAAACTTCCTTTTTCGTAACTCGAAGAAGAGTAATGGCTCCGCGCGTTGCGCGCCTTGCTTCGAGAAACCCACTCGTAGCAAGGCTTTTCAAATCAGGCAACGGCTACGCTCATTACGAAAGAGCTGCTAAAAAAGTATAAGTCGTACTTTTTCAGCAGCTTCTCCCATAAGGAGGCCATTAAAACCTTCCTTTTTCGTAACTCGAAGAAGAATAACGGCTTCGCGCGTTGCTCGCCTGAACAAAGAGGGTGCGGCAAAAGGATTATTTTCTCCTTTGCCACACCCCTACTTTCACTTTATTCATTCTGCTCCTTCGTCGGAATAAAGAAAGAGAATGTCGTCCCTTCATTCACCTTGCTGTGAACCGAAATCTGGCCTTGATGGGCCTCGATAATGTTTTTAGCGATCGCCAGACCAAGTCCTGTGCCGCTTCGCCCTCTCGTTCTTGCTTTATCCGCCTTGTAGAAACGTTCAAACACGTAAGGAAGATCGGCCTCCGGGATGCCTGAACCATTGTCCTGGACATCGACCTTTAATCCCTCCGCAAACTGACGGACAATCAAGGTGACGTTACCGCCTTTTTCTGTGTGGCGGATCGCATTATGAAGCAGATTGGTCAGCACCTGTTCAATCCGGTCAGGATCGCACATAATCGTCGTCACATCGGCCGTTTCCAACTCCAGCACAACATCCTGCTCCCGGGCCAGTCCCTGGAACTTGCGGACGATCCGTTCGACAAACGGCTGCACCTCGGTCGGCTCAATCTTCAGCTCGACATGTCCCGCTTCCATCCGCGCCAAATCAAGCAGTTCATTGACAAGCCGGCCCATCCGCAGCGATTCCTCATAAATTATTTTCGCAATTTCTTTCTTTTCCTCATCGGAACCGGCGATATCGTCAATGATCGCTTCACTGTAGCCTTGCAGCATTGAAATCGGCGTGCGCAGCTCATGAGAGACATTGGCAATAAAATCTTTACGCAGCTTATCATGACGGCGCTCCTCTGTCATGTCGCGAAAGACGGCGACCGCCCCGCGAATATCATGATCATCATAGAGCGGCGTCATCAAGATCGTCCAGCTCCGCCCTTGCATCTCATACTCAATAAACTGTTCCTTCTCCAGCGCCACGACGCGCTGGAATAATGATTGCAACGCTTCGGGCAGCGCCTTATCCTGTTCATTCACCATTCCCTGTTCATAATACCAGGATTGGATAAAACGGTCGGCAGGCGGATTTGTCAGCACGACGTCCCCTTTTTTATTTAAGGTGATAACGCCATCCGCCATGCTGACTAAAATGCGCGAAAGCTGTTCTTTTTCCTGATTCAACGCGTGAATATTATTGTTCAATTCACGCCCCATCCGGTTAAAGGCAATCGCCAGCTGGCCAATTTCATCATGAGTTAAAATCGGAACCTTCGTTTTAAATTTCCCTTCGGCGACCTCAAGTGCGACCTGTCTCATTTTCCGAAGCGGCGCGGTAATCCGCGATGACAGGAAGAAAGCAAAGATCGTGGTAAGAATAATGGCAATTCCGGCCGAAAAATAAATGATCTGCTTCGTTTCATTGGATGTCTCTTCAATCGCCGACAGCGACTGATAGAGAAAAACCGCACTGTCTTCCAGCTCCGTTGGCTGAAGCGGCACACCGACAATCATGATTTCCGAATGGCTCTCTTCCCCTTCGCTTAAAAAAGGAAAATCGCCCTCTGTCGTGACGACTTTCTCCCCGGAAAATACTTGGGACAGCGCCTGATCGGTAAACAGGATTTCAAGCGCCTCCCGCTGCAATTGATCACTGCTCCATACGTTTTCTCCTTCAACGAAAATGATAATATCGGATTGAAAAGCAGCGCCGTACTGCGAGATATTTTGCAACGCATCTTCCTTTGATTCATAGCTTTCATACATCGAAGCAATCATATTCGCATGGTTGACGAGCTGCGATTCTGCCTCACTTACATTAAACTGCTCAAACGATTGCAGCAGCAGAACCATCAGAATCGTCAGGACGACCGAAACAAGAAACAAAATCGTCAGCCATAGCTTTCCAACTACACTGCGCCAGAGCATTACTCCTTCACAGCCTCAAATTTATAACCGATGCCCCAGACCGTCGAAATTAAAGCCGCGGCTTCAGGAGAAATTTTGTTAAGCTTTTCCCGCAATCGCTTAATATGCGTGTCAACCGTTCGTAAATCACCGAAGAAATCATAATTCCAGACATCCTTTAGCAGCTGCTCACGCGAAAACACTTTATCTGGAGATTGAGCAAGATAATGAAGCAGCTCATACTCCTTCGGGGTCAAATTGATTTCTTCACCAGAAACGGTGACGCGATGCGCATCATTGTCAATCGTTAAATGTTGAAAAACGAGGACATCCTTCGTCTGCGTATCCGTTTGCAAGAACTTTGTCGAAGAAGAACGGCGGAGTAACGCCTTGACCCGCAGCACGACTTCGCGCGGACTGAACGGTTTGACGATATAATCGTCTGTCCCCACTTCAAATCCTTGTACGCGGTTCGTTTCCTCGCCTTTTGCCGTCAGCATCATGACCGGTGTTGCCTTGGACTTTCTCAGCTCCTGACAGACTTCGATCCCGTCCTTGCCCGGCATCATAATATCGAGCAAAATCAAATCATATTCCTCATTTAACGCCATCTCTAACGCTTGTTCGCCATTCTCGGCTTCTTCGATTTCATAATTTTCTCTTTCTAAATACATTTTTAATAAGCGTCTAATGCGATCTTCGTCATCGACAACTAAAATCCGTGCTTCTTTTTCCATTGACCTTTTCCTCCTCGCTATGTTTAACAGTAGTGTACCATTGTCCCCCCGGCGAAAAAAGCGTAACAAAAGCCGGTAAAATAAAAGCTGCTTAGGGGATGTCTCAAAAAGGGAAACCATACCCCCTTTAAGACATCCCCACCTTCACTTTATTCCTTACCTATTATGCATACGAGTGTAAGCCGGCAATGACAAGGTTAACAAAGACGAGATTAAACATTATAATCCCGAAGCCGATTACACACAACCAAGCCGAACGCTCTCCATGCCAGCCTTTTGACAAGCGCAAGTGCAAATAAGCCGCATAGAACAGAAACGTAATTAACGCCCATACTTCCTTAGGGTCCCAGCCCCAGAATCTCGTCCACGCATATTGCGCCCAAATCATCGCAAACACGAGCCCGCCTAATGTAAATACCGGGAAGCCAATCGCAATGGCCCGATAGCTGATCTCGTCAACAGCTTGCAGGCTGACGCGTCTTAACAACGGCTGCAGGATCGCCCCCACCTTTTTGCGGAAAATCAACCGAAGCAGGAAATATAAAACCAAGCCGGTCAGCATCGACCAGATGACCGTGTTCAAATCGTTCGCCCGAATAATCGCCGGAGCGTTCATAACCGGTGACAAAGCACCTTCCGTCAGTAGCGTCCCTTCATTCGGACCGACAAAAGCCGGCATCGGATAGACCATCGTCGCTTCCTCGGCATTTTCGTTAATATAGCTGAAGGATGCCTCGTACCCTGCTGCATTAAAGATCGAACCGATCAAAATATAGCCGACAAGACTGAGCATCGCATAGAGCGTGATCTCCATCGCGATCGTCTGCTTACTTGTTTTCGTAAAATCAATCGCCCGGATTAAGTAAATCAGCCCGGCGGCCATCCCGATTGTAAGAATGCCCTGCCCCAAGGCGACGGTGATAACATGAATCGTCAGCCAATTACTTTGCAATGCCGGAATCAGTGGAGAAATTTCTCCAGGGAACATCGAAGCATACGCAATAATGAGCATCACAATCGGCATCGTAAACATCCCTAAATAATTCGAGCGGTAAATCGCAAACAAAATGACAAAGGCAATTCCGATCGCAATTCCAAAGAATGTCATATACTCGTACATATTACTGACCGGCGCGTGTCCCGCTACTGACCAGCGTGTCAGAAAATAGCCAATCGAAAACAGGGAACCGAGAATCGCAAAAATATAGCCGATCACTCCCCATTTGTTTCCACTCATCTCACCTTGACGGTTGCGCCATTTTCGGCCGGTTACGGAAACAGAAAACGTAATCGTGGCGCCTAAATATAAGAAAAAGGCAATTTGTAGTAAATTCCCACTCAATTCTGCCATTTGAAACCCTCCTAAAAGGAAGTGTGAAACGTTTCTTCCACGCTTCCTTTTTTTCATTCCTTATTCATGTTTACTGTTTTGCGATGAATTTTCCGCCTCTTCCAGCTGATCTACCGGTGTTGCGATCCCGCTGTCGGCGATGACATAGTCAATATCCTTCCGCAATCCTAAATAGTTTTTATTCGTGTGACCGGCAATCCAGATTTCACCATTAATCCGTTGCAGCCAAATCCGGCGGTGGGCCCAGTAAGAGCCTTGGACGAGGCCGAACATGAAAATAGCCCCACCGACAATTAAGAACGGTAATGTTTTATCCTTTCTGACGGTCAGTCCCGTTACATGCTTCGTCTCGACATCAACAAATGTCATTTTATATTCGTTTTCCCCGAGAGGCTCCAGATTCTGTCTAATACCGACCAGGCTCGTTTCCCCTTCAGGTGTATCAGGTGTGTACATCGTAAAAATGAACACCGGATTGTTCGGTACACTTGATTGGGTCGCCGGCTCATTGTTCGCATCGAGATGGAAGTCAGGAAAATATTGGCCTACGACGACGCGATACCCGTCACCAAGATCATATTCCGGCTCCGGATCGAGCAGGTTAATATCCATCCGCCCGAACGTTTCCCCCGTTTCCTTGTTCTCAAGGGTAAAGCTCATCGTACTTAATTCATTAAGCCGGTAGCTGACTTGATACAATGAAAAATCATCAAAGCTCAGCGGTTCATTCACGCGGATATAATGCTCGTCCACCTGCACAAGCTCGCCTTCCCCGACAACGCCGGTATCCTCCTGCTCATAAAGAATCGCATCTGTTTGATACGTTTTAACAACAGGGCCGCCGTTACGCTGGATCGCCTCTGAGTACATCTCATCATCTTCATCATAAAGCTCAATGATAAACTGTTCATTTTTCACATGGTAACGTCCTTCTGTTCCCGGGACGACAACCGTGTCACCTTCGCGAATCCACATATTATCGTCAATGTACATCCCGGGAAAATAGCGGAGCATACAGCCAATAAGAAAAATAATAAGACCAATGTGGTTGACGTAGGGGCCCCAGCGGGCAAAACGGTTTTTCTCCGCTACCAGGTTGCCGTTTTCCTCCGATACGCGGTATTTCTTATCCTTCAGCTTTTCTTTCACTTGGGCAAAAGCCCCGTCCGGATCCTCAACCTTCGACGTCCCGAAAACGCGCTGCCGTTTCATAAAGCTTTGATGCCTCGTCACGCGCTGTGTTTTCAAGGCCCGGTAGAGCGGAACAAAACGGTCAAGGCTGGCGATCAAAATCGAAACTCCGAGCGCCGCCAAAAGCAGCATATACCACCATGAGCCGTATAAATTGTGAAACCCGAGCTGATAATAGAGTTGCCCGGTAATGCCATATTCAGCGGCATAGTGTTCGGCCGGATTGACTGTAGGCGGAATGTACATCTCCTGTGGATAAATCGTTCCAAGCGCCGAAGCGACAAGCAGGAGAACAATAATCCAGATCCCTACCTTAACAGACGAAAAAAACATCCATATCTTATCGATAAATGTTGTCGTGTACGTTTGTGAGCGGCGGGCCACCCCTTCATAGCGCATGTTCAGCAGGGTCTTTTGATCCTCGCCTTCCTGCAGCGGCTTGCCACAGGACTCACAGACGAGCGTGCCATGAGGGTTTTCGTGCCCACATTCACATTTTATTTTGTTCACTCTTCACACCTCAATTATGTTGCCGGTTTAATTCTCTCCATAAATTCTCTGACCATTTCTTCCGTCATTCCTCCTTGATGGACATGCACGATCGTGCCATGCTCATCAATCAATACCGTTGTCGGTAATGGAGAAATCCCGTACGCATCAATCACATTGCGGCCTTTATCAATCACGATCGGAAATGTAAGCGAATAGCGATCAACGAAGCGCTGTACTGTCAGCTCCGGTTCAGCAGCGTTGACGGCAAGAATCTCGACGCCTTGAGCACGATACTCATCATAGAGCTCCTCCATCACCGGCATTTCCTTCACACAAGGAGGACAGTATGTACCCCAAAAGTTCAAAAACACACCTTTTCCCTTCCAATCTTCGAGCTCAATCCGTTCTCCATTCAAATCGGTCAGCACAAAATTAACAGATCCCTCGCCCGCTTTGGCGACACTGCGATCGGCAAAGAAATTCGAATAAAACGTATAAGCAAGGGCGATGGCAATAATGGCCAAAATGCTTGTACGCATCACAAGTCTTTTCCGTTTCAATCCTCAAACCTCCTTACTGCCTCTATTCTCTTTAACCGCTTCCCGCCCGGAATGCAAAGTGGGCTTATACGGTGATATGCAGATTAGATTAATTCCATTATAACGTTGAAAATGTTCGCAATGGTTTTTCCTTTATGACGGTTTCGTGACAGCTAGTTCGCGCAGATGCTTGACCTCAATCGGCTTCAGCGGCCTCACATCGCCCGGGTTCATCCCGCGCAGATTAAGAAAGCCGTACTCCTCGCGCTTCAGCTTCAGCACCGGATGCCCAATCGCCTCAAACATCCGGCGAACCTGGCGATTGCGCCCTTCATGAATCGTGATCCGGACAATCGCCGTCTGCTTCTTTTTATCAATTGACATCATCTTGACTTTAGCCGGCGCCGTTTTCCCATCATCGAGCCGAATTCCCTGCTGCAGCCGTTTCAGCGCCTCCCGCGTTGGAATTCCCTTTACTTTCGCGACATAAACCTTATCAATCTTAAATTTCGGATGCATGAGGTAATTGGCAAACTCCCCATCATTCGTTAAAAGCAAAAGACCGGACGTATCATAATCGAGGCGGCCTACCGGAAAAACCCGTTGCTCGACCTCCAGAAAATCAGTTACGACTTTCCTCCCCTTCTCATCCTTTACGCTTGAAATGACACCACTTGGCTTATATAACAAAAAATAAACAGGCTCCTCCCGGTCGATCGGGATGCCTTCGACTTCAATTTGATCTTTATTCGCTGATGCTTTCACACCAAGCTCACGCACGACCTCTCCATTTACCTTTACTTTTCCTTCCATAATCAGCTGTTCTGCTTTGCGGCGTGACGCAATGCCGGCCTGAGCAATGATCTTCTGTAACCGTTCCATCTCTTTTTCACCTCATGTTCCATCATACTCTTCCGAACATGAATTCTCAAGCGAAGAACAGAAGCCCTGAACAAAAGGCTGTTGTCACCGTTTGTCCAAGGCTCCAAAAATTTTATTCCGGTTGTAATGGCTCCGCACGTTGCGTAAAGGCTGGACAAAAGGTAACTAGCGTATCGCCAAAGTTCAAGGATGGCTCTGCCCAGCTTAGACTCCCTCCTTGGAGAAGCTATCAAGAGGAACGAGATTCCGTTAGTTTTCATTCATAGTAGTGTTTTTTTTGATCCAGCCTCTAGTAAGCAAATACATAGGAGACGATTAAAATGGAGGCGACGACGCCGACAATATCGGCCAGGAGACCAACCTTCAGCGCATCTCCCATCTTTTTGATCCCGACTGCGCCGAAATATACGGTCAGCACATAAAGGGTCGTATCGGTACTGCCCTGCATCGTGGAAGCGAGGCGGCCAATAAAGGAGTCAGGTCCATAGGTGGCGATCAAATCAGTCGTCATTCCTAAAGCCCCTGTCCCTGAAATCGGGCGGATCATCGCCAGCGGGACTATTTCCGGCGGAACACCGACAGCCTGCAGGAAAGGCTTGACCGCTTCAATTAACGCATCCATCGCCCCGGAAGCGCGGAAGACAGAAATCGCGACAAGCATGCCAACGAGATACGGAATGATCGAAATCGCCAAATCGAAGCCTTCTTTCGCGCCTTCCACAAACGTTTCATAAGTCGGCACTTCCTTATAGGTCGCATACATTAAAATAAACGCAATCAGCACAGGAATGAACCAGATGGAGATCGTCGTGATTGATCCGCTCATTTTGCCCGCCTCCTCATCCGTCGATGGTAAAAATAGCGATCAATCAGAATCGCTCCGATCGTTGAGCAAGTTGTCGCCAGCAATGTCGTCCCGACGATTTCAGTCGGCGAGACCGAGCCATAGCTCATTCGGATCGAAATGACCGTCGTCGGAATGAGCGTAATGCTTGCTGTATTGATCGCCAGTAAGGTAATCATCGAGCGGCTTGCTTCTGTCCGGTTTTGGTTCAACAGCTTCAGCTGCTCCATCGCTTTAATTCCCATCGGCGTCGCGGCATTGCCGAGGCCGAATAAATTCGCCGTCATATTTGATAAAATATAGCCCATTGCCGGATGATCGCGTGGCACTTCCGGAAAAAGCCGGCTGGCAATCGGGCTCATGATCCGGCTGAGGGCCCGGAGCAACCCGGCGACCTGGGCGATTTTCATTAACCCGAGCCAAAAAACAAGAATGCTGATTAGCCCTAAACAAATCGTCACCGCATCTTTAGCGCCGGCAAAGATCGCCTCATTCACTTCGGCCATTCTGCCATTGACCGCGGCAAAGCCGATGCCGATGACGAGCATAGCTACCCATATTTTGTTAATCACTCGCTCTCACCCCAATGATGAGCGAGAACAGCTCGAAAAAACTCCGCCAAAATCCTTTCTTCTCTTCGACAGGCGGGGAGTCATAGAAAAGCGGCACCTGCCCGATTCGTTCCTCTCCAAGCGTCAATTCAACTTTCCCGACAGGCTCCGGCGGGACGAACTGCTCCTGACGCTCCTTCGCCGGCGGTCGATAGACGACGATTTCTTTTTTGACTAGTTCTTCCTCCTCTTCGGATAGCGGATAGGAAAATGTATATGGCGCGAGTAGCCGGTCTTTATAAAATTCATCCTTAATTTTCGTTTGAATCCCTTCCTCAACTAACGTTTGGATCGTATAGGTGTCAAAAGCCCAATTAAACAGATTCATATGATCATGCCAATCGCTCGGCGCATCGAGCGTGACAGCGATCAAATCCATTTCATCCTTTTCTGCCGTCGAAACGAGCGTCCGCCGTGCCCGCTTCGTAAAACCGGTCTTTCCACCGGTCGAAAAAGAATACAGCTCTGTCAGCAGCCGGTTTTTGTTGCGCCAGACCCGCGTCGTTTCTCCCTCAGAACGGTACGACTTCGTAGCTGAAATCGTGCGATACAGCTCGTTTTCCATCGCGTACTGGGTTAAAAGCGCCATATCAAAGGCAGTGGAATAGTGATCTTCGTGATCGTCAAGTCCATGTGGATTTTGAAAGCGCGTATTGGTCATCCCCAATTCACTTGCCTTCTCATTCATTAAAAAAACAAAGCCCTCGAGACTTCCGGCGACATGCTCGGCAATCGCTACGGCCGCGTCGTTGCCGCTGCGCAGCATCAGCCCGTACACGAGATCCTCGAGTTTAATCTGCTCGCCCGCCTGCAAATAAATCGAAGACCCCTCCGTTCCCTCTGCCCTTGTCGAAACCTTGACCATTTCATCCATTTTTCCGGATTCGATGGCCAGTAAAGCGGTCATAATCTTTGTAATACTGGCAATGCGCATCGGACTATGCTCATTTTTCGCATATAGCACCCGACCCGATTCCGCTTCCATTAAAATTGCCGCTTCGGCGGATACCGAGAAATTCCTTGTTTCAGCCGATCCGTTACTTGGACTCACTGTGATGATGATCATACTTGATAATACGATCAGCAGCCATTTTTTCAGCATTCCCATCCCCGTCCTATCTATCAATGTCATCAGCGCCTGAACGTTCCTGTTTAAAAAGGTCGCCCAGGCGCGATTTCCTCTGCCGGACGACCGCGAAGCGCTGGAAGCCACTGCTTTCGTTTACTCGTTTACAGGCGAGCAGCGTGCTGCCTTATTGCTCCTTCGTACGATCTATGAGACAACCCCTTTATTAGCCAAGTCTATGCGAGACAACCCGTGTTATGACAAAGAGGTGTAAATTTATGAAAATGGGAAAGAATAACAATCCAAACACCAATTGTCCGAAATCGGAAAGGAGGCAGATCAGGATGACGCTGCTGACGGAATTAGCTCTCATCTCTGGAAGAATCGTAACCATTCTTCCTTTGCTTTTAGCGACTACGCTTTTGATGGGAAAGCGTTCAATCGGCGAGGTTCCTATTTTTGATTTTCTGATTATTATTACGCTTGCTTCCGTTACCGGAGCTGATATTGCTGATCCGACCGTCAGCCATCTTCATACTGCTTTTGCAATTGTCGCGATCGGATTTTTCCAAAAGATTGTCGCCCGGCTTGTGATCAAAAAACGGAAATTCGGAAAGTGGATCACCTTTGAACCGACCGTTGTGATCAAGGACGGCAAAATCATATTTGGAAACCTTGAATCGATCCGCTATTCAATTGACAATGTTTTACAAATGCTCAGACAAAAGAACATCTTCGCGATCGAAGATGTTGATATTGCTATTATTGAAGCCAATGGGCAAATCAGTGTTAAGCAACGGCCTGAACGGACAAGTCCGACGATGGATGATCTAGGGTTGCAAACGACCAAAAACAGGATCTCTTATCCGGTAATTATTGAAGGCATCATGCAAGGGGAGGTGCTAAAAGATCTCCAGATCACCGAGGAAGAACTACGCCAGGAGCTGCAAAAGAAAGGCGTGTTTCGCCTCGAGTCCGTTTTTCTTTGCACGATGAATCAAGCGAAAGAGCTGCATCTTGCCTATACGGAGCGAGACGAACGAATCGAACGTATCCAGCATTAATTATTTTACAAAAGGAGAAACCCGTTGATGAACCTCATCCATCTGCTGCGCGCACCATGAATAAATTTGTTTCGCCTGGCTGTTATCAGTATCGAGCGCATATAGCGAAAGATCAGCCTGAACCTTTTTCAGACCGGCTTCAAGCAACGGCAGTTCGCTTGGCTTCGGTACTTGAATGACATCATCAAATAAGTCGATGGTTACTTGACCGTATTCGTCAATTTGCGCCAGGAAGACGTTTTCGACGATCGCGTTCATTTTCTCCAACTCCAGTTCGAGCCATTCACGGCTAAATCCTCTTGTCGCTAACGGTTCATCCAATATTTTTCCGTCGATAATCACCGTTTCCGGCTCCTTGATCGGAGCGACCTGCTTGTTAACCTCTTTTGCCGTCAACGGCTGTTTGTCTTTCTTCACCAATACATTTAATTCACCGTTTCCTTCGAGTACGGCAAATTCAACATCGGCGACCTGAAAAACCTGCTTGCTGCGCAGCTTTCTTAACAGTTCGTCCGCGGAAATATGCTGCTTCTTCATATTATCCTCGAGGATTTTTCCATCTTTCATCAACGGAATCCCTTTTCCATAGATGATCGAACGAAACGCTTTGCTTTTCATAGTGAGCAGGCCGATGAGCAGCGCACCTCCGGCCCAAATAAGCAGAGCGATGAAAAGAAAAGCAGGGGGAATGGCAAGCTGGACTGACCCAAGTGCGAGCACAATCGCGATCGTCGCCACCATCCCGAATTCCAATGGAGATGCCTCCCCAAGCGGCTTGCGGACGAACAGTCGTGATATGCCAACCAACAGAATCAGTCCAATCATGCTTCGAAATGCGACTTCAATCCATCCAGGCATCGTACTCCTCCTTTCTTATGTTTGCTGGTACTGCGGTTCTTCGTTTTCCACCTGATGCACTCGTTTCGCTAGCTCGTGAATAACCGTTCTTGTTTTTAGCGCTCCTTGATGAAACGCTTCTCTCGCCTCTTGTTCCTCTGTTTTTTGTGCCAATGTTGATAATGTCGCTTCGATGGAGCGCAATGATGCTAGCGTGCCGTGAAGCTGGCTTCCAACCGTCATCTCTGTTCCCTCCTATCCTTTCGGTTTAAAAACGAGCGATGCCAAAAAGCCGAAAATAATCGCCGCCGAGATCCCGGCACTCGTTACTTCAAAAATACCGGTAATAACTCCGATTAAGCCCGTCTGCTCCGCCTCGGCCATCGCCCCGTGAACGAGCGAATTACCAAAGCTGGTAATCGGCACGGTCGCTCCCGCTCCGGCAAAATCAACCAACGGTTCATACAAGCCGAAACCGTCCAGTAAAGCACCGGCGACGACGAGCGTGCTCATCGTATGAGCCGGAGTCAGCTTCATGACATCCATCAAAATTTGCCCAACGACGCAAATCAATCCTCCGACAATAAATGCGGTCACGAATATCATCCTTGCTCACCTCCAGCCTCTATCGATACCGCATGGGCAATGCAGGGAATCGTTTCCTGCTGTTGATAGGAAAGGGGCGACAGCAATGCTCCAGTCGCAACGATCAACATTCGTTTTATTTCGCCCCGCTTCATTCGGTTTAGTAAATGACCATAGGTAACGGCAGCAGAGCACCCTGCACCGCTTGCCCCGGCCTGAACCGGCTGGCCGTCCCGATAAATCATCAGCCCGCAGTCCTGAAAGACATCGCTCTTTAACGGAAGTCCTTTCAGTTCCAGCATCTCCAAGGCGATTGAGCGCCCGATCCGGCCGAGATCGCCGGTCGCGACGAGATCGTAATAATCTGCAGGCAGGCCGCGGTCACGAAAATGAGCAATAATTGTATCGACCGCAGCCGGTGCCATCGCCCCTCCCATATTAAAGGGATCAGACAAGCCCATATCGATCACCTTGCCGATTGTTGCCGACGTGATCTGCGGGCCGTTTCCTTGTTTCGCTACAACTGCCGCCCCTGCCGCCGTTACGGTCCATTGGGCAGTCGGCGGCTTTTGCCCGCCATATTCTGTTGGATAACGGAATTGCTTTTCCGTCGCCGCATTATGGCTTGAAGCAGCTGCCACAATATGATGGGCTCCCCCGCCATTGACGATAAAAGCCGCTAACGCCAGCCCTTCCATTGAGGTGGAGCAAGCCCCGAACAAGCCGAAATAAGGGATCGCGAGCGTACGGCCGGCAAAGCTTGACGGGGTGATTTGATTGATTAAATCGCCAGCAAACATAAATTGAATATCGCCATTTTGCAGTTGCGCTTTTTCAAGCGAGCGCGTAATCGCTTCTTCGAGCAAAACCTTTTGCGCTTTTTCGTACGAATCCTGGCCGAGCCACAAGTCGTCATGCAGCAAATCGAAATCCTGTGCCAGCTGACCGTTCGCTTCAAATGGTCCGCCAACCGTTCCCGTCGAGGTGATGACCGGCTTCTGCTCAAATTGCCATGTTTGATGTCCTGTCAGCATCTTACAGTCCTCCCCATTGGGTGAGAATTGTTTTGATCAGACCGATAATAAAAGCCGCCACCGTTCCATAAACGATGACTGAACCGGCTAGCTTAAACATATTGCCGCCGACGCCAAGCACATACCCTTCCGTCCGGTGCTCAATTGCCGCCGACGCGATCGAATTGGCAAAGCCGGTGACAGGGACGGCCGTGCCGGCACCTGAAAATTGAGCAAAGCGATCATATACACCGAACCCGGTCAGCAGGACAGCGATAAAAATTAACGTTGCCACTGTCGGGTTACCGGCCGTCCGCTCGGTAAAATCGAAAAACGTATAATACATCACTTGAAGCCCCTGGCCAAACAAGCAAATCAACCCGCCTACGAAGAAAGCCCGGATGCAGTTTTTCACAACAGGACGTTTGATCTCATGCTTTTGCGCGAGCTGTTGATAAGAATCCTGAGCCGGTGTGACATTTTTCTTTTTACTTGAAGACATCGTTTTCCTCCTTTCCTACCCCTTCATCTTATCTTCCAGTTTTGTCAGCTCGTCTGTAAGCCGCTTTTCGCTTATCTTTTTCTCCTTTAATTCCTGCTCCAGTCTGCCAAGCTCCAAAAAGATTTTTTTGTCGGTGGAAACATGGACATTTGCTTCTGGATAGCGCTTCTTCACTCTATCATGACTCTGCTTTCGTATTTCCTTTAGCCGAAAGCGGTCGAAATGCTTTACTTCCGGGGCAAGATAAATATTATCTTCTCCATCGTTTACCCCTTTTACTTCGACGATTTCTTCCATCGACAAAAGAATTCGCTTAGCCTCATCGGCCTGCTGCTGCTCAATCACAGCCTGGTCTTCCAAGGAAAGAGGCTGAATATCAGGGGGATTGGCGACAGACTGGCAGCCGGCAAGCAACAGACAGAGAACGAGTCCATTTCGGACATGCTTCATACACATCTCTCCTTTTGTTCTATATGTAAGATCAGCCTCCATACGCTGGCCCGCCAGCGGGAGTCGAGCTGCGCCCGGTTTCTGTATCCAGGCGCAGACAACCACTCGCTATGACGTTATTGCTTGTATTGAGGCTCCTCTTGTTCAATCTCCTGCAGACGAGGTTCAAGCCCATCAACAATCGATTGCGTTTGCGTAGCCATCTGCTGGAAGAGCTGCTTCGCCTGCTGATTTTCTGTTTCCAGCGCGAAGGTTTCCAAACTGGCTTGCGCACTTTTCAACCCGGCCACAGTTTGTTTCATTTTAGCTGCAACTGTCATTTTCTTTTCCCCCTTTCGTTCACTCAGTTGAAGATGATTACCTTCCTCTTTAGGATTGAAATATTGGATCAATTTATGAGATACAATTTTTGTAAATTGCCTTTGTGGTACACTTAAGAAAAAACAAGCACGGAGGAAAAACCGATGACCCTCGCTTACAGCATCCTGCTTTTTTGTACTCTCTTGCTGACTGTGATCAGCCTGCTGATTTATGTTCAGCAAAAAAAACTAAAAGCAGCCATTCTCACGCTGACAGACAGCCTGAAGGAAGCGGAGCGCACGGCGGCAACAGATGCCGAAACTGCCCTGAAAGAAGAACGGCGCGCCCACCTCCTTCTGCTCTGCTACCGCTTACGGGAAGCTGTCGCGAAACAGCAGTTTGATATTCACGCCCATTTAATCAGTGATACGCCGACAAGTCACGGCTTGTCTGAAGCCAACCTCGCTGAGCTGTTTTCCGCCGAGGCTGCCCTCGTCATCCAGCGGTACTGGTCAGCCTACAGGCATTACCTTGAAGCCCACTGGCTTGATCAGAACGGAGCGGTCAAAACAGTCTTTCGCGGCAAAGCTGAGCTCGCTGATACGGAGCTTGGCCGGCTTCATCTCGCCTCAAAGGAGCTGGTAAAACAGTTTGACAAGTGGCTTATTCAACTGGAGAAGGCTACATAAAATCCGTTAACCTGTGCACACTATTCTAAGTAAACCAACTTCACAAAAGGAGCCATATAGTGTGAACACCAATTTTCTCTCCTTAACGGCAGAGCTATTCGTCGGATTTTTTGCCTTGCTCATTATGACGAAAATCCTTGGCAAGAATCAAATCACCCAGTTAACGCCATTTGATTTTATCTCGGCCTTAGTGCTTGGAGAGCTTGTCGGTAATGCGATCTATGATAAAGATATCGGACTCCAGTATGTCCTTTATGCGATTGCGGTATGGGGGGCATTAATTTATTTCATCGAGATGCTGACGCAAAAGTTCCGGGCGTCACGAAGTATTTTGGAAGGCAGTCCCTCCCTGATCATCAGCAATGGAAAAATTCAATATAACGAACTGAAAAAAAACAAGCTTGATTTAAACCAGCTCCATCATCTTCTACGGGAAAAAGGGGTTTTTTCCGTTCGCGAAGTACAATTTGGCATCCTCGAAACGAACGGCTCTGTCAATGTGATGCGAAAAAAGAAATTCGATACGCCGGTAAACGAAGATTTAGGAATACCGGCAAAATCAGTTCACCTGCCGATTTTCCTGATCTTAGACGGGGAAATTGTCGAGGAAAGCCTGACAGTACTTAAAAAAGAACCAGAATGGCTCATCCAGGAGCTGCAACAGCGAGGAATACCAGGCCCCTCATCCGTCCTCTTCGCCGAATGGCTCGAAGGAGACGGCTTCGAAATCCAAACTTATTGAGACCTACCAAAAGGTGGTTTTCCTTTTGGTAGGTCTCTGAAGCTAATGCGGAGCCGCTACCATTCTTTTAAAGCGCAGAGAGGAACGGGGTTTTTCCTCTCTGCGCGCGTAGCGAGCGGAGCTTGGCCAGCATCCTTGAAGCAGCGTGCGGAGTCTGCACATGGGTTTTAAATGGATCAGGAAGCGGGGTTCTTCCTGATCCATTTGGGCAGAACGGAGCGGCTGCCTTTTCCTTTTGGTAGGTCTCTTTAACAGAAAAACGAGCATGGAAGCGATTGCAGTCTTGCTCGCTTCCATGCCCGTTTTTTTAAAAAGGTTCCCATCTTAGTTCCTGCGCTTTCCGGTAGCGCGCCTCGACAGCCGGCCAGTTTACGACGTTCCACCAGTTTTCAATATACGGCTGGCGGTCGTTTTTATACTGGAGATAGTAAGCATGCTCCCACACGTCAAGGACGAGCAGCGGAATCATATCCTGCTGGCTCAAATTTTGATGCTTTTCCGCTTGGAGAATTTCGAGCCGCTGGGCACGTGGGGACCAAACAAGAAAAGCCCATCCGCCGCCTTCGACTTCATTCGCCGCGGCGGAGAAATGCTCCTTCATCTTCCTGAAGCTGCCAAAGTCGTGACGGATTTGCGCGGCCAATTCACCACCAGGCTCTCCGCCACCGTTCGGACTCATAATCTCCCAAAAGATCGTGTGTAAGTAATGCCCCGCGCCATGAAAGGCCGCTTCGCGCTCCCAATGCTTAATCAGCTCGTAATCATTGCGCCTGCGCGCCTTCTGCATTTCCCGCTCAGCTTTATTCAAGCCGTCGACGTAGCTCTGGTGATGCTTATCATGATGCAGTCTCATAATTTCTTCAGCAATGTAAGGCTCAAGCGCATTGTAAGCATAAGGCAAAGGAGGAAGTGTATGCCCGCCAATCGGTACCGGTGAGCGGCTGACCTCCCCTCCATCCTGACGGAAAGCGATAAGATTGTTCCAATTACCCAACACCTGTTCAGCAAGCTCTTCAAGCTCCTCGCTTTGCCCATACCGATACTCTTCCGAATTTTCGCATTGATGCAAAAGCTCCAGCAAGGAACTCATAAACGGCTTAATCGTTTGGTAAGGGACCTGCGCTTCAATCGTGCTTCCATAGCGATTCCACAGCGATTTCATTTCTAATGCCCATTCATACATATCCTGTGAGGTACTCACACCGATCACTCCCCGCATGTCAATGATTCTTTAGTATATGACACGCATCATGGGTTGTTGTTTGTCTCCAATGAAAACAGAAAAATTATTCAGCCTGTCGACAAAGTCTTGCAAAAGCGATTCAGTCGAAAGGCTTTTTTGGTATTAGTATACCCCACAGGGCGTAGCCCAAGAAGGCTCAGGTTTATCATTGGAGGATTTTGTCTACGGTCTGAGTTATTCTCCTGTTTCCAATTCTTCTTCGAACTTTTTAAAGAAAAGATCGGCTTCCTCGGCAATTTCCTGCTCCTCGACATCTTCAGGCAGCGGTGGCAGGTCCTCCAGCCCATTTAAGCCAAAATGATCGAGAAAAAAAGCAGTCGTTCCATATAAAATCGGCCGGCCGGCTCCCGGTGCTCGTCCAACTTCTTTAATAAGCAGCTTCGAGGTGAGCGTTTGAATCGCCTTTTCCGATTTGACTCCGCGGACATCTTCAATTTCCATTCTCGTCAACGGCTGACGGTAGGCAATAATCGCCAACGTTTCAAGCGCAGCCTGGGAAAGTGCTGAATGAAGCGGAGATGCGGCCATTTTTTTTATGTATCTGGCATGCTCCGGCTTCGTTGTAAAGCGGTAGCCCCCGGCGACCTCAACAATTTGCATGCCGCGCTGCTGTTCTTCATACTTCATTTGCAAGGCGAAAAGGGCCTCTTTGACTGTTTCCGGCTCCAATTCCATAATATTTGCAAGCTGCTCAATCGATAACCCCTCATCGCCGACAACAAAGAGAAGGCCTTCCATAATCGATTGTATTTCTTCTAGCTTCATCCCTGCTCGCCCCCTTCTATGCTGTAGATCATGATGTCCTGAAAATTATCGCTTTGTTCGCATCTGATTGATTTTGTTTTCATCAGCTCAAGAATCGCCAAAAACGTGACGACGATATGGGGACGCTCCATTCTTGTGAATAGCTGATCAAAACGGCATTGACCATGAAAGCGGCCGAGTCTTTCCATCACTTCCTGAATGCGCTCTTCAATCGAATATTCCTGGCTTTTTACCGTTGACGTTCTTGGTGCCTGCAATTGCTTGCGCTTGATCAGCTTTTGATAGGCGCTCAGCATATCAAAAAGCGTAACTCCTTTGATCGCAATCTCCCGTTTTTCTTCATCTGATATAAAGGGATCAAGATCTTCAGGCGGCTTCGTATGGATTAAAGAACGGTACTGCTCCTTTTCCTTTAGCTCCGCCGCAACCTCTTTATATTTACGGTATTCAATTAAACGAAACATCAGCTCTTCCCGCGGATCTTCCTCCTCCTCCGCCCATTCATCCTCAAACAGTTCTTCTTCGTGCTTTGGCAGAAGCATTTTGCTCTTAATCATCAGCAGCGTTGCCGCCATCACGAGATATTCGCTGGCAACATCAAGCTCTAATTCCTGCATCGCATGAATATACTCTAAATATTGGTCGGTAATCGCCGCAACAGGAATATCATAAATATCCACTTCTGCTTGATTAATAAGGTGAAGAAGAAGATCGAGCGGACCTTCGAATGTTTCAAGTTTTACACTATATGGATTCATTTGACCACCATAGGCTTCTAGTTTATATGCTAGAGCAGATTATAACATACTTCTCAGTAGCGGGGAACATGCCTTCGTCTCATGATCTATGATAAACTGGAACACATAGAAGGCTGCTGAAAAAGTGAAAATCGTACTTTTTCAGTAGCTTCAACAATAGAGGAGTCTTAAAATGGGGAGTTTTTGAACAATGTATCCGACACCATATCTTGATTACTTAATTGAATTCCATGTCAGGCGCGATTATTTTGAATGTCATGAACTGCTTGAGGAGTATTGGAAAGAACAGCCGCGTGAGCAGCGCCATCACTACTGGGTTGCCCTCATTCAGCTTGCCGTCGGGCTCTACCACCACCGCCGCAGCAACATAGCGGGTGCTGAGCGAATGTATCAAAAAGCAGCTGCCAAAATCGCCGCTCAGCCCGATCCATTTCGGAAGCTCGGGCTTAACCCGGCAGATTTGCACGATCAGCTAAACAAGCAGCTTCAATTCCTTACTCACACTCCGCCTGTTTTTCAAGACATGACGCTCTCACTTTCACCTGACTTGCAAAAAGCATGCGATCAGCGCTGCAAGGAGCTCGGCCTCAGCTGGAGGACAGACGATCCGGCTACCGAAGAGTTTATTATTCATAAGCATCTTCTTCGCGACCGTAAAGAGGTCATTGCTGAACGGGAGCGCCAGTGGGTGATCAGACGACAAGAAAAAGGACTGCCTTAAAGGTTGATCCTTTTTCTGGCAGCCCCGCAGACAACGCTCATAAAAACAGATGGCAGAATGCCACAGCTTATCAGCTTTTGCGGGTTTCAGCTTCCTTTTCTTCACAAGCTGAAACAAACGTTTTTGTATACTTTGTCGGTTTTACTTCACATGGCAGCAGCTGCTTTAAGGCCGCCAGCATTTTTGTGCCTATCCCCTCTTCACGAAACGAAGGATTGACGCAAATGTGGCGGACCTTCGCTTCGATTCCTTCGATCGACACACCGATCACACCGATAAAATCATCTTCCTTCCACAAGTAAAGCTTCCAGTCAGGATCCTTCTCATACTGTTCCATCGTCTTCAGCAATCTTTTGACGTCCTTTTCCTTCCGCATAAAAGAGAGCAAACCCATCGCGATTTTCCGATTCGCTGTATTGTAAGGTACTAGCATACGAACCCTCTCATTTTTTTTAATCTCGTCATTCCCCTATACTTTCTGCTTATTCTACCACAAACAAATTGGGAACTAAATAAGAGAAAAAAATGGTTCTTTTTTTCGTAACAGCTGCTTGCTCTTTACGGCTGTGTCTGTCTTTCCTTCGTTTTCGGCTCCTTCGTTCTCATTTTCAATAGCGATACCGGTGCACGAATGACCAGGTCGAGCCAGTCTTTCGAGTTGAATGGCGCATAAGGCGAAAGATAATAGCTTCCAAAGCTTCTTAAGCCTACGAGGTGGATATTGATTAAAATATAGCTAATGACAATTCCATACAAGCCGAACAGCGCCGCAGCAATCATCACGGAAAACCTTAAAATCCGGAAGGTGATCGCGACATTGTAGGCAGGAAACGTAAAGGACGAGATAGCGGTCAAAGCGACGACAATCACCATAATCGGACTGACGATCCCGGCACGGACGGCAGCATCCCCAATAATAATCCCGCCAACAATCCCAACCGTTTGCCCAATCGGCCGCGGCAGGCGGTTCCCGGCTTCCCGCAGCAATTCAAACGTGGCTTCCATCAGCATCGCCTCGGCAAAGATCGGAAAGGGCACCCCTTCCCTTGATCCGGCTATTGAGAGCGCCAATGTCGTCGGCACCATCCCTTGATGAAACGAGACGATCGCGATATAAATCGACGGCAAAAAAACGGTAAAAAAGGCGGCCACATAGCGAAGAAAACGGATCAAGCTCCCAATCAGCCAACGATCATAATAATCCTCAGGCGATTTAAACAGCTGATGAAACGTGATCGGCGCAACGAGAGAAAAAGGAGTCCCGTCAACTAAAATGACAACCTGGCCATTAAGCAGATGAGCCGCTGTTTTATCCGGTCTCTCGGTATGGGAAATTTGCGGGAAGGGAGAAAGCACATTATCCTCGATAAACTGCTCCAGCACTCCGGTTTCCGCGATGTCATCCGTTTCGATACTGGCAATCCGGTACGTCACTTCATCGATGACATTCTGTGTGACAAGATCTTTCAAATAAAGAATCGCGACCTTCCGCTTGGAACGGAGACCAAGTGATGTCGTTTGCACTTTGAAGCTGACATCGCGAACTCTTTGACGGATCAGAACAATATTCGTTTGAATGTTTTCCGTAAACCCGTCGCGCGGCCCGCGAATGACCACCTCACTTTGCGGTTCCTCAACAGAGCGGCCTTTTGCTTTCTTACTGGCAATGATGATTAAGCTCGGCAAGCCGTCAATGATCAGCAGGCTTTCCCCGGCAAGCAGCTGAGGAATCGCTTCATCAAAGCTTTGGAAGGTGTGACTGCCTTCAAGTGCTAAATACTGCTCCTGCAGAAGAGCTAAGAAACCGGTTTCTTTATCCTCAAGTTCCAGCAGCTCTTCTTCCTTCATCGCCATTAAAGTCCGACTGACCTGCTCCACTTTTTTTGAGTCCACTAACCCTTCCACATAATACAAAGCGGCCTTTCTCTTCTTGCCGATCAGAAGAGGACGGACAATAAAATCATCACTACCTTCAAAAAGTTCCTCGATTGTTTTGGAGAGTTCACTTATCTCTGACGACAGCTTTAACTGATTCGCCGGTTGAGTGTTGGCTTCAGCCTGTGCCGCCCGCAGCCGCTTGTACACTTTGTTAAACAACAGATCCCCTCCTTACTTTAATTTTTCCTCCGTCATATAATTGCGAACTTTTACAGATACATTTGTATGGACAATTGCGTCTTTAAACAAGCCATCCTCTCCGTCCCATCTGCCCTTGATTTTTTCCCAATATTTAGGATCCTCCCGATTAATCTTCATGCCAAAGCGAAAGATATCCAGGCTGTATTCATTCTGCATTTTCTCGACGATTTGGTTGATTTCCGCCTTAATTTTCTCCTCGACTGCCTGCTGCAGCTTTATATTTGTCTCAATATCGGCTACATCGATCCCTTCAATCCACTTTTCAGCAAAGGATCCTTCCGTTTTCACATCAATGGTAAACACATTTTGCTCGCCTCTCCGTTCAAAATCTAAGGATGTTTTTGCCGAAAACGATTCATAGACAAAGACTCCCTTATCCTCATAGTTCACCTCAAGCACGCCATTTTCGGCATCTCCAACGACCCAGTTATATCCTTCTGTTTCCGCTTCACCGAGCCAGCCGACCATTTTATTTTCCTGACCGTCAAAGACCGCTGCCCCCGCGACTTTTATATCGGTTTTTCCACTGACAATCCGCGGGATGATATAGCTGTACTGATTAATGATAAAGCTCGTTACATCACCCATCTCGACATATTTCGGCATCTGTAATGTCTTTTCATAATTTTCCAGTACTTCTCGGATATAAAGCGCCGGCATTTTTTCCAATGGAACTTTAACATCAAAATTGGCTCTTGCCTCTCCTTTCGATATTAAGACAAGCACCCTTCTTCTCATTTCATGGTCGCGCAAATAGAAATCGGCGAGATGCTCAAGCATCCCGTTTCTGACAAGCTCTTCGTTAATAATCAGCACCTTTAAATGCTCACTGTTTAACGCCCGGCTGCTTCTTGTTGCCAAATTGCGCGCCACTTTAAAATTTGTTAAGCCGATCGACGTTAAATTAAAATGAGATTGAATGTCTTCTCCGCTCTGCGAATCCTGTGGGACAGCAATCTGATACGTTTTTCGGAAAAAACGCTCATGAGCCTCACTGTCGCCAATGGCCTCGCCGAGCTCCTCCTCTATATGGTCTTCATGCCTTTCCTCTTCTTTGACGGGATCAAAGGCAATTCCTAAGACAAAGCCAAGCTCTTCAATATCCCTGCTGTCCCAGCAGCCTGTCAGAATGAAAAGAATCAAGATAGTTGAGATAGCGCGCTTCATCTTGCTCCTCCTTGTTGCTTTTTCTTCCTTATCACAATCCAGGTCGCGCAGATGAGCCCAATAACAATTAAACCAATTCCGCCATAGCCGACGATTGTCCCGAACAGAAAAGCCTCTGAGATCGACCGCGGGGCGAAGGCAATGATAAGCGTTGCTAACGTAATCCAGCTTGGCAGTATTCGCGAATGCTTCTTAATATCGAGGGTTTCGCGAATAATCTTCGTTGTCAGAAAGTGGGCAACTGACATTGTATTAAAAATACTCATCATCCAAATCGTGATCATCAGCGCTTCCACCCGTTCAAACACGCCGCCGGGGATTTCAATTTCTTTCACCAGCTCTACGGTCGGAAATGTCAGCACTTCGGTCGTTTCCACACTAAAGATCGCAAAGCTGATTAACGTGATTCCTAAATATAAAATAAAAATAATCACAATACTGGCAACCATCGGCCCTGTTTTTAAATCTTCCTTTTTCATCGCCGCCAAAAAGAAAAAAACAATCTCTACCCCGAGCAGGGAAAGGGTCGTTTCCTTCACTCCCTGAAAGATTGAGTTACTGTCTCCCATCGTCAAAGGAAGCAATTGTTCAAATTCAAATTCCGGCAGCACGACAAGCATCATCGCAATTAAAAAGAAAACGGTAATCGGGACGAACATCAAATTTAAATGGATAATCCCTTGAAGTCCTTTTGTGACCGCGTATGTTGTCGTCAAAAGAATAACAGCGGCGACGACTTCGGCCGGTGTGTCAATCAGCAAATAGATTCTGACGACAATCGAAAGAATTCTTGTTTCATACGCCAACAGCAGAAGAAAATAGCAGGCAAAGGCCAATCCGAGAACCTTCGCCAGCCAAGAGCCCGCCTTTGTATGAGTAAGTGCTTCAAGCAACGTTTCACCGGGAAAACTGCGTTGTAGCTTTGTGTAAATGACGATGAAGAGAATCGTAAGCAGGCTGCCGATCAAAATCGACAACAGAGCGACGACCGACCCGCCTGCCGCGGCAAGACTTCTCGGCAACGTTAAAATTCCGATTCCGACAATAATGCCAATCAGCGTCATGCTTATTTCAACCGGAACTATTTTATATGATGTCGTATTACTCATAGTACGAACTCCTTTTTATGAGCTACTCTTGTTTTTTGAGCTTATCCCGTATATGCTCATTCTCCTTCTTCATCCAAGGAAGACTCGTGACTCTCTCAAACCAGTCGGTCAGATGCTGGACGATCCAGATAAGAAAAAATGAGATAACGGCAACGATCATTACTGAAAAATTCGGCATAAAGCCTAGCACTTCATGCAAAAGTTGGGACATCTTCTTCCCCCCATGGTTTCATTCCTTTCTTTTCCTTAGCTTTCACGTCTTTCAAAAATTTTATTTATCGTTTAGAAAAGCGACAAAAAAAAGAGAGGCTGGACCAAAAGGTGCAAAAAACAACCTTTTGGTCCAGCCTCTCTGCATACTCTCTTTACTGTTCAATGCTTCGGCTTAAATTTGCCATCTCAATCGCCGCTGTCGCCGCGTCCCAGCCTTTATTACCCGCCTTCGTGCCCGCGCGCTCCACCGCCTGCTCAATGGTATCGGTCGTTAACACACCGAAAATGACAGGCTTGCCGCTGGAAAGCGCTAATGAGCCGACGCCCTTTGCCACTTCATTACACACGTAATCGAAATGCGGTGTCGCCCCGCGGATCACTGTGCCCAACGTAATGACTGCATCATACTTTCCTGTATCAAGCAGTTTTTTCGCCGCGAACGGAATTTCAAACGCGCCCGGCACCCAAGCGATGTCAATATCCTTTTCATCAACCCCGTGACGTTTTAACGCATCCTCTGCTCCGCCTAACAGCTTACTCGTAATAAATTCATTGAACCGTCCGACAACGATTCCGACCTTTAACCCTGTTGCTACTAATTGTCCTTCAAATACTTGTCCCATGTAAGTTCCTCCTTGATTATCTCAATCATTTTCTATCTGCTGCCTGACCGCCTCAATTAGAGATGGAGCATATGGCCCAGTTTTTCGACTTTTGTTCTTAAATATTTTTCATTATCCTTCGTCGAAGGGAGCTGTAACGGAACCCGGTCAACGACCTCAAGCCCGTATCCGCTCAATCCCGTGATTTTACGCGGATTGTTCGTTAGCAGTCGCATCTTGGTCACACCAAGCTCTCTTAAAATTTGCGCCCCGATCCCGTAATCACGCAAGTCCGCGGCAAAGCCGAGCTTCTCATTCGCTTCAACGGTATCATAGCCTTCCTCCTGCAGCTTATAAGCGCGAAGCTTATTCATCAGCCCAATTCCTCTGCCTTCCTGGCGCATGTAGAGCAACACGCCGTTTCCGGCTTTTTCAATTTGCGTCAAAGCGGCATGCAATTGCGGGCCACAATCACAGCGATGTGAGCCAAAGACATCGCCAGTCAGGCATTCCGAGTGAACGCGAACGAGCGTCGGCTCCCCTTCAAGAATCTGTCCTTTGACAAGAGCGATGCTTTCTTTCTGATCGACGACATCGGTGAAGCCGATCACGCGGAACTCGCCGAAATCGGTCGGCAAATTAATCTCAACCTCTTTTTTCACAAGAGTATCCTTGCGGTGACGGTAGCGAATCAAATCCTTGATCGTAATCATTTTCAAGTCGTGTTCGTCGGCAATCTTGCGCAGCTCCGGTACGCGCGCCATCGTTCCGTCAGCATTCATCACTTCACAAATGACTCCGGCCGGCTTCGCCCCGGATAAACGCGCCAAATCCACAGCCGCCTCGGTATGTCCCGCTCTCCGCAGCACACCGCCATTTTTGGCGATCAGCGGAAAAATATGCCCAGGCCGTTTAAAATGCCCCTTCTTCGTTTCTTCATCAACTAACGCACGGATCGTGTCTGCGCGTTCGTGAGCGGAAATTCCCGTCGTCGATGTATGGTGATCGATGCTGACGGTAAACGCCGTCCCATGAGGGTCCGTATTATGATCAACCATTGGCACAAGATCAAGCTCCCTGGCCCGTTCCTCCGTAATCGGAGCGCAAACGAGGCCCCGGCCATGTGTCACCATGAAGTTAATGACCTCAGGGGTCGCTTTTTCGGCAATCGCCAAAAAGTCACCCTCATTTTCACGATCCTCATCATCACAAACGATGACGATATGACCTTGCATTAATTCATAAATCGCCTCTTCAATCGGATCAAACATGCTTGCTTCTTTTTTACTTTCACTCATATCGGTTCACCACCCTATCCCTTCTTTTTGTTTAAAAGGAGCTGTCGTTCCTGTCTGTTTTACTCCTTATATCTCTTATTTAAAGCCATGCTTTTCTAAAAAAGCTCCGCTTAACGACTCAGTCGACCGTTCCGCCGAGGCATCAAAACGCTTGCGGATAAATTGCTCAATATACTTGCCGACCATATCACATTCAATATTCACTTTGTCTCCAACCGTTTTTGCGCCAATAATCGTTTCTGTTAAAGTATGTGGAATAATCGAGATCGTAAAGCTGTGATCATCGACAGAAAAAATTGTCAGGCTTGTGCCATCCACAGCAACTGATCCTTTTTCAACCATATAATGGCGCAGCTCCGGCGATACGGCAATTTGATAATAAACAGCATTATGCTCCGGCTTCTTGGCGATAATCGTTCCGATTCCATCGACATGCCCTGAAACGAAATGCCCGCCAAAGCGCCCGCCGGCACTCATCGCCCGTTCGAGATTGACCTTTGCCCCTCTTCCTAATCCTTGCAGGCTCGTCGCCCGCACCGTCTCCGGCATGATGTCGACGGTGAAGCTTCCCGCGGTGAAGGAGGTTACCGTGAGGCAGACGCCGTTTACCGCGATGCTATCGCCAAGCTTAACATCGGCTAAAATCCGCTTTGCCGCCAGCTTCATCACCATCGCATCACCGCTTTGCCGCACGTCTTCTATCGTGCCGATTTCTTCAATGATTCCAGTAAACATTTACTCACCTTCCTTCACAGCTCTTATTTTTATATCGGGGCCAACTGTCGTGACCTCGACAATGTTCAATTCAGGCGCATCGGCTACTTCCGCAATGCCCTCTCCGCCGATCGCCGACGGAGCCGCTGAGCCGCCAAACACTTTTGGCGCCAAGTAGATGATCATCTGATCAATCGCCTTCTCGACGAGAAAGCTGCCATTGACCTCAGCCCCTCCCTCCACAAAAAGGGAGGTCACCCCTTCGCGCCCGAGAAGCGTCAGAAGATCCCGAATCGTCAATTCCTTCAACCGCATTACCTTTACACCTAATTGATGAAGCTCCGCTTCCTTCTGCGCCGAGGCTTCCTCCGTCGTAACCAGCCAGGTCGGCGCGAGCTGATCCTGAACAATTTTCGCTTCAAGCGGCGTCCGCAGCCGGCGGTCAAGCACGATCCGGATCGGATTTTTCCCGCCGTTTTCCAGCCTTGCCGTCAAGGAAGGATCGTCAGCCAACACGGTGTTCACACCCACTAAAATCGCATCATGCGTATGACGGTAGTAATGGGCGTCTGCACGCGCCTCGGCACTCGTGATCCATTTGCTTTTCCCGGCTACGGTCGCTGTTTTCCCATCAAGCGTCGTCGCTGATTTCAGCGTGACATAAGGCCGCCGATGCTTCATAAAATGAAAGAACACCCGATTAAGTTCATCGGCCTCCTTCTGACAAACGCCAAATTCTACCGCAATGCCCGCCTTCCGTAATTTTTCTAGCCCTCGTCCGGCTACTTCCGGATTAGGGTCCCCGGTGGCAATCACAGCCCGTTTTATGCCGCTTTTCACAATAAGGTCCGCACAAGGAGGTGTTTTCCCATAATGACTGCACGGCTCAAGTGTGACATAAATCGTCGCTCCCTTAGCCTTTTCCCCGGCCATCGTTAAGGCGTGCACTTCGGCATGCGCCTCGCCTGCCTTTAAATGAGCCCCGAAGCCGACGATCACTCCGTCTTTAACGACGACTGAGCCGACGACTGGATTCGGCGCCGTCTGGCCCGCGGTGCTTTCAGCCAGCTTCAGCGCCAGCTTCATATACTCGTAATCGTTCATCCTTTCTACCGCCTCCACTCATCTTCGGTTCATCTAGGGCTTATTATGTACAACAAAAAAACCGCCCTTGATCGATTTCAGGGCGGTTTTGAGATAACGAAATAAACGTACAATTGTCATAAATTGCCGTCATGTCATGTGCAGCAGCTAAAAAAAGACACACTTCTCCCGTGATCATAAGCTCTTATTTTAAAAAAGCTTACACGGCCTGCCTGTGGCAGCACACGTTCGTTCCTTCTCCCATCCAGACTTTCACTGTCGGTCCCGGAGTTTCACCAGGTCCACCGCATCCGAAATTCTCACAGATACGGGTCACGGACTAAGAGGCAGCTTCTGCGCCTCATCACCGCCGGTCGGGATTTTCACCCAGCCCCGAAGAAACATGTAATTAAATTTGAATATTTCTATTTGATGCTTTTAGTTAATGGAATCTTATCACTTAATGTTTATTTAAGCAAGAAATTTGACTCATATTCGTCCCAATATCTTTTTAACTTTCTGAATTTTTGAGTGCGTATTCGACTAATCAAATACCCGATTTAGATGGCAACCATAGGACAATATCAGGGAAAAGAATGATAATGGTCGTCACAATCAACATAATAATGACAAAAGGTACGATTCCACGATAAATATGAGCCATTTTCATTTCCTCTGGGACAATTCCCTTCAAATAAAACAGAGCAAATCCAAATGGTGGCGTTAAAAAAGAGGTTTGCAATAAAACAGCCATTACAGTCACAACCCACAGCATGTTAAAATCATATAGCTCGATAAGTGGAATGAAAATAGGCAGTACAATTAACACAATTCCAATCCAGTCAATAAACATTCCTAAAATGAAAGTAATGAGCAGCATGGCGATCAATACTCCCCATTTACCCAACCCAAGACTTTGAACAATATTTTGTACGAGGGTATCCCCGTTTAACGCTAAAAACATCGAGGTAAAGGCTGAGGCACCTACCATGATAATTAATGCCATCGCTGTTATTTTAGCGGTATTATAAACAGAATCGGAGAGCATTTTCCAGCTGAATTTTCTGTAAGCGATTGTCATAAGCAAAGCAAGAAATGCGCCGACTCCTGCTGATTCTGTAGGTGTAGCCGTACCTGTAAAAATTGATCCTAACACGGCGACAATTAAGATTAGAGGAGGGACTAAATTTATAAGGCTTCCAATAATCCTCTTTTTGATCGGCATGGCAGCCGCCTCCTCTTTCGATAAAGCCGGGCCCCAATCTGGATTTTTCCAACAAACAATTAGAATGTAGATACAATAAGCTGCAGCTAATATTAATCCGGGCACAATCGAAGACAAGAACAATTGTCCTACTGATAGCTGAGTTTGCGCTCCGAGCACGATCAGCATAATACTGGGCGGTATCAGGATTCCCAATGTTCCTCCTGAGGCAATAACCCCGGCTGTTAATTCCTTTCTATAACCATATTTCATCAGAACAGGTACACCTAAAACTCCCATTGTTACAATCGAGGCACCGACAATGCCCGTCGTAGCCGCAAACACTGTCGAAACCAAAATAACGGAAAGAGCAACGCCTCCACGAACCGGCCCAAATAAATAACGCATATATTCAAATAAACCATCAGCCACCTTTGAAGCAGACAGAAAATTAGCCATTAAAGTAAATAAGGGAATAGCTACTAAAGAGTAATTTGTCATATGTCCATAAGTTGTGTTTGTGAATACATTAAAGACATTTGGGCCCCAACCAATAACTCCTGCAATCACTCCAACTCCACCTAAAACAAAGGCCAGCTGATGCCCAGTAGCTAAACCAATTATGAGACCGACAAACATACATATCAGTATAATAACCTCAATCATAGCTACTCTTCCTCTCTACTAAAATGATAACTTTTTTCATGATTTCTGAGATCCCTTGTAATAATAGAAAGAACATAGCAACTGGCAGAACGGTTTTTATAGGGTATACCGGAGGAGCAAATGCTGACCAGCTAACCTCCTGCTGCGCCCAGGATAAAGCAGCAAAATGATACCCGCCATAAAGAAGTCCTATAACAAACGGCAAAAAGAAGATCGAATACGTAATCAAATCGAGGACAGCTTTTGTTTTCAATGAAAATCTTTCGTAAATGATTTCTACCGAAACGAGACTTTTATGCAATAAACCGTAAGCAGAAACCATCAGAAAATGAAATGCGAAGATCATCGTCGTAATTTCGAACGTCCAAATAGTAGGCTGGTTAAACACTCTGCGGCTAATCACTTCAAATACAACCAATAACATCAGGACGACGACAGACCAACTTGATATTTTCCCTACCCATTCCGTCGTTTTATCTAAAGCTTCGGTTATTTTTTTCATACGTTCCAAGAGAATTACACCTCTTTTCATTAGTAATAATAGAAGCCCATCAGATTAAATAGGCTTCTATTATTATTTCTCTTTGTTATTGCCCTAAATTGTTGTTATTGCCAAAGCCCCAATCTCCTTGTAAATCCCGGTAAGGTGCATACATTCTTAAGAATGCTTGCTGACTGTCCAGCACTTTCTTGAAATCTGGATTTTCATTAGCAAGGTCTTCAACAATGTTCATTTTTATCGTTTGCATTTCATCAAGCTCTTCATCTGATAATTGAGTCGTGATAATTCCATACTCATTGACCATTCTTTCAGCAGCCTCGGCATCCATATATGCAGCCGTTGCCGTATTCATCGACATAGTCACTTTACTAGCTTTTTCCACTACATTCTTTAAATCATCCGGTAATTGCTCCCACGCATCCTTATTAATAACAGCGCCATGGAGAGAGCTTGTTTGATGCCAGCCAGGTGTCAACCAGTAATCCGTAACTTCATGCAGCTTTGCGACATCATCACTCGATGGAGTACTATATTCAGCAGCGTCTATGACTCCTCTTTGCAATGATTCATAAATTTCCTGCCCGGCTATCGTTGTCGGTACTGCCCCTAATTCTTCAGCCATCCGACTTTGAATCAGCCCGGCTAATCTGATTTTCATTCCTTTAAAATCTTCGAGTGATTCGATAGGTTTATTAGATCGTATCCCGGACTCCATGCCAAATAATGTATGAGGAAAGTACACCGTATTAAATTGTCCATAAATTTCGTTGTATAATTCTTGTCCTCCGCCCGCGTTTATCCATAATAAATAATCCCAATTAGTTAAGCCGAGAGCTTGAGAACCTAATAAATCAAAAGCCGTATTTTTTCCAGACCAGTAATTAGGCCAGTCCCCGCCAATTTCCACCGTTCCATTGCTTACTGTTTCCAGTACTTGATCTGCCGGGGCTAATTCGCCTACACTGTGCAACTTAATGTTTAATCTTCCATTGCTTAGCTCATTGACCGTGTCGACAAATGTTTTATCATAATCAAATAACGTGCTACCTTCCGCCCAAACACTTGCCATCCGCCAATTATAAACTTCCGTACTAGTATTGTTTGGCCCATCATTTGATTCAGTTGAAGATGGTTGCAGGCATCCTGCCAATGATAAAGACATGAAGAAAACAAACATCGTGATAAACAAGTGTTTCCATTTCACACTACTCACTCCTAATCTTAAATTTTCGCTAGCACGAACTTTAAAGAAGTTCAAAGCTGCACCCGGAAATGTAAGCGGTTTCTAAAATGACGATGAGCGCCTAAGGACTATTAAACTTGCAGGGCTTCAGATCCTCTCGTTATCCTTTGCTTACTGATTCGTTTGGAAACAAACTAATTTTTTCGTTGTCATTTCTTCCAACGCATATTTTGGCCCTTCCTTGCCTATTCCACTGTCTTTCATTCCGCCATAAGGCATGTGATCTGCGCGAAAATTTGATACTTCATTAATTTGAACGCCGCCGGCTTGAATATGCTTAATAGCGTAAAAGATATTTTGCATATTGTTACTAAATAATCCAGCTTGCAAGCCGTAACGCGAATGATTTACCAATTCTACCGCCTCGCTAAAATCTTCAAATGGGGCTGTGGCAATAACTGGACCAAAAATTTCCTCGCAGCTGACCTTCATATCAGAAGTAACGTCTGCCAATAAGGTCGGTTCAAGAATTCTTCCGTTAGTATTTCCTCCTGTAATGATACGTGCGCCTAATGACTCAGCCTCTTTAATCCACTCAGAAATTCGCTTTGTCTCGTCCTGAGAAATTAATGTCGGCACATCCGTCTCCTCGTCAAACGGGTTTCCAATCTTCATACTCGCTATTTTTTGTCCTAAGCGCTGCAAAAACTCCTCATAATTTGTTTTATGAACATAAACTCGCTGTACAGATATACAAGATTGACCAACTGATCCGAAGCCGCCAGCATAGCAACGTTCAACTGCCAACTCAATATTTGCATCCTCATCTACAATCGTCGCTGCGTTCGACCCCAGTTCGAGCAACACTTTTTTATATTTGGCAATTTCGCTTAAATGTTTACCTACTGCTGAGCTGCCGGTGAAAGTAACAAGATCAACATCCGGATGCTTCACTAAGTATTCTCCGACTGCCGCTCCGCCGGTAAGCACACTCAACCCTCCTGCTGGAAGCCCGGCTTCTGCCAAAATTTTGGCCAACTCTATGCTTGATAACGGAGTTGCTCGCGAAGGCTTTAAGATAACCGGATTGCCGCCTGCGAGCGCTGGACCAATTTTATGCGCTCCAATTAATAACGGGAAGTTAAAACCGGAAATAGCCGCTACAATTCCAACCGGCTCCCGCAACGTAAAAGCAAGACGTCCCTCCCCTCCTTCCATCGCATCTATTGGAATCATTTCACCTTGCAATTCTTTTGCAGCATCTGCCGAAAAACGCAAGGTGGAAGCAGTACGTATCACTTCACCTCTTGCATCTTTAATCGACTTTCCATTCTCAAATACAATTAATGCAGCGATCTCCTCTATCCGTTCTATTAATTTATCTGCGGCTTTATTTAATATTTCCGCCCGCTTCCATAACGGAAGCTCCGCCAGTTTCTTTTTTGCCGAAACCGCTAAATTTACTGCTTCTTCAGCCTCTTCAACTGTCGCCAGTGAAACATGGGCAATCACCTCTCCGGTATAGGGGAATTCCAAAGGATACGTTTGCTCAAGGGTCAGCCAGTTCCCCCCGATAGAAATTGGTACCGGTGACTTTATTTCCACAGTTTGAATGTTGTTATCAAGCATGTTATGCCCCCACTTTTCCGTTTAATAATTTTCCAGATAAAGCTCTCTTAAATATTTGCAAGATTTCATCCTCGCTTAATCGCTTTGGCGAATTACTTTGCAACCGTTCCATTCCATAAGAACTTTTTGCTAGAACAGGAAGAACTTCTTCCTCTATATTCAACTCTTTTAACGAGGTTGGCAGGTCCAAGCTTCTTTGCATTTCTAATATACGGTTAATAAAGTTCATGATCGTTTCCTGCGATGTACGGCCATTACTTCCGGCTATTTTGGCAAGTTTTAATACTTTCTCTTGTTCATATTCAGCAACCACTTCCAATACATAAGGAAGAACGACACTATTAGATAGACCATGGGAAAGATGACAATGGACTCCAAGGGCAAAGGCCAGCCCATGAACCATACCAGCACCCGAGGTCGTGTTCATAACCATCCCTCCGATCATGCTGCCGACTGCCATTTCTGTTCTCGCATTCAAATCATCACCATTGTCATATGCTTGTTTTAGATGGTTCCATATTTTTTCGAAAGCAAGGAGCGCCAGTTCATCCGTGTATGGGGATGATCGGACAGCGAGATACCCTTCAATAGCGTGAACCATCGCATCTATTCCTGTATGGGCGGTAATCACCGGCGGCAGAGAAAGAGTTAGTTCGGGATCAATTATTGCCACGCTTGGCAGAACATGCGGGCTGAATATCGCACTTTTAAGCGATGTATCTTCATCTGTCAAAACGAATACTTGCGACACTTCAGATCCAGTGCCGGAAGTTGTTGATATTGTAATGATCGGTACGCCGGGTCCTGGAACTCGGTTAATTCCTACAAAATGTAGAATAGGTTCTGAGCGCACTAAAGAGAGCGACACCGCTTTCGCTACGTCCATTGAACTGCCGCCGCCTAACCCGATTACTAGCTCGACATCATTCGCTTTGCCTAATTCCAATGCAGCTTGATAAATCGCAACCGTCGGCTCCGCTTTTGTTTCATCAAATACGGTTACATGAAAATCACCATTATCCAATACATGTAAAACCTTGTCTACAATCCCTGCATTTTTCAAACCTTTATCCGTAACAATAAGCAGGCGCTTAACGCCAAAAGATTTAACCTCATCATTTAAACGGTCAATACTGCCTGCTCCGCAATGAATTCGTGGTGGTGCATAAATCGAATAATTCATAGCTAATAATCTCCTTTATCTAAAGTTTCTTTTTAAGCGCTTACATCTCATTCCTCTGAGACGTTTACAGCTTGCCCTGCCATTCCTAATTGCTTGAACACTTCTTCATTATGTTCACCAAGCTTTGGTCCAAGCCATTTTACTTCGCCTGGAGTTTTGCTTAACTTCGGTACGATTCCAGGAACCTTTAGAGAGCCTATGTCCGGGTCTGGATGGTCAATATCTAAAATCATGTCTCTGGCTTTATACTGAGGATCGCTCATTATATCTTCAATACTGTACGGGGTTCCAGCTGGTATTCCATTATCAGCTAACATCTCCAAGCATTCGCCCACATTATGTTGCAATGTCCATTTCTCAATCATCTTGTCAATCATCTCAGCGTGGAGAACCCGTTGGTCATTTGTTAAAAATCGTTGATCTCCCAAAAGCTCTTCCTGACCTATAACTTTCAAAAGGCGCTGAAAAATATTATCACCATTCGCAGCGATGATGATAAAAGTATCATCTTTTGTCTTGTATATATTAGAAGGAACAATACCCGGTAAAGTTGATCCGGTTCGTTCTCTTTTCACACCGGCAACATCATATTCTGGCACCATGCTTTCCATTAGGCTAAAAACCGCTTCATACAGGGCAACATCAATTTCTTGACCTCCCCCACCCCTTGCATCCCGATGATAAAGAGCCATTAAAATTCCAATGACTGCATAAAGTGAGGAAACAGAATCGCCGATGCTAATCCCTACCCTGGTAGGGGGTAAATCAGGGTAACCAGTAAGATACCGAAGTCCGCCCATAGCTTCGCCAATCGCTCCATATCCAGCCCGATCCCGATAAGGACCACTTTGTCCATAGCCTGATATTCGACTAATAATTAAATGTGGGTTAATCTCTTCTAATACATCTCTTCCCAACCCCCATTTGTCCAACGTACCTGGGCGAAAATTTTCAACTAGCACATCACATTCTTTTAAAAGCTGTTTGACTACGTCTAATCCTTCTTCTGTCCTTAGATCAAGAGTGATACATTTTTTATTGCGCGATTGAACATACCACCATAATGACGTTCCATTGTGAAGAACTCTCCAACTCCTGAGCTGGTCTCCTCCTTGAGGAGGCTCAATTTTAATAATTTCTGCCCCGAAATCTCCTAAAATTCTCGTACAAAAGGGCCCAGCAATGAGGGATCCCATTTCTAAAACTTTAACCCCTGAAAGTGGTCTTTTTTCTTGTCCTTTCATGTAACAGCCTCCTAAGTTGAAATGTAACGACTGCCGCTTCTGTCAACTCTCCATACTTTACTGTCCAAATCTTTTCCGATAAAACGATGCACGTTTTGCGACGTTTCCAGCAATTTATCGATATTAATTCCAGTTTCGACTTTCATTTCCCTCAATAAATCAACAAGATCTTCTGTTGAAATATTTCCCGTCGCTCCCGGCGCATACGGACATCCACCTAAACCTCCAATGCTGCTGTCAAACGCCTGAATGCCTGCTTCGAGGCCAGCTACAACATTCGCCAACCCCCTCCCATACGTGTCATGGAAGTGTAATTCAAATTCAACATCAGAAAATTCAGTCTTTAGTTTCGTCATCCATTCAAATACTTGAAGTGGATTGGCAACGCCGATCGTATCGCATAACCCTACTCTTTTAAACCCGCTTTCTACAAGTTGGTCTACAATTTTCAGAGTCCTTTCAAGCCCAGGGTTTCCTTCAAATGGACATCCAAACACGGTCGAAACTGACGCCCTGTATTGCAAGTCATCATTTTGGGCTTTTTTTACAAGGGATGCTATCTCTTTTAGCGATTCTTCTGTGCTCCGATTTAAGTTTTTTTGACTGTGCGTATCTGTTGCGGATAGAACAAATGTCATTCCATCGACACCACTTTGCTTAGCTCGCTCATATCCTTTTTCATTAGGTACGAGCGCAAAAAAGGTAATTGGGAGATCTATAATCTCCTGGATAACTTGTTCAGCGTCAGCTAAATTCGGAATCCATTTAGGGTGCACAAACGATGTTGCTTCAATCTCCTGAAACCCGCATTCAACCAATTGCCTAATGAGAGCAATCTTGCGCTCAGTCTCTAGAAATTTTTCTTCGTTTTGCAGTCCATCCCGCGGACCAATTTCAATAATTTTCACTTTTTTAACTAGATTCATCTCATTCCTCCTTACTTGTCGTTCCATCTGCGACCTTTCTTACTCCACCATCACCTCCTTAAGTGATAAACAAGCATCATACCGACAGCAATGTTTAGATCAAAGACGGAATACGTATTCTTTCCGGGGTGAAAAAGAAACAATTTATCATGAAAGGCACGTAAACCGAAAAAATCTATTTACGTACCTTTTGATTTCATTGGGAAAATTGCTCGTAATTGATTCCTGTTGTCTTTCTGACAATAAGACCAGGTTCCAAAACAATATGATAGGGCTGCTTTTTCTCTTCTTCGTCATTTTCAACAAGCAATAGCAGTTTCTCTAACGCGACACTTGCCATTTCCTTTTTTCTTTGGGCAATTGTCGTTAAATTAACGAATGGATTGGAGGAAATATCAAAATTACCGAAGCCAATTATAGAGACGTCACCGGGTACACTTAATCCGCTTCTTGCAACTACTTTCATCAACTCAATCGCAATCGCATCGGAAGCAGCAAAAAAGCCGGTCGGCCGATCCTCCTTAGTCAATAAACGTTGGACAAATTGTAAATGCTCCCCATTAAATAGTTCACCATCATATACAATACTTTCATCATAAGCGATATGATGTGAATTCAACGCTGCTTTAAATCCCTGATGTCTGTAATAGAACGTCGAATATCTTTCCGAAGGACCTGTAATGAAAGAAATCCGTCGGTGCCCTAACGTAATCAGATGGTCTACAGCCATTTTCGCGCCCATTACATCATCCAGGTTCACATAATTAATTTCTTTAGATTTGGGCCTTTGATTGTACAAAACAATCGGGAATCCGGTTTTATACAAATCAGTCGCAACTGAATCGTCACGATCAATTGTCGCAATCAAAATCCCGTCAACACGCCTGGCCAAAAGATTTTTCACGGACACTTTTAAATTGTCGGTATTAAAATCCGTATCACTCAAGCTGACATCATACCCTCTCTCTCTAGCTTGACTAATAATCACTTTTGCCGTCTCAGAATAAAAAGGGTTCGCTATATCACCGACAATTAATCCGATTGTCTTTGTTTTATTCGTGACTAAACTTCTTGCAATGAGGTCTGGCGTAAAATTCAGCTCTTCAATCGCCGCCATTACTTTCTGACGAGTCGAGGCTTTAATTTGAGGATAATTATTCATAACTTTTGAGACAGTTGATTGGGATACCCCAGCTCTTTTAGCAATTTCATTAACTGTGATTTTCATTTGAAGTTTTCCTTTCACCGCTAAACCGAATGCGTATTCCTGAATACGATTTCAGTTTAGTAGCAAAAATTCCATTTGTCAATAAAAAATTTATATTTTTCTGATAATTATTCATAGAAACAGCTCGCCGTAATTTTTACGGCAAGCAAGGTTGTATTTCCACTCTATTCATCCTTCTTCTCTTTCTTCTCCAGCTCAGCCAATTTGGCCAGCAAAATATGCTGGGGCATGTGCATGATTTGTTCGATTGGAACCTGTAGCGACTCCGCCAGCTTCTGGGCGGTTTCCGCTGAAATTTGCAATGGTCTCATTCGGCTGTCCCTCCTTTCTTTTCCTCTTTTGATGGCGAGCGCCGAAACAGCTTGGCGGTGAACTCCTCAAAATTCGGGGCAAGCCGGTATTCCTTCCATTGAGCTGAGACGAGATCTCCCTCATTTGTAAGATAAATCACTTCCGGCTCTGTTTGTTGCCGGTAATCGAGCGCGAGCCAAGAATCAAAATCTCCCGTTAGCAGGACGAGTCCTGCCGGCAGCCCGAATTGTTCGAGGAATAGCGGCGACATCCCGACTCCGCTCGCTGTGTCCATTTCGTACAAATATGGAATAATCGCTGCCTCCCCATCCTCAAACAATACATAGCGATAAGCCAGCTCGCCGCCATTTTGCTCAAGCATATAGCGGAGGTAGGCTTTTGGCAGGGATACTCCAAGAAGCTGTTCAACCTCGGTGATCCGCTGATCCGTCAATGGAACGCCCGGTTTATATTCAGATGGGACCTTCCAAAACGATCCCCCCTGATAAAAATCTAAGCTCATCTAAACGCTCCTTTCTTACTCTTCCTTTAGTATAGCGGAAAAGGCAAGAACTGCGCTATTCTTTCTCCCGATTTGTCTGCTCCTCTTGCCGGATCTCCTCAATGAGATGATTGATGCCAATCACCCGTTCCACATCGAGAATGAAGGCGATCCCTTTGCCGGATTGATTGAGTTCAACCCCCGTTTCAATTGCTTCAGCAACGCGCTTCGTTAGCTGATGGTGAATTAATGTCAGCACAATTTCCTTTTCTGGCTCAATTTGAATGTTGAACAGCTTTGCCTTCTCGTGAATGCCGGAGCCCCGTCCGGACAGCACCGTCGCTCCTTCGGCCCCGGCTGCCAGCGAGGCGTCAACCACTTTGCTGGCATCGCCGCGGTTTACAATTGTCACTATCAGGTCAAATTTTTTTGCTGGATCTGACATTATTTGCTCCTCCTCGTCTCGTTTCTCAACCTTACTCCCCGGCGCAAGAGTGACAATACCCAATACGTTTTCCAAATTGATGACCATGCCAATTCCTTTTCCGGACTGATTCAATTGGACTTTCTCCGTCACAGAGTTAGCAATTTTCTCCATCTCCTGGCCTGGAGCAATCGTTAAGACGACTTCTTTTTCATAACTTAGCGGAATCCCGAGAAAGCTTTTTTTCTCATGAATGCCACTTCCCTTCGCTAATAAAACGGTCGCTCCTCGTGCGCCCGCCTCTTTAGCAGTACGTACAACGAGCTTCGCCTCACTTTTTTTGACGATTGTTAGTAATAATTTATGAGCCTGACTCGGCTTCATCTTTATCCCTGCCTTTCCGTTCATAAAGAATTCCTAAAAGCAGTACTGACAAAATCGGTGCTAACGCGACCATGGCGATCATGCCAAAACCGTCCATTAATGGATCTCTGCCTTCAATGACGGAAGCGACCCCGACGGCAATCGCCAAAATAAAGGTGACCGTCATCGGACCTGTCGCTACTCCGCCTGAATCAAAGGCTATGGCAATAAATGTTTTTGATACAAGCAGCATCAAGATCAGCACGAGGCCATAGCCTGGAATGAGATAATACCATAATGAAAAACCGAGAAGAATGCGCAGCATCGCTAAAGCAATCGATACGCCGACACCGATGGACAGTGTATAAAGCATCACTTTCTCTGAAATGTAGCCTCCTGAAATCCGTTCGACCTGCTCATTCATAATGCGAACGGCGGGTTCGGCAAAGGTCGCAACAAAACCGAGGACAAAGCCGATCGGCACAAGCACCCAGTTAAAGGACAGCCCGCCAAGATTCTCTCCTATCACCTCTCCCGCTGGAAAAAAGCCGACGTGAACGCCTTGCAGAAAGAGCGCCAATCCGAGAAAGGATAGCGTCATTCCGATCAAAATATGGAGGATGCGCTTTTTTTCTAGCTTCAGAAAAAATACCTGAAACACAACAAAAAAGATTAACAGCGGCAATAACGCAAATGTCACCTCAAGCAGCACCTCATGAAACCCTTCGAAAATGGTGACGCTCATCCATAAATCACCCCTAACACAAGAACAGCCAATATCGGTCCAATCGAGGCCAGCGCCACGAGTCCAAAGCTATCGCTCGAAGAACTTTTCCCACGTAATACCGAGGCAACACCTACCCCGAGTGCTAAAATAAACGGGACGGTCATCGGCCCTGTTGTCACCCCACCTGCATCGAAGGAAATAGGAACAAAATCGCCGGCTGTAAATGTGGCAAGGATAAAAACAGCAGCATATCCTCCAAAGAGAAGCCACTTTAAATCAATGTCGAAAATGATCCGCAGCATCGCCAGCCCAACTAAAATCGCCACGCCAAGCGCTACGGCATAGATCAGTACCATTTGCGAAATATCCCCGCCGGATACATCCTCAATCTGACTGGAGAGCACCCGGACATCAGGCTCAGCTACCGTAACGACGAAGCCGAGAATAAAGCCGACCAGGACAATCAGCCATACTTTATTTGTTTTCGGCAACGTCGAACCAATCATTTCCCCGATCGGCAGCAGACCGATATGTACCCCGATTAGAAACAAAAATAATCCGGAGCTGACGAGGACCACTCCGATCAGAAACTGAAGAAAGACGTCCGACGGCAGGCCTATTAACGTAAACTGCAACAGAATGATAACCGCTGTTATCGGCAATATTGCAAATACAACTTCTTTTAGGGTATCCTTTATATCCTCCATCGTTTTCTCCTCTCAAATCCATCATCCAAACCTTTCTTCCTAATTAATACCTTCAAATCGAATACCCGAAACTTATTTCATGCATGGCAAGACAAATCAGTCTGTTAATTCACAAATTTTCAGAAACCATGGTATTGTTGGGCAGATAACTATACCTATTTTTAGATGAGGAATAGGTTAATGTTAAAGGTTGAATTTTGAAGCTTAGGGGGAAAACCAATGCCAGAAGAACAAATTATTCCTTGGGATGTTGATGAAACGTTAGGAGAACTTTACGTTCCATCTTATATCGAAGAGCTTGCACAGGAAGTGATAGGACATTACGACATGTCTGTTAGCAATATGGAAGTGATTACAACAAAAGCAGACAAAGGTGGTCTCATTTGGAAAATAGATACAAATCATGGTCCGCGAAGTTTAAAGATTCTCCACCGCAGACCACGTCGTAGTTTATTTAGTCTTGGAGCGCAGGATTATTTAGTTCATGAAAAAAACGCACGAGTACCTGCTATTATTCAGACAACTACAGGGGAGAATCATGTTAATAAGGGAGGAAAACTTTGGTTCGTAGCGGAATGGATCGAACCTCTTACACCTGTGTCAAAGGATTTAGAAGGGGCAAAAGCACTCTGTCATGCGCTAGGTGAATTTCATCACCTTTCAAAAGGATACCTCCCACCAAAAGGAGCCGAAAAGCCGTCACGCCTTCATCGCTGGCCGAGATCCTATGAAAAAGTTATCAAGAAAATGGGATGGTTTAAAAACATTGCCACAGCGTACGACGAAATGCCTGCGAGCAAGACGATTCTTTCAATGATTGATAAATTCGAAGAGCAGTCACAACAAGCTCTACAGCAGTTAAACAACTCAGCTTACTCGACTTTAATCGAAAGAAACGATCACGAATGGGGACTTGTTCATCAGGATTATGGCTGGTCTAACGGACAAATGGGCCCAGATGGAATGTGGATCATTGATCTTGATGGAGTTGCCTATGATCTACCGATCCGTGACTTACGAAAATTAATTACCGGTACCGTAGACGATATGGGCGTATGGGATCTAACATGGATTACAGGTATGATAGAAGCCTACCATGAGGCAAATCCGATCGAATCGGAACTTTATGAAATTCTTTTAATTGATATGGCTCTTCCAAATGAATTCTATAAAAATGTCAAGGAAATGGTTTATGAGCCTACGTTATTCTTAGATCAAGAGCTTGAGGCGCTTTGCACTAGAATTTATGAAACAGAACAATCAAAATGGGCAGCACTTGAAGAATTACAGCATTTGAAAGGAGTCGATCTTACATGAAAATTCTCATGATATGTACAGAAAAGTTACCCGTTCCGCCAGTACGTGGAGGAGCGATCCAAACCTATATTGATGGCGTTTCACGAATGCTTAGTAAACAATATCAGCTTACCATTCTCGGTACACCTGATGAGAGCTTGCCGGATGAAGAAATCGTCGATCAAATCCGCTATGTTCGTATTCCCGGAGAGCTTCTTGAGATCTACCAAGAAGGTGTGGTCCAATTTTTACAAGAAAATTCGTTTGATATCATACACATTTTTAATCGGCCACGACTCGTAGCCGCTGTAAGAGAGCATGCACCAAATGCACGTCTTGTATTAAGTATGCACAATGACATGTTTACGCCTCAGAAGATTCAAGCAGAAAAAGCCCTTTCCGCCATTCAAGAGCTTGATAAAATCATAACCGTTAGCGATTATGTTGGAAAAACCATTTCTGACTCGTTTCCAGAAGCAGCTCCTAAACTCAAAACAATTTATTCTGGAGTTGATCTAGGTCGCTTCGTTCCACCAACGTCAAGTCAGGCTAAAGAGATGCGCAATGAAGTCCGGCAAGAGCACGGTCTTGTAAACAAAAAAGTGATTCTCTTTGCCGGGCGACTGTCTGCTAATAAAGGTGCCGATATTCTTGTGCAAGCAATGAATGAATTGGCCAAAGAGCATTCCAATATTGCGCTCGTCCTCGTTGGGAGTAAATGGTTTAGTGTTAATGAAGTGAGTGATTATGTCGCTTATGTCCGTGCACTAGCAGCCAAGCTATCGATTCCGGTGGTTAACACAGGGTTTGTATCGCCTAATGAAATTCAGCGCTGGTTTGCGGCGGCAGACGTTTTTGTTTGTCCTTCCCAATGGCAGGAACCTCTAGCCCGGGTTCATTATGAGGCGATGGCTTCAGGGTTACCAATTGTAACTACTGCCCGTGGGGGCAATCCAGAGGTCATCATCCCAAATGAAAATGGCTTTGTCGTGGAAGAGGCTGATAACCCACACGCTTTCATTGAACCATTGTCAACTTTGCTCGAAAATCCTCACTTGGCACAACGGATGGGCGCTATGGGCCGAAATTTAGCAGAAGAAAAATATACCTGGGAACGAGTAGCTAATGACATCCTCGACGTTTGGAATGAACTGGAAGGAAAGATGCAAAATGACTTACCTATTAATGATGAAGAGACCACTACAACCATGCTTGCAAATGAAGATGGAATAGAGCCATCCGACCACACAGATGAATTACCACCTGCAAACGTACAGCTAGCTAGCGACCTCAAACAAGGTAGCAACAAGAAAACAAAAGAAGAGAAGCTAAGATCCTTACTCCTGTTAGAACTTACTCACCACTCCTCCTTACTAGATACCATGATGCAAACAGTAAAGCAACGTGCGATCGATAATCGTACAAAAGACTTATCTAGCCTTGTTCGTCAAATCATGAGCGAAACTGAATCTTATTTCAGTCAATCAGAGACAGCAAAAATAATTCGGGATACCAATGATTCAACAACTGCAAAACTATTTCATACCCTTCTTCAGAACCAGCGCAGGAAAAGAAAAAGCGGTTAAAATTTTGATCGTTAACGAGTCATTCAATCTTCCTTAATGTTGCCCGGAGCTGGCCAAAGGTCCTGATTGCCTTTGGCCCAGTTCAACAGTTATAGGAAGGCTAGATATAAGTCAAGTTTATTTGATGTAGAGAGCTGTAAGGTAGGCAATTTCTTTACGTAATCCCGTTTTCAAATCTGTCGAAGGGTTATAATCTAGCAAGTTTTTTGCTTTCGATATATCGGCCCAAGTCTGAGAAGGTTCCCCATGCACACTAGGCTTCCATTTTATAATTGCCTTCTGACCGAGCAAATCTTCAATTATCGAAACAACTTCCCGTATCGAAGCACGCTCCTTTCCACCAATATTTATCACCTCACCAATAACACCCGGCGAATGCATAACAGCAGCAGTTGCTTGAATGCAATCATCAATATAAGTAAAGTCTCTAGTCTGGGAACCATCTCCAAAAATCGTAATCGCTCGCCCTTCAAGCATTTGCTGAATAAATAGATGAAAGGCCATGTCGCTACGTTGTCTCGGTCCATAAACCGTAAAATAACGCAAGATTGTCACAGGTAGACCAAAACTTCTTTGATATATATAACAAAGATGCTCAGCCGTTAATTTTGTTATTCCATAAGGTGATAATGGAGAAAGCTTGGCATTCTCACTAACCTTCCCAGTTTTTTCACCATAGACGGAGGAGGTTGAGGCAAAGATTAAATTTTTCAACGAAGGCTGCTGCTTGCACGCTTCTAGCAAACGCTGAGTACCTTCGATATTATAGGTGGAATACAAAGCGAAGTCATCTCCCCAACTCGACCGTACACCAGGCATTCCTGCAAGGTGATAGATATAATCCACACCTTCTAGGATCCTTTCCCACTGAATGGTTAAAAGATTCTCCTTCAAAAACGTAAAGCGTGAAGATGTCAGTAGATGACTCAGATTCTTCTCCTTGATTGTTTGCTTTGTTGGTCCAAGAAAGGCATCGATACCGATAACCTGACAGTCTTCATGTTTTAAAAGTTCCTCACAAAGACTTGAACCAATAAAACCAGCAGCCCCTGTTACGATAATTTTCATGGTCGCCCCACTCCCACATACTCGAATCCATGCTCTTTAAGCAGTAAAGGGTCAATGACATTACGACAATCGAGTACAACCTTTCCTTTCATCCATTTCGAAATCAGTGTCCAATCAACCGTATGAAACATCTCCCATTCTGTCGCAATCACTAACCCATCTCTGCCTTTTATTGACTCATAAATGGAGGAATGAACTGTCACTTCTTGTATGGAAATGGAGGCTACAGGATCATATACATGAACCCTACATCCTTTCCTAGTCAGTAGGTTTATTAGCTTTACCGCTTGAGAGTTACGAATATCGTCTGTATTCGGTTTAAATGTGGCACCCCATACCGCAATTGAAACGTCCGGAAAATTCGTCAAGGACTTTCTGAGTTTCTGACAATAAAGGCTTAGCTGCTCTTCATTAATCAGCTGTGTCGCTTGCAAAAGGTGGGGGGTAATCTCCTTTTGTTTTGCTGCATACTCAAGTGCTTTCACATCCTTTGGAAAGCAAGAACCACCATATCCCAATCCTGCTTGTAAAAATGATGAGCCGATTCGAGGATCCATGCCTATTCCTTTTGCTACCTCTGTGACATCTACTTGATAAGCATCACAAATTCTAGCTATTTCATTTATAAAGGAGATCTTCATGGCTAAAAATGAATTGGCTGTATACTTAATCATTTCTGCCCCAGCCAAACTCGTTATTAGATAAGGCGCATTTATTTCCTGGTATAACTCCTTCAATTGCTCAACGGCCTCTACTTGATCCGTTCCAATAATAATTTTATCCGGTTGACACATGTCGTGAATGGCGGTACCTTCCCGAAGAAACTCTGGATTAGAAACGACAGTAATAAACTGAGATCGTACCCCTGCATGGATGAGCTTATTTTTAATCCATTCATTTGTTCCAATTGGTACAGTACTCTTCGTTACAATTATCTTAGGTTGAGTTATGAGAGGGACAAGCTCATTTATAATCTGCTCGATGAAATCCAAATTAGGTTCTCCATTTGGTCCCTCTGGCGTCCCAACTGCAATAAAAAGCAGGTGACACGCCTTTACCGCTTCCGCTAAATCAGTCGTAAAGACGAGCTTCCCTTTTTCTAGACTTTCTTTGATCCATTCTTCCAGGCCCGGTTCATAGATCGGGATTCGACCCGCTTTTAAATCTTCCACTTTTTCATCTTCTTTTTCAACACAATACACATCATGTCCCCATTTTGCGAATACCGCTGAAATTGTTAATCCCACGTATCCCGCGCCAATGACACCCACATTCATAGGACTACTCCTTCCTCAACGTGACCTTCTTTTCTATGGTTGTATTATCTTATTGGAACAGGTGGAAGGTGGTGAGAAAAGAACATAAGATCAAACAAATACCTAGCAATAACGTTCCACAACGCCCGTTTCTTTGCGGACAAATTCCTTTAAACTGTGTATTGAATACGATAAATTGTATAGATACAGCCAGACGATTATAGAGGGGGAAATATAAATGACAATAAAAAAAGCAGTCATTCCTGCCGCAGGTTATGGCACAAGAAACCTCCCGATTACGAAAGTCATTCCGAAAGAAATGTTTCCAATTCACGGAAAACCCGCTATTCACTACGTAGTAGAGGAAGCGCTTACAGCCGGAATTAAAGAAATCTTAATCATTGTCTCCCGAAACAAAAACATGATTATGGATTATTTCGATCGTTCGCTTGAATTGGAATATTTTTTGAAGAAAACGAACAAACATGATCTACTTAAGGATTTGTTTCTTCCTCCGATTCATATTCAATATATTCGCCAGCCTTTCGCTACGGGCCTAGGGGGTGCCCTCTCACTCGCAGAACCATTTATTGCTGATCAGCCTTTCGCCGTTCTGTTACCGGACGATGTCTTCGTCAAGAAAGAGCACGGTCTACCATTGTTAATGAAGACCTATCAAACAAGACAAGCAAATGTGATTGGAGTTGAAACGGTTGCGGAGCAATGGTTACATCAATATGGTGTCATTAAAGAGAGGAAAGTGGAAGAAAACCTGTATGAACTCCTTGATATTGTCGAAAAACCTTCCTCATCGCCTCCATCAAATTTAGCAGTAATTGGTCGTTATATTTTTCATCCAGAGATTTTCTCATTTTTAAAAAAAGTAAAACCAGATAGCAAAGGTGAATATCAACTAACCGATGCCATAAAGAGTATGTTGCAAAAGACAATCAGCTATGGACAGGGAGGGTTAGGAGAGCGCTTTGATATTGGAACAGACGAAGGCTACTTCCGATTGCTTGAAAAGCTACGTACCAAAAAGGACTCCTGATGATAAATCATAAGAGTCCTCCCTCAACAAACTTGTATGAAACTGTTTCCTCGAGCAGTGTCCCCCTCCTCTACTACTAACTTTTTTCAGCCATAAGCACCATTTCGTCAACCGTAACCGCTCGAATGTTTCCGCCTTCTTCCTGAACTTGATAATATGACTTGCAAACCGGATCCGCTGCCTCAATATAACGGTTGACCTCATATACTTGCTCCGCGTTCTCCGTCGTTCTTTTCACCCATACAGGATAGTCGTACGTTTTCTTTTTCAGCTCTTTCCGCGTGACAACGAGCTGTGCGCTGTCAATCAAGCTGCTCCATTCTTTCACAGATAAGCAGCGGACATGGCTATGGTCACGCTTTTTTTCAAATGTGTTCATGAAGGTTGCCAACTGGTCATCGTCCGGCACTACATTGTCGATAAGCAGGAAGCGGCCGCCCGGCTTCAGCACTCGCTCTGCCTCTCTCACAAAAGCTTCCGGATCCGGGAAATGGTGCGGGGCGATGCGGCATGTGACAATGTCAAAGCTCTGTTCCAAAAACGGCAGCGCTTCGGCATCGGCCAAGACATAGAAGATATTTCCGATCTGCTGTAAATGCTGTCTCGTATTAGCGAGCATTCCCTCTGTCAAATCGGCGGCGACAACCTGTGTCACTGCTGGCGCCAGCTTTTTCGCCACATGTCCCCCACCTGTCGCAATGTCCAACGCGATCGCCGCGTCATCTGGCTGAAGCCATTCAAGCAATTGATCCAGGTCACTGCTTTGGGCGTGCGACCGGCTCTTCACATACTCATTCGCATTTCGGCTGAATTGTTGCTTTACTCGCCTTTTTGCTTCTTCGCTCATCATTACCACCCTTTCTTCATAGCTGACCACATGCCATTACTTATCTATATGTAGAAAGACTAAAAAACAGTTAGAACGGAACGATGGCCGCTGACAGTTGCTCAGTTAGCGGGCGAACTTTTCAAGAAAACGCTGTGGATATTCACTCGGCAGCCTGCTGACCTCATCAAGCTTCTGCCATTGTTCAGAAGTGAGCTGCCAGCCAATACTGCCGATGTTTTCTTCAAATTGATCAAAGCTTGTCGCTCCGAAAATAGGGGAGGTGATCTCTTCCTTTTGCAGCAGCCAGTTGAGCGCAACCTGGGCCGGCGTTTTACCGGTCTCGGCCGCTACGTCACAAACCTCCTCAAGGATCGTAAAGTTTTTCTCAAGCGCGCGCTTTTCCCAGCTCGATTCGCCTACGCCTCTCGACAGCCGGCCCGATGCAGGGGTTTCCCCTTTTTGATACTTTCCTGTTAAAAAGCCGCCGCCGAGAGGAGCCCACGGAATCACGCCGACGGTTTCTTCTTTGCAAAGCGGAAGCATCTCCCGGTCAATTTCGCGATTGATCAGGCTGTACTGCGGCTGAATCGAAATAAAGCGGGCCAGGTTGTGAAATTCACTGTACGACAAAGCTTTCATCATTTGCCACGCCAAAAAATTAGAGCAGCCGATGTAGCGTACCTTCCCGGACCGGACAAGATCATCGAGGGCGCGCACTGCTTCTTCAATCGGCGTAAGATTATCCCATACATGGAGCTGGTAAAGGTCAATATAATCCGTTTCGAGCCGCCTCAGGCTCTGGTCGACTCCTTCCATGATCCGGTGACGGGAATAACCGAAATCATTCGGCCCTTCACCGACGCGCATCCTGACCTTTGTCGCCAGTACGACTTCACTGCGTCTGTCTTTGATCGCTTTGCCGACAATACGCTCTGATTCTCCTTTGACATACACATCGGCGGTATCAAGAAAATTGCCGCCACGATCAAGAAAACGATGGATCATTTCAATTGAATCTGCCTCATTGACTTCATTGCCGAACGTCATCGTCCCAAGGCAGAGCTCAGACACTAACAGACCGCTTTTCCCCAACTGCTTATATCGCATCATAATCTCTCCTTTTCCTTCTTATCCACTCCTTTCCAGCATAATTGATTTTTCTAACTATTGCATCTATCTTTCTTGCTGTTCAAGGTCAACTTTTATTACATAATCGTCAGAATCCTGCGAAACTCCTCTTCCATCACGATTATTCGTCATAAAATAGAGCGACTGCCCGTCAACAAAGAGATCACGAATTCTCCCATAGCCTTCAAGCCATGTCGTAAACTCGGCCGTCTCCAGGTTGAGGGCGTAAATTCCTTCCCCGCGGAGTCCGGCTACATACAGGACATCTCCGGCAATAGCCACTCCCGAAGGAGCCCATGTGTCTTCACCGGAATGAATTAGAGGAGCGCTCAAGCCTTCTTCCGTCTCATCACCTCTGACGATCGGCCAGCCGTAATTGGCGCCCGGTTCGATCAGGTTGATTTCATCATGCGCGTTTGAGCCGTGCTCGCTGCTGTAAAGCGTCCCGGCTCCATCCCAGGCCAGCCCTTGCGGATTGCGGTGACCATAGGAATAGACATAGGAATCTTCCCATGGATTGTCTTCCGGAACCGTTCCATCAAGCTCAAGCCTAAGAATCGTTCCCGCCATCGCCTCACGCTCCTGCGCCAGCTCCTCGATCCCGGCATCCCCTGTTGTCGCGTACAGCTTTTCATCCGGTCCAAGCGCCAGCCGACCGCCATTGTGAATGGTTCCGCCTGGAATCCCGGCAAGCAGCTCTTCTTCCTCTATCCACTGTCCATCCTCTGACTGGCTGATGACCGCAATTCGATTCAAGATTTCATTATCTTCCTCATACGTATGATAAACAAAAGCACGGCCATCCTCGGCATAATCCGGCGACAGCACAAAGCCAAGCAGACCACCTTCTCCTTCTGCCAGCACTTCATGCTCAAGCACGACATCCGCTCTTTCTTCTTGTCCCTCTTCAATCGTAACAATGCTTCCATTACGCTCGGTTACAAAGATCGTCTCTCCTGATTTTGCAATCGCCCACGGCACCTCCAGCTGCTCGGCGATCACTTCAACCGGCTCACCCTCTTCTGCCTGCTCAGTCTCCCCGCCATTTGCTTCAGCCGCGTCCTCTTGCATCGGTTCGCTGCCACTTTCCTCAGGTCCGGTGCTTGAACACGCCACGCTTACGGCAATCAGCACCATTATTAACAAATATTTCATCCAAAACACCTCCATTAACGCTTATTCACCGCCAACAGGCTTGTTAAACGTCTTTTACGGGTTTATCGCAACAAGGCACAGGACTGTTCCCTCTCCGTAAGCAACATCGGATTGCCCTCTTAGAAAAAAAAGCGCCCGAAAGGCTGTTCCCAAAAGGTTCATCTCCCTTTTGAAACTGCCCCGGCGCTTGTCCACGGTCCGTTAAACTCCCGGCATCACTCTTCTGCCAAATTTACATAGATATCAGCAAGCTCTGGAGCCTGTTCAATCAACTCATAATCGAGCATCCAGTCAATCGTTTCCTGCCATGCGGCTTCGTCCTGGCTGCCGAAGCCTGAGTCAGAGGCCATTTTCGGTAAAAGAATGTCGAGGCTTTCCTGCTCGACTTCCTCAATTAAAGGAAAATTCGCTTCATCCTGTTCTGCGAAGAGAATCGCTAACGCTTCCTCCGGCTGCTCGGTCATATATTGATACCCTTTTGTTGCGGCGCGCCAGAAAGCAGCAATATCCGCCTCACGCTCCTGCCAAGTCTGATCGTTCGTGACGACGACAAGCTCATAATAGCTTGGCACTCCGTAGTCGACCGGATTAAAATAGCGGGTTTCATAGCCATTATGCCGCAGCACCGGCACTTCATGATTGATGTACGCCCCCAGCACGGCATCCACCTGGCCGCTTACAATCGATGACCCTAATTCAAATCCGACATCAATCATTTGCACATCATCAGGATTTCCACCATCGTGCTGGACAATTGTTTTTAAAATCGACTCATTCAACGGAATGCCCGGATAGCCAACCTGCTTTCCTTCTAAATCCTTCGGTGATTGAATGCTGCTATCCTCCAAAAAGACAGCATGGTTAAGCGGCGAGCGGACAATCGCCGCCACAGCCTTGACCGGAACGTCCTGCGTTGCGCGGGCGACAACAACATCCGGCTGGTAGGTGATGCCAAGCGTCATTTGCCCGGCAGCAGCTAAATTGATCGGATCGGTCGGGTTCGTTGGAAAATGAATCTCCACATCAAGTCCTTCCTCCTCAAAGAATCCCTGATCCTGGGCGACATAGAGGAAGCTGTGCACCGCATTCGGGTACCAGTCAAGCATAATATCAATTTTGGCCAGCTCAGCTTCCTGCCCGGCTTCTGGACTTTGCCCTTCTGCCGCCTCTTCAGTTGGCGCCTGCTCCTCTCCTCCGCACGCTGCCAGCAACATCATACTTGCTGTCATCAAACTCGCTATGATCCATTTTTTCATCGTTTTCTCTCCACTCCTTGTCTACTTCTTCTCGTGCGTCCATTGATAGATAAATTGCAATAAAACCTTCGTGTAGTCGACGAGCTGCTCCACCGCGACGCTTTCGTTAACAGCGTGCGCATTCATCAAATCTCCCGGCCCATAAATAACAGTCGGAATTCCCGCCTCACCAAGCCAGCCGCCATCGGTCACTGTCGGGCTGACATCGATTTCCGCTTCACGGCCAATAACCGTTTGATGCGACGCCGCGAGCAACCGGACGCCCGGGTCAGCCGGATCAATTTCAAGCGAAGGGAAAATTTCGCCACGATCTTCAATCATTGAGCTGCCGCCCCACGAAAAAGTCGGCGGATTGTCGCGCAGCCAGACATCGCCGCTTGCGACCTTTACCAGATGCTCTTCAATCTCACGCGCCACCTCTTCATGCGTTTCATCTGGATAGAAATGCACCGTAATCCAGAGCCGGCATTCATCGGCAATAAAAGCGGCATGCCGGCCCCCTTCAATCACAGCCGGATTAATCGTATTTGCGCCTGGCGCGAAGCCGGGATAGCTTTTCGTAATCGCCCAATGGCGCTCCAGCTCCTGTAAACCGCTAATGAGCTTCATCATCTTTTCAATTGCACTCGCGGCAACAACCTGGCCGCCGGCATGAATCATTTGCCGTCGTGTCGCATCATGGTAGGTCTTTTCACTTTTCACCGTAATCCATCCGGTAATTACGCCGCCCTGCCCTTGAATATGGAGGTCGCTCGTGTCGACAACAACCGCAAAATCCGCCGTGCTGCCTCGCTTACAGCATTCCAGTGTCCCGGCCTCGCCAACCTCTTCACCGATCACCGACTGAAAAATCAAGTCGCCCGGCAAGGCGATTCCAGCTTGATCAAGCAACGAGACCGCGAATAACGCCCCGGCCAGACCGCCCTTCATATCCGCCGCACCCCGGCCATATAACCGTCCGTTGCGTACAAACGGCGTGAACGGATCAAGCTCCCATTTTTCATCCGGGCTGATTTCGGCGACATCAATATGACCGTTCACAATTAAGCTCTTATGCGCCTCCGCTTCTGTTCCTTTTCGAATGCCGATGACATTTGGATCGCCTGGATAGACGTCCCACATCTCAATCGAAAAGCCGTGTTCTTCCAAAAAACGAGCAACAAAAGCCTGCGCCTCTTTCGTATTCCGCGCCGGTGGTGCAGGCGTTTCAAAGGAAATGAGCGTTTTGGCCAGCTCAATCAGTTCCTCCCGCCGCTCCTCTACTTTCGAAAGCAATTCAGCGATCGTCGTCACATCATTCCCTCCTCTCTTATTTAGACAAAACAAAAAACCACCCCTGACAAGAGAAGTGGTTCACGTCTATCACAAACAGATCAATTCTGTCCAAAGAACTCGTTCCACACTTCTTCCCTCCGCTAGTACGAACTAGATCAGGTTATAAGGGTTAAGACAGCCGTCTCTCTCAGCTTTTAACAAAAGCACCCCTAGTAGTGATGATCAATATAATTATTTTGTCTACAAGTAGTTGTACCACACCGCAATAAAAAAGGCAATCAGAAAATTCCAACAGCTCGGCTAGCTGTCCTCAGCTGAAAACGCCTGTAGCTCTTCTCTGTTTCGTTTCTCTGCTTTGCGCGCCATCCGCTCCAGCTCTTCCAAGACATCATGAATCGAGAGAATCACATACAGCAAAATCGTCTCCGCAGAAAAATGATGATGAAAAGCCTTTGCCAAAGGGACGGCCGCTTCATGTTTTGAATACCAAAAATGCTGATCAAGCTGCTCGATCAGCTCATAATGCTCTGCAGGAATATAGTGATCCTTCGTCCGCAAAATAGCGGCGGTTGAGTCGATTGTCTGCAGCAAAAGCTGCTTTTTTTCCGGCGAAAAAGCCAGATTGCCAAGCGGAAGGGAGAGGACATTTGCCAGATGAAACTGAATTTGCTGGAGATGTTCCAGCTTGCGATATTCATGAAAAAAAATTCGCAGCTCCCCTGTTTTATAACGATGAAATTTCCATTCTTCGCGTTGATACTGGCATAGCTGAAATGATTTGCCCAATTGACTTGTTAGCTGACGGTGCATCTTCTGACTGTCTTTTGATGAACTTCGCTGCTTGTCAATCACTTCTTTACAGCGCAGCTCGAAAAGCTTAGCTGTTTCATCAAACAGTTTGTCATTGCGTACTTTAATTTCTGTAATATAATTCGCCGGCAGAATGAGAAAATTAACGAGCGTCGACACCGTCAACCCAATCGTCGTCGTCCCCGCCCGCTCAAAAAAGGCAAGCAAGTAATGATCCTGAGTAATCGGAATCATTGCGATCGCTGTTACAGTCGCAATCAACGTACCGGCCTGCAGCCTTAATTTATGGCAAACAAAAATCGTGCTGACCGTTGCCAACGTATAGGTAACCGGGCTATAGCCGAAAAAATAGACAAAGGTCATCGCCAGGCTCGCCCCGATCAGAGCTGCCGGAAGCCGAACGATTCCTTTTTTTATCGAAGCCGACACCGTCGGCTCAATGGTGACAATCGCAATGATGACGGCAAAAACAGCCGACAGTCCGAAAAGCTGGCACAGGCTCGCGGCGGCAAACACCGCGATTCCGGTTTTGATCAACCTTCCACCAATAAACTTAAATCGTCTTAGTTGCTTCATAACTGATCACTGTCTTTCTTGATGACATCACAATTGAGTCAGTCAGAGACTCCGTTTCTATTGTAAATCAATTCAAACTATTTGCAAGCAGGCTCTTGCTTCAAACTAGCCCAAATTGAAGCTGAATCTTCCAAGCTGTGAAAGCAAGCCGACCGTTTCAACGATGCAATTAAAAAGTCCGGCGGTAATCCTTTAAAAGCTCCCAGTTAAATTCCACCCCTGTTCCAGCGATGTCAGGTGCAACGGCCCGCCCGTCCTTCATCACGAGTGGCCTTGTTGTATACTGGTCAATCGGGAAGCTGTGGACCTCCATATAGGAAGCGTGCGGAATCGCTGCCATTAAGCTGACATGCAGCTCCTGCATCCCATGGGTACAGACGGGCAAATTATGAGCATAGGCGAGATTGGCCACTTTCAACCAGCCTGTAATTCCGCCAATATTCGACGCATCCGGCTGCGGAAAATCAATCTTCCCTCTCGCGATCATATTCTGAAACTCATAAACGGTATGAAGATTTTCACCGGCGGCGATGGCGAGCTCTCCTTCGCGGGAAATTCGTTTATAGCCTTCATAATCATCCGGAATCGTTGGTTCTTCCAGCCAGAGCAGGTTATACTTAGCAAGCTCTTTTGTCGCTTTTATCGCTTTCTCAACGGACCATTTCATATTCGCATCAACCATAAAATCAATGTCCGGTCCGATTAATTCCCGGACAGCCGCCACCCTGTCGATGTCCTCGGCCAATGTCGGTTGCCCCAATTTTATTTTCACCGCCGTAAAGCCCTGGCTTAAGTAGCTTTTTATATTTTCTAACAGCCGCTCCTTTGTGAAATTCAGGTCGATCGCCCCGGCGTAGCAATTGGTGCTGTCGGAGTGTCCCCCCAACAGCTTATAGAGCGGCATGCCTGCCCACTTTGCCCGGATGTCCCACAGCGCGATATCAACTGCGGAAATCGCGAATGAGGCAATTCCGCCCCGGCCAACGTAATGAATATGCCAGTTCATTTCTTCCCATATTTTCTCGACACAGCTTGCGTCCCGACCGATAAGAAATGGACGTAAATCATGCTCAATCATCGCGCAGATCGCCCGTCCGCCAACGCCACCTGTATATGTATAACCGACACCTTCGTATCCGTCCTCAAGCTTAATTTTGACGACCGGAAGCTCGAAATGAGTATGAATTCCGTGCGTCGCATCGCCAAGCGGCTCTGCTAATGGCACTTGATAATATTCTGTGATCACATCGACAATTTTCGTGAAGTATGTCACCGCTATCCCCTCGATTCTTTTCTTTCATTGTATATGGACGGTTTTCCAGCGTCAATTTCATTTTGATTACGCTTTCATAAATCACCCTTCTGTTTCTTGCATCTTTTTGTCGAGTGCCCGTTACTATGATGCTATGGAGAAAGCGTCCCCTCCGGAACCGGATGCCGCGGTCATTTTTATTAATAAGACGAACGAGATTCCACACTTAATTGGCAGTTTAAAAGTGTAAAAAGCCTGTGACAAAAAGGTTGATTTCCCCCTTTTATCACAGGCTTGAACGAAAAGCATTTGATTTAATCCATTAATTGTCCGCCGTTCACTTCAACCATCTCTCCCAGCACATAAGAGCTTAATGGTGACACAAGATAAAGCGCGGCATCGGCGACCTCCAACGGGTCTCCTTCTCTGCCAAGCGGGATCACTTTTCTGAAATTCTCACGCGCTTCGGCACTTGTAAAGCGGTCATGGAATGGTGTTGTAATGACACCAGGCGCGATGCCGTTTACTAAAATGCCATCATCGCACAGCTCCTTCGCCAGCCCTTTTGTAAATGTACTGACAGCGCCCTTCGCCGTCGCATACATTACAGCACCGCCTCCACCGCCATTGCGAGCGGCAACGGAAGATACATTGACAATACGCCCGTACTGTTTCTCTTTCATTAGCGGAATCACGTATTTTGTGACAAGGAAAACGCTCTTCACATTAACATTGATGATCCGCTCCCACAGCTCCGTTGACATCTCGGCTACCGGACAGCGTTCAATCAGCGACCCGGCATTATTGATCAAAATATCAATCCCGCCACATTCAGCGCCAATCTTTGCAATCATCTCCTTTACCTGTGCTTCATCCGTTACATCGCATTGATAGGCGGTCGCCGTGCCTCCTTTTCCGTTGATGTCAGCGACAACCGCCTCCGCCGCTTCCTTACTGCTGTTATAGTTGACGATAACCTTTGCTCCCGCTTCCGCTAAACGCAGGGCAATCGCTTTGCCAATTCCCGTCCCTGCTCCCGTAACAAGCGCAACCTGATTTTCAAGATTAATTGTGATCATTTTCTTCAGCTCCTTTTATGTATGAACCTCCCTCACTCCCAACCTAAGAAAGCGCTATCATTTTTGCGAAAAATAGATTGGAAATGATTCCTAATTATAAATTCATCCTCGTCGTTCGTCAATGAAGATGTGGCAATTTTCGCATTTCTTCAGACGTGCCAAAAGGTCCCGCTTCCTTTTGGCACGTCACCCACTATATTTTTAACGCTTCGGCAATTAGCTGATAGGACTTCAGCCGATCCTCGAGCCTGTAAGTAATCGTATTGATCATCACTTCCTCAGTTTCGTAAAGCTCCGTCAGTCCATACAGCCTGTCTCTTACCTCAAGTGGATTGCCAATAATCATTTTTTCTTTCATCTGCGCTATTCTTGCCCTGTCCTCTGCAGAATAGGGGTAGCAGCTGACCTGTGAAGGCGAGGGAATGGCTTCACTCCTGCCTTTTTCCTGCAAAAGGCGCCACAACAGCTGGCTTTCGGCCATCTCCTCTGCCGCGGCGGTCGTTTCGGCACAGACAACAGCGACCGCCACCAGCGTATGTGCTTCCGCCCGCTGATTGATTCGGTTTTGCTCCTTGCGGTACGTTGCCAGCAAGGCCCTGCCGTCCTTCTCACTCATGAAATGGCCAAACGCATAGCTCATCCCCATTTCTGCCGCGAGACGGGCGCTTTTTTCACTCGTTCCAAGCAGCCAAAGCTGGGGCGGAACCGCCGGGACAGGGGCAGCGTCGAGATTTCTGTAAAGATGATCGTCCGGGAATGTGTTCCGCAAAAAATGAAGCAGCTCTTCCAGCTTATCCGGCAGCTTGCGCACCTGCTCTAAATAATTTCCGGACAAAGCAATAGCGGCCTCCGCTGCCCCTCCTGGCGCTCTTCCAATGCCGAGATCAATCCGATCAGGGTATAAGGTCGCAAGCAAATGAAATGTTTCAGCCACTTTATATGGTCGGTAATGCGGCAGCAGAATCGCGCCGGCGCCAAGACGAATGCGGCGTGTATGGGCGCCGATCGCGCTCAACATGATTTCGGGCGCGGGACACGCTAGCCCAGGAAAATCATGGTGTTCGGCGATCCAATAGCGCGTATAGCCAAGCGCTTCACCATGCTGCGCTAATCTAATCGCATCGTCTAACGCTTCCTTCGCCGTTTCCCCCGCCCTCATTGGTGCTTGATCAAGAATACTGACTTTCACGTTCGTCCACTCCTTTTCAAGAACAGCATACCACTCGCCTGCCCGTAATGCTACTGACTGCGTCTGTTATGACCATATGTAAGCGGATATTCTCTGCTCTTCCTGCCATACTAGTGAAAAAAGGAGGGTATACAATGGAAAAGCGCAGAAAAACAACGATAGCCGGTACAGACATCGAGGAAGTGAAACGCCTCAATGCCCGTTCCGGCTTGACCTACAATGAAGCCAAACTAGTACTGGCCCAGTCTTATCGCGAAAAGACGAGAACGAAATAACGGCAAAAGCCTTTTATGGACAAGCCAGACTTTAGGTTTGTGGGCAACGTCCTTTTTTCCTTTGCGCACAAACCTTTTTACTTGCGACTAATCCTTTGAAAAGCTATTTGCATCGATCGGTAAATACGTTGAAAAGCGCTTATCAAGTCCTGGATGATCGAGCTCCTTTTTGACCAGATAAAGCCCTTCATACACATGCTTTACATTGAGAGAATAAAATAACGGCCTTAGACTGTGCTCGATCACAATGAACTGGGCAAGGCTTCCGCCGATGACAAGCGGGATAACCACCTTTCCTTCCAATGAAAAGGAAAGAACTAGTTAACATGGAGTAGCAATGGCTACACTCGCCACAAGCCCGTTGAACCCACTCACAACGGGCTTTAAAAGATCGTGGCGGTTCCGCTCATTGCTTAGGGGCTGGGAAAAAGTGAAAAAACAACCTTTTGCCCCAGCCCCTTCACCTCCGATACGTCTCTTCCGGCTCTGAAATCATGACAACCATAATCGAAGCTTCTTTTAAAGCGCTGCTTTTCTCTTCCTCGACAAAAGCCGTCTTCATGACTAATTCGTCGATTTTGAGCGCTGATTTAAAAGCTTCTTTCATAATCGTCTGTAGTCGGTCAAGATGCTTCCCTTCCAACCTCCTCCCGGCAACGACCGCTTTTTTTTTCATTTATCCCTCCAGTGCTTTTCCGCCAGCCAGCCGCAGTTGAATCTCGTGTTTGAGACGGTCAAGTGCCCGGACAAGACGATCTTCCGTCGCCTGATCAAACTCCACTTTACCGGCTTGCCCCCAGCTGATCCCACTGTCAACAAGATAGGCCCCAGAAAGAACCACATCAGCGCCAAGCACGGTTAAAACCGGCTTAAAGCTGTATTCGATTGTCAGCAAATGGGCGACTGATCCACCGAGCACAAGCGGGAAAACAATTTTGTTTTCGAAAGCTTTTTGCGGCAGCAAATCGAGATAGGTTTTCAGTACACCTGTAAAGGACGCCTTATAAACCTGACTGGAAACAATAATGACGTCTGCTTCCTCTACCTTTTTATTTGCTGCTAAAATCGCCTCGCTTTGGAACTTGGCAAAAATTAAGTCCTCCGGCGGCAAATCAATAACAGACAGTACCTCTACCTCGAAATCCTCCGACTGCAAATAGTCGCCGGCATATTGAAGTACCCCGTTTAATCTTGATTGACTCGTCGGGCTTCCTGAAATCAACAGAACCTTTGTCATGATGTAACACTCCTTTACTTCGAATGAATAAGCTGAATCGATTGCCTCTTCAGTCGGACAATCTTTTATCTTCGTCTGTGATCTTACCAATAAAAGCAGGAACCAGTCCAGCGATCCTTCCTGAACGACTAATCGGTATTCCTGACTAAAGTTTACCCGTTCCGGTCAAAATCCTTTCTTCCCTTTCTCAAACTAAAATTAGTTGTTTAATCGTAATTATAACTTCATGTTACAGAAATGCTGCCACTCATGCCAAATATCTTCGCATGTGCCGTTTTGACGTTTGCCAACCGTTTCACGCTTTTAATGACTGTTCACTATAAGCCCAGGAACGTTTTGCAAAATAAACAGGAATCTTTTGATTTGCGGCCTGCTTCTTTATTGAATACAGCATATTGTGATTTACATAATCGGTTAGAATCAAGATGGAGTTTGTCTCATATGGAATTTGCTTTTTGACCATTTTCGTTTTCCTGCCGGAAATATGATTGACCTTTGTATATCCGAACGCCCTTAGTTTTTCTGGAATCACCCCTAAACGGTCTCCGCCGACGATAAGGATAGAAGACATATCAATTCCCCCCTCCTTCAAATTTTCATGATGGCCATAAAGTAAAGAAAGGCCCTCACCTTCCTTTTCAGAAGATAAGAGCCTCTAGAGGTCTAGTCGGACTACATGTTTTCAATTGCTTATTCATATTTTACCATCATAAATATAAGTTTTCAAGTGTGTTTAATTGGTTTTTTACAAAAACTAAGTTGACATATAAATCTTATCGTCATACTATACTATTAATCTAAAAAGTAACATGATCTCGTTGATCGGTCGACCGAAAACAAGATCAAGGAAAAGGAGGAGATCGTCAAACAGACTGGTATTGCGTCTTTCCAATAGGAAAGTTAAACGTCCACCCATTCCATTCCAATAAGGGAGGTATTCGGCATGAGCTATCTTGAAGCTGAAAAGTTGGAAAAAATCAAAAATGCCCTGGAAAGAATTAAATTTGGTTCCGTTCTGCTTACGATCCACGATGGTCAATTAACGCAAATTGATGCTACCGAAAAAGTCCGCTTCCCGCAAAAGAAAAGCAGTCAACCAAAGAAATATTGAAGTCTATCGGACAACCGAAGACTTCTCATTCACCACGTAAGGTGAGATGGGAAGTTTTTTTTATTGCCAATAGAAGGAGTGAGAAGAATGACGAAAAAAAGAACAGCCGTCAAGCACATCACAGCGGCGGCGGTCGTCCTGTTTGTATTAAGCGCCTCCGGTGGAAACACATCTACTACTGATCAGGCAGAGGAGCCTTCCGAACGCGGCGGCCCGATTGAATTGCTGAATATTTCCTATGACCCGACGCGTGAACTGTATCAGGATTTCAACAAAGAATTTTCCTCTTTTTGGGAAGAAGAGACCGGAGAAACCGTCACCTTCCAGCAATCTCACGGAGGCTCCGGCAGTCAGGCCAGGTCGATTGTTGACGGGCTTGAAGCCGATGTTGCCACGCTGGCGCTCGCCTATGACATCGACATGCTTCATGAAACACGGCAGCTGATTCCGGCAGATTGGCAGCAACGCTTACCGGATAACTCGACCCCTTATACGTCGCCTTGGACGCCAAAGTAAGAAAGGATTTGCGCCGATGGCTGCGAAACCTTCAGCAAGTCGGTACGCCGGAGGAAGTTTATGAGCAGCCGAGAAGTCCTTTCGTTTATGATTTTTTAGGAAATGTCAATGTATTTAAAGGACGGCTCCAGCAAGGGGTCATTCATCTCGACAAGCATCAAATTGCCGCCCCGGCATACTCCGGCAGCGATGACACAGAAGCCGTTGCTTACGCCCGCCCGCATCATATGGACATTACGCGCGAAAAAAGCGGGCACGCGATTCCTGCCACCGTCCATCATATTCATGCCGTCGGACCGCTCGTATTCATCGAATTAAAATGGAAAAACAATACGGAGCTGCTGCAAATTGAATTATCGAAAGAGCGGTTTGAAGAGCTTCTTCTGACGTTAAACGAACAGGTTTATGTCTCCCCCAACCATGTCACGGTTTTCCTCCCTGAGGAATTTTCAATTTGATCCCCACTCCATGAGACTGGGTAAAAGGTAAAAAAACAACCTTTGATCCCGGTCCCTTTTTTCTCCACTTTTAGACGAAATCCTCTAAAAATATCTATATTTTGAAACATTCTTCCCTTTCGCCCGTATAAATAGGTGAGCAAGAAAATAATCTTGCTACACCACTACATAGGAGCGTGAAAAGATGACATCGATTATTTGGTTTATCGTACTTGGGGTTTTATTTTTCTTACTATTAATTGGCAGCGCGATCGGCTTCTTTATTTTTAAAAGAAGATACCGGACGGCAAGCTCGAATGAAGCCTTAATTATTACCGGTCCTAATTTAGGAAATCCCGAAGACGATCAGCGGATTTTCAATGATGAAAACGGAAGAAGCTTAAAAATTATTCGCGGGGGCGGCGTTCGCCTCAAGTTCTTTCAAACATGCACTCCCGTCGATCTTAATTCCTTTCAAATTAAATTGACAACGCCTAAAGTGTACACAGTTCAGGGGGTTCCGGTAATCGCTGACGCCGTCACCTCAGTCAAAATTTCCGATTCCTTAATTGGAATTGCCAACTATGCCGAACAATTTCTTGGTAAAAAGCAGTCAGAGATTGAAGAAGAAGTATCCAAAGTACTCGGCACCAACTTGCGGGCGATTTTATCAAAGCTGACCGTCGAGGAAATCAATAATGACCGCGAATCCTTCAATCACCAGGTCCAAGATATCGCTCAAAAAGAATTGGATAATATGGGCTTCAAAATTACGTCATTCGGTTTGGATGATTTACGGGATGCCGACGAGGAAAATGGCTATTTAGATAATCTCGGGCGTCCACGTATCGCCGAAATTCGCAAAAAAGCGGAAATGGCAGAATCCGACGCTGAGAAGGAAACGAGAATGTATCGTGCGCGAAATGATCAGGAAGCGCAGGATGAAGAAAATATCCGCTTAAGTGCAATTGCCGAATCGCGCAAGGAAAAAGATATTAAAGAAGCGCAGATCAAAGAAGAAACGGAACGGGCCCGCGCCAAATCAGAACAGGCCTACGAGCTCGAGAAAGCACGTCTCGCCCAACAGGTGAAGGAAGAAGAAATGAAAATCCAATATATTGAGCGCCAACGCCAGGTTGAGCTTGAACTGGAGGAGCAAAAGCGCCGAAAAGCCCAGGCTGACGCCGATGCTTATGATATTAAAGCTCGCTCAGAAGCAGAGGCAGAGAAATACCGGATTGACGGGGAAGCAAAAGCAGCCGTTGAACGCGAAAAAGGACTTGCCGAAGCTTCCGTCATCCGCGAACGGGGAACGGCTGAGGCAGAAGCGAAACGGCAAATGGCTGAGGCGATGGAGAAATACGGAGAAGCCGCTGTTCTTGAAATGTTTATCAATATGCTTCCGAAATACGCCCACGAAATTGCCCAGCCGCTTTCCAAAATCGAGCAAATGAAAGTGATTGATATGGGAGGCGCCGATTCTGCGGGCGGAGCTTCGAAAATTACAAACAATGTCACGAGAACGATGCTCGGCCTCCAGGAAAGCCTGAAGGAAAGCACCGGTATGGATTTAAAAGCGATGCTGGAAAGCTATGTTTCACGAGGCAAAGCCAATCACTTTGGCCAAATGCAGGAAACCGCTTCAACAGCAGAACAGGCGGAGCCTGAACAAAATCCGGAACCATCTCCTCTCCAGGAAACAAGTGAAGAGGACGAACAGCAAGAGGAGAAGTAAGCCGCCTGAAAAAAGCGGAGTCTAGTCTGCCCATCATAGCAAACGTGAGCAGGGAAGCGGTTTCCCTGCTCACTTAGTGCTGCCCGGAAGCGTCTCTTCACTTATGAACCTTTCATCGCTTCCTGAAGCAACCCGTTTTTTCACTACATACCCCCGTATTAACACCCTCCCCCTCACATGCTATAATAGAACAAAAAGAATAGAGAGGAGCACTACTATGGAAAGCATGGAGTTAATTTTAAAAGAACTACAAACCTTAAACGAGCGGGTGCAAAAGCTAGAACAAAATATGGCTACCAAGGATGATATTGCCAATATGGCTACCAAAGACGATATTGCCAATATGGCCACCAAAGACGATATTGCCAATATGGCCACCAAAGACGATATTGCCAATATGGCCACCAAAGACGATATTGCCAATATGGCTACCAAAGACGATATTCATCAATTAAATAATAAGCTCGATGCCATTACGACCCAAGTTACCCTTCATCTTAACCAAGATAGAACCTTGAACGATCTTTCCCAAAAAGTAAATGACCATGAAATGGATATCCGCTTACTGAAACGAATGATAGCAACGAATTAATTTTTTTCAAAGTAACATGCCCGACTCTCAAAGCCTCTTCGTTTTTTTTCTTCTGCCATACGTTTCTTCAACCGAATTCACCCGACGCTGCTTCTTCAATTTCATCTTCATAAAACGTCCTTTCGATTTTCTTATTTAATTCAGTCCTGTCTAGCTATCTGGCAAAACATTGTTCAGGTGATAGAAATAGAATTTCACTATTATTCATGATACGATGTCGAATAGAAAGATAAAGACAGGAATGGAGACGGAGATTGAATGAAACGAAGGGTGCTTGTATCGCTATTATTGTTTTTACTTGTCTATAGTGGCTTAGTCATTTATATCGGCTGGAACGGCTGGATTTGGCTGCAATCCGTTTTTCAGCTTGAAAACGGTCTCGTTTACACAGCGGCCGTCACCCTCGCCGCATACTCTTATTTTATTAGCCGGATAAGCTCGCTTTCTCTTTTTAGAATCATCGGCGCGTACTGGCTTGGTATTTTTCAATATGCGCTTTTGCTCATCCCTCTGGCCAATCTCGCTTATGCGATTCTTTCCTTGTTTCCGGTTGATCAACAGATGCTGCTCTTTTGGATTGGGTTGATTGTCATTATAGCCGTGGCCACGATTATCGCCTATGGCTCCTCTCAGGCATACAGCCCTGTGATCCGCCCCTATCAGCTACACATCGCCAAAAAAGCGGACAATCACAAAAACCTTCGGATCGCGGTCGCTTCTGATATGCATTTTGGAACATTATCAGGAAAAGCTCACGCCCGGCGGCTCGCCGCTTTCATTAATAAGATCAAACCAGACCTTATTTTATTACCGGGCGACATCGTTGATGACGATCCCGATGTTTTCAAAAAGAAAAAAATGGGCGAGGAAATGAGCCGGCTCAAAGCCCCTCTCGGCGTTTATGCCGTATTAGGCAATCATGAATACTACGGTAAAAAAATCCCGGAGTTTATCGAAGAAATGGCAGAAAGCGGCGTAACCGTCCTGCTCGATGAAACAGTGGAGGTTGACGGCAGCTTTTACCTGATAGGCCGCAAAGATCGAACCGATTACACGCGGGCTTCTGTAGCGGAGCTGGCCCAATCACTCGACAAGGCAAAGCCTGTGCTAATGCTCGACCATCAGCCATATGAATTGGAAAAAGCCGAAAAAGCAGGTGTCGACCTACTGCTTTCCGGTCATACCCATCGTGGTCAGCTTGCCCCTAACCACCTGTTCACAAAAAGGCTCTTTGAGATTGATTGGGGATACCACCGGAGAAATACCCTCCAGACGATTGTCTCATCCGGCTTCGGCTTTTGGGGGCCGCCCCTTCGAATCGGCAGCCGTTCGGAAATCGTGCAAATTGATTTGACGTTTGAGTAATCACAAAAAAAGTCGATGGAATGAAGCAGTACTCAAGAAAATGAAGTAGCCGCGCTATTTGTTAAAACGTCCTCCTTCACCACCAAAAAAGCCGCCTCCACGCTGAGGCAGCTTTTTTTTATCTCAAGAAGGTTCGGTAAAAATGGCTAATGGTAATAGTGCACTGACGACATATTGACCTGCATCGACAATTTCTGAGATTTTCAGGTCGACGCAAAGGCTTGATAAAAGGTAGGCGTCCACTTTCGGAAGCTTGTACGTTTCTGCCAGATAATCGACCATTGAACGAATCGCGTCCTGAGCGGCTGTCATTAGATCAGGGCCGACACCTGTTGTGCCATAAAAGCCTTTGTCATTCACTTTAGGGGTGAGCGGGCCGTTCGTCTGAAATTGCGGGGAAGGAATCGACTTCCCTTTTAGCACGGTGAATTTCAGGCTTGAATACATCGGGCATTCCAGCGCCGATACACAAACCTCCCCATCCCCCTGCGCCGCATGCCCGTCTCCGCAGCTGAACAGCGCGCCTTTTTCCTGAATCGGCAAATACAACGTGGTCCCGATCGTCAGCTGTCTTGTATCCATATTGCCGCCAAACGTTCCGGGCGGCATAACCGGACTTCCGTCTGCGTCTTTCGGACAGACACCCATCGTCCCGAGAAACGGTTCAATCGGCACTTTAATATCTTCTCTGAAATGAATGTACGCGCCATCCGCTAAATCAAATGTGCGTAAATAAGCATCGGGAAAATCGTCCGGTAGAAGTCCAAGTCCCGGTAAAACAGCTGTCCAGCCCCAGCCCTTCGGCTTTAAATCAAGAATCTCAATCGCCAGCGTATCACCAGGCTCTGCTTCATTGATGTAGACAGGGCCGGCAAGCGGGTATACACGATTCCAGTCAAGACTGGCAATCGCCTCAGTCGTCGATTCAAGCGAAAATTGATTATCGGTTACTTCCCGTGTTTCAAATATGACCGTGTCCCCGCTGTCAATCGTTAAAACAGGCTGATGCTGCTTGTCCCAAGTAAAATGAACAACATCGTTTGGAAAGAAGTGCGTTTTAGCCATATGAAACCTCCTTTGCTTGATTACATTCACTATAGCAAATTGAGCGAATATTTCAAAGAAAAACCACTCTTTCCTTTCTGCGTATGCGCCCCTCCTTCCCACGCATACTACTGCTAAGGAGCCAAGCAATTTTCTAGTCAATGCAAACAAAATTTGCTATATTTTGTGATGAGACTAGGCCAAAAACACTGGCTATTTTTGCTCAATTTCAACTTAGGGAGTGCGAAAAAATGAAAATCAAAGCTGCTGTAACTCATGAGCAAGGACAGGATTTTAAAATTGAAGAGGTGGAGCTGCACGAACCTCGCCTTGATGAAGTACTAATTAAAATTGTGGCCTCTGGCGTTTGCCACACTGATGCGGTCGCTCGCGATATAGGGCTTTCACCGTTTCCAGCCGTGTTCGGGCACGAAGGAGCCGGGATCGTCGAGAAGGTCGGTGAAGGCGTCCAGAATATAGCACCAGGGGATCATGTTGTTCTTTCCTATGCGTATTGCGGAAGCTGTGAAAACTGCTTGAGCGGTCATTCCTCCACATGTGAGAATTTTAACGATTTGAATTTTGGCGGTGAAATGAGTGACGGTACTCACCGTCTTCATCAGCATGACCAGCCTGTGTCGACTTTCTTCGGACAATCTTCCTTCGGTACTTACGCCGTGGCGAACCAGCGGAATGTCGTTAAGGTTGACAAAGACGTTGATCTTGCTCTGCTTGGACCATTAGGATGCGGGATTCAAACGGGTAGCGGAACGGTCCTGAATAAGCTTAAGCCCGCTTTTGGTTCTTCCATCGCCATTTATGGGGCTGGAGCGGTCGGCTTAAGTGCTGTAATGGCCGCTAAAATCGCCGGCTGCAAGCACATCATTGCCGTCGATATTCACGATAACCGGCTTGAGCTGGCTAAGGAACTCGGTGCCACCCATGTCTTAAATGGCCAAAAAAGCGATGTCGTAAAAGAAATTAAAGCCATTACCGGAAGTGGAACTCACTACGCGATCGAGACGACGGGTGTTCCTCCTGTGGTGAAACAATCTGTTCACGCGCTTCGTCCGCTAGGAGCGGTGGCGATTGTCGGCGTGACGCCAGCGATCGAATTTGACGTTCACAACGATATTATGGCGGAAGGAAAAACGATTATGGGCGTCATCGAAGGAGACGCGGTGCCACAATTGTTTATCCCTGAATTGGTTGAGTATTATAAAAAAGGATTATTTCCTTTCGACAAGCTCGTCCAGTTTTATGAATTTGATCAAATTAACCAGGCATTTGAGGATTCAAAAACAGGAAAAACAATCAAGCCGATTTTAAAAATCAGCTAATCGATGCGGGGCATCAAGGCGGAACGACCTCCTTATGCCCCCTCTTCCTTACCGCTATCCTGCCCGGAAAAAGTGAACCAATCGCCACTGCTTATTTCAGCATCGAGATTCTGTAATGGTTTTCCCGCTATATAGACGTAGGCCTGATGCTGGCGTTTACCAAATACCGTTTGGCGAATCCGCTCGTATAAATTATTGTCGCCATTTACGACATAATCCTCAAGCTCGTCAATTTTTGCTAATATCTCCGCATCCACGACATACAGCTCACCGACTACGCGTTTCTTCGGATGCCGCTTCAGTGCTGGGTAGCCATCGCCCGTATCATGGAGCTCACCGGCTGTCCAGCAGCTCCGCTCGACACAGACGGCCCGCTCCAAATAATGATCATTTTCCCCTCCAGAGCGTAATGTTCCATAAACAAAAAGTAAATCAGTTACCATTGTTCTGTTCCCACCTCATTCGTTTCTGCTGTGAGGAAAATAGTAAAATGGACAAAAGGACAGACAGCTCGCAAACTGCCTCTCCTCTTTATTCGTCCTATCCTTTAAATGAATAAGACGGCGTTCCTTTCACTCCCGGTTTAATGTGGAAGACCCCACCTGAATGCGGGTAGCGCTGTAATTCTTCTTCACTAAGCCCTCTTCTCGCCGTCGTAATAAACAATTCGTCAAGCTGTTCACCGCCAAAGCAGCAGGATGTCACTTGCTTCGCCGGGACAGCAACTTCACCAATTCTCTCCCCTGTTCGCGGGTTCCAGCGTGACACCTTATAGCCGCCCCATTGCGCCACCCAAAGCATGTCATCCTGGTCGATTGTCATCCCGTCCGGAATCCCCTCACCTTCCGGAATGGTGACAACAACGCGCTTGTTCGTGATTTCTCCTGTTGCCAGCTCGTAATCAAAAGCGTTGACCTGCTTCGTCGGAGAATCAATATAATACATCGTTTTACGATCGCTTGACCAGGCCAGCCCGTTTGAAATCGTAATATCGCTCAGCTTTTGCTCGACTGTCCGGTCCGGATGAAGAACATAGAGAGAGCCGCTCGGCTTCTGCTCATCAATGTCCATCGTCCCCGCCCAAAAACGGCCCGCCGGATCACATTTTCCATCATTGAAGCGGTTGTCAGCCAATTCAGGTTCCGGATTGCTGATCAGCTCAGCTTCACCGGTCGCTTCATCAAGCGTATAAAAGCCGGTTTGAGTGGCGACGAGCAGGCCACCCTGTTCCCTGACAACAACCGCTCCGACAAGATCCCCAACCTCAGTCACTTCAGTTGTCTCCGTCTCCGGCTGAAAGCAATGAACAGTTTTCCCCAGTATATCGACCCAGTAAAAACGCTGAGATTTGCCGTCCCAGCATGGGCCCTCTCCAAGCAGTGATTTGGCATCAATTCGTAGCGTCGCCTTCATTTTTTTCTTCCTCCTTTAGTTCTTTTTTCAGCAAACGTGGATGACAATTTTAATAATCTCCGGATCCTTGCGCTCCATTAAGGAAAAAGCCTGTTCTAATTCATGAAGCGAAAAGCGGTGCGTCACGAGACTCGCTGTGTCCAGCTTCTTCGTTTCAAGTAATTCGACGACACTCTGCCAAACTCCTGGGCTTCCTAAGGAACCGCAAATGTCGAGATCACTTGTGACAATCGTATCGAGATCAATCTTCGCCCGTTTCCCTCCGCATAAGCCGAGCAGGACGATGCGGCCACCGGCCGCGGCGATTTGCGTTATGCTTTCGACTGCTGCCGGACTCCCGCTCGCTTCGATAATCCGACTGAACATTTCACCATTGGTAAGGGCGGCTGCCCGTTCAATGAGATCATCGCGGGAGAGATCAATGATTTCATCAGAACCAAGCTCAAGCCCTTGTCGGAGTCGCGTCTCTCTCATATCAATCAGGACGACCTGTTTCGCACCATAGGCTTTTGCTGCTTGAACAGCCAACAGTCCGACCGGTCCTGCTCCGATGATCGCTACGCTGTCCTCAGGCGTAACCTCCAGTCGTTTGATACCGCGCAAGGAAACCGCCGCCGGTTCAAGCAGGCAGGCTTGCTCATAGGAAATTGACGGATCGAACACGTGGAGCGCATGTGCCGGGTAAACCATATATTCTGCGCAGGCACCATCTTTTCCGAGCACCCCATTCTCGACCCGGTTCGGACAGAGATTATAGCTGCCAGCAAGGCATGTGCGGCACGTTCCGCAGGAAATCGTCGTTTCCCCAACGACGCGGTCGCCAATCTTGACCCGTGTAACGTCGCGGCCGATGTCAACCACTTCACCCGACCACTCATGACCTGGAATAATCGGGTATGTCGCCTGGCCGTTAAGAAAATAGATCATTTCTCCCTGGTAAATCTCTAAATCCGTCGCACAAACGCCGACACAATGTACTTTGACGATGACGTCATTCTCTTTGCAGACCGGCCGCTCAACTTCCTGATAGCGTAGTGATCGCGCCCCGGTCAGCTGCATTGCCTTCATCGTTTTCATCTGCTGCCGTCACGCTCCTTTTGAGTAACCTGATAAGAAACAAATGACGTTCCTTGATGCTGCTCGGCAAGCTCAACCAGCTCCTGCACCGCTTTCGCATCCGCCAACGTAGAAAGCGGCGGCTTTCCGGCAGCAATACATTCCTCTATAACATACTTCGCCTCAAAATAGAATAAATCCTCGTAGCGCGGGTAAGCTTTACTCAAAGTTCCGAGAGACCGCTCATAGACGACATCCTGCCAATTATGAACCGCTCCGCCGTTGGAGCCGAGAATTTTCACCATATACGTCCATGGATTCGTCGTTTTGTCATCGCAGGCAAAGCTGGAAAAGAGCACAACCTGCGCCCCGTTTTCCATTCCAAGAATGATAATCGACTGATCCTCCTGATCCAGCTCGTCATAATGCAATTTCGTCGTATGACAGCCAATCGTTTTCGGCAGACCGAGAAGATAGAGCGTCGTATAAAGATGATGGGTCATGATCTGGCGGTTGACCCCTGGATAATGGGACGCCAGCTCCTCGCTGTGAAAGAGATTAAACGTCATCCAGACGCTGCAAATTTGGCCGAACACTCCTTCTTCAATATGTCGGCGGAAACGAATGATTTCCGGATAATAAATATAATTATGAGCGGGAAAGCACACCTTGCCGGCTTTCTTTGCCGCTTGCTCCAATTTTTCGATCTCGGCAACATTCATCGCAACTGGCTTTTCGACAAGAACATGCTTTCCGGACTCAAGCGCCCTTGTCGCATGTTCGACATGGAGCTCGACCGGCGAAAGCACATAAATCAGCTCGATCTCCTTTTGCGCCAGCAATTCAGTCAAAGTTGGATAAGAGACCGCTCCCCATTCCTGCGCGCGCTTTACCGCCAATTGCCCGTTCGGTTCGTAAAATCCGACTACCTCAGCTGCTTCAATTTGCTGCAACGCCTGGTAATGCACTTCAGAGATCGCTCCTGCTCCGATAAAACCAATTTTCATTGTCATCCAAGCCTCCATTTTTTTAACGTTTGATCGAACTCATCACATTCGCCGCAACGGCGATGAGCAGCACGAGTCCGATCGCCAGATTTTGTCCGTCCGAGCCGATTCCAAGCAAATTCAGCCCATTGACGAGTACACCCATCAGAAACACGCCGACCAATGTCCGCCACATACTGCCGGACCCGCCAAACAGCGCGGTGCCCCCAAGAATGACAGCGGCAATCGGCGGCAGCATCAGTCCAACACCTGCGGTGACTTGCGCGCTGCCGACACGGCCGAGCATCATGATCCCGGCGAGAGCCGCGCAGCCGCCGCTGATCATCAGCACAATGATCTTATGCTTCGCCACATGAATGCCGGACATTTTCGCCGCTTCCTTATTGCCGCCAATCGCGTATAAATTTCGCCCAAATACGGTTTTGCTTAAAATGATGTGGCTAATCATAAAGACGAACGCGAAGACGAGGATGATCACCGGAATGCCGAACAACGTGCCTGAGCCGAACCATTGCAGGCTGTCGGGAATGCCGTATAACGGCTGTGCCCCCGATAAGAATAAATAAGCCCCTTCGGCGATATACATCATCGCCAATGTCGCCATAAAAGACGGAACCATCAGCTTCGCGTTGAAAAAACCGGCAATCGCGCCAATCCCCGCGCCGGCGAGAATCGTCACGATAAAGGCGAGCCAGACCGGAAGCTGAAAGCCGATGTCATACCCTCCCGTTGCCAGCGCCCCGGCCAACAGGCCACATAACGTCATAATGTGGGCAATACTTAAATCGATCTCGGCCGAAATAATAACGAAGGTGACGCCCACCGCCATGACACCGATGATTGAAACCTGACGCAATATATTAATGATGTTGCCGTACGTTAAAAAGTGAGGCGATAAAATCGAAAAGACGATAATCGCCAAAATCAAGCCGACGATCGGCCCGACGACGGCGTAATTGACATTCCTCAGCTTAGCTTTCCATTGGGCTTTTCCACTTTCTTCATCGAGCACAGACCCTGTTTGCGGCTCGAGCGGACTGTTTTGTTGCGTCATCGGAATCACTCCTCTTGATTTTCAAAAATACTGCTCATAATTTTCTCTTTCGTTACCTCGCCTTCCCTAAGCTCCTTGACAATTCGTCCTTCGTGCATCACAAGACAGCGATTGGACAGACCGATCAACTCCGGAAATTCTGAAGAAATAAACAAAATCGCCGCTCCTTGGTCGGCCATCGCCTTCATGATCCGGTAAATTTCCGACTTGGCATTGACGTCTACGCCCCTCGTCGGCTCATCAAAGATCAGCACGCGTCCCTTTGCCGCTAGCCACTTTGCCAGCACGACCTTTTGCTGATTGCCACCGCTCAAATGAAGAATGAGCGCATCCTCAGACGGGGTTTTCACATTGAGCATCTCAATATATGTCCGCGCCTTTAGACGCTCAAGCTTGTCACTGATCAGCCCTCTTCTGACCGTATCCTTCACCGTCGTCAGGTTAATGTTTTCCTTGACGCCGAGCGTGCCAACAAAGCCTTCCTTTTTGCGATCCTCTGTGATCAGTCCGATGCCGTGCTTGATCGCCTGGGCCGGACTTTTAACTTCAATTTCCTTCCCGCCGAGCAGCAGCCGGCCGCCATCCTTTGGGTCGGCGCCAAAAATCGCCCGTGCCAGCTCCGTCCTGCCTGCGCCCTTCAACCCGGCCAGGCCGACAATTTCACCACTTCTAATTTGCAAAGAAATATTCGCGAAGCGACCGGCCGAGCTGAAATGTTCGACCTCAAGCAGCACCTCGCCAAACGAGTCCGCCTTTGGCGGATAAAGCTCGGTCAGCTCATCCTGATTCGTCCCCGTCATCAAGGAAATGAAAACCTTTTCCAATTCGTCCTTCTTTCCATTTACGCTCATCGTGTCAATCAGCTCACCGTCACGCAACACAGTCAGCCGGTCAGAAATCGCAAAGATCTCTTCAAATTTATGTGTGATAAAAATGATCGCCTTCTCCTGCTGTTTCAGCTTGCGAATCGTCGCAAACAGCCGCTGAACCTCACTTTCACTGAGCGCCGAGGTCGGCTCATCAAGTAAAATCATCTCAGCATTCTGGCTCAGCACTTTCGCAATTTCAATCATTTGCTGGTCGGCAATACTCAACTGACCAACAAGCTGGTGCGGAGACACCGTCATTTCAAGCTCCGCTAAAATCTGTCTGCTGTCACGAATCAGCTTCTTTCGATTAACGAAGCCCGCTTTATTACGCGGCAGACGTCCGAGATAAATATTTTCCGCCACACTCAGCTCCGGAACGAGGCTCAGCTCCTGATGAACCATACCGATTCCAAGCTTTCTCGCCTCTTCGGTATTACCCGGCTTCACCAGCTCGCCATGAAGATAAAGCTCTCCATCATAATCGGTATGAATGCCGTCGATAATTTTGATTAAGGTGCTTTTCCCGGCTCCGTTCGCCCCGAGCAGCGTATGGACTTCGCCTTTGCGGAATGTGATCGAAATATCGCGCAAAACCGGAATGCCGCCGAACTGCTTGCCTATGTTTTTCGCAGTCAAAATCGGGATTTCAGCGGAAGTCATCATCATCCTTCCCTCCTTGCGTTTCTATCTTTTGAAAAAGCGGCGAGCGACATTTGCTTCACTCGCCGCTATCCGTTACCACGCTTTCGTTTCAAGCATTTCTTCCGCATTTTCTTGATAAATAAGCTCTGTCGGCACCCACACATTCTCCTCGACTTCTTCCCCGTTTAAATGAGCAAGCGCCGCCTTCATTCCGTCACCAAGCATGCTCGGCAGCTGCAGCGACGTTCCGTAAATTTCGCCCGTGATAATCTTTTCCACCGTCGAAACCTGACCATCCATCCCGAACAGAACAAGGTCTTCCGCCCGACCGGCCGCATTTGCCGCCTGGAGTGCGCCTTCGATCATCATGTCGTTATGAGAAATGAAGCCATGGAGCTCGGAATTCGCCGTTAAAATATCCTCCGCGACCCCGAGTGCCACCGTTGAGGAAAATTCGCCGGTGAGGCTTGTGACGATTTCAACCCGTTCATCCGCTTCCAGCACATTGTGAATCCCTCTTCCCCGTTCGATTGCCGCTGATGAGCCCGGCGTTCCTTCCAGCTCAGCAACCTTCCACGTTTCGGCGTCCGGATGCTTTTCTTCGAGCCCTTCAAGAAACTTCTTCGCCGCACTTTCCCCCATTTCAACATGGTTCGTGCCGATATGGGCGACAATATCGACGCTGTCTCCCTCAACCGAGCGGTCGACTGTAAAAACAGGAATGCCCTGCTCATTTGCATGGCGGATCGCCGGAATCACGCCTTCTGTCGTGATCGGAATAATAACGAGCGCATCGACTCCTCTGGTCACCATGTCTTCAATATCCTGATTTTGTTTCGATTGATTATCCTCAGCGTTGAAAAATAACGCTTCTACTCCTAACTCTTCAGCTGTCGTTTCCCATGACTTTTGCGCAGCAACAAAAAAGGTAAATTCTAATGAAGGAACAGATGTACCAATGACAATGTTATCGCTTTCATTATTAGCCTCGCCATTATCCGTGCCGCCTACTGCCTCTGAGCCTGTATCCTGTGAGCACGCCGCCAGTACACAGCAAAAAATGATCATCATTCCAAGACATAATTGCCATTTTCTCATTTTTCTTCCTCCTTTTGTCTCTCGTACTCTCTTTGACCCCTTGTCAATCTGACTCTTCTTGCTTTGTCTCTTTCTTCCATTTGAAGAAAGTTATTGTATTATATACGGGCAATCGCTTGGATAGTCGTACAATATCATGCACATATTGGTCATCTTCTCAGCTTTCTTACTAATTTTCTGTGAAAATCCTCATAGAATAAGAGCAGGACAACATGCAGGAAAAGGAGGATCAACATGGTTCAGCTTTCTTTCGATGCTACCCGGTCTGCCGGAGACGAATTTTCGTTTGAAAAAACACCCGGTCTATGCTACGTCGGCCTGTTAGAGAATCAGCCAAACTGGTATTTTCCGAGCCATAAACATAATGACCTAAGTGAAGTGATCTATATTGCCGGGGGAGAAGGAATATTTAAGATTAACAATCAGACCTATAAAGGGGGAAAAGGAGACATTCTCATTTATAACAAAGGCGTGATCCATGAGGAATTTTCCAAGCCGGACGCTCCGGTCAAGCTCTACTTTCTCGGAATTGGCAACGTGGCGATTTCCGGTTTGGCAGAAGGAGATATCATCCCCGCAACGGTTGAGCCTGTTTTGAAAAGAAACGAATGCTCACCTTATATCGAGGCATGTATGAAGAAAATATTTCAGGAAAATCAGGACAAGCAGCCCGGCTTTGCCGCCGTCTGCCAGCAGTTGACACTCATCATTTTGACGATCATTCAGCGGATCACAGCCGTGCAAAAAGAGCCGGTACACACCGGTCGCGCGCCATCGTTAAGCTTGCGGATGAAAACGTATATTGAAGAAAATTATATGGAAAATATTACGCTGCAACAGATCGCCGATCATTTTTTTATCAGTCCGAGCTATGTCTGCCATATTTTCAAAAAAGATATCGGCTATTCCCCGATGCATTATTTGCTTCGCTGCCGGATCGGTGAAGCAAAGCGGCTGCTTCTCACGACCGATTTACGCATTTACGAGATTGCCAGACTCGTCGGCTATGATAACCCGAACTACTTTACGATGATGTTCAAGGAGATGACAAGGGAAACGCCAACACAGTTCAGACGTAACAATACAACGATAAAAGGACTTGCCGCGGAAGGTTGATCTTTCACCTTTCCACGGACAAGTCCTAAGCAATATCGAACAGTTGCGGGCAAAGCTTGGCTATCTGCAAGTTCACTTCGTCAGCTCGATAAAAGCCGCCACGGTCAGCTGCTGTAAATCGTTCGTTTGCAGCTCAAGCTGGAGACCGATCCTTCCGGCACTGACAATCAAGGACGGCAGCCTCTGTGCGTTGCTGTCAATAAAAGTCGGGAAGCGCTTTTTCATCGCAATCGGCGAACAGCCGCCACGGACATAGCCGGTAACGCCAAGTAAATCCTTGACCGCAAGCATTTCCACCTTTTTTTCCTGACAGGCTTTTGCCGCCTTTTTCAAATCGAGCTCCTGCGCCACCGGAATTAGAAAAACATAATAAGCGTTTTTCGCTCCCTGTGCGACGAGCGTTTTGTAAACTGTCTCTGCGTCCTTGCCGATTTTGGCCGCAACGGAGACGCCGTCGATTTTTCCGTCATTCGTTTCATAGCTGATCATTTGATAATCAACCCGCTCTTTATCCAACAGTCTCATCGCATTTGTTTTTTTCATCGATTCCTCACATAACCTTTTTTGTTTGAAGTGTTTTTGCCGCGATCGTCTTTCGCAAGCCAAATTGATACACGAACAAGGCCGCCGCACTGCACAGCAAAATAATCAATCCCATCGGCAATGCCGTAGCTCCGGCAATTCCAACTAACGGAGCCATCGCCCCGCCAATGCTGAATTGCACAAGCCCGAGTAAAGCTGAAGCACTTCCGGCATGACTCCCTTGGCTCTTCATCGCCAGAGAGACTCCGCTCGGGTTAATGAAGCCGATGCTGGAAACCGTGAGAAATAGCGCGACTAAAAGCGCGAGTAAGCCGGCCTCCATAAACACGACAACCGAGAGGATCACCCCTCCGCTAACTAGGAGCAATAGACCGATGAATAGAAATCGAATCTCCGGAACCCGGTCGGCGAAGCGGCCCGTTACTTGTGAAGCAATAATCAATCCGAGTGCATTCACCCCGAAAATGATGCTGTACATTTGCGGTGACACCTGAAAAAGATCCTGAAGTACAAATGGTGATCCTGAAATGTAGGCGAACATCCCGCCAGACGCAAGTCCGACAATCAGAGCATAGCTCATAAACAAGCGGTCCTTCAGCAATCGTTTAAATACCGCCAGCGTTTCGCCGATCCCGCCAGTTGAACGGCTCTCTTCACCTAACGTTTCAGGTAAACGCCATGTAATAAGAAGAAGCATCACAGCCCCCAGAACACTAAGAGCGACGAATATTCCGCGCCACGAAACATATTGCAGCAAAAAACCGCCTAAAACCGGCGCAAAAATCGGCGCGACTCCCATAATGAGGACAAGCAGCGAAAATATCTTCGTCATCTCTGAACCAGAATAGCGATCACGGACACACGCCCGGGAAATGACCATTCCCGCCGCCCCGGCAGCACCTTGCACAAAGCGCAGCAGCACGAGCAGCCAGATTGACGGCGCAAACGCACATAAAAGTGAAGCGACAGCGTACACAGTTAAAGCGATGATCAATGGTTTGCGGCGCCCATGAATATCGCTTAGCGGTCCGACAACCATCTGGCCAACCGCCAGCCCAAGCAAACATGCCGTTAAGCTAAGTTGAATCGTTGAGGCCGGCGTTTGGAGATGTTCAGCCATTGCCGGAAAGGCAGGCAAATACATATCGATCGTTAATGGACCAAATGCTGATAACGCCCCTAACATCACAATAAACATTCCCCTGCTCATTCGGCTTGCAGCAGCTTCTTTTTCCATTCTTTACAATCCCCTCTCTTATGACCCTTTGATTGTAAACAGGTTTCCAATGAGAGGTCAAGAGAAGAGATCGGAAAGCGCAAGACGGTGGATTACGGTATCGCAAAAAATAGAGTCCGCCTTCAGTTCTTTCTTCCGTTTTCTTTTAAACGTGCAACAAAAAAACTCCGGCGTATTATTTGCCGGAGAAATCGCTACCGTCTTCTAACGAGCCATGCCTCTAACAAAATGGTCGTTTTTGCTACGCTTGTGCTTCATCAGCTTTAAAGGAAGCGGAATTAAATGTGCCTGCTTCTTCATGCTTTTAGTTGGTTCGTACGCTTTCGTTTCCTGCTTTATTATATTTCTGCCTATTTGGCGAAATCTCATTCCTGCTTCCAACTCCGGTTGCAGCGTAATCACTTTACCCCGTTGAACTGAAGTAATAATCGCTTCATCTTCCAAAATCGTGCCAAGTAACGGAATCGCCAACGTTTGCACGACATCATCAATACTCAGCCTTCCATCTTTTTCATTGTACCAATTGATCACTAAGGAAGAAGAGAATCGAATGGTTTCTTCAAGAATACCGATTACTCTGTCAGCATCACGCAAAGCGATTAAGTCCGGAGTCGTGACGACAATCGCTTCATCTGAAGATTGAATGACCGTGTCGAACCCTTTTTCAATGCCGGAAGGTGAATCAATCAACACGTAATCAAATTGTCCGCTTTCTCGAATCTCGGAGATTACTTGGTGAAGTAAGACAGGATCATGCTCAACAAACGAGCCTTTTTTATTCCCAGGAAGCAAATAAAAATTTGGTATATATTTATCCTTTACTAACACGCTTTTCAATGAAAGAGAGGTGTGATTGAAGTAATCAAACAAATCAAAAATAATGCGATTGGTCAATCCGAGAGGAATGTCCAAATTACATAAACCGAAATCTGCATCTACGACACATACCTTTTTCCCCATTAGTGCCAGGGACGCCCCAACATTCGCCGTCACTGTCGTTTTGCCGACTCCCCCTTTACCTGAGGTGATTGCAATTACTTTTGTCATAGACAATTCCCCCTTCGTTCGTCCTGAGCGAATCAATCAGCCGTTGCTTGATTTGCTGCTTTTTTCGATATATTTTCCGTTTTCTTTTATAATAAAACGCCATTCTTGCTGTTAATGTAATTAAAATCAGACAGATGAAAAATGCCAATTTTCGCCCTTCCCTTCCCGAAAAATGCCCCATTCGTTCAATTCGTGTCGATTAGGCTCATCATACTACAGCCTCACTTAAAAAAAACTGAAATATGTTGTTTTCTGTCAAAGCATAGACTTTTTCTAGGTATAATAGAGTATTATGTCGCAGAATGAGTAGGAATTTGGAATGGATTGATTTTGTTTTTGAGATTAATTTGATACGATATCTACTAATAGAAGGAGAAGGAGAGGAGGCAAACGTATTGCTTAATGTCATCATTATCGACGATGAAATACACGCGATAAAACTAGTAGAACATTATTTAAATGAAATTCCTCAAGTATATGTATCGGCGCGCTTCCAGGACCCAATGCAAGTCTTTACGATCAACGACTTGTCGAAAATTGATGTCATTTTTCTGGATATTGAAATGCCAGAGGTGAATGGATTTGAATTTGCCAAGAAAATCAGTGAACGAAATGAGAAAATAAAGATTGTCTTTGTCACCGCTTTCACTCAATATGCTGTCGGTGCCTTTGAACTGGATACCGTCGTCGATTATTTAGTCAAGCCGATTACCAAGGAACGGCTTTTGAAAACGATGAATCGGTTGATCAAACATGACGAAACACACAGCCCGGAGCTCTACATTTCCTGCTGCGGATCTTTTGAAGTCTATTATAAAGGAGAGCCGCTTGCCTGGAAAACGTATAAAGTGAAGGAGCTTTTCGCTTACTTGCTTCACCAGCATGCCCCTGTGGATAGGCTGAAAATTTTTGATGATCTTTGGCCCGAGCTGCCTGACGAGAAAGCAAAGGTGAATTTTCACACTTGTATTTCTTTGCTTCGCAAAGCTTTTCGCGAAATTGGATACGACCATGTTATTAAAAGGACCGGGAGTCAGTATCAGTTTACCCTGACTGCCTATCAATCTGACATTCAGACCATTGAACAAGCTCTAGTGGAGCTCCAGCAGGAACCTGCTGGAAATTCGGAAAAAAACTATAAGACGATTTTTTCCTTATACAAAGGCGCCTATTTGGAACAAGAGGACTATCATTGGAGCTTTCATAAACGCGAAGAACTGCAGCAGAGCGTCCATACCTGTCTCTTAACAAGAGCGTCCCAGTTCTTGAAATCCGGACGCCTTGATCAAGCCGCCGTCTACTTTCAGAAAATGATTGAAGTCAACCCGACGGTGGAAGAAACATATTACCAATTAATGAATGTCTACAGGCAATTGGATAAAAAGATAGAAGCATTGAAGCTCTATTCACGCCTTGAAGCGACCTTGGAGGAATTTGGCCTGGAACCTTCTTTAAACTCGAAGAAAATATACAGGGAGATTACGAATAAAAATGTTTAGACTTACCCGAAAAGGAAAAACATTCCCTTTTCGTGGTAAGCCTTTGAGTCAAAGGTTACGCCTTGCTTCCAAACGGGGCGAGCATTCCGATAAATTGTTTTGTTTCAGGTGCTTTATAGGTTTTTAATTTGCTCGTCGTTTTTCCGAGGTCGACGATCGCTTCGGCAAACTTCACTGCGGCGACCACACCGTCAATAACCGGCACCTGCAATTCCTCTTCTAACTCATTGGCAAATTCAGCCATCCCCGCACATCCGAGTAGAATCGCCTCGGCATTCTCCTCTTCAACAGCTTTGCGTCCCTCCTGTCGCAGGAGCTCCATTCCTCTCTCTGGATCACGTTCGAAATCAAGGACGCACATCGGTGTCGTCCGGATATTGAGCACACGCTTGCTCATGCCATAGCCGTCAACAAGCTCTTCAAGCATCGTCTTAATTCTTGGCAGCACAGTTACAATTGAAAAACGGGCGGAGAGCATTGATGCCATATACAAGGAAGCTTCCGCAATGCCGATTACGGGGGCTTCCGTCACTTCTCGCGCTGCCTGCAGGCCCGGGTCTCCGTAGCAGGCAATCACATAAGCATCGACTCCTTCCTCCTCTCCTTTTTTCACCTCTTCAAGCACACCGGGAATACTTAAATATTCATCATAAAAGGATTCAATTGAGGCTGGGCCGATTTCCGGGCTGACGGCGATAATCTGCGTATCCGGACGCCTGACACTTTCAGCAGCGTCGGCGATGCCCTTTGTCATTTCCCACGTCGTATTCGGATTGATGACTTTTATTTTCACGTTATATTGCCTCCTTCTTTTCAACAGGCTGCTGCTGCGCCAATGAATGCTGAACTTCGATTTTCCCGAAAATTTCCGGCTGGTAGTATTTCTTCGCAATCCAAAATTTCATCAACGGGTAATAGAGGGCATTTGAAATAAGAAACGCTGTAAAGAATCCGTAGTCAGGAAAAAAGAAAACAGAGAGACCTGCCGGGACATAAGCAATCAGCGCGGCCGGGTTTACATTATTCCAATATTCATATTGCCCTCCGGATTGATACAGCTCCTCGATATTAAGCTGGCGCTTGCGCAGGAAGTAATAGTCGCAAAACATTATGCCGGCAATTGGTGATAAGAGAGCGGAGATGATGATCAAAATTTGCGGCAGGGCATCGGCGAACGCCCACGGCTGCATCACTAAGCCGATCGTGCCGGCAATGATCGCCCCCGTTGCAAATGTAATCTTCTTCGGAAAATAATTGACAATAATGTAACCAGGCGGGAGTAAATTCGCGCTGATATTCGTCGACCACTGGGCCAAAATAACAAATGCGAGACAAAGCACAAGTACAAGCGGGCTGCCTTCTCCGAGAACGGCGGTCATCGTCTCAATCGGATTCCAGTTGCCTGTCGCCACGCCGCTGGTCATGCCGATAATCGTAAACAAAATCATCGAGCTTAATAAGCCTAACACTTGACTCACGGCACTCCCTTTATTCGCTTTAAACCACGAGCCTTTCTTATCCGCGTTTTTTACTTTCAAAAATCTCGTGAAATCTGAGGCGTTAAGGGCCATCGTGATGTACATTCCCATGAAGACAACGATGCCGTATCCAAGTGAAAGCCCTCCATCACCTTCAAGGGCGAAAAGCGAGCTGAAGGTGATATCGAATTGGGTCATAATTAAATACTGCAAGTAGACTCCGATTATTAAAATACTTGGAGCCGCCAAAATTTCAAACTTTTTAATTGCATCGATTCCCATTGCTGTATTAATAATCTGGATCGCACCGAATAAGATAATCAACAAGGTCAAATTGGAATAATCAAAAAGAATGGTCGTAATTTCATTTAAGGCGAAGGCCCCCATCCATGTTTGAAAACCGAACCAGAATATGGCTGGAATCGCCCGGACTGTCGCAGGAATGTGGGTCCCTAAATAACCGAAGCACGCCCTGATATAAACCGCGTACGGAATCCCGTATTTAATCCCGAAGTCACCGAGCAGCACGAGCAACGCGGCAACCACTAAATTTCCCAACAGCGCCGCGGTTACGATCTGACCTGGAGATAAGGAGGGGTAAAGCTGAGCTGCCGTCGTAAAAGTCGCAAGCTGTACGGCAATCCCTACCCATAAGAAGAAGAAGCCGAAAGTCGAAATATTTCTTTCCTTGTCTAAAGTAGGCATAATATCTTTTCCCTGTAAACTTACTTCTCTTTTCTGACTCATCGTATAAACTCCCTCCATACTGCTTATTTTATTGGTAAGCAAGATAATGCAACGTCGTTTCCAGCAGGATCGAAGCTCCCTTGGAGATGTCCTCAATCTCCGCCCACTCCTTCGGGTTGTGGCTGATTCCATCCTGACAGCGAACAAAAATCATCCCCATATCTGTGATCTCTTTCATCATCATCGCATCATGGCCGGCACCGCTTATCATCAACGGCGGCGCGTATCCGAGTGACTTCGCTGCTTCCTGCATTCTTGCTACCACATGCTCGGAGCACTCAACCGGCGGCTGAATAAGATGGCAAATTAACTCGTGCTGTAAGCCGCGCTTTTCTGCAATAGCGTGCGCCGCTGCTTTAACCTCCTCTATTCGCGCTGTTCTTCTCTCCAAATCGGTATCGCGAATATCAAGGCTGAACTGTACTTCTTCGGCAATGACATTCGCTCCGCCGGGAAATGCCCTAATCTTTCCAACCGTCCCGACGGTCGCCGCCTCCGCCTCCTGCGAACAAATCTGCTCAATTTTCGCGATCAGCTCCGCCGCGCCGGCGACGGGATCAATCCGCAATGACATCGGAACCGTACCGGCATGCCCGGCTTCTCCACGTAATTTCACTGTAAACCAGGCCGGACCAGCAATCCCTCTGACAATTCCTACCGGCTCGTTCACCGCCTGCAAAAACGGGCCTTGCTCAATGTGCATTTCAAGATAGACTTTCACCTCACCCGGGCCACGAACGCTTTCCCCGCATTTTTCCGGCTCCAGAGTGAAGGAACGCATCGCTTCAAGACGGCTCACCCCCGCTTCATCCGTTTTCCATAATTCCTCCTGGCTGACTTTTCCGACCATCCCGCGGCTGCCGAACAATCCACCGGAAAATCGGGTTCCTTCCTCGTCAAGGAAAGCGACGACCTCCAGCGGGTGATCATGCGTGACTGCCGCTTCCTTTAAAATTTGCGCGATTTCGATACCGGCGATCACCCCGACGGTGCCATCAAACATCCCTCCATTCGGAACGGTATCAATATGCGAGCCGATCATTACCGCTGGTGCATGTCGATTGTTTCCGTTTTTCCGGCCGATTAGATTACCAAAATGATCGTGATAAACGGTTAATCCCGCTTCTTCCATCCATTTCGTCACCTGCATTTGTGCCTGATGATCTTCGATTGTTAACGCCTCTCGCGTCACCCCCCCTTCTGCTGTTCTGCCAATCTCTGCTAGTTGTTCCAACCGTTTCATCATGCGCTGACGATTAACCCGGAATAATTGTTTCATCCTACGCCCTTTCCTGTTTCTAATGTCGTTGTTGTTTTATTCGTAAGACACTTATGCGCCACGTAAAGCTCTCGTTTTCTCTTCATTAATTTGTCCGTTTTCAATCACGACGCCGTATTGTGTTTCCGCCATTTCGACCGTGATATATTCGTCGATGACATCCTCAAGCACAAGCTTCGGCTGACGTTCATAAGGATGCCCGTACCCTCCACCGCTCGGCCCGATGAGCTGAATCGTATCTCCCTCCTTCATACGCGTGTTCGGAATTTTTGAAGGTAAATGGTGCTCGCGTTCTGTGTTTGGATGTAAAATCACTCCGCCGACATAGCCATCCTTCCCTCCAAGAAACCCCCACGGTGCAAAATGATGACCATCAGCTTCAATCGACAAGCTGCCATCTTCTAAAAAAGTCACTTCTTTAATCGAGCCGATTCCGCCGCGATCTTTCCCGGCGGCGCATGCTTCCTCCCGCAGCTCATAGCGATTGACGCGCAGCGGATAATGCGATTCAATGTCCTCAATCGGGTTATTTCGGGTGTTAGCGTACAACGTATCAACAGCATCCATTCCTTTTTGTCCGTTTCTTCCGCCGTAGCTGCCTTCCATGATGTCCATGAACACCCAATAATTTTCTTCATTTAATCCGCTGTAGGAAACGACCTGTAAATTGCCGACTCCGGCACTGACCTGATGCGGCACGACTTCACCAAGTGCTTTCATCAGCGTGTCGGCGACGAGGTTTCCCGGACAAAAACGGGCAATCGTTGGCGCCGGGAAAATCGGATTACATAACGTTCCTTTCGGGGCGTAAATCTCAATCGGCCGAATCAGCCCGGCGTTTTGCGGAATATGTCCATAAGTTTCCGAGTCCAGGAGTATCGAACGCAGCGTTAAATAAATTGCGCAGTCAACCGTTCCCTCAAATGGCATATTGATCGGCTTGTTAATTTGCGGGGAGGTGCCCGTTAAATCGATTTTGATGCTGCTTCCTTCTACCGTAAGCGCAACGGCAATTTTCAAGTTTTTCTCAGCCGGATCATCGCTGTCGAGGTAGCCGTCTAAAAAGCCTTCTGCTTGATAGGTGCCATCCGGTAAATTTTCGATCGCGTTTCGCAGCATCGTTTCCGAATACTTCATTAAATCTTCACTCGCGGCAAGCACAGTCTCGATTCCATACTTTTCAATAATGTCAATGTATCGTTCCGCACCGATCCGGGCGGCAGCAATTTGGGCCTCAATGTCCCCGACCACCATTGCCGAAGCACGGATATTATCCTTTAACATGCTCCATACCTGCTCATTTTTTTGACCGTTCTCATAGACTTTGATTGCTTTAAATTGCAAGCCTTCCGCATAGGCATCAACGGCATCGACAATTCCGCAGCTCCCTGGCGTTAACGCACCAATATCAAGATGGTGAGCCGTCGTCACTGAAAAGCCGATCAGCTGCCCTTCATAAAATACCGGGATACAAATTCCAATATCTGGACCGTGCGAGGCCCCATGATAAGTGGAATTGTGCATAATGACATCCCCAGGGGCGAATTCCTGTCCCCTTTCCGCAAAGATTTTTTTAATCCCCCTTACATAACCTGGGATCGGACCGGACTGCAATGGTGTACTTTCGGTTGATTCACAAAGCTGCTGCATATTCATATCGACGAGGGCGCAGCCAAAATCCTCGGATTCGCGAATAATACTGGAATAGGACATCCGCGCTAGCTTATGACCCATCTCGATCGCGATGTTTTCCAATGCTCCCTGAATCACCTGTGAGGTAATCGGATCAATCGCCGCCTTGCTTTCTAGTACACTCATTTTGCTCCTCCTCCTAACGTAATCATCATGTTTCCATTTTCCTCGACGAGCGCTTGACAGTCAGGTGGCATAATCGTTGTCGTGTCTTTTTGGAAGATAATCGCCGGACCGGCAATCACTGCTCCAGCCGGCAGTTTTTCCCGCTGATAGAAGCTCGTTTCGATTTCTTTTAACTCGCCATCCTTGCGAAAAACCGTTTTTCCTTTTTTTATTAACGCCTCTTCCACTGTATAGTCGCTTGAAACGCTTGGCGGTTGAATTTTCGGCATCGCCCCTTTGCCTGTTACGCGGACATTGACAATTTCAATCGGACTTCCTTCAAAAAAGTGACCATACTCCGCCTGGTGAAGCTGATGAAAAGCAGTCCATGTTTCTTCAATGTTGTCCGTCGTTATGTCACCTTGCGGCAAGGCGACGCGTAATTCATAGCCTTGACCGACATAGCGGCAATCTGCTGTAAAAGCAAGCTCGATTTCGTTGGCGCTTAAGCCGTCTGCTTTTAGTTGCCCGATAATTTGCTTCCTTAATAAGTCGAGATCCGTGTTCAGCTTTTCTAAATCCAGTTCCGGACTGCGCATGAATTCCGTTTTGATCAAATCATATTTCAAATCAGTCGTCAGCAGCCCCGTCGCCGAGGTAATCCCCGGATGCGGGGGAATGATGACTTCCGGGATATTGAGAATGCGTGCGACATCAACTGCATGGAGAGGTCCTGCCCCACCAAAGGCGACGAGCGTAAATTCACGCGGATCATGTCCTTTTTGAATCGTCTTCTCGCGAATCGCATTGGCCATGTTGTTGTTGACGATCGTTAAGATGCCTTCAGCCGTCTCATTGACTGACAAGTTCAGCTGTGAGGCGAGCTCTTCCATGACGCGAAAACCTTCCTGGGCGTAAATCTTCATCGAGCCGCCAAGAAAATGGCTTTCATCGAGGCGGCCGAGGACAACATTAGCGTCGGTCACTGTCGGCTTCGCACCGCCATGTCCATAGCTGGCCGGTCCCGGTCTTGAGCCGGCGCTGCGCGGCCCGACTTTAAACGCTCCTCCCTGATCAACGTAAGCGATGCTGCCGCCGCCCGCGCCGATTGTATGAATGTCGATCATCGGCACCATCACCGGATAGCCGGCGATCCACGTATCTCTTGCCGAGGATTCATCAATGCCCTGCTCGGTTATGATGCCGATATCGGCACTTGTACCGCCGACATCAAACGTAATCAGCTTTTGCTTCTGGGACAGTTCACCGGACCAGCTTCCGCCAAGCACTCCGGCTGCCGGACCTGAAAGCAATGTATTAACCGGCTTGGCAGCTACGGTTTCCGCCGTGCCGACCCCGCCATTGGAGCACATGATATGAAGGTCCGCTTCCAAGTCCGCTTTTTTTAGACCTGTTTTCAAATTGTCGATATATTTTTTTACCTTCGGCCCGACAAACCCGTTAATTGATGCCGTCGTAAAGCGTTCAAATTCACGGAACTGCGGCGATACATCGGCCGAGGTTGTCACAAATGCTTCCGGATACTCCTCTTTTATGATTTCTTTCACTCGCTCTTCATGTACCGGGTTAATGTAGGAGAATAAGAAGCAAACAACAATCGATTCTACCCCTTCCGCCTTTAGCTCCTGGATGGCGGCCCGGACTTCTTCTTCATTCAGCGGCGTCAAAATCTCTCCCTTTGGCGAGACGAGTCGTTCACTGACGACTTTCCGATGTCGTCGTGCCACAAGGGGACGGTCCTGCCACGGAATTTCCTGCATAATCGAATAATTTTGTGGGCGCTGATGGCGGCCGATATGCGTAATATCGCGAAACCCTTTTGTCGTCACCATCCCGGTAACCGCTCCATCATTTTCTAAAATGGCGTTTGTCGCAATCGTCGTGCCATGAAACACATGATCGATCTCATTTCCGTCAATTCCTTCACGCTCGCATAGCTCCATGATTCCTTGAACGACCCCGATTGAAGGATCCTCCAATGTCGTAGGAACTTTGTTGATCCACGTCAGTTTCGTGATTGTATCTGTGTACATAATATCTGTGAACGTTCCTCCGACATCGACGCCGACTAATTTCATCTGCCTACACTCCTTGTTTTCATGTTCTTTTTGCTTGATGATGATTTTACTGAATAAATTTCATGAATCTTCAGACTATGTCAGATCTTTTGCCACTATTCTTTTTCCAAATTTGTGGTGATTGCATTTTTGCAAGATGGCATTTATAAAAACTCTCCACATCTCTGTTGCTATCCTTGCTTACAAAAAAATTGCAGAACCGCAATTTATCATTGTGGTTCTGCAATTTTAAGCTTGAATTTCTTTACTTTTCTCGTTAACGTTGAAGCATCAATTCCCAAAACGATACTTGCTTCCTTAAGTGTCCTTGATTTTTTTAATGCTTTCGCAATGATATTCTTTTCAAATTCTTCGACCGCTGTTTTTAATGTTTGACCGGAGAAGTCCTCATTGGCTAAGGTCGCGTTTTTGATCTTGTCAGGAAGCTGGTCAAATGTAATTTCATCATCAGCCGAGGTGACAACCACTGTTTCAATCACGTTTTGCAATTCACGAATGTTTCCTGCCCAGTCATTTTTCAAAAAAGCCTGGATCACCTCTTTATCAAACTTTTTTTCATAGTGATATTTACGATTATAATACTCGAGAAACGACTGGATAAAAAACGGCAGCTCCTCTTTACGCTCACGTAATGGCGGAATGATGATCGGCACAGTGTTTACTAAATAGTACAGCTCTCTGCGAAATCGGTTCGCCCGAACCATTTCTTCCAAATCCCTTTCCGTTGCCGCGATGATCCGGACATCGACATCTACCGCGGTGGTACCGCCTACCGGAATCACCTTTTTCTCCTCCATTACTTTTAATAATTTCACCTGCACGGGAAGAGACAATTCATCAATGTCATTCAGAAAAAGCGTCCCTTGATCCGCCTCTCTTATGCAGCCTTGTCTTTCAACTTGCTTTCCTTCCCCGCCCGTTTCCACCTGACCAAATAATTCAGCTTCGATTAATGCTTCCGGAATCGTCCCGCAATTGATTTCGACAAACGGATGATTTTTTCTTACCTTTGAAGTTGAATGAATATACGTCGCAAGCGTCCTTTTTCCGACGCCGGCTTCACCGAGCAGCAGCACGGTTGAATCCAAATCCTGAATCCTCTCCGCCAAATCATAGACAGCCTTTAGCTGCTTTGATTTGATAAGCGGCTTTTGCCCGTTCGTCTCTTTTTTGTGGAGCTCACTTTCATAATAGTCAATCAATTTCTTCGTTTCCTGTAATTCCTTGGAAATCAGGTCAGTTTCGGTAATGTCCTTGGAAATATTGATCACCTTCGTCAGCTTTCCCTCTTCATTAAATATCGGATGACCGGTTACGAGCAGCCTTCTTCCGGATTTCGTCGTTTGGGTCACCGTGACCTTTCTTCCTTCTTTGATCACTTGTTTCGTTGAAGAATGGCTGACAATCTTTTCTTTTTCAAGAAAATCCATTGGTTTGCCGATGAAATCCTTTTTTGATACGCCCATCATCCGCTCACATGCTTCATTGACCTTTAAAATGGTTCCTTGCTCATCGGTAATCGTCACTAATTCACCAACTAAACTCATAATCAATTGAAGCTCCTGCTTCATCTCGTTGATTTTGTCAACGAAATAAGCCATATGCTCAACAAAGCTGCTGTGAAACAGTAATGTCGCGCCCGCTTTTTGCCCATCCCATTCAACTGGATACTCGTACAGTATTTTTGGATTCTTTTTATTCGAGTTTGCAAGGGAAAGCGAAGGCTGCGCCTTCTTGATCGTCTTAATAATATTACTTTCCGGGATCACTTGACAGATCGGGCATCCGATCAAGGTTTCATGCTGGCCCGCTACCATACTGAACGCCAGGTCATTATGATACATAATAGCGCCGTGATCACCGGTTATGACAAGGCCGATCGGAAGCTGTTTTACCAGTTCATCCATATTCACTCATTCTCCCCTCCACAGTTTTCCAACCTCTCAAAAGTGGTTTCATCATAGCAAACTGATCAATCATTTCACAACACGTCTACTGTTTTTCCTCAAATTAGTACGGAAGAAAATCTGACAGAATCAACCAACGTTCTCCGTGCTTCCTTCTATAATAAGCGATAGAAAATGAAGAGGAGGAAAAGGCGGATGAATGAAGTGACACAGTTATTACAAAGCCATCGCTCGATTAGAAGATACACGGATGAAAGCATACCGGAAGCGGTTCTCAACGATATTCTCCGCTCAGGCCAATGGGCGCCGTCAAGCCACAATGTCCAGGCATATAGTATCATCGCCGTGAAAGACCCGGGTAAAAAGCAAGCGTTGTCCAACGTATGCGCCGGGCAAAAATATGTAGCGAACTGTCCCGTTTTTCTCGTTCTTTGCGTCGACTACTACCGTCTCTATCAAGCTGGTGTAATGAACAATTTACCACTGAATATTGAAGAAACGAACGACCTTGTTGTCGGCGCTGTCGACACCGCCCTGGTCGGGGAAAATATATTGATCGCCGCCAGATCCTATGGACTCGGCGGGGTGATGATTGGCGAAATCCGCAATAATTTTGATGAGGTGACGGCACTGTTAAAGCTGCCACCTTACACCTTCCCTTTATTTGGCATGTGTCTCGGCTATCCTGCCGAAATCCCGGAACAGAAACCGCGACTGCCGGCCAACGTCGTCATTCATGAAGAAACCTACCAGACTGAGCATATTCCCACAGGATTGCTAGAATACGAAAAACGATCAGCTGCCTATTACACGAAACGGACGAATGGCAGAAAGACAACAGGCTGGACAAAGCAAATCTCAGACTACATGAGCCGACAGCGCGGAATTAAATTAAAGGAGTTTATTTTAAAGCAAGGCTACGGATTAAAATGAAAAAATGATTGGCCAAATATCACGGCAAACAGAAACTCCCGGCTGCATAACAGCAACGGGAGTTTCTAGGTGCAGCGAAAGCTTCACTATGAATCTAGTTTCATTTCATGCCGCCCGCGGCAGGCGCAGCGTCAAGACGAACATCACCAGTCCCAGTGCTGCGCAAACCCACGCCATACTGTGCATATTCCCGGTCGTGATCGTCTGGCCGAAAAGCGCCGCCAGCAGACTGGAAGATAAAATCGTGCCAATAAATCGCGAGGTCATGAAAAGCCCGGAAGCGATGCCGGTTTCCTCCTTCGAAACAAAATCATAAAGCGCCGTCTGCATGCCCAAATTATTGAAGCCGTTGGCGATACCAAGTACACATAGGACGAGAAAAATGACGGCGACACTTGTTTGATCGCGAATAATAAGCATCAGCATGCTTCCTGCCACGACGGACGCCGTGCCGACGATCAGCGACGGCCTTGAGCCGCTCCGTTCAATCCAGCGGCCGACAATCGGAGTGACCAATACGCTGAAGCCGGCAATCGACAGCATAACCAGCCCCGTCTTTTGCGGATCCATCCCCTGCGCCTGCTGCAAATAGGACGGGACGCCGAACATAATCGAATAAAATGCCATATTGGTCAAAATATACTGGGCATAAATCAGCGTTACATTCATATTTTTTTTCAAAAAACCGACATTGATAAACGGCTCGTTTCGGTCCAGTTCATAGCGGTAGAGGACAAGCGATAATGCCGCGCTAAGCGCAAGCAGCCAGGGGCTGAAGCCTTCAGCAAGTTCAAGAAAGAACAGCAGCCATACGAAGATCGCCGCAGAAAACAACGCCACCCCTCCCCAGTCCATCCGCGCCTTGCCGCCGGGTGATGGTGTGGGATCGCTCGGGAACAGACGCCAGGCGAGCAAAAAGGAGGCGATAATAAACGGGAAATTACATAAAAAAATAAGGGGCCAATCCCCGTAATGCAGCAAAAGCCCGCCGAGCGAAGGGCCGAAAGCCGCCGAAGTGCTGGAAAAGATCGAAATAATCACGAGCGCTTTCGCCTGATGTGACGTAATTCGGTTACGGATGATTCCCATACCGGCCGGAAACAGCGCCGAGCTGCCAAACGCCTGAATAATGCGAAAGCCGATCAGCCAGCCGAAGCTCGGTGACAACGGCGCAAGAGCCGAGGACACCGTCACAAGCAGCAAGCCGATCATAAATACTTTTTTACAGCCGAACAAGTCACTCCATTTGCCAAGCAGAGGCTGCCCGATCGCACTGACTAAATAATACGTTGAAATCAGCCATGTCACATCGGCAAATGTTAGATAAAACTCCTCCTGCAAACGAACCAGGGCAACGGAAATCATCGTTGTGTTAAGCGGATTAAGCAAAATACCTAAAGCGACGGCTGTCACAAGCAGCGTTTCTTTCGTTTTAAGCGGAGTCGATTGGTGCGTCATAAAGTCACCTCATTTTACTATCTCCAATTTTACTAAAAGACGCTCCGGCTTGACAAGACGAAACTGGCAAATCCTTCCACTTATTCACATAAGAAAACCGCGTAGCGGCTTTTCTTAGAAGCGGCGTGCGGAGCCGTTACCATCTTTTAAGGATGGCTTAAATCGGGCTTTTTTCAGCCATCTGCGTAACGTGCGAAGCCGCCGCCCTTCCTCGAATCCACCCGAAACTTCTATCCTTTCTTAATCATTTAACAAAGAGAATGACCCGAACGTCGAGTCATCCTCCAGCGTCTCGGCAAAAGGTAGAAAAACACCCTTATGCCCAGCTCCTCATTCTTATTCAGCGACTAATTTGTCAATCCGGTTCGTCCATATTCCACCGTGATAATCAGGCGGAATACGTTCTGCATCCTCTTTAGAGTCAAAGCCTTCGGAAAAACCACCATCCCCGGCGACGAGTATCACCCTTGTGTCGGCAGCATCCATCCGGTTAACAAATTTCGTTGGCCAGCCCCAGAGCCATTTCGCAATCGTCTCAGGAAGGTGGAGCTGCGTATTTTCGCAGGCAGCCGGCATGTAACCTGTCCAGCCGACAGCCAAATATGGAACAAGACAAGCTTTCATCGTTTCTTTTGACATCACCCGCACATCAGGAAGCAGCTCCTTCAAGCGGGCAACCGGCTCATCTCCGCCGTACACGGTAACCGTGTCGAGGTCTCTCCCGTTCTCCAGCAAATAATCAGCAAGCATGTCTCCCTCTGTCGGATCATTGCTTTTTATATGAATTAGAAGGGCCTGCTCCGGGAACGTGTCCAGCACTTCCTTCAATGTCGGGATTTGTCCAGGCTCCTGCCCGCGAAAAGGAAAGGTTTCTCCGCCATCGGCCGTATAGCCATAGCCGATATCAAGCTGCTCCAGCTCTTCCATCGTCATTTCCCTTGTCACTCCCGACCCGTCCGTTCGGCAATCAACGGTCCAATCGTGAAAAACGGCAAACTCCCCGTCCAATGTCGGCTGAATATCAAGTTCGACGATATCCGCCCCTAATTCAAAAGCAGCTTCCATTGAAGGGATCGTATTTTCAAGGTACGGATGCTCCGGCTCATAGATGCGCTCCGCCGTGCACGTATCATTTCCGACTCCCTCCAGCGGGAATGTTTGACTAAGGCCGCGATGAGCAAGCAAAAGCGGCTCCGATGAAGTTGGACTTACAAAAAACGAGCTGTTATTGAAAAACATAAATACGAGTAAAATAGCGATTACAACAGCCGTTCTTTTCAAAATCTTTTTCATGTGTGCTCCTCTTTTCAAATGAACTTGTCTAAAACAAGTCCAAAGCAGCATGGAAAGCCTGACGATAAAGTTCTATTGTGCAGCGACACAAGAAAGATCGTCAGCCACAGTCACTGATGTACAGCGCCTGAAATCATCACCTTCCATCAACCATAGTTAGTGTAAATCACGCTCTTTAAGGTAGCATGAATGTTTTATAAAAGCAACCACCCTATGGAGCTTCAAATTTATAGCCGACTCCCCAGACGGTATGTATTGCTTCGCAGTTAACCTTTTCTAATTTCGCTCTGATTTTTTTAATATGGGTATCGACCGTGCGAATGTCGCCAAGGAAATCATATCCCCATACTTGTTCAAGCAGTACTTCCCGCGTATAGACGTTTCCCGGGTTTTTCGCCAGATAGACGAGCAGGTCGAATTCCTTCGGACGAAGAGCAATCTTTTGACCTTTCACGACCACTTCCCGCCGGTTAATATCAATCAAGATCTGACCATAATCATACGTTGCTGCTTGTTGAGACGGTGGATGGTAGCACTGCTGCGTTCCTTCCGCTCTGCGTAAAATCGCTTTGATCCGGGCCACCAGTTCACGTGGACTGAACGGCTTTGTCATATAGTCATCCGCCCCGAGCTCCAAACCGAGCACACGGTCAAATTCATCGCCGCTTGCCGTCAGCATAATAATCGGCGTCTCTGAGCGCCGTCTTATTTCCCGGCAAACATCATAGCCGTCCATTTCAGGCATCAGCAAATCCAAAACAACAAGATCAGGCTTCTCGTTTATGACTAATTCAAGCGCAGCTTTTCCATTATCGGCATGAAGGACATTCATGCACTGCTTTTCTAAATAATGAAGGATAATATTCCGAATGTTCAAATCATCGTCTGCTACCAAAATCTTTAGCATACCGATCACTCCCTTAAAAGCAAACCTATTTTTCTATTCGCCTTTTATAAGATAGACAATTTAAAAAACGACGACAAGAGTCGATTGATATAGGTCTTCCTGCAAACAGGCCAAATCTATCTTTCGTTTCCCGCTTTTCAGGCTGCTGAACCTTCACAAAAAAAGATTCGTTCCCATCTAAAACAACGCTGGCCAGCTTAAGCAGAAAGGTAGCGGGCCTAAACTCCTTCAAGGGGGTAATTTCATAAGAAGAATACAGTAAGTTTGTCAAAAAAAGAGAATACAAGTCATTCCCCTCCTTGCCATCCTTAAAAAAATAGTTAGAAAAGCCCCCGATAGAGATGACTCTACCAGGGGCTTATCTGCAAAAGCTGTCTTACTCTTTTATTTTAGAAATGAGATAAAGTTGGAATACGCTGTTTTTAGCTCTTGGTAATAATGAACCAATTTATCCAACGTCGTAACAGGCGCTTCCACTTCTTCCTCTGCTTGCTCAGAAGCTTCGTCATCTGCCGGCGCTTCCTCGTTACCTTCCTCTACCGGTGTTTCTGAAGCTTCCTCGTTACCTTCTTCTACCGGCGTTTCTGGCGTTTCCTCAGTTCCTTCCTCTACCGGCGCTTCTGGCGTTTCCTCGTTACCTTCCTCTACCGGCGCTTCTGGGGTTTCTTCACTACCTTCTTCTACCGGCGCTTCTGGGGTTTCTTCGCTACCTTCTTCTACCGGCGCTTCTGGCGTTTCTTCGTTACCTTCCTCTACCGGCGCTTCTGGCGTTTCTTCGTTACCTTCCTCTACCGGCGCTTCTGGCGTTTCTTCGTTACCTTCCTCTACCGGCGTTTCTGGGGTTTCCTCAGTTCCTTCTTCTGTTGGAACTTCAACAGGATCCTCCGTTACTTCTTCTACTGGAACTTCAGGGGCTTCCCCGGTTCCATCTTCTGTTGAACCGTTCTCAGCAAAGAGGTTCTGGATATAAAGCCCTTGGAATTGGATCAGGTCTGCATACCCATTTATGATGGAGCTATAAGTATCATAAATAAGCGTATCAAACTGATCTACTTCCTCTTCTGTCTGCGCATCTTCATCAACCGGTGCTTCTACTTCCTCTTCCGTTTGCGCATCTTCATCAACCGGTGCTTCTACTTCCTCTTCTGTCTGCCCATCTTCATCAACCGGCGCTTCTACTTCTTCTTCTGTCTGCCCATCTTCATCGATTGGCGCTTCTATTTCCTCTTCTGTCTGCCCATCTTCATCGATTGGCGCTTCTACTTCTTCTTCCGTTTGCGCATCTTCATCAACTGGCGCTTCTACTTCTTCTTCTGTCTGCGCATCTTCATCAACCGGTACTTCTACTTCCTCTTCTGTCTGCCCATCTTCATCAACCGGTGCTTCTACTTCCTCTTCCGTTTGCGTATCTTCGTCAATTGGTGCTTCTGCTTCGTCCTCTGTTTGCCCATCTTCATCAACTGGCGCTTCTGCTTCGTCCTCTGTTTGCGCATCTTCATCAACCGGCGCTTCTACTTCCTCTTCTGTCTGCCCATCTTCATCAACCGGCGCTTCTACTTCCTCTTCTGTCTGCTCATCTTCGTCAATTGGTGCTTCTGCTTCGTCCTCTGTTTGCCCATCTTCATCAACCGGCGCTTCTACTTCCTCTTCTGTCTGCTCATCTTCGTCAATTGGTGCTTCTGCTTCGTCCTCTGTCTGCCCATCTTCGTCAATTGGCGCTTCTGACTCGTCATCTGTTTGACCGTCTTCGTCATCAGCTTGTCCTTCTTCATTTTTTGGGAATTTATCAATAAGGTGCTTTTTCTCTTTCGCCATTTCTCGAATCAGCTTACCTTTTTCATTTGAACCGTCTATTTCAACTGCTGCTTCCGAGACGAATTGTCCATGATTTTTCGCTTTTGCTTCAAGCTCGTCCGCTGATACCGGGGCACCGGCCGCAGCAAATGTTCCGGCTAGCATCGCTGTTGTCACAAGTAGTGGGAATACCTTTTTCGGTCTCTGATTATTTGACACCTTTTGGTTTGATTTTTTCACCATTTCTATTCCTCCTCAGATCAATTCAATTTATTGTTTTCGGCAAAGCAGCTCTGTCAGGGTACACCTCCTTTTTTCTGATGACAGTTTTTCTAACTGCCTGGTTCATACACTACTCGACAAAAATGACCAATTTATGATCATTCCAAGAAAGGTTTTTGATCTTTTTTAGAATAAATTGATGCAATATTACGAAATTTCCGCCCTTCATAAAGGAGCTGATGCTATAATAAGCAGGAATCCTGTCCGAGGAAGAGACCGACCGGAAAAAATAAATGAGCAACACGTAACTTTCTTTTCACTTCGGACGTTTTATGATAAACATCATTTCTTCATAAAGGAGGCAAATGCAATGATACAAAAGAAAAAAGGCTTACAAATTGGCGGCTTCATCGTTGGCGCCGCAGCACTCGCTCTCGTTGTTTTCAGCTTTTCCTCTGACCAGGCAACAACTGCGGAAGAATTAAGCAATGGACAAACAGGAACGATCGTTGTCAATAGCGTCGGCGAAGTGAAGGTGGAGCCGGATATGGCCTATGTGCATCTTGGTGCGCAGGCGCTTGCTGATTCTGCCGAAGAAGCGCAAAAGCAAGTCGGCGAGCGTATGACGGCGGTTCGTAACGTGTTAAGCGAACATGGAATTCAGGAAGAGGATATTCAAACGGCCCGTTTTAATGTCTATCCGGAGCATCAATATTCACCAAACGGTGAAACGACAAATGAACGCTACCGTGCTCAGCATATTTTACGAATCGAATATCGTGAAATAGCAACGTTAGGCGAGCTGATTGATGCAGCCGCAGCTGCTGGAGCGAACCAAATTGAGCATACCCAATTTGCGCTGGAAAATCCGGAAGCAGCAGAGCATGAAGCGATGAAGCAAGCGATTGAGAAAACAAGAGCAAAAGCAGATGTAATGGCGGAAAGCGTCGGCAAAGCCCGGGGCGAGGTTCTGCAAATCTCCGACCGCGCCGCTCAAGTGCATTTCCCAACGCAGGACTTTTCAGGAGGACGTGAAGAGTCTGCCGATTCAAGCAGTGCTTCTACTATCATTGAAGCCGGAGAAGTGCAAATCACCCAAAGCGTGGACGTCGTCTACCGTTTGCAATAAGAGCGGAGATATCGAATGAGAATGAATCGGATAGGAGGTTACTCATTAGTTGAGTAGCCGACCTTCCACACCACCGTACGTACCGTTCGGTATACGGCGGTTCCTAAGTTTACACCTTA